>NZ_AP018827.1:1592500-2192500 GCF_003966695.1 Asticcacaulis excentricus
GAGGGAGTCCACGGTTTCACCCAGACGCGCCACGATCACATCGGCCGTCATGATGTCCTGAACCTGCATATCAAGCGCCAAAGCGCCCTTTTGCGCCAGCGCCCCTATGATGTCGCGTTCGGAGACGATGCCGGCGACACGCCCCAGACGGTCGGCGACCACAAACGCCCCGACCTTGCGCGTATGCAGAAGGGCGGATACCGCGGCCACTGTATCTTCGGGGGATACGGTGAAGACCTGATGGCCTTTGGCGTTCAAAAGCTGATTGATCAGCATAGGCTCTCTCCCTTTGTAGCCGGACCTCCCGGTGTCCGGAGCAGGAGAGCAGGGTTATGCGAAGACGTTAAGAGGGCAAGGCCTTAATTTGACCCCGATGTCAATTTTGCGTGAGGCGTCTCTTTACGGGAAATTTAGCGGAATGATTTCTAGTGGAATCATTCCGCTCAAGCCGCCATTGAGGCAGCGGCCAAGGTGGCGGAGCCCGCACCCGGCGAGGGGCTAAACAAAAATCTGGATCATTATGTTTCTACCAGAAATCATAATGATCTAGAGGCTGAAGAAACGCGGCCGGAACAGGCGCATCCACACCCCTATGGTCAGAAGGCCAATCGCGTAACCGATCAGATGCACTTCCCAGGCAATCGTGCCCGCCGCGGGAATGATGCTGATAAAGGCCGACAGGATATTGATAGCGGTCCACGCAATCGTCATCCCCATCACTCCGCGGTCAGTAAAAGGCAGCATATAGCCGGGGCCGATGCGGATGGCCGCCCCCATCAGGCCTGAAATGGCACCGGACGCGCCGATCAGGAGCACGTTACGGTCCGGGAAGATCGCGCAATAGACCACCCCGGCCAGAACGCCGCAGAACAGGTAGTATATATAGAAGAGTGCGGCACCACCGATACGTGTGCCAAAAACACGCGCCACGCCGCTGGCGAAGGCCAGCCCCAGGGCGGCATTCATACCGGCGTGTATCCAGCTCCCGTGCAGAAACAAGGTGGTAAACAGGGCGTAGAAGGTGTCGTACTTCCACAAAAGGCGCGGATTGAGGCCCAGCATATAGACCAGATCGCCGTTTGTATCGAATTGAGATTGCAGGGCGAACAGTGCCAAAATGAGCCCGCTGAGGACTACGGCCGGCCAGGGTGCCGTGAAAAACGGCTCTTTTGTCGTCTCATTCATACGCAACCCTTATGCGGCTACAGCGTCCATCGGCCGGTCGAGCCGCGAATATAGGGCCGCAAAGCGCTTTGCGAAGCCCTTAATCCCTGATTTTGAAACCCTTTAGCGATTTTTAAGACAAAATATACCCAATTTTTAAGGTTCGCGGTCACAGTGGCATCCGATTTGCTTTTCGCCTCTCAAGTGAAGGCGTAAGCCTGACAGGAGCCCAACATGGCGTTTTACAAGATAGCCGCAGCCACCGCAGGCCTCGTCGTCCTCACCGGGGCCCCGGCCCTGGCGCAGACCATGAGCACGACCTCGACCGGTTTTGAGACCGGCTATGGCCGTACCCGCGGTCAGGAAGAGCGTGCCATCGACCCTTCGACGCGCGATGCCAATGGCAACCGTGTGCTGCTGGATGGCGTTATCGTCACCGGCAGCGACCAGAGTATCTATTCCAAGTCGATGACCTATGGCGCGGGCGACAGCTACTCCGGCGCCGGTGCCGTGGGTGGGGCCACCGCCATCGGTAACAATCTCTCGGTTGTCGTCAACGGCAACTACAACACCGTCATCGTCAATTCGACCCAGACCAACAACGGCAACGTCACGGCCACCAATGGCAATCAAACCGCCACCGGTGCCACTGGCACGGACATTACAGGAAATCTCAATGGCTTCTGATACGAAGAAATCGTCGCGCCGCGTGCGTCGTGGCCTCAGCCTGATCGCTCTGGCGGCGGGCGCCATGACCTTATCGGCCTGTGTGTCGCCGGTCGCCGGTCCGTCGGGCGTCTATGCCAAGCCGATCGGCAATGCCCCGGTGACGGCCAACCCGACCGCCTATTCGGACGCTCTGGTCTGCCTCGGCTCCTATGCCCGCAAGCATAGCCTCGCTTCGCCGCGCATGGCGGTGGGCCGCATCTCGGACTACACCGGCAAGGTGGAATACGAAGGGGGCCGCAAGATTACGCAGGGCGCTTCGCTGATGGCGATGACCGCTCTGGCCAAGTCCGGCGCGCGTCAGGTCGAGCGTTTCGACACGTCGGTGTCGGAACTGGAGCTGAAGTACACCAACAACAAGCTGATCACCGATAATGAGGTCGCCAACCCGACCGAAGCCGGCGAATACCGCCGTATCATGGCGGGTCAGATCGCCGGTTCCGACTTCCACATCGTCGGCGGCATCACCGAGTTGAACTACAATATCCGCTCGTCTGGTATCGACGCCTATGTCGGCGACGCTGACGCCCGCGACACCAAGGGCATCGTCAATGGCCGCCTCTATGTGATGAATGTCGCCCTGGACCTGCGTCTGGTCGATACCCGCACGCTGGAAGTGGTGGATGTCATTTCTTACCAGAAGCAGATCATCGGCCGCGAAATCAAGGCCGGCGTGTTCGACTTCTTCAACGGCAACATCTTCGACGTTTCGGCGGGCGAAGGCGGGCTTGAGCCCATGCAACTGGCGGTGCGTGCCCTGATTGAACGCGCCACGCTGGAATTCATGGCCAATCTCTACGGGGTGCAAGGCCCCGAAATCTGCCTGAACCCCAAGGACGACTTCCTCAACGACGCCACGCTGGGCAAGACCGGCGGCTACACCCCGGCCTATAACAATCTGGAGACCAACAATGCGGGTACGCGCGAAGATCCTAGCCGTTGGCACAATACTCGCAACCGCAACTCTGGCGACGGCCGCTACTAGTCAGACGACGACCCCGGCTTCGGGCGGGCTCGACATCACCAATGATCAGGTTCAGACCGGCGACATCTTCTCCGGTCAGACCCTGAACGTGGTAGAAAACTACGACCTTCTGAAGGTCGAGACGTCGGGCCACGGCAATGCGGTGACGGTCGGCAATGAACAGGTTGATGCCAAGCTGACGTCGGTTCAGGTGCTTCAGGGCAATGTCACGGCCACGGCTACGGTCAATGGCACGGCGGCTCCGGAAGACTACCGCAAGTCGCTGGGTACGCCGCTCTATATGACGACGCAGGCCGTCGGCAATTACGGCGCGGGGACGACCACGGACGGCAAGCTGGTGGCCAATACCCAGCAGTATGTCGATGCGGTCAATGTCCACGCCGACACGCAGGTCAATTCACCCAACAACTCTATCTATGAGTCGGGTGAGATCAATACGGTCGCGGTTACCAACCATCAGGCCTATCAGGTGACCAACGGCCGTCTGGAATCGACCGCCCATCAGCAGTCTGATGCCGAAGCCCGCGCCCGCACCGGCGTGGTGCTGCACTATTCGCCGTCACCGAACCTGTACACCGCCTCGGCGATGAACAACTACTACGCTTCGAATTCAACGGATCGCGGCTCGCAGGAACATACGGTCACGCAGGATTCGAGCGGACGCACGGAATCCTACGTCTCGGCCAATGCGGGCAATGCCTGGCACATGGCCACGCAGTCGGACGCCGCCGCCAACACGGTGACGCTCTATAATACGGGCGGTTCGCTGGTCACCGACACGCGCCAGGCCAATGGCGGTCAGGTGCAGTCGATGAGCGTGCTGAGCGGGTATGAATATGGTGAGATGCACTCCACCGCGACCGGCGTGGGCAACAGCCTGACCGCGGGTAACGGCGACAAGTACGTCAACATCAATACCGAGCAGTTCAACGACGGCCCGATCGACGTGCAGGCCAGCTTTGAAGGCCATACGGGTTACGACGCCTATGTCACCGCCGAAGCGACGGGCAACTCGGCCTATGCCTATGCCTGCGCCGAATGCGAAGCGGACATGACGGTGCGCAACTCTCAGGTCAACAACGCCAATGTGACGGCTTCGACGACAACGAATATTACCGGTTCAGGCCGGGCCATCGTTTCGACCAGCCGCGCCATCGGCAATACGGCGACCTATTACGTGTCGGGGAATGGTAAGAACTAGGTCGTTACCCACATTACGGTTTCGTAACTTTATTCAGCCGCAAAACTTTGAAAAGGTCGCCCCCACATTTACCTATGAGGGCGACCTTTTCATGTCGATACGTAGCCAGTTCCTGACCGCCGCAGCGGTTGCCGCCCTGTCCACCGGGCTTTTGTCGGCGACGGCGCTGACGCCCGCGGCCTATGCCCAGACGGCGCCTAAGGCTCCGGCGGTCCTGCCGGGCGGCGTCGAATTCGCACAGACCCATTCGGACATCACACCGGACCCTCAGGCGCGTTTCGGCCGCCTGCCCAACGGCCTGACCTACATCATCTATCCCAACAAGACGCCGCCGGGCGTGGTTGCCCTGCGCATGCGCTTCGGCACCGGCTCGCTGATGGAGTCTGAGCAGCAGCTTGGCCTCGCCCACTTTCTTGAGCACATGGCGTTTAACGGCTCGAAGAATGTGCCCGAAGGCGATATGGTCAAGATCCTTGAGCGTCACGGCCTGAAGTTCGGCCCCGACACCAATGCCTACACCTCGTTCGATGAGACGGTCTATATGCTGGACCTGCCCAAGAACGACGAAGAGATCATCGACACCGGCCTGTTCCTGTTCCGCGAGACAGCGGGCAATCTGACGCTGGACCCCAAGGCCATCGACCGTGAGCGCGGCGTGGTGCTGGGCGAAGAACGCGCGCGCAATTCGCCGGGTTATCGCGCCTATGTCGAATGGGCCAAGGCCGCCTTCCCCGGTCAGCTTTATGGCCACCGCCTGCCCATCGGTTCGACCAAGGTCATTGCCGAGGCCCCGGCTCAGGCCTTTATCGACTATTATAACGACTTCTACCGCCCGGAACTGACCACGGTAGTGGTGGCCGGTGATGTCGATGCCGACACAATTGAAGCCAAGATCAAGGCGAAATTCTCGGACCTGACACCGCGTTCCAAGCGCCCGCTGGATAAGCTGAGCTTCGGCACCTATACGCCGCAAAAGGCCTCGGCCTATACCTATGTCGAGCCGGGCCTCAGCAAATCCATGCAGGTGACGTGGTTCAAGCCGTTCGACGATTCGTGGGAAACGCGGGCCAAGGACTTCGACGACACGCTCGATAACCTGACCCTGTCCATCCTCAACCAGCGCCTTGAGCGTCAGGCCAAGTCCCCGGAAAGCGCCTTTGCCGCCGCCGGGGCCGGCGACGACACGGTCGCCAAGACCGCCGAAACCCTCAGCCTCAGCATCACGCCCAAGCCCGGCAAGGAAAAGGACGCCTTTGAGCAGGCCTTTACCATGGTGCGTCAGTTCGAAACCTATGGCGTGACCGAAGACGAGGTGACCCGCGAGCTGGCCGACATGGCCGCCAGTCTGGAGGCGCAGGCCAAGGGCGAAAAGACGCGCAATACCGGTGCCATCGTCAATGCGCTGGTCGGTTCGGTGGCGGACAAGGAGGTGATGACGGCTCCCAGCCAGAACCTCGCCTTCTTCAACAGCATTAAGGGCCGCCTCACCGCTGCGGCGGTCAGTGCCCGCGCCAAGACGCTGTTCGCCGGTGACGGCCCGCTTCTGACGCATATGGCGTCCGATCTGGGCGGCTTCGACAAGCCGGCCATGCTGGCGTCGTATGAGGCCATCAAGGCCAAAACCGTTGAAAAACCGGCGGTCGCGGTCAAGAAGGCGTGGCCTTACGAAACCTTTGGCAAGGCCCCGGCCTCTGTCGTCAAGGAAGTGCTGCTGACCGATATCGGTGTCACCGAACTGGCCTATGCTAACGGCGTAAAGGTCAATATCAAGCCGACGACCTTCAAGGACAACGAAATTCTGGTCAATGTCCGCTTCAACGGCGGCCTGACCACCATCGGTCAGGACAAGGCCCTGCCGCTTCAGGCGGCCAACTGGGTCGGCGTCTTCGATGGCGGTCTGGGCAAGCTCGATTCCGAAGAGATCAAGGAGACGCTGGCCGGACGCATCTATGGGGCCAATTTTGGCATCGGCGAAGAGGCGGCGGTCCTGTCCGGCAACACAACGCCGAGCGATTTCGCGCTTCAGATGCAGGTGCTGACGGCCTTCGTCACCGACACCGCCTATCGTCCGCAGGCGCTGGATCGTCTGAAATCCTTCCTGCCCAACTATTACCAGACCCTGTCTTCGACGCCCAACAGCGTCTTCTCGACCAAGGCCCCGCGCCTGCTGCGCAATGGCGACACCCGCTTCGGCCTGCCGGAAAAGGACGCCGCTCTGGCGGTGAAGAACGACGATGCCAAGGCGCTGGTCACCGGCATCCTGACCACCGCGCCCATCGAAATCACCATCGTCGGTGACATCACGGTCGAAGAGGCCAAAAAGGTTCTGGACACCACCTTCGCCACCCTGCCCAAGCGCGCGGAAACCATCGCCCCGGTCAAGGGCGCGGATACGCTCAGCTTCCCCACGACCAACCTGCATCAGGTCCTGACCCACACCGGCCGCGCCGATCAGAACCTCAGCTACGTCGCCTGGCCGACCACGGACTTCTTCGCCGATACGAAGCAGGCCCGCGCCACCGAAATGCTGGCCGAAGTCATGACGCTGCGCCTGATCGACGAAATCCGCGAAAAGCAGGGGGCGTCCTACGGCTCATCGGCGGGCAGCGTAATGTCCAATACCTTCAAGGGTTATGGCTATCTGGCGGCGCAGGCCACCGTGAAGCCCGAAGTCGATCAGACCTTCTACGACTCGCTGCTGGCCATTGCCGAAGACCTGAAGGCCAAGCCGGTGGAAGCCGACGAACTGCTGCGCGCCCGCAAGCCGGTGCTGGATCGTTACGACGTTCAGGTCAAGACGAACGGCTACTGGATCGGCGTCCTGCCCGGCATTCAGGCTGATCCGCGTGATCTGACGGCCATTCGCACGCGCAAGGCTGAGGTCGAGGCGGTGACGCCGGCCGACATTCAGGCCATGGCGAAGAAGTGGCTGATCAAGGAGAAGCTGCTGCGCATTCAGGTCAAGCCGGCGGACAAACCCGCCGCCGCCCCGGCGCAGTAAAACAAAACCCCTCCGGCCCAAACCGGAGGGGTTTTCAATGTTATGCCTCCCCGCACGTCGTGCAGGGAGGTGTAAGACTTATGCGCTCAGGCACCACGCAAGCACGGCCTTCTGGGCGTGGATGCGGTTTTCCGCCTCGTCCCAGACCTGCGATTGCGGACCGTCGATAACGCCGTCCGTCACCTCTTCGCCGCGATGCGCGGGCAGGCAGTGCAGGAACAGGGCGTCCGGCTTGGCCAGCGTCATCAGCGCCTCATTGACCTGATAGGGCTCAAAGGCTTCAAGGCGTTCCTCGTGATCGAGGTCGCCCATCGACACCCAGGTATCGGCCATCACCACATCGGCGCCACGCACGGCGGCCTCGGGGTCCTGCGTCACCGTCACGCGGGCGCGCGATTCCGCCGCAAACACCATGTCGGCGTTAGACGGCTTGTACTTGGCCGGGCAGGCGATATTCAGCGTGAAGTCAAAACGCGCCGCCGCATGGATGAAGGAGGCGCAGACATTGTTGCCGTCACCGACCCAGGCCAGAGTCTTGCCCTTGATGTCACCGCGATGTTCCTCGATCGTCTGAAGATCGGCGAGGATCTGACAGGGGTGGCTCTTGTTGGTCAGACCGTTGATCACCGGCACGCTGGCGGCGCGCGCCAGACGTTCGACATCCTCATGGCGGTTGGCGCGGATCATGATGGCATCGACCATGCGCGACAGGACCTTGGCCGTGTCTTCGATGGTCTCGCCGCGACCGAGCTGCATGTCGGTCGCCGTCGAGATGATGGCATCGCCGCCCAGTTGGCGGATGGCCGCATCAAACGAGAAGCGAGTACGCGTCGAGTTCTTTTCAAAGATCATGGCCAGCACGCGGTCCTGCGCCGGGGCATCGGCATCGACGCGCCCCTTGGGCCAACCCAGACGCGCCTTTTTACGCGCATGGGCGTCATCGAGGATGGCGCGCAGGTCAGCGGCACTCAGGTCGGAAATGTCCAGAAAATGCTTCACCATTACGCGGTCTCCTCAACCAGCAGGGTGTCGCGTGCCGCCTGACAAGTCTGTTCGAACAGGGCCAGCGCCTCACGCGCCTCCTCAATGGTCAGGTTGAGCGGCGGCAGCAGACGGATGCAGTTGTCCGACCCGCCGGCGATCAGCAGGCCGTTGTCGCGCGCCAGGGCCATTACGTCACGGTTGGACGGCTTGACCTTGATCCCGACCAGCAGGCCCTTGCCGCGGATTTCGTCAATGACGTCCGGGAAGGCGGCCTTGAGGCCCTGAAGCTGCTGACGCAGGAAGCCCGACACCTGATTGACGTGATCGAGCATCTCCGGGCTCGACAGCTCGCCATAGGCGACCAGACCGACCGCCATGGCCAGCGGATTGCCGCCGAAGGTCGAGCCGTGGCTGCCGAAGACCATGCCGGACGCCGCCTCCTTGGTGGCCAGACAGGCCCCGATGGGGAAGCCGCCGCCCAGCGCCTTGGCCGTCATCATGACGTCTGGCTCCACGCCCGACCACTGGTGCGCCCACAGCTTGCCCGAACGGCCCATGCCGCACTGGATTTCGTCAAACATCAACAGAAGGCCGTATTGATCGCACAGATCACGTAAGCCGCGCAGGCATTGTTCCGGCACCTGACGGGTGCCGCCTTCGCCCTGCACCGGCTCGACCAGAATGGCCGCTGCCGTGGGGGCGGCCGCAGCGGTTTTCAGGGCCTCATGGTCGCCAAACGACAGATGCACATAGCCCGGCAGCTTCGGCCCGAACCCGGCCAGATAGGCGTCATTGCCCCCGGCATTGACCGCGCCATAGGAGCGGCCGTGGAAGGCCCCGGTAAAGGTGATGATGTCGATGCGCTCAGGCTGCCCCTTGGCGTCGTGATACTTGCGTGCCAGCTTCAGCGCGCATTCAACGGCCTCAGTGCCCGAATTGGTGAAGAAGACCTGATCGGCAAACGAGTCTTCGCACAGCCGCGCCGCCAGCGTCTGCTGATCCGGAATGCGGAAGATATTGGACACGTGCCACAGCTTTTCGGACTGGGTTTTCACCGCATCGATCAGCTTGGGGTGGCAGTGGCCGAGGCCATTGGTCGCCACGCCCTGCACCAGATCAATGAACACGCGCCCGTCACGGGCGTAAAGTCGCACGCCTTCGCCGCGTTCAACCTCCATAGCGGCGCGGTTATAAACGCCGAACAGGTGATCTTCGGGGGCAGTCTCAGGCGTGGTGTTCATCTTCGTGAATCCCTTAAAAAAGAAGCATCCCCAAAGTCACACGGGACCAAGGGGATTCCAAATTCTAAGCTTTAAGGGGCTTAGGCGCGCCTTGTGTATAAAAACGGCCTCAATGTCAATAAAAACCCCTGCACGATCACGCACAGGGGTTACGATCAAAGCGGCTTACTTCGCCGACTGATAATCGTACAGTTCGACCTTGATGCCTTCTTTTTTCAGCAGGGCCTGCACGCTGTCCGGACCGGCGAGGTGCCCGGCACCGACGACGATCATCTGCGTGCCAGAACCGGCCAGCACGTCCTTGATCGGCTGCACCCAGTTGCGGTTGCGGGTGACCATGACGGCTTCGTACATCTTCGGCGTCTTGGTCTTCATCTCGTCGATCATCAGGACTTCCATCCCCTTGATATCGCCGGTCTGCCACGCCGTCAGCAGCTTGGTGAACTGCGCCTTGACGTTGGCGTCTTCCTTGACCGTATCGAGCAGCGCCTTCGACTCTTCACCAAACACATCCTGAGAGAGGAGCTTCATCTGGTCTTCCATTGTCTCCAGCCCCTTAACGGGCAGGTTCTTGGCGCGCGCCGCCGCCAGAAGCGTCTTGTCCACACCGATGTTCGGATCAAAGCCTTCGGTCTGCATCTGCTTCAGGACCAGCATCAGGCTGGCCAGCCACGGCTTCAGCATGACCAACTGGTCGATATTGAGACCATATTTGGCGTAGGTGTCGCGGATCAGCTTCTGTTCTTCGGCCGTGTAGGGCTTCAAAAGGCTGCCCGTCGGGTCGATCCCGTACTTTTGTACCAGCGCGCCCATCGCCGCCTGATCATCGGCATTGGGCACTTCGAGATAAAGCGTATCGGCGCTGTTGAACACCTTGTCGAGGGCGGGCGTCTTCCATTGGGTGTCCGCTTTCAGAATATGGAAGGAGCCATACAGATAGATGGTGGAGTCCGCGTCGGTGATGACCCACATTTTCGGGGCGGGCGCGGCCTCTTTGGCCTCCGCGGCCCCCAGCGGCAGCAGGGCGGCGACAGCGACAAAGCCGGTCAGAAGCGCACGGCGGGTGTGTTTCAGATTGATCATGGGATACCCCCTCTTGAGTGTGAAAAAAAGACTATAGGTTAAGGTTGAAAGATGTCTTCGATTTTCAGTCCGAAGACGTCGGCGATTTTGAAAGCCAGCGGCAGGGAGGGATCGTACTTCTCCGTTTCGATGGCATTCACGGTCTGGCGTGACACATCCAGCTTCTGGGCCAGATCGGCCTGAGACAGGTTCAGTTCCGCACGCAGGACTTTGAGACGGTTTTTCATGGGTTTATCTGGGGTTTACCGGTGCCGCAGCCACCAGATGAGCCAGGCGATACCATAGCCTATGATCGCGGGGGCAAGAGAGGTAATCATGCCCAAGGCTACCAGATGGCCTTCGTAATCCATGAAGCGCACATAGGGCATCATCAGGGCATCACCACCGGCCAGAGCCGCCACAAAGGCAAAGACCGATATCAGCAGCCCGGAGGACCCACCCCAATACCACGCCCATTTGTGGGCCTCTCTTTGGGCCTCATCTATGGTCAGCCACCAGAATACGCTGACGGCCATGGCGGCGATCAGCACAAAACCCACGACCACATAGGCCACGGTGGGATTGTTGCGCATCAGCCCCGTACCCGAAGAAATATCATAACCCATAATGCCGCCCAGTATCAGGCTCATGAGCACGAAGGCTCCCATCATCCATCCGGCGGTTGCACGCAGATTTTTCACTTTCATCTCTCCGTTAAAGACAAGCAACCTTTACACCGGGGCAATTGATGATGTCAAGTACCCTTGTCAAAAAGATTGCGAAACTTGTCATGTCCTACCCTTGCACGGCACCAGCGCCCCGCGAAACGTTTGTGACGTTTTAGGTGCGTTGAAAAAAGTAACTGTCCTGAGATAGGGAATATTTACCCTTCCCTGTTAGGAATTCCCTGTAAAACAAGGGGCCACCGCAGGCCCGTTCCGGAACCCGTATGATTACCTGTGACCTGATTGCCCCGCGCGACCTTAGCGAAACCGACATGGCCGCGTGGCGCGACATGGCGCGCCAGACCTTTGCCTTCGGCTCGCCCGTCCTGTCGTGGGACTTCTGCGCCACCGTGGCGCAGGTGCGCGATGACGTAAGGGTGGCGGTTTTTCGTCGTGCCGGAAAGACCCTCGCCTTTTTGCCGCACCACCGCCGTCCGGGGCAGTTTGCGCGCCCCGTCGGCGCGCCGTTCAACGACTATACCGCCCTGATCAGCTTTCCGGACACGGCCTTCCCCGCGCGGGAAGCGCTGGCTCTGGCCGGGATTCGCGCCTTTCAGGTGTCGGGCCTGATCGACCCCTACGGGGCCTTTGACGGTTTTGAGGGCGAACCCGAAGACGCCTACGGCATCGACCTGACTCACGACGAGACGGTCAATAATGTCGAAAAGAAGCACCTGAAAAACATCAACCGCCTGCGACGTCGCCTCGAAGAAGAACACGGCGAGGTGCGGTTTGAACTGCCGGATTTCACGCCCGAACATTTCGACGCCATGCTGGCCATCAAACGCGCCCAGACGGCGCAGACCGGCATCCACGACTTCCTGTCGGCACCGTGGGTGCAGGCCCTGATGCGCCACCTGTTCGTGCGCCCGGCCGACACTCAGACGCAGCTTTATGGCCACCTGACCACCGTCACGGCGGGCGGCAAGCCGATCATCTGGCATTTTGGCCCGCGTCTGGGCGACCGCGTCCATCCGTGGGTCTCGGCCTTTGATCCGGCCTACAGCGCCTATTCCCCCGGTCAGATCTTCCTGCAAGGCTGCCAGACGCCGCTGCGTGAACTGGGGGTCAATTACTACGACCTCTCAACCGGGCAGCAGCATTATAAGAACGCCTTCTGCAACACCCATTCGGTGGTGCAGCATGGCCGCCTGTTTGCCGCCTCCGGTCAGGGTCGCACCTCTGAGACCCTGTCGCGCCTGATCGACAGCGGCGGCAAGGCGCTGGGCGTGTCGCACCTGACGCGGCGTCTGGGGCGTCGCCTCGACCATCTGGCCAGTCTGGAACTGGACCTCGGCGGGCGCGTCAACGGCACGATCTACGCCTTCGCCAATGCCCGCAAGCGGTTGAGCCAGTAAGATGTCGGTCAGCGTGATCATCCCCACCTTCCGCCGCCCGGACGGCTTAAAGACCGCGCTGAACTCGGTCTTTGCGCAGACGGGCGTTGAGAGGGCCGTGAACATCATCGTCTGCGACAATTCCCCGGAAGGGTCAGCGCGCGCTGAGGTCGAGCGCCTGACGCCCGGTGCGGGGCAAACCCTGACCTATTTGCACGAGCCCAATCCCGGCGTTGCCAATGCCCGCAATACGGCGGTAAAGGCCGCGCGTGACCCCTTTATCCTCTTCCTCGATGACGACGAAGAGGCTCCGTCCGACTGGGTGGCGAAGATGCTGAGCGTGCAACAGGCCTTTGACGCCGATGTGGTGTTTGGCCCGGTCACGGCGCGGCTCAAAACCGCCGATCCGAAATTCCGCCCCTATTTCGAAGCCTTCTTCTCGCGCTTCGGACCGGCCCACAGCGGCCCCATCCCCGACTATTACGGCTGCGGCAATTCGCTGATCCGCCGCGCCCTGCTGAGCGGGGAGCAGCCCTTCGACACCAACCGCAACAACTGCGGCGGTGAGGATGACAAGCTGTTCTATGCGCTGAAACAGGAGGGCGCGCGCATGGTGTGGGCGGCCGATGCCTTTGTGTGGGAAGACGTGCCCGAAAGCCGTGCCACGCTGCGTTACACCCTGCCGCGCGCCTTTGCCTATGGTCAGGGGCCTTCGACCTCGGCCATGGCCGGTACACCGAAAAAGCCGCTGACCTGCGCCTACTGGATGCTCAACGGGCTGGTGCAGGCGGTGCTGTTCGGCGGGGCCGGGCTGGCGCTTTATGCGGCAGGCTCAAAGGCCGCCGCGCGTATCCTCGACAAGGCCGCCCGAGGCCTTGGCAAACTCATCTGGTTTCACAAGATCGGCTTTTACGGCACGGCCCTGCTGCGCCCCAATCCCGCCGGAAGATAGACATGACCGACATTCTCACCTGGACTGACGCGCATAAGGCGGGCTTTGGCCGTGAAAACCTCACCTTCACGCACGACCTGCACAACAGCCCGCTGTTTACCGATGAAGCGCTGATCGCCCTGATCGACCGCTATCCGCGTGACAAGCTGGAAGTGTTCACCATGGGCTACGACCCGACCAACTGGGGGCAATGGTTCCTCGGTCGCCGCGGCGCGCATGACGGACGCGCGCTGATGGAAGGCGTGAAGGCCGGGCGGCTGTGGCTCAACCTGCGCAAGGTCAATCATGCGGACGCCGATATCGGCGCCCTGTGCGAGGCCATGTTTGCCGAGATTCGCGCCAAAACCGGCGTCAGCACGCTGAAGGAAGATCTGGGTCTGCTGATCTCTTCGCCCAATGCCCACGTCTTCTATCACCTCGACATCCCACTGGTGACCCTGTGGCAGATACGCGGCGTCAAGCACGTCTATGTCTATCCGCCCAAAGCCCCCTATGTCTCCGATCACGACCTCGAAGGCGTGGCCCTGCGCGAATCGGATGAGCAGTTGCGCTTTGATCCGGCGTGGGATGCCGAGGCGATGAAGGTCGAGTTTGTGCCGGGGCAGATGCTTACGTGGAAACAAAACGCCCCGCACCGCATCGTCAATCAGGATTCGGTGAACGTCTCCTTGTCGATCGAGTTCATGACCCCGGCGGCCATCTGGCGCGCCAATGTCATCTACGCCAATGGCTGCCTGCGCCGCTGGCTGGGGCTGAAACCCGCTCTGGCGACGTCCCCTAAATGGCTGGAGCCGTTCAAGGTGGTGTTTGCGCGTCTGGTCAAGATGACCGGTGGCTATAATGGCAACAAGTCGCCGCTCAAGCCGCGCTTTACCCTGGACGAAACCCGCCCCGAAGTCCTGCACTTTGATGAGGGGGTCGAAGTGCCGGTGCCGTCAAAGCGAGCGGCTTAGCCTCTTTTCATACCTCCCCAGCTTGCTGGGGTATAGCGCAGCGAAAGTATAGCTTTCGCCAGCGTTGGAACCGCACGCAGCTTGCGAAGCAAGCAAGATGCGGTGGTGGGGGTTTTTACTTAGAGCGTATTTCGTTCAGATTGAATCGAAATCTCGCTCTAACATTTTGTTTTGTCGCGCATTTGATTCCGAAACGGAGTTCGGCGAAGCCAAAACCGTTGCACACTTTTCGGAATGCGCTCTAAGTTCAAAAGACTCAGCAGGTGGACATATCGAAAAACACCCCACCACCCTTTGCTCCGCAAAGGGTCCCCCTCCCCGCACGATGTGCAGGGAGGTGTAAGCCTGTTTACAATGACGGCGATGCCACCGGCGTCGGTTCGTTTGGCGCGGCCTCGGCAGTAGCGGCGACCAGCAGATCGGCCTTGAACTTGTCTGAATGGCGGTCGCCGTGTTCGTCGAACCAGTCGCAATAGACATAGTTGTCGAGATCGACATTGTTGACGGTCATGGCCGGGCCGCCGGATTTGAGCTGAACCGTATCGCCAATCATATAGCCCATACTATCCTCCATCATCTGAAGGACCATCAGGCACACACGGGCGCAAAAAAGCGATATGCCGCGCGCACCGCCTGTAAAAGTCTTCAATTTGGATGAGATGGCAGGAGGCTAGCGCCGCCCGTATATGAATACGGGCAAGCGACGCCGACACCCCAGATCGCCAAATTCAAGACTTTTACCAAGGCCTGAAATGCTTGGACAGTTTCAGCCCCTGCTTCTGGTAGTGCGACCCGCCCTGTCCATAGAGCTGTTCCGGCCTGGCCACCAGCGGCTCATAGACCAGACGCGCCACGGTCTGCCCGTGTTCCAGCAGGAAGGGCGTCTCGTGGCAGCGCACTTCCAGCACGCCTTTTGAACCGATGCCGCCCGCCTCTTCGGTGCCGAAGCCCGGATCGAAGAAACCGGCATAGTGGACGCGGAATTCGCCGACGCTGGGGTCGATGGGCAGCATCTCGGCGGCTTCGGTCACCGGGATGACGACATCGGTTTGCGAGGCAAGGATGTAGAATTCGCCCGGATCGAGCAGCAACTGCCCCTTGTTCTGATAAAGCGGCTCCCAGAAGTCGCGCGGATTGTGGCCATCGACATGATCGAGGTCGATGACCCCGGCGTGACGCCGCGCCCGATAGCCGACCAGATCGCCGGTCATCAGGTCCACGCCGCAATCGGCCGTATAGAGCTTGGGCACCTCACCGGTCTTGAGGCGCAACTGGTTCAGGCGCGTCCCCGTGCGGGCCAGCACCGAAAAGGTCTGCGGTGCGATTTCGACATAGATCGGGCCCTTGTAGCCTTCGCGCACATCGTCAAACAGGTCGCCGAAATCCGACAAAAGGCGCACGAAGACATCCACGCGCCCGGTCGAGCTTTTGGGGTTGGCGCGCGCCGAAACGCCGGTGGGCAGGCTTAAAAACTCCTGCAACTCAGCGATATAGACGCAGCCCGATTCGAACACCGCGCCCCGCGTCAGGTCCATTTCGTGCATCACCACGTCGGGCAGGCGATCCATTACCCGCTTGCCGCGCGGCAGATAGGAGGCGCGCACGCGCCAGGCCCTCGCCCCCAGCCGCAGGTCGATCGAGGCCGGCTGAATCTGGTCGGCATCAAGCGTTGAGGCGCTCATAATGGCGCTCTGATCAACCAGTTCACGGATGGATTGCAGCGGCAGGATACCGGAAACAGTCATCAGGAATCGCAACTTTCTTAAAGCAGGGGAGGTGCATTTAAGCGGCTCAAACACAATGCGCAAAGAAAAACTGACACAGGCCGCGAAGCGTCCTATTCTGCGCCCATGATCTATACCGCCACCACCGACGGCGTGACTGTCAGCGTCCGCGTTCAGTTCATTCCGCGCAATGATGACGCCATCCGCGCCCACAAATGGCTGTGGACCTACCACATCACCATTGCCAATGCTTCAAACCGCGCCCTTCAGCTCAGGACGCGACACTGGCGCATCACTGATGCGCTGGGCCGCGTGCAAACGGTCGATGGCGAAGGCGTGGTCGGCGAAACCCCGCGCATTCGTCCGGGGGATAGCTACAGCTATGCGTCTAGCTGTCCACTGGATACGGACTCCGGCACCATGGGCGGGCATTATATGTGCGTGACGGATGAGGGCGAATGGCTGGCCATACAGGTGCCGCTGTTCTCGCTGGATGCGCCGCAGACCCGGCGCGTGTTGAATTAGAGCGAAATGACTTTAGGTGGAAACGCCATTTCGCTCTACATTTTTGTTTTGTCGCGATGTTTTTGCGGAAAACCGCTCACACTTTTGGCTTCGCCGAACTCCGTTTCCGCACATCGCTCTAAGGCTGCCGCCTGAGCCGCTTCGCCTTGTTCAACACCTATAAACCATTTCAGCGGACCCTCGGCTCAAAACCCATAACCGCCGAGGAACCGCCCCATGACGCAAGCCGCCCTGTCTGGCCTGACGCCGGTGTCCGCTGAGACGACGGACACAGCCTCCGCCCATCAGGTCATCCACCGCATCTCGGATATTGCCGGTTCCGTCGGGCTCGAACTTCTCTCGGTGTCGGGCAATATCGAGACGGTGGTACGCCGCCATGCCGATCAGACCTGCGCCCTTAAGACACTGGCCGACGCGGCGGCTGAGGTGTCCGCGCAAAACGCCCGTCTGGTCGATCTGGCCCGTGAGGCCGAGGGTCGGCTGGATCAGTCGGCGCGCGACACCGAAAGCCGCGTCTCACAAGCCATTGGCGCCATGGAACACTGGGTCACCAGCGCTGAGGGGCAGGCCTCGCGCATCACCGCCTTGTCCAGCAGCCTCGCCTCGGTGGCGCAGGTGGCGCGGTCCATCGAAACCATCGCGTCGAACACCAACCTTCTGGCGCTGAACGCCACCATTGAAGCCGCCCGCGCCGGTGAGGCCGGACGCGGCTTTGCGGTCGTTGCCGCCGAGGTCAAGGCCCTGTCGGCGCAGACGCGCGAAGCCTCCCGCCATATCCAGCAAACCCTGTCGGCCCTGACGCAGGAAATCGAAACCCTGACGCAGATCAGCGAGGACAATCTCGACATGGCGCGCGCCGTATCCGGGCAGGGCACCGGCAAAACGTCGTCTCAGGACTCATCTCTGGCCGGTATCGGCGAAGCCTTTGATCAGGCGCGCGACACCCTGCGCGCCGTCACCGAAGGCGCGGGCCGCATTGAGGGCCATTCCGGTGAACTGCGCGAAGGGCTGGGACAATTGGCCTCCGATGTTGCGCAACTGGACACCCTGCTGACCGGCGGTAGCCAGCGCCTTGAAAAGGTGGCGATGGACGCCGAAGCCATCATGCAACTGACCTCATCGGCGGGTGTCGAAAACGCCGACAGCGCCACTGTGCGCAAGGCCACAGACGCCGCTGAGCGCATCCGTCAGATGTTCGAAGCCGCTCTGGCCAGGGGCGAGATCGCTCAGGCCGATCTGTTTGACGCCGATTACCGCCCCATCCCCGGCACAAACCCGGCCCAGGTCATGACGCGCTTTGTGGCCCTGACCGACCGCCTGCTGCCCGATCTTCAGGAAGCCATCCTCAGCAGCGACCCTCAGATTGCCTTCTGTGCCGCGGTGGATCGCAATGGTTTCCTGCCGACACACAACCGCAAATTCTCACAGCCTCAGCGGCCCAACGATCCGGAATGGAATACGGCCCATTGCCGCAATCGCCGCCTGTTCAATGATCGCGTCGGCCTGCGCGCCGGGCAAAACAGCGGCCCGCCTCTGGTGCAGGCCTATCGCCGCGATATGGGCAATGGTGAATTTGTCATGATGAAGGACGTCTCTGCGCCCATAATCGTGCACGGAAGACACTGGGGCGGATTTAGAATCGGTATCCGGCTTTAATTTTTTGCCATAATCGCGGTTTTCGTTTTATCGTTCTGTGACAGAAGGATGGACGTCTTGCATACCGGCCCACGCGGGCGCGGGCACAAAGAGCGTCTGAAACACAGGACACTGCATGGCCAGCCTGCCTACCGCCACCCGTCTCAAGGCCGCCGTCGGGTTCGCCAGCCATATCGGCCGCCGCGAGGACAATCAGGACTTTGCGGCCTCGTGTCTGGCCGATGACGGGTCACATCACGGGCTGGTGGCGGCGCTGGCTGATGGGGTTGGCGGGCGCAAGGGCGGGCGCGTCGCCGCCGAACTGAGCGTGCGTTCCTTCATCGACGACTATCTCAGCCAGACCGAGGCCCTGTCGCCGCAAAAGACCGCCGGGCGCGCGCTGGAAAGCATCAACTACTGGCTCCACCGTCAGGGGCAGAAGGACGAAAACGTCCGCGGCATGAGTTGCGCCTTCACCGGCGTGGTGATCAAGGGCAACCGCCTGCACTCCTTCCACGTCGGCGACACGCGGCTTTACCGCTGGCGCGAGGGCTATCTGGGTCAGATGACGCAGGATCACAAGCCCGAAGGCGGCGAGGATTCGCCCTACCTCACCCGCGCCATCGGCTTCGAAGAGGTGGTGCGCATCGACTATCGCATCCACGACATCTTCCCGCACGACCGGCTGTTGCTGTGTTCCGACGGGATGCACGCCAAGGTGCCGGAAGCCCAGATCAACGCCATCCTGTCCGAACGGCTATCGGCCGATGATACGGCGCAGAAGCTGGTCGATATGGCCATCCACAATGGCGGCGATGACAATGCCACCGTGCTGATCATCGACATTTTCGAACTGCCCCCCGCCACCGTCAAGGACCTTGACGCCGCCATTTCGCGCCTGCCGATGCGCGAACCGCCAGAGGTGGGCGAAACCATAGACGACTTCCGGCTGGAGGTCATGCTGGCCGACGGCATGTACAGCCGCGTGTTCAAGGCGCGCGACCTGTCGGCCACCGGGCCACTTTCGACCGTGGTGCTCAAATTCCCTAAGCCGCACAATCTGGGGGCCGAAACCCTGGCCCGACAGGCCTTTGTGCGCGAAACCTGGGTGGCCAGTCGCGTGCAGCACATGTGGATCGGCTCGGTCCTGCAACTGCCGCCCAAGCGCCAGACCTGCCTCTATGTGGCGCAGCCCTTCTATGAGGGCGAAACGCTGGAAAAACGCCTGTCGCGCAAGCCGGCGATTGGCCTGAGCGAAGGCATCGACATCGCCACCAAGCTGGCCAAGGCGCTGGGCTCGCTGCACCGGGCAGGCGTCATCCATCGTGACGTCAAACCCGATAATGTGATCCTGCTGAAAGATGGCGGGCTGAAACTGGTTGATCTGGGCTTTGCGCGCCTGCCCGCGCTTGACGAAAAGACCGGTGTCCTGCCGCCCGGCACCAATAACTACATGGCCCCGGAACTGTTCGATGGTCAGTGGGGGGATGAGCGCTCGGACATCTTCGCGCTGGGGGTCACCCTGCACCGCCTGTTCACCGGCGGCACCTTCCCCTACGGCGAAAGCGAGCCCTTCACCAAGCCGACGCTGAAACGTCCGGACCTTCTCACCCACAAACGTCATGACGCGCCGGGCTGGCTGGAGAGCATCATTCTTCAGTCTCTGGCCCCCAATCCGGATGAGCGCTTTCAGGACGGGTTTGAAATGGCCTTTGCACTGGAAACCGGCTCTTACGGCGTCAATCCGGCCTCGATCCGTAAGGCCGCGCGCTTCCATCCGGCGCGCCCGTGGCAGATCGCGACGGCAGTCCTGACGGCGCTGGTGCTGTGGCTGGGGGCCCTGCAACTGGGGCTGATCGCCGGGCCGGACGTCGAGGCCACCAAGGCCTTCCTGCGCGAGCATGGGTTTCCGGAGTTGAAATAACCTTCTTCGGCCGTTGGTATAAGGTCAAACCACAGATTTCACAGATTTCACAGATTAAGATGTCTTTATCATAAAGTCATCGCGACCAAAGCCGCAAAGGCGCGAAGCACTCATCTGTGAAATCTGTGGTTCCCCAAACATAAGGCACTCAGAGACCATTTTCCTTGCACAGCACAGCTCCCACGGCTCTATTTCCTTTTCGTGGGGCGATTATTGACTGTGCCGGAAATCCTCCGGGGCCCTGACCTCATAGGCCCAGGCGCCGGTGCGGGTGCGTTTGGCCGTCTCTTCGGCGGCGACATAGCGGTCGGAATAGCGGCGATAGGCCAGAGCCAGCCCGGCCCGTACCTGCGCCTCGCCCAGATCGCGGCCTTCGACGGCGCAAAAGGCCAGTATGCGCCCATACCGGTCTTCGCCCTGCGGGTCACAAACGACCTCGGCCCCGGCCACCAGACGTTTCAGTTGCCGACTGGCCGCCTCGCCACAGGCAAAGGCCCCGCAGCGCTGATCATATTCAAAGGCATCGACGCCTTCGAGGCGCACCTCAACACCGTCCACGCGCAGGGAATCGCCGTCTATGGCCTCGGCCTCGCCGCTAAGCGTTCCAGTTTCCAGTTTGGACTCTTGCGGCGATGAAGACGGCGCGGGTTTACACGCCGCCAGCGCGGCCAGCATCAGAAGGCCCGCCCAACGCCTCAGCGGGAGGCATCCAGTTGCGCCAGCACGACCGGCGCGCCCTTGTGCAGGGGCATATAGGCCGAGGCGATCTGGCTCAGGGGCACCGGCCCCTGCGTCAGGTAGCCGAATCCAAACAGAATGAGCATCAGATAGCGCAGAGCCAGCGGGTCGCCCTTGGCCATACCGGCCTTGGCCTTGCCGATCTTCAATGACGGCTGCTTCGTCTTGTGGCGCAGACCGATCAGCACTTCGGGTGTGACGCCATTATCGAGCGCCAGTCGTGTATTGATCTCGGTAAAGCTCGGCTGTCTGAAGCCGCGCAGGTTCAGCACGGCAGCAAGGGCGGCCACCACAACACCCGCCGCCAGAACGCCCAGATGCCCCAGCGGGCTCAAGGCCGCAAATATCCCCCATTGCGCGGCCACGGCAATGGCACCGGCCAGCAGCAGAAACGGCGTCAGGGCGGGCAGGATCTGCTCCCAGATCATCACCACGTGCGTCCAGAACAGCGCCCGGTTCAGCTTGGATAAGGGTTTTGTCCGTTGCAGCTTCATGCCGTCCCCCATAGACGTGCGGATTTAGTCCACCTTTACCCTATGCGGTCTTAACCATTCCGGCAAGACCTCACGGTTCATCATCTCCTCATAGGCGGGGCGAGGACGCACCACCGCCCAATTGGTGTCACGCACCAACACCTCAGGGGCGAGCGGGCGCGAATTGTATTCGCTGCCCATCACCGCCCCATAGGCTCCGGCCGACATGAAGGCGACCAGATCACCGGCCTTCAGCGCCGGCATGTCGCGGCCGCGCGTAAAGGTGTCGCCGGTTTCGCAGACGGGGCCAACCACATCGTAGGTGGCGGTTTCGTTGGTCTGACCCGCCGTCACCGGGCGGATGTCATGATAGGCGTCGTACATGGCGGGGCGGATCAGGTCGTTCATCGCCGCATCGACGACCAGGAACTTCTGACCCGAATCTTCGCGCTCATGGATATGGATGACGCGCGACACCAGAATCCCGGCATTGGCGGCGATCAGGCGCCCCGGCTCAAAGGTATAGCGTACCCCCAGATGGCCGACCGTCAGCGCCACCATCTGCGCAAAATCGTTGGGCGACGGCGGTTCGGGCATATTGAAATAGGGCACACCCAGCCCGCCGCCCAGATCGAGGCGCTCAACGCTCAGGCCACCGGCGCGCAGTTCCTGCACCCAGCCCTTCATCTTCGAGAAGGCCGCCTGCATGGGGGCAAGGTCGGTGATCTGGCTGCCGATATGGCAGGCAATACCCATCGGCGCGATATTCGGATCAGCGGCCGCCTGAGCATAGAGGGCGATGGCTTCGCGGGCCGACACGCCGAACTTGTCCTTGGCCCCGCCCGTGGTGATCTTGGCATGACCGCCCGCGCCGACGCCCGGATTGATGCGGATAACGATCGGGGCCACCACGCCCAGAGACCCCGCCACGTGGCTGAGGCGTTCCAGTTCGGGCTTCGATTCGACATTGAGCTGATAGATGCCGGTCTTCAGCGCGAAGGCCATTTCTTCGTCGGTCTTGCCCACGCCCGAAAAGACGATGCGTTCCGGCGGAATACCGGCGGTCAAGGCCTTGCGGATTTCGCCCTCGGACACCGTATCGGCCCCGGCCCCCTGTTCGGCAAGCGTTTGCAGCACAGCCAGATTGGAGTTGGCCTTGGTCGCATAGGCGATCAATGGGGCTTCATTCTTGGGGCTTTGCAGGGCGTCCTGCGCCCACAGGGCCTGAGAGAAGACCTGAAAATGCCGCTCAAAGGTGGCGGACGAATAGACATAGAGCGGCGTGCCGACGCGCTCAGCCAGTTCGCGGATGGATACGCCCTCGGCGTGCATCTCGCCGTCACGGATGTCAAAATGGTTCATTTGAAAACAGATTCCTGTGAGGCGGAAAGAACCCCCACCACCGCATCTCAGCTACGCTTCGTGCGGTCCCCCTCCCCGACACGTCGGGGAGGTATAAAATGATTTTACTGGCGCTGGGCGTTGCCCGTGCCTTCGAGCGGCGCGTCGGCGACCTTGCTGTTTTGCTGATAGGGGTCGGGCATTTCGTTCTTGAATTCCTTGCGCGGCAGGGCGCGCTCGGTGGCCTTACCCTCGGCCTCGGCCTTCTTTTTGGCCGCGACCTCTTCCTGAGCGCGTTTACCCCACAGAGGCGGCGCGCGTTCCAGATCGCCTTGTTTGGCACAGGCCGTCAGACCCAGACCGGAGATCGCGGCCAGCAACAGGGCGGCCTTCACAAACGAACGCGATACGGTAGCGGTCATACCAAAATTTCCTTCCAACGCTGGATCTGTTCACGCACCCGCACAGGCGAGGTGCCCCCATAGGACAGGCGCGAAGCCGCCGAGGCTTCGGGCGTGAGGACACTATATACGTCTTCGGTAATCCCCGCCTCCAGTTTTTGCAGATCAGCGAGCGACAGTTGCGAAAGGTCCACACCCTGCCCTTCGGCCAGCTTGACCGCCGCCCCGGTAACATGGTGCGCATCGCGGAACGGCATGTTGAGGGTGCGCACCAGCCAGTCGGCCAGGTCCGTCGCCGTCGAAAAGCCCGATGAGGCCGCGGCCTTCATGCGCTCCAGATTGGCGCTCAGGTCGCGCACCATGCCGGTCATGGCCGCCAGCGCCAGATCGAGCGATTCAAAGGCCTCAAACACCGGCGGCTTGTCTTCCTGCATGTCCTTGGAATAGGCGAGAGGCAGGCCCTTCATCACCGTGGTCAGGGCGATCAGCGCGCCATTGATGCGGCCCGTCTTGGCGCGCACCAGCTCAGCCGCGTCGGGATTGCGCTTTTGCGGCATGATCGAGGAACCGGTCGAAAAAGCGTCCGACAAGCGGATGAAACCGAACTGCGGCGTCGTCCAGATGACGATTTCTTCGGCCAGACGCGACAGATGCCCGGCGCAAATCGCGGCGTGGCTCAAAGACTCCAGCGCGAAATCGCGATCGGAGACGCCGTCGAGGCTGTTGGCCGTCGGGCGGTCAAAGCCCAGCGCCTGCGCCGTCATGTGGCGGTCGATCGGAAAGGGCGACCCGGCCAGAGCGGCGGAGCCCAGCGGGTTTTCATTCATACGCTTGCGCGCGTCTTCGAAGCGCGTGGCGTCGCGACCGAACATTTCGACATAGGCCATCAGGTGGTGGCCAAAGGTCACGGGCTGTGCCGGTTGCAGGTGGGTGAAGCCCGGCATCAGGGCGTCGGCATAGTCTTCGGCGCGCGTCACCAGCGCCTTTTGCAGGTCACGCAGTTGCGCAATCGTATAGTCCACGCGGTCGCGCACCCACAGGCGGAAGTCGGTCGCCACCTGATCATTGCGCGAACGCGCCGTGTGCAGACGCCCGGCCGTCGCCCCGATCAGTTCACGCAGACGCGCCTCGACATTCATATGGATGTCTTCGTATTCGGCGCGGAAGGGGAAGGTCCCGGCTTCGATCTCAGCGATGATGGTTTGCAGCCCGGCGTCGATCTCGTTGGCCGCCTCGGCGCTGATGATGCCCTGTTTGGCCAGCATGGCGGCGTGGGCGCGTGATCCGGCGATGTCCTGCGCCCACAAACGTTTGTCAACCTCGATCGAGACGTTGATGGCTTGCATAATGGCGTCAGGTTGGGCAGAGAATCGTCCACCCCACATTTTCTGCCCGGCGGAATTGGGGGATTGCGAAGGATCGGTCATGAATGAGCCTCTGGACGAAAACACGGACACGGCGAACGCCGAAGCGCAGGCCCCGCAGACAGAGCGGACCAGACCGCCGCGCAAGCTGAAATTCAACCTGATCGTCGCGGGCCTGCTGGTCCTGATAATCGCCGTCTCCGTAGCGGCTGTGGTGCTGTTCCGTCAAGCCGAGACTGACGGGACGGTCGCCGCCGAAAGTGGGCCGGTCGCTGAAGGGCCGCTCAAAACCTACGCCACCGGCGCGCTGGCCAAGCTGGAAACCCACGCCGCCCCGCGCCCCATCGAAGACATCAGCTTCCTCGATGGCGAAGGCAAGACGGTCAAGCTGTCGGATTTCAAGGGCCGCGTGGTGGTGCTGAACGTCTGGGCGACGTGGTGCGCGCCGTGTAAAGTTGAGATGCCGACCCTGGCCAATCTGCAAAAGGGCTATGACCCGCAAAAGGTGCTGGTCCTTCCGCTCAGCATCGACAAGGCCGAGGACAAGGCGGCGGTCGAAAAAGAACTGAAGCTCAGCGGCGGCCTGCCCGTCTATATGGACTCCGAAATCCAGCCAATGAGCAAGTGGGGCATTGTCGGCATGCCAACAACGATCATCCTCGATAAAAACGGTCAGGAAGTCGCGCGCCTTGGCGGCGAGGCCAAGTGGGACGCACCGGAGGTCAAGGCGCTGCTCGACGCGCTATAGCGATGTGCGGAAACGGAGTTCGGCGAAGCCAAAAGTGTGAGCGGTTTTCCGCAAAAACATCGCGACAAACAAAGATCTAGAGCGAAGTAAAGCTCCGCCTACCCTGCATAGCGGGGGAGGTGTCAGCGAAGCTGACGGAGGGGGCAACCCGCCGTGCCAACAGGGCATTGAACCGGCTGCCACGTGGTGCTAACCAGCACCTAGTGTCCTGAATCTGAAATTCGCATGTGCTTGATATCGTCCACTGGCGAATTTCAGATTCAACAGGACACTACCAAATTGTTGTATCTAGTATCGTTTTTTGAATTTGAAGTTCGCCCGGGTCTCGATATCAGAATGAAGCGAACTTCAAATTCACGATACTAGTAAAATTCGCACGCGCAGGAACATCCCCGATGGATACCGTTTCGCCCCCCGCTTCTACCCCTGAACCCAAATCCGGTATCTGGGAGATTGCCGCCTATGTCGGGGGCAAGTCGAAGATCGAAGGCGTGGCCGAGCCGATCAAGCTGTCGTCCAATGAAAACGCGCTGGGCAGTTCGACCAAAGCTGTTGAGGCCTTCGAAGCCGCGCGCGCCAAGCTGTTCCGCTATCCCGACGGTCACGCTGCCCCGCTGCGTGAGGCCGTGGCCGCCTATCACGGCCTTGAGCCGGACCGCCTGATCTTTGGCAATGGCTCGGACGAGGTGTTCGGTGTGCTTAATCAGGCTTGGCTGGAGGCCGGAGACAATATCGTTACCGGTGAACACGGCTTCCTTGCCTACCGCATCAGCGCCGAGGCCTGTCAGGCCGAGGTGCGTCTGGCCCCCGAACCCGCTCAGCGCGTCGAAATCGAACGTCTGCTGGAGCTGGTCGATGCGCGCACCAAGATCGTCTATATTTCCAACCCGGCCAATCCAACCGGCACCTGGAACACGCCGGACGAGATCGCCGATCTGCGCAGCCGTCTGGCACCGCACATCCTGCTGGTCATCGACGAAGCCTATGCGGAGTTTGCCGACGAGCCGACCTATCAGAGCGCCTTTGGGCTGGCGCGCAATTGCGACAACATGATCGTCACGCGCACCTTCTCGAAGATTCACGGACTGGCCGGGTTGCGGGTCGGCTTCGGCTACGCCCCGGTGCGGGTGATTGAGGCGCTGGATCGCATCCGGATGCCGTTCAATATCAACCTCCCGGCCCAGTACGCCGCCGTCGCCTCTCTGGCCGATCAGGCGCATCTGGACGCCTCGCGCACGCAGGTACTGCAATGGCGGCCGCGCTTTTATCAGGCGGTGCGGGCGCTGGGCTACCGCGTCGATGTCAGTCAGGGCAATTTCGTCCTGATCCACTTCGCCGACGAAGCGCAGGCCGTGCGTGCCAATGAACACCTGATGCGTAAGGGCTTTATCGTGCGTCATGTCGCCAATTATGGTCTGCCGCACTGCCTGCGCGTCACCATTGGCAAGGATCACGAAAACGAAGGCTTCCTCGCGGCACTGGGCGCGTTCGGGGGATAGAAGATCATACCTCCCTGGCTATGCCGGGGAGGGGGACCGCGCCCGAAGGGCGGGGTGGTGGGGTGTCTTGCGATATCCCCACCTGCTCAGTTTCCTGAATTCAGTAAGAACCCCCACCACCGCATCTCACTCACTACGTTCGTTCGTGCGGTCCCCCTCCCCAACACGTTGGGGAGGTATGCTACGGTGGTGCGACAAATAATCGCTTTTGGCGACGGCGCGCGCTGAACTATAGTCACTCTTTTCGCCCGTTTTGTGATATCGTTTGCCCATGCCTGATCAGTCCGCCCCGCCCATCGCCAAAGAACGTCTTGTCTTCGGGCAGGGCTTCCTCCGCGACGCCTGGTATTTTGCGGCACTGGCCGACGATCTGAAGCCCGGCAAGCTGCAACGCTACGAGATTTTGGGCGAGCCGGTGTTGCTGGCCCGCGACACGCAGGGCAAGGCCTATGCGATGCGCGACATCTGCCCGCACCGCGCCGCGCCCTTGTCCGCCGGCAAGATGATCCCTGACCCCAAGACCGGTCAGCCGGTGGTGCAGTGCCCCTATCACGGCTGGACCTTTGGGACGAATGGTGGCTGCACGGCTGTGCCCTCCCTGACCGCCGATCAGCCTATGGACGTCGACCGCATCCGGGTGCGATCTTACGCCGTTAAGGAACAACAGGGCATCGTCTGGATCTACATGACCGCCGATGCGCGCCGCCCGGCGGAGCCCGATCATCAGCCGCCCCTGCTGCCCGGTGTGGTCGGGGGCAAACCCATTATCGTTGAGAGCATGGATTTCGACAGCCACATCGACCACGCGGTGGTGGGGCTGATGGACCCAGCCCACGGCCCCTATGTGCATCAGCAATGGTGGTGGCGCTCCTCCAAGAAGCAGCTCGAAAAGGCCAAGGCGTTTGAGCCGCGTGAGTTCGGCTTTGCGATGGTGCGCCACGCGCCGTCAAAAAATTCGCGCGCCTATCGTATTCTGGGCGGGGCCCCGGCGACCGAGATCACCTTCCGCCTGCCCGGTGTGCGCTATGAGCATATCGAGATCGGTGAGCGGCAGATTCTGGGCCTCACCTGCCTGACACCGGTGCACGCCACCAGGACGCGCATCACGCAGATCTTCTGGTCGGATCACGCCATTTTCCGCGCCATTGCGCCGATCTTCAAATATGGCACCAGAGCCTTCCTCAAGCAGGACGGCGACATGGTCAATCTGCAAAACGAAGGGCTGAGATACGATCCGTCACTCCTGTGGATCGACGACGCCGACACACAGGCCAAGTGGTACCAGCAACTCAAAAAAGAGTGGATGGCGCACCGTTCCGAAGAACGCCCCTTCGCCAACCCGCTGAAACCCGCCACGCTGAAATGGACCAGCTAGAGCGATGTGCGGAAAAGTGCGAGCGGTTTTCCGCAAAAACATCGCGACAAAACAAAAATTTAGAGCGAAATGGCGATTCCACTGAAAGTCATTTCACTCTAAATCGCCAGCGATAATTGCTGCGGTTCCGCCTGCGCCTCCGACCCGCCCAGCGACGACAGGGTGACGCCCAGCAGGCGAATACCCTTAGCAATCGGGAAGACGCTTTCGAGCAGGCTGCCCGACAGGCGCGCCAGTTCGTCCTTGTTGAGCACGGTGGCGGCCGCCGTGTGGCTGCGGGTGATCTGCTGGAAGTCGGTATATTTAACCTTCAGAGTCACGGTGCGGCCGCGCGTGCCGTGCTGATCGCAGTAGCGCCAGACCTTGTCCACAATGGGGGAAAGGGCGGCGCGCGCGGCCTCCAGCGAAAAGATGTCCTGAAAGAAGGTGTTTTCCGCACCCACCGACTTGCGCACCCGGTCGGGCTGCACGCGGCGATGGTCGATGCCGCGCGCGATATTGTAGTAATAGTCGCCCGACACGCCGAAATGCTTTTGCAGAAAGGCCAGGTCCTGCGCCTTGAGATCGGCCCCGGTCAGGATGCCCAGCCGGTTCATCTTCTCTTCGGTCGCCGGGCCGATGCCGTGGAATCGCCCCACCATCAGGGTTTCGACAAACTCAGGCCCCATGCGCGGCGTGATGACATAAAGCCCGTCCGGCTTGCGATAGTCCGAGGCCATCTTGGCCAGAAACTTGTTATAGGACACGCCCGCCGAGGCCGTCAGCCCGGTCGCCAGCTTGATCCGTGCCCGGATTTCCTGCGCGATCAGGGTCGCCGAAGCGATGGCCTTGTGATTGTGCGTGACGTCGAGATAGGCCTCATCGAGCGACAGCGGTTCCACCAGCTCCGTATAGTCTTCGAAAATCTCGCGGATCTGCTTCGATACGGCCTTATAGGCGTCAAAGCGCGGCTTGACGAAGATCAGGTCCGGGCATTTGCGTCGCGCCGTCACCGACGGCATGGCCGAGCGGACGCCGTATTTGCGCGCCTCATACGACGCCGCCGCCACGACGCCGCGTTCCAGCCCACCCACCGCCACGGGCTTACCGCGCAGATCGGGATTATCGCGCTGTTCCACAGAGGCGTAGAAGGCATCCATATCCACATGGATGATCTTGCGCAGGGGTTCGATGTTCTCGTTTTCCATGGTGCGGTTCCGCAGCGTCATTAGAACGTAATGCGAACATAGCACAAAAAGAGAACAAATCAAGCGGTGAGCCTAACGTTCCGCCTCCAGCAGCGCCGCCTTGCGCTCTACGCCCCAGCGATAGCCCGACAGGCTGCCGTCGGTACGCACCACGCGGTGACAGGGGATGGCCACGGCGATCTTGTTGGCGGCGCAGGCCGAGGCGACGGCGCGCACCGCGGCGGGTAAACCGACCCGTTCGGCCAGTTCGCTGTAGGAGACGCGCGTGCCGGCGGGCAGGGCCTGAAGCGCAGCCCACACCTTCTGCTGGAACAGGGTGCCGCGAATATCGAGCGGCAGGTCGAGCGCGGTTTGCGGCGCTTCGATCAGGCCCGCCACGCGCGCCAGGGTCTCTTCAAACGCCGCGTCCCCACCGATCAGTTCGGCCTTGGGAAAAGCGTCCTGAAGGTCGCGCACCAGCGCCTCCGGGTCGTCGCCCAGAAACACGGCACAGACGCCCTTTTCGCTGCGCGCGACCAGAAGCGCCCCCAGACGCGACTGCCCCACGGCGAAGCGGATCACCTCGGCCACGCCGCCCTTGCGGAAGGTGCGCGGTGACATGCCCAGCGCCTGGGCCGTATCGGCGTAGAAGCGGCTGGGGGCATTGAAGCCAGCCTCGTAGATGGCCTCGGTGACGCTGCCGCTGGTCTTCAGCGCGGCGCGCATCCGGCCACTGCGATGGGCGCGGGCATAGGCCTTGGGCGTCAGACCGGTGACCGCTTTGAACAGGCGGTGAAAATGGAAGGGGCTTAGGCCCGCCCGCTGCGCCAGCGTTTCGAGTTTCGGCTCGACTTCGGCGGTCTCGATCTCGCGGCAGGCCTCGGCGATGCGCTGCGCCTGAAGGGCGCGCTGACCGCCCTGATCGGGCTGGCAGCGCATGCAAGGGCGAAACCCGGCGGTCTCGGCCTCCGGGCCAGTGGCAAAAAAGCGCACATTCTCAGGCTTTGGCCGCCGCGACGGGCAGGTGCAGCGGCAATAGACGCCGGTGGTCTTCACGGCATAGACAAAGGCGCCGTCCTGCGTCGCATCGCGGGTGGTCACGGCGCGCCAGCGCGGGTCTTCGGTCAGGGCAAAGGCTGCGGTCATGGATGGTTCCTCACTCACCGGATACCTCCATTGTGACGCCAACGGCCCGTCGGCGCTTCCCGCGCCTTGCGGTCAAATTCGGGCGGTCACGCTCAGTTGTCACCCGACAGGACGTAAGAGGCGACGGTGACGTATTTGCGCCCGGCCTCCTGCGCGTGTTGCACGCAATCGGCCAGGGCCTCCAGCTTGCGCAGGGTCGCCAGTTTGATCAGCATGGGCAGGTTGAGCCCGGCGATCACCTCGGCCTTGGTCTGCTCCATGACGGAGATGGCCAGATTCGACGGGGTGCCACCGAACATGTCGGTCAGCAGGATCACGCCGTCGCCGCTGTCATTGGCAAAGGTGGCCTTGAGGATGTCCTGACGGCGCTGAGCCACGTCGTCTTCGGGCCCGATACAGATGGCCGTCACCTGATCCTGCGGTCCCACAACGTGTTCCATGGCGGATACAAACTCTTCCGCCAGACCGCCGTGGGTCACGATCACCAGTCCGATCATATAGACGTCATCCCTACACGTGACCGCCCGTCGGGTCCCGGATTTCGGGTCGGAGCGGGGCACAAGAAACTGATTATAGACCCAATTCACTGCACTGCAAAAAGGTCTTTCGATTTAGGACGAAAATGCGACGGTGCCAAGGGCGATCCGCGGGATCACGACAGAAGACGCAGCCGGGTGAGCAGTTTGGCCACAGTCGAAGCTTCCCTTGGGTTAAGCCTGAGGGTGGGCAAATCATACCCCAGAACGGGGGTCAGCTCGGCTTCGGGCAGGCGCTCAGGGGGCGATAATTGGCATTGCACACAAAGACTTACGCGGGTCAGGGGGCGACGGGGTTGTGGCGTTATGCCGATACCGCGCACCTCCATTCGCCCGGCAATGGTGTCCGGAGCGCTGGCGAAAATGTGATCGCCCGACGCCCACAGGACCGAGTAGTCGTCGCTCACAAGTTGAAACCCGGTCTCCAGCGCGCGCAGGACGAGATCGCTCTTGCCGATACCCGACGGCCCCATCACGAGCACGCCCCGCCACTGACCCCGAATGGGCACGGTCAGCGACGTGGCGTGGAGGATGATTCGAGACAAGTACGGGCTCCGGATAATCATACCTCCCCAGTTTACTGGGGAGGGGGACCGCACGACGCTTGCGGAGCAAGCTAGATGCGGTGGTGGGGGTTCTTACTTATTCAACACGCTATACAGGTGGACACAACGAAAGCCCCTCACCGAAGGCAGGAGGGTATAGGGATGGGTCACTGATACACGTTCGGCAGGGTAATGGTAAAGCGGGCACCCGCGATGGTGTGGTCATCGTCCAGACGGTTCTCGGCCCAGATACGGCCACCCTGCGCCTCGATGATCTGGCGCGAGATCGACAGACCCAGACCCGAATTGCGCCCGAAATCCGTGCCCTTGGGCCGCGAGGTATAGAAACGCTGGAAGATAGTCTCCAGATTTTCCGTCGGGATGCCGGGGCCCTCGTCCTCAATCACGATGTGCACCGGGCGCTTTGGATCGGCGTCGGAATAGGCGACGCAGACGCGCACCGTACCGCCTTCGGGCGAGAAGGAGCGCGCATTGTCGATGACATTGCGGAAGACCTGCCCCAGCGGCCCTTCGCGGCCCATCACCTTCGACGCCGCCGGGGTCAGTTTGCGCTCCAGACTGACACCCGCCCCCTCGGGCATATGCTGATAGAGGGAGACGATGTCTTCGAGCAGGGCGCCGACATCGACGGGTTTGGGCACATCGCGCGCCAGTTCGGCATCCAGGCGTGAGGCGTTGGAAATATCGGTGATCAGCCGATCGGCGCGGCGCACATCCTGTTGGATGACGGCCATCAGGCGTGCCTTGGCGGCCTCATCCTTCACCAGGCTGAGGGTTTCCAGCGCGCTGCGGATCGAGGTCAGGGGGTTCTTGATCTCATGCGACACGTCGGCGGCGAAGCGGTCGATATCGTCCATGCGCTTTTGCAGCGCTTCGGTCATGGATTGCAGCGAACGGGCCAGAATCCCCACCTCATCGTGGCGCGACTCCAGATCGGGCAGGGAGAAGGTGCGCGCCTTCTGCATCCGCACCGCATCGGCGGCGTCGGACAGGCGGTGGATGGGCCGGCTGACCAGCCAGTGCAGCAGCAGCGACGAAAACAGGCTGACGCCCAGCGCCACCAGAATAAAGGGCAGCATGGCCCAGCGCTGCGCCGCGACGATGGTGTCCACGTCGCCCGCCTCAATGGTCAGCACGCCCAGTATCGCCTTGACGCGCTTCAGCGGCACCGAGACGGAAACGACCTTTTCGCCTTTTTCGTTATAGCGCACCGACGCGACCGGCTCACCGCTCAGGGCCTGTTTGACCTCGGCGTCCAGCGCCTCACGCGCCTTTTCCTGCCGCAGATTGCGCGCCTTGCGCCGCTCGGTATCGGGCAGGGTGTCCTCGACCGGCGGCAGGCTGCGCACATCGATCTGTTCGGAGACGGAATAGGAGTCGGTAAGGACGTGCCCCTTGGCGTCGAACAGGCGTGCGCGCTGTTCTTCGGGGATGAAGCGCCCCAGCACCAGCACGGCATATTGCGGCTCCAGATAGGGCTCAGGGTCACCGGCGGTGGCGACCTCGGCGATGATCTCGCCCATGGTCTCCGCCTGCGCCATCAGCGACTCCTTGCGGTTGTCGATCAGGCCCTGACGGAATTCATTCAGCACCAGCGCGCCGGTGATCAGCACCAGCAGACCGGCCAGATTGAGCAGCAGGATCAGCCGCCCCAGCCGCGCGCGGAAAAAACCGATGCGCGCAAAGGGCGGCAGAAGGCGACGCTGCGGGGTTTCGGTGCCGGACATTATTTACAACTCCCCAAGGAACTGAGGAGGTGGACGCAACAAGCCCACCCACCGCCGCCTCTCTCCGCCAGCGGCGGCCCGTGCGGCACCCCTCCCCGGGCAGGCCGGGGAGGCATAAGGGAAGCGGGCAAACGGCATGGGTTACACTTCGCGGTAGCGATAGCCTACGCCATAGAGGGTTTCGATGGAGTCGAACTCCTGATCGACCAGACGGAACTTCTTGCGCATACGCTTGATGTGGCTGTCGATCGTGCGGTCATCGACATAGACCTGATCGTCATAGGCGGCGTCCATCAGGTTGTCGCGGCTTTTGACGAAGCCCGGACGCTGCGCCAGCGCGTGCAGCAGCAGGAATTCGGTGACGGTCAGGCGCACCGGCTTGCCCTCCCAGGTGCATTCGTGGCGGGCGGCGTCCATGACCAGCTTGCCGCGCTTTAGCGACTTGGCATTCAGCGCTTCCTGCGTTTCCGGCGGCTCAGACTGATCGACGACGCCGGCGCGGCGCAGCACGGCCTTGACGCGCTCCAGCAGCAGGCGCTGCGAAAACGGCTTGTGCATATAGTCGTCGGCGCCGAGGTTGAAGCCCAACACTTCGTCGATCTCATCGTCCTTCGACGTCAGGATGATCACCGGCAGGTTGGAATTCATGCGCAGACGGCGCAGGACCTCCATACCGTCCATGCGCGGCATCTTCACATCAAGGATGGCCAGATCGGGCGGGTCCTTTTCGAGTGCAGCCAGACCGGTCGCGCCGTCGTGATAGGCCTGCACCGTATGTCCGCCGCTTTCCAGCGCCAGCGAAACGCTGGTGACAATGTTTTCGTCATCATCGACAAGGGTAATTCTGGCCATAAGCCCTCCGGTTGTCTTACCTGTGGCGCACCATATAACGCCGTTTACGCCAAAACACTCAATTATTGACCAAATATAGGCCGCTCCGGGGTGATAATCAGGCCCGAACGACCCTTCAACGTTAATTTAACAGGATTCGTCCATATTTCGACGTGAATGGCAGGGTTTGTGACACGCGGGTCATAAAGAGCCAATTATTGACAAGACGCATCGGAGCGTTATGGCCGGTCAGATTCACTACGAAATCTTCTCGCGCAAGACGCCGCAATCGGGCTGGGTGCTGCAAAACGCGCTGGAAGACCGTGACGCCGCCATCGCACAGGCGCGTGAATTGCTGAATGCCCGTCGCGCCGCCGCCATCAAGGTGACCAAGGAAGTCTTTTCCGACGATACCGGGGAATTTCGCACCTATACCGTCCTGACTGAGGGCCTGCCGGAAACGCGCAGCAAGCCGAAGGCGGCCAGCAGCGCCGAGCCGGTTTGCACGTCACCGCAAGACCTCTATAGCCGCCACGCTCGCGAAACCATTGCTCGCGTGCTGGAAGACTGGCTGCGTCGTCAAGGCGCGACCGCGTTCGAGTTGTTGCACAGCCCGCTCCTGTGCCAAAGACTGGACGCCTCGGTCAACGATCTTACCCATGCTATCCAGAAGGTCGCTATTCCCGAATCCGAAGAAACCGGGGCCTCAATCCACGAAATCATGCGCCGCTGGAACAATCTGGTGGATAAGGCGATTGCCCGCGTCATCAACGACGGTCGCAAGAATGTGTTCAGCGAAATCGACCTTACGGGCGATATCGCCACACAGGTGGCCCGCATCGGGCAATCACCGGAGCGCCACTATGTGCTGGGCGGTGCTGTGGCCCGGCTGATGGGCGCAGATCGCAGTACCGAAGGCAAGTTGGCACCGTTGACGCAGATCGCCACCGCCCTTGCCGCAAGGTCAGATTTACAATGGGCGCTCGACATTATTGAAACCCCCCTTGTCGAACTGCTTGGGCGAAGGGGCGGACTAAATGATAGTCAGGACGCAAAGAGTGACAGCCTGGCCTTTATGACCCACATGGTCAGCAGCGAAGCCATTGAGCGCCTGAGCCAGGTGGATGCCAGTATCGGGCGCGCCCTGCCGCCGCCGCCACCGCATCTCGAAGCGTTTGCGCACCTGATCCGTAAGGGCCATTTCCGCAACCTGCGTCTTCAGGCCTTTCGTAATGTGCTGACCGAACTGCGCGGCGTGAAGCGGCTGATGCCGGACAATCCAGTGGGCGAAATCGACCTCCTGCGCGCCATGGCGCTGGCGCTCACCGCCGGCAGCCAGCAGCAGGTCGAGCGCGAAGATATTTCCGACGCCTTTATCGAACGCTCCAAAATGCTGGTGTCGAGTGCTTTTGTCGAAGGCCTGACGCGCGGCGCACCGCACTGCCTCGAAGAGATTGAGCGCCTGTTGTGGCTGTGCGAGAACGTGGTCGGGGCGGCCAATAAAAAACAGGCGGCGCGCTGGCTTTTGTCGTCCCTGACGGCGCATCGGTTTGAAACGGACCTGCGTGATCCCAAACGCCCGGCGGCGCAGCGCCTTCAGTTGCTGGCCCTGCTGCAACGCCGCATCACCAAGGCCAGCTTGAGTGAAAGCGATACCGAAGCCGCCCATACGCGACTGGGGCAGATCGGCGCGCAGATTGCCGGGGATGTGCAGCTTTTGCCGCAAATCCTAAAAGGCTCCAAGTCACCGCTTCAGCGCATGGCGGCCCTGCTGGGGCTGGCCACCGGTCAGTCGGGGCCGCTGGGCGCACTCAGCGAACTGGCCAAGGCTGAGATCATGAAGCAGTTGCGCGCCCCCGATGTGCGCGCCAGCCTGATGGAAGACCCGGCGGCGCTGGTGCGGCTCAAACCCCTGCTGGTACAGGCCGGTCTGGCGGCATAGGCACCAAACCGGATCAGGCGGCGCGCACCTGCGCCAGGAAGCCGTTGACCTGCGCCTGCAACTTCGCCGCCTGTTGCGCCAGTTCGGATGAAGCGCTGAGCACCTGAGACGCGCCTGTGCCGGTTTCTTCGGCCATGCGGGCCACGCCGGTGATGTTTTGCGTCACTTCAATCGCGCCGGTGGACGCCTGAGTTACGGACAATACGATCTCGCTGGTGGCGGCACCCTGCTGCTCGACCGCGGCGGCGATGGTGGCGGAGGATTCGTTGATGATGCGGATGGTCTGCGAGATGTTTTCGATGGCGCGCACCGCCTGTTCGGTGGTCGCCTGAATACCCGCGATCTGCTGATTGATTTCAGTCGTCGCATGAGCGGTCTGGGTAGCCAGCGTTTTCACCTCGGCGGCCACAACCGCAAAACCCTTACCCGCTTCACCGGCCCGCGCCGATTCGATGGTGGCATTGAGCGCCAGCAGGTTGGTCTGCGAGGCGATGCTTGAGATCATGTCCACGATGCTGGTGATACGGCCTGCCGCACCCGACAACTCATTGACGATGGCATAGGTGGCTTCGGCCTCGCCCACCGCTTCGCGCGCCTTGCTGAGCGAGTGTCGCACCTGACGGCTGATTTCAGAGATCGACGCCCCCAGTTCTTCGGCTGATCCCGCCACGGAGGTGACACTGCTGCCGGCCTGTTCGGCCGCAGCGGAAACGGACTGCGCCTTTGCCGAGGATTCCTGTGCTGACGCCGACAATTGCGCTGCCGTCGCCTGCATTTCGGTTGCGGCGGAGGACACCATTTCAACCACGCCGCCTATAGCCCCTTCGAAATCGGCGGCCAGATCGCGCATCGCCTGTCTGCGCTGATGCTCGGCGTCTTCGCGGGCCCTGGCCGCCTCGGCTTCCAGCGCGCGGTTGCGGATCAGGCCGTCGCGGAACACCTCGACGGCCGCCGCCATTTGCCCGATTTCATTGCGTTCGCCCAGATGAGGCACTTTTACCTCGGTCTGACCACTGGACAGAACCTTCATCACGTCCGACATGCGCGCAATGGGCACAGAGACGGCGCGGACCATCAGAAAGCCGATCAGCGCCGCACACAGGGCCGTCACGCACAGCGCGATCAGGATCAGGGTGCGGGCCGTCGCGCCCTGTTCCATGCCATAAGCGGCGGCCTTCTCTCCGGCCTCCACCTGATAGGCGCGGGCTTCTTGAATATAGTTGCGGAGTTCACGGGCCTGTGTACGCATCTCTTGCGAGAAATAGGCCTGAGCTGCCGCCATGTCACCGGTATCAATCAGACCGGCATAATGCGTGCTATTGGCCATATAGGTTTTCAGTTCTGCACGGATTTTTTCGGCCTGCGCCCGCTCCTCAGGGCTGGTCAGGTGGCGCGTACTACCTTCTATGGCTTGCGACAGTTGAGCCAGTTCCTGATTAACGCTGTCGCGAATTTCCGGCCGTTCGGACTCGGGAACAGTCGTAAGCTGAAGCTGACGAAATCGGGCCAGTTCAAAACTCTGACCGGCTTCGCCAAGACCATGAGAGGCCGGCAGCCAGTGGGTGGCAAGATCACTGAGGGACGCGTTGACGGTGGCCAGACGGTTGATTGCAAACAGACCCAGTCCCAGCGTGCAGGCAAGGACAACCGAAAAGGCAGTGATAATCCGTATCCGGACAGAAATATGTCTGAACATTGTTCCCCCTCTTGATAATTGCAGGCGTGCATCCGAACAATTCAAAGAGGAGTGTTATCTGAAGGTGTAAAAACAGGGTTAAGGGATTGTATATGTGGACTGTGAGACCTGAGGGGGAAATGCGGCATGGGCTGAATGGGGGCATACCAAGGGTCATCGAAAATGACTCCTGGTATGCCTTTCGAGAGAGTCTCGTGTCTTCAACGTCCAGATGCAGTCAGCATCTTCGGCCGTTGGATTAGAGCGATGTGCGGAAAAGTGTGAGCGGTTTTCCGCAAAAACATCGCGACAAAACATAAATTTTGAGCGAAATGGCGTTTCCATCTAAAATCATTTCGCTCTAGTTCCCGATTGAGCCTGACCCCAGAGCCGCCTTATGCCGCGCGGACCTGCGCCAGGAAGCCATTGACCTGCGCCCGCAGCGTTTCCGCCTGTTGCGCCAGCTCGGAAGAGGCGTTGAGCACCTGAGACGCGCCCATGCCGGTTTCTTCGGCCAGACGGGCGACGCCGGTGATGCTTTGGGTCACCTCAGTCGTGCCCATAGAGGCCTGATTGACCGCCTGCACGATCTCGCTCGTCGCCGCGCCCTGCTGCTCCACCGCAGCGGCGATGGTGGCAGAGGACTCGTTGATGATGCGGATGGTCTGCGAGATGTTTTCGATGGCGCGCACTGCCTGTTCGGTGGTCGCCTGAATACCCGCGATCTGCTGATTGATCTCGGTGGTGGCGCGGGCCGTCTGGGTGGCCAGCGTCTTCACTTCGGCGGCGACGACCGCAAAACCCTTGCCCGCTTCACCGGCGCGTGCGGATTCGATGGTGGCATTAAGCGCCAGCAGATTGGTCTGCGACGCGATACCCGAAATCATGTCCACGATCCCGGTGATGCGGCCCGCGGCCTCTGACAGTTCGTTGACGATGGCCGAGGTGGCTTCGGCCTCAGTAACCGCTTCGCGCGCCTTGGTCAGCGAATGCTGGACCTGACGGCTGATCTCAGAGACAGAGGCCCCCAGTTCCTCAGCCGAACCGGCCACAGAGGTCACGTTGGTGCCGGCCTCTTCGGCGGCTGCCGACACCGACTGTGCCTGAGCCGAGGATTCCTGCGCCGAAGCGGTCAGTTGAGCCGCCGTGGCCTGCATCTCCGTCGCGGCGGAGGACACCATTTCAACCACGCCACCAATAGCCCCTTCGAAATCGGCGGCCAGATCACGCATGGCCTGCTGGCGCTGATATTCGGCGTCTTCGCGGGCCTTCGCCGCCTCCGCTTCGAGGGCAAGGTTGCGGATCAGGCCGTCGCGGAAGACCTCGACAGACGCCGCCATCTGCCCGATTTCGTTGCGCTCGCCCAGATTGGGGACCTTCACGTCGGCCTGACCGCCGGACAGGGCCTTCATCACCTCCGACATGCGCGCAATCGGCACAGAGACGCTGCGGATCATCAGGAAGCCGATCAGGGCGGCAAACACTGCCGTCGCGGCCAGCGCGATCAGGATCAGGGTGGCGGCTGATCTGCCCGTGGCGATGCCCTGATTCGCGGCCTTGTTGCCTTCTTCGACCTGATAGGCGCGGTCGGCGCGGATAGCGTCGCGCAAGGTACGGGCCTGAGCCTGCATATCGTTCATAAAGAAGGTTTGTGCGCCCGCCATATCGCCTGCCGACACCATATCCAGATAGCGCTGGCTGTTGGTGCGGTAGCCCTCCATCGTGTCGTAGATCTTGTCGGCCAGCACCTGCTCGTCGCCACCGGAAATCATCGTCTTGTAGCTTTCGAGCGACCCTTCGAGGTCCTTGGACGCCTTGGCGATATTTTCGATGATCTCCGGACGCTCGGCCTCAGCGACGATCAGCAGTTGCGACTGGCGCAGGCGCATCAGTTCGAAGGTTTGCGAGGCGTCCCCCAGCGTATTGGCCGTCGGCAGCCAGTTGGAGCCCAGATCATCCACAGAGCGGTTGACGGCGTTCAACTGACTGATGCTGAACACCCCCAATCCGACCGTAGCAAACAGGATCAGGGCGAAGGCCGCGACGATACGCGCGCGAATGGTGAGATTTTTGAACATTGAGCACACGAAAACACGGGCAAGGATACAGATTATACGTTTCTCGATTTTCCGTATTAATGCTGAATGTAAGGTTAACTATAGTATAGATGAGAGTTTTAAAACGAAACGTACCATTACGTTTTCTAAAATTCGGAATATATTACCCGCGAAAATTGAGCTCCAGAAGAACATTGTTCGGATCGGCGACAAATATTTGTCGCAAAGATATACGCGCAATATCATTGGTGGCGTAGTGGAGTCCCATAACCTTAAGTTTATCTACGGTCTCCTCATAGCCGTCGCACTCAAAAGCGATATGGTGGATCGCCCCGGTCGGGTTACCGGGCACCACTTCACGCGGGATGGTGTTGTCGGTGCCAAAACGGTTTAGGTGGATCACGGCACGGTCACCGGAGTCGTAAAGCCACATGCGGTCCGCCGGGTCGCGCTCCGGCGCCGTACGTGCCTCAAGGTTCAACAGATCGGCATAGAAGGCGATGGTGCCCGCCATGTCGTGGGTTTGGATATTGAAGTGGTCGAGGCGTTTTACAGTGGTCATGGCCTCAGCTTATCGGGCCAAGGACGCAGGGGCAAATGCCAATTGCGCATCGTCAAAGGGCCGGCCTATAAAAGGCTTTTTAGCGAGGAGAGCCGCTCATGAAACGCACGCTGATCTGTCTCGGACTGATCGCCAGCTTCGCCGCCAGTGGGGCGTTGGCGCAGGTGTCTGGCGGTATAGACGGCGCGCGGATTTCGCAGGACGTAAAAGTGCTGGCCTCCGATGCTTTTGAAGGGCGCGCCCCCGGTACAGCCGGCGAAGCCAAGACCATCGCCTGGCTGAGCGAACGCTTCAAGGCGCTGGGCCTTGAGCCCGGTGGTGAAAACGGCAGCTATCTTCAGACCGTGCCACTGACCCATACGCGCCTGTCGCCGCCTTCGCTGTTGAACCTGCGCACGGCCGCAGGTACGCAGCCCCTCACCCACGAACAAGACATCTATCTGGCCACAGCCCGCCCGGTCGAGCGCCTGTCGGTCAAGGACCTGCCTATGGTCTTTGTCGGCTATGGCGTGAAGGCCCCGGAGCGTCAGCGCGACGATTTCAAGGGCGCGGACCTCAAAGGCAAGATCGCCGTCTTCCTGATCAATGATCCGGATTTCGAAGCCGCCGCCGATGAGTCGGTGGCGGGGCGTTTCGGCGGCCGGGCCATGACCTGGTACGGGCGCTGGGTCTATAAGTATGAGATTGCCGCGCGTCTGGGGGCCGCCGGCGCCCTGATCATCCACGATACGCCGGGCGCGGGCTATGGCTGGAGCACGGTCACCGCCCCGCATTCCGAAGTCTTCGACGTGGTGCGCCAACCCGATGCGCTTCAGGCCGTGCCGTTTCAGGGCTGGCTGAACGGCGCAGCGGCCGCGGACCTGTTTGGCAAAGCCGGGCTGGACCTCAAAGCCTTGCGTGTGGCGGCGCGTCGGGATGATTTCAAGCCGGTCGCCATCGGGGATGCGCGCCTGTCGATCGAGGCCGCGGTCAAGAGTGATCAGGTGCAGAGCCATAACGTCATCGCCCGCCTGCCTGGCAAAAGCCGCCCGGACGAGTCGATCCTGTACGGCGCGCACTGGGACGCCTATGGCATAGGTCCGGCGGACGCGCAGGGTCGCACCCTCCGCCCCGGTGCCAATGATGACGGGCTGGGGACCGCCGCCGTGCTGGAAGTCGCCCGTCAGTTTGTGCAGGGACCAAGGCCTGACCGCAGCGTCGTCTTTGCGCTATGGACCGCCGAAGAACGCGGCCTGCTGGGCTCGGAAACCTATGCCAGCCGCCCGACCTATCCGCTGGAAACCACGGTCGCCAATATCACGCTGGACGTGCTGCAAACGGCAGGCAAGGCAAAGGATATGGTGTTGATCGGCATGGGTCAGAACGATCTGGAAGACCGTCTGGCGACGCTGGCGCAGACTCAGGGGCGCACCCTGACCCCGGATTCCGCTCCCGAACGCGGTCTGTTCTATCGCGCCGACCACTTTTCGGTGGCCAAGCGCGGCGTGCCCACCCTGCTGATCATGGGACTGGGCGGCGGGGCCGATCTGGTCAAGGGTGGACGCGCCGCCGGAGAGCGCTGGGTCGCCGACTATACGGCCAACTGCTATCACAAGACCTGCGATGCGTGGAGCGCCGACTGGGACCTCAGCGGCGCGGTCGAAGATATCGACCTCGCCTACCGGTTGGGGCGTGATCTGGCCCATAGCCGCGACTGGCCACAATGGAAGGCGGGCTCGGAATTCCGCCCTGTGCGGGACAAGAGCGCCGGTGTGCGGAAGTAGAGCGATGTACGGAAACGGCGTTCGGCGAAGCCAAAAGTGTGAGCGGTTTTCCGCAAAAACATCGCGACAAAACAAAAATTTAGAGCGAAATGACGATTCCTCTTAAAGTCATTTTGCTCTAGTTAGCGTCGTTTCAGATCGGCCAGCATTTCCTTGCGGAGAATGGCATTCAAGCGGGTCTGATACCCCCTGCCGGACGCTTTCAGCCAATCGAGCACATCGGCATCAATGCGAACCGTCGCCTGCTGTTTGACGGGTTTGTAAAAGCGGCCACGCACAGCGTTTTTGAAAAAGTCGTCGGTCAGTGGCGGGATGTCGCTATAGTCGATGTCACTGTCCGGACGCTCGGAGAGGGCTTTGAGTTCGGCCCTTTGTTGATCTGTGAGCGGCGGAGGATTGTCGATATCCAGTTCATATCTGACGACTTTGGAAACGGTTGATTTCATATTGCTGTTTTTCATGCTTTTCGGCGCGGCGCGCAGAGATGATGCGGATAACTTCGATGACTTCGCCATGATCATCTTCTTCCCAGGTCGTATGGGCTACCGGCAACACCATATGGTCATCGACAAGACCGATTGTCTGCCAGCGCTCTTAGTAATCCGTGATGCGATCCAGTTTTGTAAGAACGTCCGGATCAAGAAAAACGCGGGTCGCCAAGGCAAAGCTGATCCCGTGCTTGCGCTTATTCGACAGAGCCTTGGCGTCATCCCATTCGAAGCGTAGCCTGGTCATATTGTAACTACAAAATTGCAACTACACAATATCAATGCGCCTCGTCCCAGTTGTCGGCTGCCTTGGCTTCGACCTCCAGCGGCACGGAGATGTCGAGCGCCGGTAGGGCCGCGTGTTTCATCACCTTGACGATCACCGCCTTGGCCGCCTCGACCTCGGCTTCGGGGGCCTCGAAAATCAGTTCGTCGTGCACCTGAAGCAGCATGGTGGTGGTCAGGCCCGCCGCTTCGAGCGCGCCCGGCATACGGATCATGGCGCGGCGGATGATGTCGGCGGCGGTGCCCTGAATGGGCGCATTGATCGCCGCGCGCTCGGCAAAGGCGCGCTGGCCCGCCGACTTGGCGTGGATGTCGGGGATGTGGATGCGCCGGCCGAAGATGGTTTCGACATAGCCCGTCGCCTTCACCTGGTCTTTCGCTGCGTCCATATAGGCCTTGATGCCGGGGAAGCGCTCGAAATAGGTCTTGATGTAGCGACCGGCCTCCTGATTGTCGATGCCGAGCTGATTGCCCAGACCAAAGGCCGAAATGCCGTAGATAATGCCGAAATTGATAGCCTTGGCGCGGCGGCGCACTTCGGACGGCATACCTTCGACCGGCACGCCAAACATTTCCGAGGCCGTCAGGGCGTGGATGTCAATGCCGTCCTGAAACGCCTTTTTGAGCTGGCCGATGTCACCGATATGGGCCAGCAGGCGCAGCTCAATCTGCGAGTAGTCGGCCGAGATCAGCTTATGCCCCGGACGCGCCACGAAGGCGGTGCGGATCTTGCGCCCTTCCGGCGTGCGGATCGGGATGTTTTGCAGGTTGGGTTCGTTGGACGACAGGCGGCCCGTCGTAGTTGACGCCAGTTGGTAGGAGGTATGGATGCGGTGCGTCTTCGGATCGGCATATTCGACCAAAGCATCCGTATAGGTGCCTTTCAGCTTGGCCATCTGCCGGTAATCAAGCAGCAGGCGGGCCAGACGCTGGCCCTGATCGTGCGTGCCCTTTTCGGCGATCTCTTCCAGCACCTTGACGTCGGTCGCCCACTGCCCCGTCGCGGTCTTCTTGCCGCCCGGCAGGGCCATTTCATCGAAGAAGATGGCCCCCAGTTGTTGCGGCGAATTGAGATTGAACGGATGGCCGGCCACCGTGTGCGCCTCGGCCTCGATCTCGCCCATACGCACGCCAAAGTCCTGCGACAGAAGGCGCAGCACCTGCGGGTCGATGCGCACGCCCGCCAGTTCCATGTCCGACAGAACCGTCGGCATGGCGCGTTCCAGCGTCTCATAGACGGTCAGAAGCCGCTTTTGCGCCAGTTGCGGCTTGAGCACATGCCACAAACGCAGCGTGATGTCGGCGTCTTCGGCGGCGTATTCGGTAGCGGGTTTCAGATCGACGAATTTGAACGATTTGGCGCTCTTGCCCGTGCCAGCCACCTGCTTGAACGGGATGGGCGTGTGGCCCAGATGCAGCTCCGACAGCTCATCCATGCCGTGCCCGTGCAGGCCGCCTTCGAGCACGTAGGAGATCAGCAGGGTGTCGTCATAAGGCGCGACACGGATGCCATAGCGCGCAAAGACCGACAGGTCGTATTTGATATTCTGCCCCACCTTGAGCACCGTCGGGTCTTCGAGCAGCGGCTTCAGTTCGGCCAGCGCCTCACCCAGAGCGATCTGTTTCAACTCATCCCCGGACAGGGCCAGACCGCCGTCGTCCGACTGATGCGCCAGCGGGATATAGACCCCCGACCCCGGCGCGCAGCTCAGAGAAACGCCGACCAGACCCGACGCCGTAGCCGACAGCGAGTCGGTTTCCGTATCGACGGCAAACACACCTGCCGCGCGGCATTGCGCCAGATAGGCCTTCAGCGCCTCTATGTCCTGAACACACTGATAGGCGCTGTAATCGACCGGCGTCAGCAGCGCTTCAGGGGTGGCCGGGCGCGGCGCGCTCACCTGAGTCGTGGTGCCGAACAGGGGCTTGGACACAGGCGCCGTGAGGTCGCGCGGGGTGGCCTGTGCCGTTTCGAGCGTCGCCAGCGACCCACCGACGCGACGCGCCAGAGAGGTGAACTCCATCTCGGCCAGAAACGCCCCCAGTTCGGCCGCATTGGGGTCTTTCAGAGCAAATTCCTCGATGGGGCACGGCGGCGGCACATCACAGCGCAGACGCACCAGCTCACGCGACATCAGGATCTGATCGCGGAAGTCGGTCAGGGCCTCGCGGCGCTTGGGTTGTTTGATCTCATGCGCACGCTCAAGCAAGGCATCGAGCGAGCCGTATTCGAGGATAAGCTGAGCCGCGGTCTTGATGCCGATGCCGGGCGCACCGGGGACGTTATCGGTGGAATCGCCGATCAGGGCCTGCGCATCGACGACCAGCTCCGGCGGCACGCCGAACTTTTCGATCACCTGCTCGCGCCCCACGTGCGTGCCCTTGACCGGATCGAGCATGGAAACGTGATCGTTGACCAGTTGCATCAGGTCCTTGTCGGACGAGATGATGGTGACTTCAAAGCCCTGCTCGACGGCCAGACGGGCATAGGTGCAGATCAGGTCATCGGCTTCAAAGCCCAGAAGCTCGACATTGTGGATGCCAAAGGCCTTCGTCGCCTGACGGATCAGGGGGAATTGCGGGATCAGGTCTTCGGGGGGCGGCGGGCGGTGCGCCTTATACTGATCATAGAGGTCGTTGCGGAAGGTGTGCGCCCCGGCGTCAAAAATAACCGCCAGATGCGACGGCGCATCGTCACCGCGGTTCTCTTTGATGAGCTTATACAGCATGTTGCAAAAGCCCGACACGGCCCCGACCGGCAGGCCATCGGACTTGCGCGTCAGGGGCGGCAGGCCGTGATAGGCGCGGAAGATATAGCCGGAACCGTCGATCAGGACGAGGCGTTTGGGGGACATGAGGGCTCGCTTCAAGAAGGGTGTGCAGGCTTCATAAAGCCATCCGCGCACGATGCCAATTCAAACCGTCAAATTGCGGCAGCAGGCTAGATCATTATGATTTCTGGTAGAAATATAATGATCTAGATGTTTAGTCCCTCGCCGGGCGGCGGCTTCGCCACCTTGGCCGCCGCCTCAATGGCAGCTTGAGCGGAATGATTCCACTAGAGCGATGTGCGGAAACGAAGTTCGGCGAAGCCAAAAGTGTGAGCGATTTTCCGCAAAAACATCGCGATAAAACAAAAATGTAGAGCGAAATGGCGTTTCCACCTAAAGTCATTTCGCTCTAGAAATCATTCCGCTCTTATGTTGCGCAACGCACAACAATTGCTTTGCTCTCATGCACGTTGTGTGATAAACAACACCATGATTGAAAGCTTCGCCAATCGTCAGACCCAGCAATTGTTTGAGGGCATCGCCGTCAAGCGCATGGATGCCGGTTTGCAAAAGCAGGCACTTCGACGGTTGATCTACCTTCACGCCGCCATAAGCCTGGATGATCTGCGCGTTCCGCCGTCAAACCGGCTGGAAGCCCTGCAAGGTGATCGCAAAGGCTTCTATTCGATCCGCGTCAATGACCAATGGCGCATTGTCTTCAAATGGCAGGACGGCAAGGCCTATGAAGTCGAATTCGTGGACTATCACTGAAACAGCACAGGCCTCTGGAAAGCACAGAAAATGACGGACTATATCGACATCGACCCGCCGGGCGTCCTGCTGAAGGAAGACTTTCTGGACGATCTGGGCATCCGCCCCGGCACGCTGGCGGCGGCCATAAAGGTGGATCGCGCGGCCATCAAGGCCATTATCGAAGGCCGCCGCGCCATCACGGCAGAAATGGCGCTGCGCCTGGGCCTGTTCCTCGGCACCAGCCCGGAGTTCTGGTTGAACCTGCAAAAGGACTACGATCTGCGCAAGGCGAAGCGCGAACGGTTCGACGAGTTAAAAGCCCAGATCGAGCCGCTCAAGGTGGCGTGATAACCAGCTCCCCATATTGGGCATACTGGTCCCAAGTGCTCGGGCGCGTGGGTAGCATTTAAGCCCCCCTACACCTCCCCACTGGCGGGGAGGGTGGCATTTGGCGCACGCCAAATGACGGGTGGGGTGGTTCACGACCTGTCCAGCCGCTCCAGAGCCTTCAGTCTCACCCCGTCAGCCACCGCGTCCGGATCGGCAAACACATCGGCAGCGGCAATCCGATAGACTTCCAGACCTTGCGCTTCGACGAACCGGTCCCGCTCAGCATCGCGTTGCGGGCGATCAGCCAGACTGTGGTGCGCCCCATCGACCTCGATACAGAGGCGTGCGGCCTTGCAATAGAAGTCGAGAATGTACGGGCCTAACGGATGCTGCCGCCGAAAGACCAGACCGTCATCAAGGCGCTGTTTCAGGCGTTCCCACAACAGCCATTCGGGCATAGTCAGGGCTTTGCGGAACCGGCGCGCTCTGGCGATTTGCTTCGGATCTGTGGCTGACAAGGTGACACCCCACCACCACGCCTTTCAGGCGCGGTCCCCCTCCCCGCACGTCGTGCAGGGAGGGGTAAGATTATCAGAGCTTCATGACTTTTTAAACCGCCCACAGATAGGCGCCCCCCCCTACACCTCTCTCTGGCGGGGAGGGTGGCCAGTCGAAACAACCAAAAAGCCGCCCGGAATTCCGAACGGCTTTTTGTGTTTCTCGCAGCTAAAACCCTACCAGCTCCCCGTATTGGGCATACTGGCCCACGGTTCCTGCGGGGCTTTGGGTGCCCCCTTTTGCAGCAGTTCGATGCTGATGCCGTCCGGAGAGCGCACAAAGGCCATATTGCCATCGCGCGGCGGGCGGTTGATCACCACGCCCATATCCATCAGGTGCTGACAGGCGGCATAGATGTCATCGACCTCATAGGCCAGGTGCCCGAAATTTCGCCCGCCCGTATAGTCTTCGACATTGCCGTTTTCGTCGGGCCAGTTATAGGTCAGCTCGACATGCGGCGCAGCACGGTCGCCACCATTGACGGTCGCCGAGGCCGAATCAAGCGTCGCGGCCAGAAACACCAGCGTAAAGCGGCCCTTTTCGCTCACCGTGCGGCGCACCTCAAACAGACCCAGACCGCGACAATAGAAATCGAGCGCCGCGTCCAGATCCTTCACGCGGACCATGGTGTGCAGGTATCTCATCAGAGCACTTTCCAAAAAGTGGGACGCACTTTTTGGATGAAAAAGTGCGCTAAGCCAAAAACGAAAGCGCCGATCTGACAACCTCAGATCGGCTGGCTTTAGTGATCGCCTTCGGGGCGCGGTGCCGGGCTTTGGTACTCGTGCGCGTGGTCCTTATGCACAAACTTGCGGTCGCAATAGCCGCATTCGACCTCACCATTGGCCCCCAGTTCCAGATAAACCAGCGGGTGACCCAGCGCGCCACCGCCGCCATTGCAGGCGACCTTGTGACCATCGACATAGATGACTTCGGGAGGAGGAACGGTGCTCATAGATATAAGGCCCAGCTAACTCAGGGAGATCAGGCCAAGCCTTACTGAAAGCCGCGCCGCGCGTCAAACCCCATTCATGTCTCGCCAACGTTCCGGGGAAACATGAATGGGTCAGGGCAGATTAGGCCAGCGTCGCTTCCAGGGTGATCGGCACCGAGGCCAGCGCCTTGGAGATCGGGCAGTTGGCCTTGGCCCCGGCGGCCAGTTCCTGAAACTGCTCCGCCGACACACCCGGCACATGGGCCTTCAGTTTTAGCGTGATGGCGGTGATGGAAAAGCCCGCTTCGGAGGGCGTGACCTCAACCACGGCTTCGGTTTCCAGCAGTTCCGCCGTGAACCCAGCCTTGGCCAAGGCGAATGACAGGGCCATGGTAAAACACCCCGAATGCGCCGCTGCGATCAGTTCTTCCGGATTGGTCCCGGCCTTACCGTCTTCGTCGCCGAAACGGGTCTTAAAGCTGTAGGGCTGGGCCGTGAAGGCGCCGCTTTGGGTGGTGAGCGTGCCGGTGCCGGTCATGCCGTCGCCGCGCCACTGGGCTGTTGCCGTGCGTCTCATCGGAAGTCTCCATGGAGAGCCTCATGCCGAAACGTGTGAAGCGGTTCGGAAACACATGAGGCGTTGCAAAAATAAATCGGCCCCAACGCGGCCAATACCGGAACGATTGGTAAACCGGGATGTGTAAACGGGCAATCCTGTTGCATATCTCTTCTTACTCAACGCGATAGAAAGCCTCGTTTGCCGGTCGGGGTGTGTGCCTGTTACAGGTGAGACGAGGTTTATATCCGGGTATTGAGACATGTGCGAACTTCTGGGCATGAGCGCCAATGTGCCCACCGACATCCGCTTTTCCTTTACGGCCCTGGCCAAGCGCGGCGGAGCCACCGGTCCGCACGCCGATGGTTGGGGCATCAGCTTCTATGAGCAAAAGGGCTGTCGTAATTTTCACGACCCGAACCCGTCGGCGACGTCCGAGCTGGCGGCACTGGTGCGTGACTACCCCATAAAGTCCAAGACGGTCATCGCCCATGTGCGCAAGGCCAATCGCGGCCGCGTGGCGCTGGAAAACACCCACCCCTTCACCCGCGAACTGTGGGGCCGGGCGTGGACCTTTGCCCACAATGGGCAGCTCAAGGGCGTCAAAGCCCTGCCGCTGAGCTTTTTCCGCCCGATCGGCACAACCGACTCCGAACACGCCTTCTGCTGGATACTCGATCAACTGGTCCGCAAATATATGGATTATCCGCCGGCCCGGGTGCTGGACAAGGAGGTCAAGCGGCTGTTCGGTGAGCTGCGCAAGATGGGCGTTTTCAATGCCTTGCTGACCGATGGACGGTCGCTTTACGCCAGTTGCTCAAAGAAGCTGACCTATATTCAGCGCCGCGCGCCGTTTGGTCGCGCCACCCTGATCGACGCCGAGATGCAGGTCGATTTCGCGCAGGAAACCACACCGAACGACAAGGTCATCATCATCGCCACCCAGCCCCTCACCCACGACGAGGTGTGGACAGCGGTCGAGCCGGGATCATCGCTGATTTTCCGCGCAGGCGAGGTGGTTTAATCTCACTCTCCATTGCGAGAAAGACAAAGCCTTATGACCACAGCCATTCGGGTGCATCAAACCGGCGGACCGGAGGTTCTCAGCGTCGAACAGATCGAGGTCGGCGATCCGGGGCCCGCTGAGGCGCGGGTGCGTCACACTGCCATTGGCGTCAACTTCATCGACACCTATTTCCGTTCGGGGCTCTATAAGACCGCCCTGCCCTTTGTGCCGGGGAATGAAGGCGCGGGCATTGTCGAGGCGGTGGGCGAAGGCGTCGATGTCGTCAAACCCGGCGACCGGGTGGTCTATTCGGCGACGCCTGGCGGCTATGCGCAACAACGCCTGATCGCTGCCGACAAGCTGATCCCCATTCCCGATGGCCTTAGCGACGAAGTGGCGGCGGCGGCCTTTCTCAAAGGATTGACCGCGCAGTATCTGTTGCGCCGCACCTTTCGCGTCGGGCCGGGACATACGATCTTGATCCACGCGGCGGCCGGGGGCGTCGGGCTGATCGCCGGGCAATGGGCCAGGGCGCTGGGGGCCACGGTGATCGGCACCGCCGGTTCTGAGGCCAAGATCGAACTGGCGCGCCAGAATGGCTACGAGCACCTGATCAACTACCGCACCGAAGATTTCGTCGCGCGCGTTCTGGAGATTACGGATGGCCGCAAGGTCGACGTGGTCTATGACTCGGTGGGCAAGGATACGTTCGACGGATCGCTGGATGTGCTCAAGCCGTTGGGCCTGATGGTGTCGTTCGGACAGTCGTCGGGCGCCGTGCCGCCGGTCGATATTTCGGTGCTGAATACGAAGGGTTCGCTGTTCCTGACGCGGCCTTCGGTGTTTGGCTATAACCGCGACCGGGCAACGCTACTTGAGTCCGCTGCGGACCTGTTTGACGTCATCCTGAACGGCAAGGTCCGTGTACGGATTGATCAGCGTTTTGCGCTGACCGAGGCGCGCGCGGCCCACGAAGCGCTGGAGAGCCGCGCCACCACCGGCAGCACCTTGCTTATCCCTTAACCCACTGGATCGCGCGGCGTGAGGGCGAGCGGATTGGCCTTATGGTCTGTGTGCGGAGCCAAATCGGGAATGTCGAGATCGGCATGGCCGTGGTCGCCGGGGTCAGCGCGTTCGCCCGTGGCCAGGGCCTGAAGGAAGGCGATGCCGGCCGCAATCAGACCGGGGCTGTCCCAGAATTCGGCCTCGCTGGCGTCGAACCGCAGCAGGCGCAGGTTGGGGTCGTCCTTGCCGCCGGGGAACCACGCCTTATCGGCCGCCGACCACAGTTCGTCGATAATGGCCGGGTCGCGACTGATGCTCACCGTGCCGTTCAGGGCGACATAGTTGTGACCCTTGGGGTCGGAAAAGGTCAGCAGCGCTGCCGGATTGGCGTCGATTTCCGCCATCTTTCCCGTGTCGGCCCCGGTGAAAAACCACAGCACACCGTCAAAGGCCTTGTCTTCCGGGCGGCGGATCTGCGGCATCATGGGCCGCGCGTGCAGCAGGCCGGTCACGGCGTGCGTCGCCAGCATGGCCACCTTGGTGTCCTTGATCAGGGACCAGATGCGTTCGCGGGCCTCTTGGCCATACAGGGTCGTCATGAGTTTACCTCTTGGGTTTACCAGCACCCCGCCGCTGTTCTCCATTTGCGATGCGCGCCCGTAAAATAGCCATAGGAAGAGCACTTCGGCGGATATAGTGTTGCCGCAAAGGAGACCCTCCATGGCCCATGCGCGCGCCCATATCGGCATCGCCGACTTTCTCACCACCATCGAAACGGGCGGACGCAGCCTCAGCGCCGATGAGCCCGAAGCGCTGGGGGGCGGCAATGCCGGGTTTGCCCCCTACGACCTGCTGCTGGCTTCACTGGCCGCCTGTACCTGCATCACGCTGCGCATGTATGCGGCGCGCAAGGGCTGGCCGCTGGAGGCGATTGATGTCGAATTGCACCACGCAAAGGACGACAAGCGCTCAAAAATCACGCGCGTCCTGACCCTGACGGGGGCGCTGGATGAGGCCCAAAAGGCGCGACTGGCCGAGGTGGTCGAACGCACGCCGGTCACCCTGACGCTCAAGGAAGGGGCGGATATCGCCACCACGTTTGAATAACCGACGGACGCCGATAGCCTCAGCTTCCTAGCCGGTCTATATCTATGGTCGTTGGTAAGATTAGAGCGATATGTCGAAAAGTGTAAGCGATTTTCGACAAAAATATCGCGACAAAACAAAAGTTTAGAGGGGAATGGCGCTTCCATTTGGAATCATTCCGCTCAAGCGTCAGACATAAAAAAGCCGCCAGAGAGACCCCGGCGGCTTTTTTATGGGAGGAGAGAGGATTGGCTTACGCCGCCTTCAGGCCAGACACGATCAGTTCGATCTGAAAGCGCAGACGCTCGCCCATCGAGACGAACGCCTGCCCGTCGCGATGGGCGCGGCGCAGGTTGGAGAAGGTGAGGTCTTCGATGATCTCGGCGCCATGCTCGATGTCGGCCTTGGCTGGCAGTTCGTTTTCGCTTTGGGCGTGGCGCAGGGTCTCCAGAATCACCTGGCGCGTCATGTCGGTGAGGCTGGCGATATCGGCCAGACCGGCATTGGCTTCGGTGTCACTGGTCTGACCGCTCCAGTTCATCACGAAGGCCGACAGGATCAGGCGCACATTGCCCTCTGCCGCTTCATAGGCCGCCATAAGCTGACGGTGCAGACGATCGGCCAGCGGGCGCGTCGTGTCGTGCGCGTCGATGGCTGCGGTGATGACGCGTGCGGTTTCTTCTTCGACGACCTTCACGAAGATCTCGTTCTTGTCGGCGAAGTTGGCGAAAACGGCACCCGTGGACAGACCCGCTTCGCGCGCGATGTCGCGTAAGGTGGCCGCCTCATAGCCGCGCTCCCGGAACAGAGCTTTGGCGGAGGCAAGGATTTTGAGACGGTTCAGTTCCTTGGAACGCGCGCGCGCGCCCAGAGGCAGTGCCGTCTCTTCCTGAGTGAGTTTGTCTTTCAGTTCATACGCCTGATACATGTTCATTTATCGAGCTGTGTTGAGGGCGGTGCGGGCCGCCGGATGGAACCTGTACCCATAAACGGGGTAGGGTTTTAGGGAATTCAATGGGTTACGCGGTTTAATACCTATCGGGTCTGTAGGGCAAGCCCCAAAGGGCGTTAACGCAGGGAATTCGGTGAGAAACGCGTACCACACCCGTAGGGGTGAAGTCTGATGTATCCATAACGAGAATGATCGTTCATTCCGTCGTATACAGAACTTCATTACGCCGAAAAACAGGCAAAAAATAGACCTGACCTCTAAAAAAGTGTAACCCTGTAACATGAAGTGGCCTGTCCGGAGAATTCCTCGGGTGCGTTGTTTTAAACAACACGCATGACGATCTGGATTTTTTGGCGTTAACATGGTTGATACAGGCCGGTTATTTTCTCAAAGCCTGTTGCTGAGCGAGCCTGCGATGAGCACTTTTCTTCTGATTGCCGCCTTGCTGGCGATGTTTGCGGTCCTTGTCGTGCTGGGCATAGGCGTGTTCAGCCTCTATCGCGGCGGCCGGTTTGGTGAGCGCTGGTCGAACAAGCTGATGCAGTGGCGCGTCATGCTTCAGGCGGTGGCCATCGGCCTTCTGTGCCTGCTGGCCTGGTGGAAGACGGGGCACTGAGCCGTCTATGGTGAAGCTCAACAGGATTTATACGCGCACCGGCGATGACGGAACGACGGGTCTGGGCGACGGCGCGCGGCGACTGAAAACCGATGCGCGCGTCGTCGCCATGGGCAGCGTCGATGAAGCCAATGCGGCGCTGGGCGTGGCGCGCCTGTTCGCGGACGGGGCGGTCGATGCCCTTCTGGCGCAGGTGCAGAACGATCTGTTCGATCTGGGAGCCGATCTGGCCGTCCCTGAGGACGGTCAGCCCAAGAGCTGGACGCCGCTGCGGCTTGATGCACAGCGCGTGGAAGCGCTGGAACAGGCGATAGATCGCTATAATGGCGAGATGGCGCCCCTCAGTTCCTTCATCTTGCCGGCCGGGTCGCCGCTGAGCGCGCATCTGCATCTGGCTCGCACGATTGCGCGGCGGGCCGAGCGCGATTGCGTGGCGCTGACGCAGTTGGCGGATGAGGTGGTGAGCCCACCGGTGACGACCTATCTCAACCGACTGTCGGACCTGCTGTTCGTGCTGGCGCGCCACGCCAATGATCAGGGCCGCGCCGATGTGCTATGGGTGCCGGGCAAGGTTTAGGACTTTGACCGCGAAAAACACGAAAAGCACAAACTTCTTTGCGGGGATAGTCCGCATACAGCGCGGTAACACTCAGTGTGTGGGAAGCGCCGTCAAGGCCCTTCGGGCACAAGCCGTCAAGCACACACCGTTCGTGTTTTTCGTGTTTTTCGTGTTTTTCGTGGCTAACTCTTATTTTGACGCACTTGCGGCCGAAGCCGCCGGCTGATCCAACGGCCTGGGCGAGCCATTGGACGCGCCTTTGGCGTCTTCGGTCGGCCACAGGATCTTTTGCGGCTCACCCGCCTTACGTTTGGTCAAAAGCGGTAGATAGACCGGCGTTTTGCACGCGCGGTACTTGTCCGACCACCACCCGCCATTGGCCTCACACTTGCGGCGCGGCATTTCGTACAGCGCGCCATAGACCAGAATGCCGATGCTGGCCACTATGAAGACCCCCAGCGCGATTAACTTGACGCGAAGGATAAGATTTTTGTCGGTTTTCATACGGCAGGCTTCCGCAACGGCGCGATCAGTTGAGTGCCCGTTTCCATGCCTTCAAACCGCGCCACAGGCAAGTGAAATGGTTGCCGTTGAGATCGGAAAGCCAATAAAATGCGCGGGTTTCCGCCACGACACCGATTGACTTTGAGGGGCAGCGGCGTCAGTAAACGTCATCGAATTATAGCTTGCTGCGAGGAAAGCTCACCATGAAGGTACTGGTACCCGTCAAGCGGGTGTTGGACTACAATGTCAAGGTCCGCGTCAAGTCTGACCAGACCGGCGTCGATCTGGCCAATGTCAAGATGGCCATGAACCCCTTTGACGAAATCGCCGTCGAAGAGGCGGTGCGCCTCAAGGAAAAGGGCACGGTGACCGAGATCGTCGCCGTCTCCATCGGCGTCGCGCAGTGCGAGGCGATCCTGCGCACGGCTCTGGCCATGGGTGCCGATCGCGGCCTGCTGATCGAAACCGATCAGGACCTTGAGCCGCTGGCCGTCGCCAAGGTGCTGAAGGCCGTAGTGGCTCAGGAAACGCCGGACATCGTGCTGATGGGCAAACAGGCCATTGATGGCGACAACAACGCCACCGGCCAGATGCTGTCGGCCCTGCTCGACTGGCCGCAGGCGACCTTTGCCTCGAAGGTGGAGATCGCAGGTTCCGAAGCGCTCGTCACCCGCGAAGTCGATGGCGGTCTGCAAACGCTTGGCGTGCAGCTTCCGGCGGTCATCACGACCGATCTGCGCCTCAATGAGCCGCGCTACGCCTCCCTGCCCAACATCATGAAGGCCAAGAAGAAGCCGCTCGATACCAGGGCACTGGCCGATTACGGCGTCGATGCGGCGGCGCGCCTGACGGTGGTCAAGGTCACCGAGCCGGCCAAGCGGTCGGCGGGTATCAAGGTCGATAGCGCCGATGCCCTTATCGCTAACCTCAAGACGGCAGGAGTTCTCTGATGGCGGTTCTGGTTATTGCCGATCACGACGGCGCACACCTGCGCGACACGACGCTGAAGGTCATCACGGCGGCGCAAAAGCTGTCGGGGGATATCGACGTGCTGGTCTATGGCGAAGCGTCTGCCGTGGCCGCTCAGGCCGCTGCGGCGGCGGGCGTGCGCAAGGTGCTGACGGCCGAAAGTGCCGAGCTGAAGGCCGACATTGCTGAGGCCGTTTCGGCCCTGATCGTGTCGCTGGCCGGTGGCTATGACGCCATCGCCCTCCCGGCCACGGCTTCGGGCAAGAATGTCGCGCCGCGCATCGCCGCCGCGCTCGACGTTTCGATCATTTCCGACGTCATCGAAGTGGTGGCGGGCGACACCTTCGTGCACCCCATCTATGCGGGTAATGCGCTGGAAACCGTTAAGACAGTGGACGCCAAGAAGGTGTTGACCGTGCGTCCGACGGCCTTTGCGCCGGTGGCGGCGACAGGTGGTTCGGCGGCGGTCGAAGCCGTGGCCGTTCCGGCGGTGACGCTGAAAACGCGCTTTGTGTCGGACGAAAAGGTCGTCTCGGATCGTCCCGAACTGGGTGCGGCCAAGGTGGTGGTGTCCGGTGGCCGGGCGCTAGGTTCGGCCGATGAGTTCAAGGCCGTGCTGGAGCCCCTGGCCGACAAGCTGGGGGCCGCGGTTGGCGCCTCGCGCGCAGCGGTCGATGCAGGCTATGCCCCCAATGACTATCAGGTGGGGCAAACCGGTAAGGTCGTGGCGCCTGAGCTCTACATCGCCGTCGGTATTTCGGGCGCTATCCAGCACCTGGCCGGTATGAAGGACTCCAAGGTCATCGTCGCCATCAACAAGGACCCGGAAGCCCCGATCTTTCAGGTCGCCGATTTCGGTCTGGTCGAAGATTACAAGACCGCCGTCCCGGCTCTGGTCAAGGCGCTGGGTTAAACGCTGTTCTATACCTCCCTGGCTATGCCGGGGAGGGGGACCGCACGAGCCTGCGAAGCCGGTGAGATGTGGTGGTGGGGTTTCTTTTTTGAACTTCGTCACTGTGTAAAGGGACGTATAGCCAGATACCCCACCACCACGCCTTTCAGGCGCGGTCCCCCTCCCCAACAAGTTGGGGAGGTATAATTTTTTCTGGGCCCTTGATTACCCGGTGGGGCGGTTTAAGCTCCTGCCCTAATAACAAGTACCGCGGGTTCAAAATGACAGAGATCAAAGTCGTCGGCGTTATCGGGGCAGGGCAGATGGGGTCGGGCATTGCGCAGGTGTGCGCGCAGGCAGGCTACGACGTCTTCCTCTACGATCAGCAGGCCGCCGCCATCGCCAAGGCGATCGAAAAGATCAACAAGGGCATCGCCCGGTCGGTCGAAAAGGGCGTCATCACGGCTGAGACAGGCGCCAATGCGGTCAAGCTGGTCAAGCCGGCGGCTATGGCCTCGGAACTGGCCGACTGCGATCTGGTCATCGAGGCGGCGACCGAAAACGAAGACATCAAGAAGGCCATCTTCCAATCGGTGTCCGAACACCTGAAACCCGAAGCCATTCTGGCGTCGAACACCTCATCCATCTCGATCACGCGACTGGCCACGGCTTCGGATCGTCCGACGCGCTTTATCGGCCTGCACTTCATGAACCCGGTGCCGATCATGAAGCTGGTCGAAATCATCCGCGGCATCGCCACCGAGACCGACACCTATGAGGCGGCAGTGCGCTTTGCCGAAAGCCTCGACAAGATCACCGCCAATGCGCAGGACTATCCGGCCTTTATCGTCAACCGCATCCTGATCCCGATGATCAACGAAGCCATCTACACCCTGTACGAAGGGGTGGGGACGGTCGAAGCCATCGACACGGCCATGAAGCTGGGGGCCAATCACCCGATGGGGCCGCTGGAGCTGGGCGATTTTATCGGTCTGGATACGGTGCTGGCCATCATGAACGTGTTGTATGACGGCCTGTCGGATTCCAAGTACCGCCCCTGCCCGCTGCTGGTGAAGTATGTTGAGGCCGGCTGGTATGGTCGTAAGACCGGGCGCGGCTTCTATGACTATCGCGGCGAAAAGCCGGTTCCGACAAGGTAGGTTTCGCGTGCTCACGGCCCGCCGCCCGCTGTTCCTGTGGTTTAGTCTGGCGCTGCTGGCGGCGGCGATCCTGCACGCCTGCGTGTGGTTCGCGGCGCGCGTCTTTGCGGCGCAGGGCCTTCTGGCCGCCAGTGAAGGCGCGCGTCAGATGGGCCTGTCCCTGTTCTGGATGGTGTGCGCGACGTCCCTGTGGCTCATTCAGGGGCCGAAGAACCGCCTGCACGCGGTCGGCCATGTGATCGGCTGCGCCTTCCTTGTCTGCTCCTTGGGGTCGGTCATGGCCTTCAGCAACCTGACCCTCAGCCAGAATTTCGAACTGAGTTTCAGCAATCTGCTGGTCTTTGCGCTGGTGGCCGTGCCGATGGTCGCCAGTCAGGTCCTGCTGGCCGTGCCGTCCGCCGTCGTGTTCCAACTGATCCTGCTCAAGAGCCCGCCGCAGGTCGCAGCCGAGGCCCCCGCCGCATGAGTGCCAAGCGCTATCCCGCCCTTGACTATATTCGCGGGTTCGCGCTGCTGGGCATATTGATCGTCAATGCCCCGGCCTTTGGCTGGCCGCTGGAGGTCTATATGAACCCGGCGCGTGCCACGATCCCGTTGAGCGACCCCGACCGTCAGGCGTGGTGGGTCATCCATACCTTTTTCGAGTCGAAATGCCTGACCCTGTTTGCCATGCTGTTTGGCATCAGCCTGTTTCTGGTCGGGCAAAAAGACGACCCGGCGACTCCGGTGACGCAGACCGTGCGCTTTCGGCGTCTGGTCTGGCTGGCCCTGATCGGCGTCGGCCACGGCGCGGCCATCTGGGTCGGCGATATCCTGCTGATGTATGCCCTGTGCGGCCTGTTCTATATCCTGACCGTTCGCACGCCGCATCTGTTGCGCTGGGGGATTTTCGCCTGGGCTCTTGGCGGCCTTATGGTGGTGGGGGCCGGGTTTATCCTGAGCTTTGTGCCGCGTGAGCAACTGGGCGAGGCCCTCAGCGGCAGTGACGGCCTGAGCTTTGCCGAAACGATCCGCCTGATGCAGGGGACGTTTGCCCAATCCCTGCACGCCAATTTCGTCATGTGGGCGATGAGCATATTCTCTCAGATCGCCGTCTTTGCGCCCAAGGTCATCGGCCTGATGATGATTGGTCTGGGCCTGTTCAAGGTGGGCTATTTCGAGGCGCGCCGCACCCTGTGGCATCTGTTGGCGATCATTATAGGCACGGTGGCGCTGGGGGTCATAGGCTGGCAAAACCTGATCATCCTGCGCGAAAACTTCCCCGAGCCGGAAATCTATGGCTCGCACCGCGCGGCGGCGGAGTTCCTCAGTCTCTTCGTCAGTCTCGGCTATGCCAGCGCCCTGATGCTGCTGAGCCGCCTGCCGGTGGCGAAGGGCGTGACCGCCCTGCTGAGCCCGGTGGGACGCATGGCCTTTACCAACTATCTCAGCCAGTCGCTGATCATGACGGCGATCTTCTATGGCGGGCGTGGGCTGGGCCTCTACGGGCAAGTATCGCTGTCGCAGATGGTGCCGATTGTGGCCAGCATCTGGGTGTTTCAGATCGTGGTCAGCAGTCTTTGGCTGCGCGCGTTCCGCTATGGCCCGTTTGAATGGGTGTGGCGCTGCCTCAGCCACGGGCGCTGGGTGGCCCTTCGCTGAACTCCGTTTCCGCACGTCGCTCTAAATCCGCGGCGACGTTCCGATCACGCCGGACAGCGACCCCAGCGCCTTTTCGGCCTTGGGGTCGAGGCGGCTATCATCTTCCTGCACAAACCCGGACAGGCCAAACAGCTTCATCCCGCCGGTCGAGCCCAGCCATTCGGCGGCCAGCCCGCGTTGCCCCAGAAGCTCGGTCAGGACGGCTTCGGACAGACGGCTGTCCGTCACCCAGTAACTGACGTCATCGCCCGTCGGTTCGGGTTTCAGGGCGGCAATGGCAAAGCCCTTCGGGCGTTCCGGTGTGCGTTCCGGCAGGGCGCAGATGACCCGCACCTGCGGCTCGGCCAGCAGGCGCGCCCACCAGGCGCCCGCGCGCGGATCAAGGCTCAGGATACCGATATGGCGGGGGTCGCGGGCGGCGGCGATGACCTGCACCGGCTCGGCCAGACCGGCCTCAGAGGGGGCGGCGCCAAAGCGTTCGCGGCTCCATTTGACCAGTTGCGCCGACGAGTCACCCGCCCAAAAATCAAGGTGAAGACCACCCTGATCCTCACCTTGAATGCGCAGCGATTCCGAGATCAGTTCGCGCCAAATAGCGACCACGGCCGCATCCGAAGCGGCCACGCGCGGCTTACCCGTCAGCTTGCGCAGCAGCATGGCTTCGCGGTCAGGGCGCAGCAAGCAGGCATTGGCGTCACCGCCTTCGCGCACCTTGGCCGCTGCAATGTCACGCGCCAACGCCGAACGCTCATCGACCAAACGCAGAAGCTCGGCATCAATCGCGTCGATCCGTAGTCGCAACTCAGTCAGCGACAGGGGTGACGGTGGGGTTTGCGCGCGGGCATTGAGGGCCAAGCTCGGTCTCCGTGACCCGGTGACGGCATTGCCGGTGGGGTCTTTTCAAAACTATACACAGCCGTCCCTTTGGTTTCCAAAGATACCAAAGTGTAGCTCTGCCAATTACAGTACAAAACGATATTTTTTACAATATAAAGCGGAATGATTTCTCATGGAAGCATTCCGCTCAAGCCGCCATTGAGGCGGCGGCCAAGGTGGCGGAGACCGCACCCGGCGAGGGGCAAAAAAAGTCTAGCGAATAACCGGTGCCGCCGCCACGCGCAGCGGCCCGACATAGACCCCACCCTCACGGAAGACGAAATCGAGCTTCACCGGCTTGTCCGCCGTCATTTTTGTGCCGACAAAGGCGCGCGCCAGCGGTTCGTATTCCGCCGAGATCAGCCCCGCCCCCAGCAGAAACGCAAACGGGTCGCCCGTGCCCTTGACCTCCAGCCCCAAAGGCCCGCTGAGCGCCAGATTGGGGTCGAGCAACAGGGCCTCGGAGCGGCCAAACACCTCAAGCTCCCCCACATGCAGAGAGGCCTGTACCTGACGCACGGCCCCGCCGGCCTCGCGCCAGCCGTTCAGATCGCCACGGAATTTGGAGGCCTGCGCCATGCGCCCCTGAAAGGCCATGTCGAAATTCTGCCCCTGCCCCAGCCGCCCCAGCAGGCTCTGCGGATGCGCCTGAGCGCCCGACGCGCGCCAGATGAAATCGACCGTATCCACCCCGTCCTTCGTCGGCGTCACGCGCCCTTCAAGGCGCTGGGCGCTTTGCAGGACGAAGGGGTGTTCGGGTTTCGACGGCGTGAAGGTGGCGTTCAGCCCCTCAAGGCCAATGGTCTGTAACGGCTGCGTCCAGCCCGACACGCTGACGCGCAGGGCGTCACCGGTGACGGCGACCTGCCCCAGATCGCTCTGATCCGCCCCCTGCCCGCGATAGAGCGTCAGGCCTTTGGTGGCGACAAACATCCATTTGTCGAGCGCGAAGGCCGAGGCCTCGGCCTCCAGCGCCGGAACCGCCAGCCCCTTGCCATTGGGCGCGATCAGCCGCACGTCTTTGAGCTGAAGGAACATGCGGAAGGGATAACCCTGCACCCGGAACGGCGCGTGGGCGACTTGATAGCCTTTTGACGTCAGAGTCTTCGCCTGCTCGGCCAGCCGGGTTTCAATCTGATGCGCCGTGTAAAACCAGTAGCCGCTCCACAGCAGCGCCGCGATCAGGAACAGCCCGATAGGCAGGAACAGACCCAGCCGCGAGTGCTTATTTTTGGGTTTGGCAACGTCAACCTGATTTTCGGCCATGAGGGCTCCGTTCAACCCCCTCTCCCTTGAGGGAGAGGGCTGGGGTGAGGGGGAAACCGGCGCGGGGAAGCCCCCTCACCCGGCCCTTACGGGCCTCCCTCTCCCTCAAGGGAGAGGGGGTCTTACCTGTTAACCCAAACTTACAAGGCCTGAGGCGTTTTACAAGGCATTCGCCGCCGAAAGGATCGCCTTGACCGAGGCCGTGGCGCTATCAACGTCCATGCCGACACCGAAGACCTTACGATCATCGGCGGTACGGCATTCGACATAGGCCACGGCCTTAGCGTCCGTACCCCGGCTCAGCGCGTGTTCGTGATAGTCGAGCACCTCGATCCCCAGCGCATAGGCGGCATTCAGCGCATCGACGGCGGCGGCCATCAGGCCATTTCCGCGCCCGGTGACCGGAGTTTCGATGCCGTCATGGATGATGCGCCCGGCAAACAGGCGATCAACCCCCGCCCGGCGCGCCCCGGAGTCGATATATTCGACCAGCTCGTATTTCGGTGTGCCCTTGAGGTAGTAGGCGTCCTCAAAGGCGTGCCAGATGTCGGCCGCCTGCATCTCCTTGCCCGTGGCATCGGCGATTTCCTGCACCTTGCGCGAAAAATCGACCTGAAGGCGACGCGGCAGTTTCAGCCCCTTGTCCTGCTCCAGAATCCAGGCGATGCCGCCCTTGCCCGACTGTGAGTTGACGCGGATGACGGCCTCATAGCTTTCGCCCAGATCGGCCGGGTCGATGGGCAGGTAGGGCATTTCCCACACGCCGTCATTGCGCGTCTCATGCACCGCAAAGCCCTTCTTGATGGCGTCCTGATGCGAGCCGGAAAAGGCCGTGAAGACCAGTTCACCGGCGTAAGGGTGGCGCGGGTGCACGGGGATATTGTTGCAGTGGATGACCGTATTGACCACCGAGCGGATGTCCGAAAAATCAAGCTCAGGGCTTACCCCTTGCGTATAGAGATTGAGCGCCAGCGTCACCAGATCGACATTGCCCGTGCGCTCGCCATTGCCAAACAGGCAGCCTTCGATGCGGTCGGCCCCGGCCAGAATCCCCAGCTCCGCCGCCGCAATGCCCGTGCCCCGGTCGTTGTGCGGATGCAGCGAGATGATGGCCGACGAGCGGCGCGTCAACTGACGGCAGAACCATTCGATCTGATCGGCATAGATGTTGGGCGACGAGACTTCGACCGTGGCCGGCAGGTTGAGGATGACCGGCTTTTCAGGCGAGGCCTCCCACACATCCATCACCCGCTCGCACACCTCGACCGCAAAGTCGGGCTCGGTGGCCGAAAAGGTTTCCGGCGAATATTCAAACGACCATTCGGTGTCCGGTTGCTTCGCCGCGCAGTCCTTGATCAGTTGCGCCGCCTTGACCGCAAGCGCCAGCACGTCCGATTTTTCCAGCCCGAACACCACGCGGCGGAACAGGGGCGAGGTGGCGTTATAGAAGTGGATACAGGCCTTTTTGGCCCCTTTCAGCGACTCAAAGGTGCGCAGGATCAGGTCTTCGCGCGCCTGCACCAGCACCTGAATGGTCACATCGTCGGGGACGTGATCTTCCTCGATCAGCTTGCGCACAAAGTCGAATTCGATCTGGGATGCCGAAGGGAAGCCGACCTCGACCTCCTTGACGCCGATCTGCATCAGCGTCTTCCAGAAGCGCATCTTCTTTTCGACGTCCATCGGGTCGGCCAGCGCCTGATTACCGTCGCGCAGATCGGTCGATAGCCAGCGCGGCGCCTTTTCGATGGTCTTCGACGGCCAGGTCCGGTCGGACATGTCGAAGGGGAAGACGAAGGGGCGATACTTGCTGGCGGGATTTTTGAGCATCATGTCAGGTTACTCTGCACGGCGATTTTGCGCGCACTCTTAGGCCGTGCCGGACGGGGGGTCAATGCAGTGTGTGACTGAAGCCCTCCCCACCACCATTCGCTTCGCTCATGGTCCCCCTCCCCAGCAAGCTGGGGAGGTATAGAACCGCACGCGCCCGCGATCGGCGGCGAGAGGCGGTGGTGGGGTGTCTTTCTTTATCCTTATTCCCGCGGCAGGAAGCCCTCAATCGCCGTAACGGCTTCGGTCAAGGTACAGCGCTGCACCACCACCCCGTCGGGCAAGGACGCAAACAACCGCGTAGGGGCCGCCGAATCGAGCATCACAAACACGCCCCGGTCATCGGCGCGGCGGATCAGCCGCCCAAAGGCCTGCGCCAGCTTGGCGCGCACCAGTGCGTCGTCATAGAGTTTGGCCCCGAAATGCGCCCGCCGCGCCTTGTGCAGGGCGTCCGGGCGCGGCCACGGAATGCGGTCAAAGGCGATCAGGCGCAGGGCCTGACCCGGCACATCGACTCCGTCGCGCACCGCATCGGTCCCCAGAAGGCACGAATGGCGCTCAGAGCGAAATACGCTGATCAGGTCCGAAACATCCAGCGGATCGACGTGCTGGGCATAGAGCGAAATCCCCGCCTCTCCCAGCGGCCGGAACAATTGCTCATAGACGGCCTTGAGGCGGCGAATGGCGGTAAACAGGCCAAGCCCCCCGCCCCCGGCCGCCAGAAACAGCGCCTTCATGGCGGTGGCAACGGCGCGCGGATCATCGCGCGGCACGTCGGTGACGACGAACAACCGCGCCTGCGCCTCGTAATCAAACGGCGAGGCGATGCGCAGTGACTTGGCCCCCATCGACAGGTGCGCAGCGCCGGTGCGTTGCCGCGCCAGAGCAAACGGGTCTTCGTCAGGCTGTTCGGCCAGCGCTTTATCCGACAGGGTGGCCGAGGCCATCAGCACCCCGTGCGCCGGTTTCAGCACATAGTCGGCCAGCGGCACGGAGGGATCGACAAAGTGGCGGTGCAGCCCCACATCGGCCAGCCGCCCACCGTGCGTGATGGTGGCGAACCAATCGACATAGGGCGAAGGTTGCGTCGGGTCTTCGTCCTCGGCATAGGCCAGTTGCTGCAACAGGCTGCGCCACGCCGGCAGCGTCATGCGCGCCCGCCGCTCCAGCCCGCGCAGAGCCCCATCAAGCCGCGTGCGTTCGGCCAGATCGATCTCTTCCTCGCCCGTCAGAATGTCCTCAATGGCACGCACCAGGGCCAGCAATGGCGCTTCGATGGCTTGCAACGCCTTGGCCGCCGCCGAGGCCGCTTCGGACACTTCGGGCAGGCAGGGATGGGCTTCGCATTCGGCATTATCAGCTTCGGGGCGATAGCGGCTCTTGCTGGCGTTTTCCTGCCCCCGCACCTCGATCTGTTTCAGGGCGGCGGCCAGCAGGGCCTCAATGGGCCCAAGCGGGGCCATCATCTCGCCCGACTGGGTGCGCGTGGTCAGGCGCTGCGACCAGCCTTCGGACGGCAGCAGGTGCGCCGCGCGGATCAGGTCTTTCAGGGCGTTTTGCGCCACTTCGCGCGTCGCCAGAAGGTCGCCCAGCCTTTGTTCCAGCCCGCGTGAGCGCCGCCCGCGCCCCTCATTGCCGCGTATCCAGCGGCGCAGCTCATAGGCCTCAAAACCCGACAGCTCCGACGAAAAGGCCCCGTCAGCGGCTTCGAACACGTGGTGGCCTTCGTCGAAGACCAGCCGCGACAGGCCCGGCGCTTCGGGCTCCACCGTCACCTCGCCCTGTTCGGCCTTGGCGGCTTCGCGCAGATCATAGGCCGCCTGCGCCATGACCAGCGCGTGATTGGCGATGATGATCTGCGCCGACTTGGCCTTACGGATCGACTTTTCGACGAAACAGGTGCGGTAGTGGGCGCAGGCGCTGTAGATACATTCGCCGCGCCGATCGACCAGATTGGCCGGATTGAGCGCCCCGAACAGGGCCGCGGCCGAGCCTGCGGGCAATAGCGACGGCAGCCAGGTGGGAAAGTCACCGCCGACAATATCGCCATCGCGGCTATAGACGATCCAGCGCGCCACCAGAGCGGCGACGATCGCCTCGCCCGGCCCTTGCGTCAGCGGGGCCAACCGCTCCTGCCAGTTCAGCAGGCACAGATAGTTCTCGCGCCCCTTGCGGATGGCCACCTTGTTTTCGCGCTCCCCCTCCGTGTCAAACAGGGCGCGGGTGTCGTTATAGATCTGCTTCTGCAGGGCCTTGGTATAGGTCGAAACCCACACCCGCCCCTGCGCCTTTTCGGCCCACAGGCGCGCCGGTGACAGGTAGCCGAGCGTCTTGCCCGTGCCCGTCCCGGCCTCCAGCAGCAGCATGTTCGGCTGTTCCGAGGCCCACTTAGGCGCAAACATCTCGCGTGTTTTCAGCGCAAAGGCCTGCTGTTCGGGGCGACCTTCCTGAAGACCGGCGCGGTGCAGATTGTCCTTCAGGCCTTTCAGCACCTCGTCTTCGCCGAGGCTAACCTGACGCGCATCGCCAGCGGGGGCCTGCTCCTCCCATTCTTCGAGCAGCGACCACACCTCCAGCGGCGGCGGCGCGACATAGCCGTCTGGCACCGGCTTCTGGCTCAGGGCCGCGTCCACAAACGGCGCCCAGACCCAGCCCTGACGCTGCATGAATTCCAGCGACGAGCGCGCCATCAGCCGAAAGGCCAGAGGCGCGTCGGACAGTTCCCGCGCCAGAGCCAGCGCCACCTGATAGACGACGGCGGCCTGCGCCTCGGCCCCTTCCGGCTCGCCATAGCCCATGGCCAGCGCCAGACCGGCCACGGACGGGGCGGCAAAACGCGCCGGGCGCACAAAGGCAAACAGTTCCAGAAGGTCGAAATGCTTCGCTTCGCGGAAAGAGCGCTGACCGAACAGGCGCTGCCGCATCAGGGGGGCATTGACGATCAGCAGGGGTTCGCGCCCCCAGGCTTCGCGCGCTTCCGGGGCCCCGATGCGCCGCGACACGTGCCCGTCGCTGAACGCCCCGCTTGACGGCAAAAGCGCAAAGCCCTGCGCCGGTAAGTGCGCGCGCAGGGATGCCACCGCGTCGGCGGACGGCGTCTGATCGGCAATGTCGGGAAACTCGGGACTCACCGAGCCAATGTAGTCGTTAAAGGCGGCAATCCCAAGACCTAAATGCCACTCTACCCCCGCCGGAACAACCGTGACGCCAGCGCGCCCATGCCCATGCTCATAAAGACGCAGGCCAGCCCGTAAAGCCACGCATGGCGGTGCGCCACCGTATAGACGAAGCGTTCAAACCCGACCTTTTCCACCGTCAGCTTTTTCTCGCTATAGCCGACCGGCTGACCGTCGCGGAACAGCCAGACCTCCGCCGTATAGTCGCCAATCGGCGCTTCCGAGGGCAGGGTCACTTCGGCGCGAAACAGGTTCTTATCGACAAAGCGCACGCCCAACGGGTTGTCATTATACAACCCGGCCTTCGATTTCAGCCGGATGACCGCGCGCCGCCAGTCGAGATAGTCGTCTTCGATGCCATTGACGACCACATCCTTGACGCCGTAGCGCGTCACCACCTTGTTTTCGCGCGAGGTGTCCATGGCGATATAGTCGAGCCCCAGCCCCAGAAGCCGCCGGTGCGAAAAATCGGTAATGCGGTCCAGCGGTTGCGACGAGGCCGCCATATAGTAGCCGGGCGCGCCTTCGAAGACGACGGGACGCGAATTGAGCCACACGGCCCCGGCCTTGACCTTGCGGATCAGGCGCATCGAGGCCTGTGGCCCGCGGATGATCACCACCACGTCGGACGGCTGATCTTCGGGTTGAAACACGGCCCCATAAAGGATGACCTTGGCCCCCTGAAACGAGGAGGAGACCTCGATACGGTTCTGGGTCAGGTCGGTGGACAGAAGATCAGCCGACACGCCCGCCGCCGGTTGCGTCTCGATATAGGGCACCGGGGGCGCGGGGGCGGTGACGTCGGGCGGCAGGGAGGCGGCGACCATATCCCGCCCCTATCCGTTTGTGGGGGCCAGAATGAACGGGTCTTCCGGCGGCACGAACAGGGTAAAGCCCATCTGCAAACCGGCCATTAAAATAATAATGGCCAGTACCACCCGCATCTGTTCGGCGCGGAATCGCGTGGCGGCGCGGATACCCAGTTGCCCGCCGATCACCCCGCCGATCAGCAGGATAAAGGCCAGCACCGCATCGACCGTATGGTTGCGCACGGCCTGCAGGATCATGGTGACCAGAGTCGTAATGACGATCTGAAACAGGCTGGTGCCCACAACCGCCGAAGCCTTCATACGCAGCAGATAGATCATGGCCGGCACGATCAGAAAGCCGCCACCCACCCCCATCAGCGCCGCCAGAAGACCGACGACAAAGCCAATCGCAATCGGGGGAATCACCGAGATATACAGGCCCGACACCGGAAAGCGCATCTTGTACGGCAGGGCGTAGAGCCAGCCGGGGCGTTTGACCTTGGGGCGTTCGGCAGGCAGGCCGTCGCGCGCCCGCAACAGGGCCCGCAGGCTTTCATTGAGCATCATGCCGCCGATGGTCCCCAGCAGCAGCAGGTAGAGGATGGCGACCATCAGGTCGGCCTGCCCCAGGAGGCGCAGCAGGCGGAAGACTTCGACGCCCGCAACCGCCCCGGCGATACCGCCCACCGCCATAACGCCGCCCATGCGGTAATCGACGCTGGCTTCACGGCCATAGCTCATGACGGAAGAGGTCGAGGTGGCCAGCACGTGACCGGCCTGAGACGCCACGGCAATCGACGGCGGTATGCCCAGCGCCACCAGCACCGGGGCCATCAGAAAGCCGCCCCCGACACCAAACAGACCCGACAGAAACCCCACAACCACACCCAGCCCGGCCATCAGCCAGACATTCACCGACATCTCGGCGATGGGCAGGTAGATTTCCACGTCAGGGCCTTTCGGATAACCAGATTTCCGGCCATGCCAAGTCTGTCACAGACGGCCGGAGGGGGCCATATCTTATTGGCCCCGCAAGGTTAACGCGCCGCTAAGCTGGTGTCGTCTGTTTTGCTTTTCAGGGGCGTGAAGGCGCGCGCGGCGGTCTGCGCCGTGGCCACCTGTTCCGGCTTCAGACGCGCCCGCAGCTCCTTGAGCATGGACTCGGCTTCGCGGTCGCCATTATTGGCCGCAATCGACAGCCACTTATAGGCTTCCGGGGCGTTTTCCGGGATGGCGGTGCCCTGCATATACATGACGCCGATACCGAACTGGCCATCGCGCACGCCGTATTCCGCCGACTTGCGAATCCAGCTCGCTGCCGCATTGTAATCGAGCGGGCCGCCTTCGCCATTATAGTTCATCAGACCAAACTTATACATGGCCAGCGGATAGTCGGCCTTGGCCGCGCGTTCGGCCCACTGGCGCGCCTGCGCCTTGTCGGCCACGAGCAGCCCGTCCCGCCCACCGTCATAGAGGGTGCTCATCTCGTACTGCGCCACCGGATAGCCGAGATCGGCGACGGTACGCATGGCCTCAACGGCCTTGGGGTCGTTGGCATCCAGGGCCAGAGACGCAGCCTCGTACATGGCCTTGAGACGCTTCATATCCTGCGCCTTCGGCTGGGGCGTGGTGATCGCCGCGGCCGCCAGGGTGGGCTTTTGCGCCGCCGGTTCGTCCTTGTCACGGAAGGCGTAGTAACCGCCGACCGCCCCTGCCGTCACGACGATGGCGATGGACGAGGCCTTGAAGGCATTCAGCAGGGTCTTGCCCTTGGCCTTTTCGGCCTTGGGCTGGGCCTCGCGCGTGCGCGAGGTGCCGAGTTTCAGCCCCAGAGGTTTCTTGGTGTCAGCCCCTTCGATCGAGGCGCGTACCGCCGCCCGTGCCGCCGCCAGCGCATCGCGCGTGGACAGGGGGGCCGCGTCTTCGTAAGGCGCACCCGACAGGGTCGCGGGAGCCACCTTGCGCGACGCATCGACGTCGGCAAAGGGGTCAAGGTCGAAATCGTCGGTAAAGGGGTCAGCGGCGGCACGCGCCGCGCGCGGCTTCAGCGGGGCCTGCATGTCGCGGCCATCGTCTTCGCTCAGAGCGCCCTGCGCCCGCGTTTCGGCGATCAGGGCCTCGGCAAACGGATCAGAGGCCGGGCTTTTGGCCGGCTCAACGATATCGGTAAAAGGATCGTCCTCAAACGGATCAGCGCCAAACTGCGTCACCGATTCCAGCAGACGCCCGGTCAGGTCATCGTCTGACGACGCGCGCCTGACCTCTGTCTGGATCACCGGTTTCGGGGCGGCCTCAGCGATCGGCGCGGGCGCTTCGTCTTCGAAGCCGTGCTCAAAGGCCGAAAACGGCTTTTGCTGCAATTCGGTCGGCGCAAAGAGCGGCGCCTGCGGGGCGTCGCGTTCGGCTTCGCGCAGCAGAGTCTGGGTCTGGGCCTGCCCCAGACGGGCGTCGATCTTGTTGCGCGCCTCGTCGAGCAGCTTTTGCGTGCGCTCCTCGCTCTGGCGAATGCGCTCGGCAATGTCGGAATGGACGCGCTGATGACGGGTATCGAGTTCTTCGCCGACGCCTTCCAGCACCTGAGTGGTGCGCTTTTCGGTCTCGACGATCTTGCGCGTCAGACTTTCGGAAATGCGGGCGATTTCCCCGCTCAGGCGCTCAAGCGCGTTGGCGTGGGTCGCGTCCGCCGCTGCAAAGCGCGACTCAACCTGATCGTTCAGGCGCTTCATATCCGCGGCCATGTGGGCGACCGCCTCATTACCCGATCTCTGCACGGCCGCCACCTTACGATTGAGGTTATCGGCAATTTTCAGGACGTCCTGCCCCAGGGTCTCAATGGCGCGGGCCTGACGCGACTCAGCCGCCGCCAGACGCGATTCGACCACTGCCAGCGTCTCCTCGGCGGAGCGCTGCTGGCTGTCTTCCAGAAGGCGCATGACTTCAAAGCGCGACTCTTCGACACGACGGGTCAGGTCGGCCGACAGACGGCTCAGCGACTGCACCGATTCCGGGTCGGTCACATCGCCTTGCGCCTCGGCGCGGTTCAGGCGCGCATCCAGCGCCGTAAAGGCCTGCTCCAGCCCCCGCATGGCGGTGGCGGTGCGCGCTTCGGCGGCTTCCAGACGTTGCGACAGTTGCGCGGCCACACGGTCCACCAACGCCTGCGCCGCCGCGTCGGGGTCGCGCAGTTCAAGCTGGCTCAAACGGTGCGACAGGCCGACCAGATCACCGCGCACATCCTTGAGCACATCGCGTGAGCGGACGTCGTTTTCATAAAGCTGATTGGCCAGACGCCCGACGGCGGCTTCGACCGTTTCAAACGCCGCCTGCGCCGGATTGGCCTTCAGTTCGGCCTCCAGACGCGCCACACGCTCACGCTCCTCGCGCAGGTGGCCAGACAGGCCCTCCAGACGCTCGGCCTGCGCATCGACCAGACGCTCCGCCGTTTCCAGACGCTCAGACAGGGCCTGACGGTCGGCATCGCCACGCGCCAGCCACTCACGCGAATTGGCCACGCTGTCGAGCACTTCACGCGCCGTATCGCTCATGCGCGCTTCGGTTTCGGCCACCGTCTCGGCCAGCGTGCTTTCGGAGCGCTCCAGACGGTTGAGCAGCGCCTCAACGGCCTGAGACACGCCGCGCACGGCCGAGGCCGAGCGCAGTTCAGAGTTTTCTAGGCGCGACCCCAGGGTTTCCAGCACGCGCGTCACCTTACCGATATCGCTCCCCGACGCCTGACCCAACGGCGCTTCGTCGTAATAGGCAGGGGCCACGGGGGCGCGGCGCTGACGCTCAGCGGCCATGGAATAGGGGGCCGGACGACGCGCCGGCGAGGGCTGAGGCGCCACATCGCGCGGCGCGTACATATCGTCGTCGTAGTCGTCTTCGACGTAAACGGGCTCAGGGGCACGACGGGTGCGCGGGGCCGGGTTACGGGCCGCGCGCTGACGCTCACGGCGGATCGCCGCATCGACGTCTTCGCCCTTGAGAATCATCTGATTGAGCCATTCGCCCAACGTCATGCCAGAGCGGTGCGCCAATTCCTTGGCCACTTCTCTCGCCTTGGCGTCGATGCCTTTTACGCTCCAAGGCGTGCCGCTCATCCGAATCCCCTATCAACCTTTGCGGTAAAGGCTAATACGCATCATCTGGGGTGTAAACCTTTTGTTAACCCCAATATCTGGGAGAACACTATTCTTCTGTGGAAGATGCGCCGAAACGAATCGCTTTTCTGGCGAAGCCAGTCCCTGCATACCGCTTATCCACAAAAAAACGCAACACCTCTTGCGCGTCTGCGCCTCAGGAGGCCCATATGCCGGGCATGGACCTGAACTTGCCCCTGACCCTCACCCTGCTGGCTGTATTTGCCGGACTGACCGTCCTTTCCGGCTGGCTGGGGGCGCGTCCGCCCGACCTGCGCAAGGAAAATCCCCGGCTGATCCCGTGGCGCTTCGTGATGCTGCTGGCGGCGACGGTCAGCATCTTCCTAATCATCCACGCCCTGACCGTGCTGGGCCTAAAGACCGATCCACCGGCACAGTATTGACGTCGATTTTCGGCCACGAAAATCACGAAAACGGTGGCGGAGTCTTACCCTAAAGGGCTCGTCTGTCGAGGCGTCCGCACCGTCCTCTTTTCCAGCTTTTCGTGTTTTTCGTGGCCAATTCTCTTCCCGACGATCGGGCATGAATAAAGCCCCGGCTCTGACGAGGCGGGGCTTGGAAGATTTCAGTCGCGTTTCTGGTTATAGAAAGCTGTGTTTGTTTACTGGACAAACCCGCCGACGCCGCCGTCGAAGACCATCGTCGAGCTGTAAGAAGCCGACGATTGCTTCACGACTTCGCGCTGGGCCATATAGTTTTCGGTGGTGGTCAGGGTCAGTACCTTGATACCGGCGCCGAACTTGCGCAGCAGCGAGCGCTCGTTACAGTCGCGGGCCGCCAGTTGCACCTTGCAGCGGACCTGACCGCCTTCGTGCCACAGGGCCTCGCTCTTGCGGCAATCGTAAGACTTGCCTTCGCCGCCGTCCTTGTCGCGCAAGGTGTAGCGCATCTTGGTCCCGGCGATGCAGCGATAGACTTCGCCGGCATAGCTGCCCGCCACGTCCTTACCGCCAAAGACCTGAGAGGCCGGATGCGGCACGCCCTTATCGTCGATGCAGGCGGCTTCGATAATCATCAGGCGGGTCGAACTGCGCGAGGCCTGATAGGATTCCATGGCGCGCGTTTCGCCGCCTTCGACGTTGAGGCCCATGGTCGAGGGGATGCCCTGCGCCTGCGACCAGTTGCCGTAGCCACCGCCGTAATAGACCGCACCCGAACCAGAACCGTTGAAGGCGCCAGGACCATAGGCGCGCGCACTGGCATTGGCATTGACGTTCACATTGACGTTGACATCGACATTGCCGCCACCGCCGCCACCGCAGCGACCACCGCCGCACGGCATGTTGGGCTTACCCGGATGGGTCGGCGGGCTGGGCGGGGCCGGCGGCGTGCAGCCGCTGTTGCAGCCCGCACCGGCCAGAGCCGCGCTGGCCGTCATCATCATGCCGAACCCGACCACGGCGGCAAGGGTTTTTGCAAAGCTAACGCGCATATCACGCTCCTGAGTGTCTGGGGCAGGCCGCCGTAATACAGGCCCGGCTGCCGCTGAATGATCTGTGGTCCGCAACGGTCCTAAAATGCGCCAGTCTGGCACAAACGGGACCCGTTCTGCCGTCGTCTGAGCAAGATCCGTACCGGACCGCTGAGACGGCGGACAAAAAGGCTTTCTGTCGTCGTAGCACAGGTGTCTTGCGGTAGTATTAAGCGCCTGACGCGAAAAGAGAACCGCTTTCCCCCTGCGGGTGCGCCGGACCGGTTTTTTTCGGCTCTGCATCGGTGTGGGGCCAGACAGGCCGGATTCTTGCTGTGTACACCTCAGAGGAGGCCGCCATGGCTCACAATGACACAAGGACATTTCTCAGCTACTGGCAGGCGCTGCGTCGCAAGGCCGGTCAGACGCCGCTGCGTTCAGACCTTGACCCGATTCATCTGAATACCCTTCTGCCATCCGCCTTTATACTGACAGCGCGCGACGGCTTTCGCTTCCGCCTGATCGGTGAGCGCGTCGAACGCCTGCATGGCACGCACCTCAAGGGGCGCGGCTTTACCGAACTGTTTGGCGAAGCGCACGCCGCGCTTGTGGTGGCCAGCCTGACCCTGGCGCGGCAGCGCGAAGAGGCGGTGTGTCTCAAGGTCCATGTGCCGCTTGAAACCATGGACGCTACGGGTGAACTGATGCTAGTGCCGCTGCGCAATGACAAGGGCCTTGTCGATCGCTTTGCCGGGGTCTATGCCCTGCATAGCGGCTGGCCGCGCCACTTTGCCAGCGTCCACCCGCTCGATATCGAGGCCCCGCTGGCCGACAAGCTGAGCCTGCTCGCGGCCCAGATCGAAAACACCCAGACCACAGCCCCCAATCGCCAGACGCGCCTGATCGTTCTGAACGACCGCCGCGTGGCTTAGAGTATCCGTTTTGATCAAGCGGATTTTGGTGTCCATTTTCGCTTATTCCGCAGGAGTGCGTTAGCGAGGATGATGAGCTTTCGCATGACGGCAGTGATGGCGACTTTTGGTGGTTTTCCTGCGGCTTTGAGTTGGTGGTATTTGGCCTTGAGATTTGGGTTGAAACGGCAGGCGACGAGAGCAGGCATGTAGAGGGCTTGGCGGACGATGGCCCTGCCGCCGGCGATGAAAGCGCGTCCGTTCCATCGTCCGGACTGGCGGGTCATGGGGGCCAGTCCGGAGAGTGCGGCGGCAGCCTTCTCATCGAGTTGACCGAGTTCCGGCATCTCGATAAGGAGCGTAAAGGCCGTGATCTGCGACACGCCAGGTATCGAGACGAGGATGTCGAACCTGGCGCTCAGGGAGGCATCTGCGCCGATCATTGTCATGATGGCGTGGTCCACGGCCTTGAGCTGGCGCTCGACCTGAGCGAGCCTGTCGGCATTGTGTCTCTTCAAGAGCGGGCTTGTAAGGTTGTTGGCCCTGTTTTTTGTGGCGGTCCTGTCCTTGATCAGGGCCAGCCGTGCGGCGTGTAACTCTTTCAGATCATTGTGGATTTGAGGGTTGGCTTTCAGAGTGCGTGGTTCAAGCAACTGGCCGTAACGGGCCAGCAATTCAGCGTCGATCCGGTCTGTCTTGGCCAGCCTGCCTGTGGCTTCACAGAAGCGACGGGCAAGGCGCGGATTGACTTTGGAGAGCGGCAATCCTTGCGCCATCATGAACTGCTCGAAGGCTTTGTGGTAGGGGCCTGTCGGCTCATAGACAATCCGCGCCACGCCCTTTTCGGTGATCCACCTGACAATGGTGGCAAATCCCTTGCGGTCATTACTGACCCTCAGGGTTTGACCGTCTGGCAGACTGTGCAGGTCGATATGGTCTTTCGAGATGTCTGCACCGATGGTATTATCGTTCATCTTTTCTGATCTCCTATGCTTGTCATCCGAGCCAAAAGCTCCGGTATCCGTTCAGGACGATTGGAAAAGATGGGGGCGATCAAACTCTAAACCGGTCCGGCCTTCCTAAGAAGGCTGACCTGCGGAATCACGATCCGTCCCCCATCGCCGGAGACGGATGGCCGTCCTCTCCGGCGCTTCTTTATCGCACCAAGAAGCACAGAAATCATAAGACAAGCGCATTCCGAAAAGTGTGAAACGGTTTTCGGAATCAAATGCGCTACAAAACAAAATGTTAGAGCGACATTTCGATTCAACCTGAACGAAATGCGCTCTAAGCGGGATTTGCTGTTGAAATTTTTGTCACGGCGGGTGAGCCTCTCTGTCTGAGAAGGAGCGCCCATGACCGAGGACGAATACGAAGCCGAACTGGCCCGCTTGCAGGTGGCTCTGGTCGATGCCCAGATCTGGGCCGTGGCCGAGGGCAAGAAGATCTGCCTTGTTTTTGAGGGCCGCGACAGCGCGGGCAAGGACGGGGCGATCAAGCGCATTACCGAGCACCTGTCGGTGCGGCAGACGCGCGTCATCGCCCTGCCCAAACCATCTGATCGTGAAAAAAGCCAGTGGTGGTTTCAGCGCTATGCCGAGCACCTGCCCGCCGCCGGGGAATGGGTGATCTTTAACCGCTCGTGGTACAATCGCGCCGGGGTCGAAAAGGTGATGGGCTTTTCCACGCCGCAGGATCAGGAGATTTTCCTGCGAGATGTGACGCCGTTTGAGACCATGCTGGACGATGCCGGGATCATCCTGATCAAGCTGTGGCTGGATATTTCCAAAAAGGAACAGAAAGAGCGGCTGGATGACCGGCGCTCCGATCCACTCAAGCGCCTGAAGGTGTCACCGCTCGATGCGGTGGCGCAGGAGAAATGGGACGCCTATTCCGCCGCGCGTGATGAGATGCTGCGCCGCTCACACCACGCGGGCGGCCCGTGGACCTGCGTCAGGACCGACAAGAAAAAAGAGGCGCGGCTCAACATTATCCGCCACGTCCTGCACAATCTGGGCTGCCCGGCCTATACCCACAATGTGCCCACCCCCGATGCGGACATCGTTTTCGGCTACGATAAGGTCATCGCGGGCGAAAAGGCCTTGTTTAGCTAAAGCGGTGTCGCAAAGCGTGAGCGCTCTTGAAAAAACATTACTATAAAACAAATATTTAGATCACACCCCCGCAAAACGCCGTAACAAAACAAACGCCAGGGCCAGGTTTCGACGGATCGGACGAAACCCGGCTCAGATGCGTAGGGTTGGGGATGCTCCTACTCGTACCCGTGGGCCGCCTCATTGATGGTCAGGGTCGGCATACGGGTGAAATCGACCTCGACCGGCTGCGCCAGCTTGAGCCGATAGGTGCGCAAAACGTGTTCAAGGCGACGCCGGGTTTCCTGCGTGGCGGCCGCATCCGCATTGAGGTTCAGCGGCGCGAGGCAGAAGTCGATAATGGCATCCGGACGGGTATAGGTGGTCATAGCAATACTCCTTTATTCCGCTGGCGTCATTTCAGCGGCGTGAAACTGAGCGGTTTCGGTCGAGTCCTTCAGCGCGGTGGTCGAGGACCGCCCATTGGTGATGGTCATGGCGATCTTATCGAAATAGCCGGTGCCGACCTCACGCTGGTGACGGGTAGCGGTATAGCCCGCCGCCTCGTTGGCGAATTCGCGCTGCTGAAGCTCGGAATAGGCCGCCATGCCGCGGTCGCGGTAACCGGAGGCCAGCTCGAACATGCCGTTATTCAGCGAGTGGAAGCCGGCCAGGGTTACGAACTGGAACTTATAGCCCATAGCCCCTAACTCGCGCTGGAACTTGGCGATCGTCGCCTCGTCCAGCTTGGCCTTCCAGTTGAAGGACGGCGAGCAGTTATAGGCCAGCAGCTTGCCCGGATGGACCTTGTGCACGGCCTCGGCAAAGCGGCGCGCGTCATCGAGGTCCGGGTGCGAGGTTTCCCACCACAAAAGGTCGGCGTATTTGGCGTAGGCCAGACCGCGCGCAATGCAGTGATCAAGCCCCGTCCCGGCCTTCAGGCGGAAGAAGCCTTCCGGCGTGCGGCTGTCGCGGTCGATGAACGGATGGTCGCGCTCGTCAATGTCCGAGGTGATCAGTTGCGCCGACTCGGCATCGGTGCGCGCCACAGTGAGGGTGGGCACGCCCATCACATCGGCCGCCAGACGCGCCGCGATCAGGTTGCGCTCATGCGCCTGGGTCGGGATCAGCACCTTGCCGCCGAGGTGGCCGCACTTCTTTTCCGAAGCCAGTTGGTCCTCGAAATGCACGCCCGCCGCCCCGGCCTCGATAAAGGCCTTCATGATCTCAAAGCTGTTGAGCGGCCCGCCGAAACCGGCCTCGGCATCGGCGACTATGGGCGCGAACCAGTCGCGTTTCACGCCACCCTCAGAATGCTCGATCTGATCGGCGCGCTGAAGCGTGCGGTTGATGCGGCGGCACAGTTCCGGGGCGGCATTGGCCGGGTACAGCGACTGATCCGGATACATGGCCGAAGCCGTGTTGGCATCCGCCGCCACCTGCCAGCCAGACAGGTAAATGGCCTTAAGCCCGGCGCGCACCATCTGCATGGCCTGATTGCCGGTGACGGCCCCCAGCGCATTGATAAACGGCTCCTCGTGCAGGAGTTGCCACAGGCGGTTGGCCCCGCGCTCGGCCAGCGTATTGTGCACAAGGACCGAACCCCGCAGCTTTTCGACCTCCTGCGGCGTGTACGGACGGGTAATGCCGTCGAAGCGCCCCTTGGGGGCATTGGGCACAAGTTGCTCGAAAGTGGTCATGACAGGGTCTCCGTATCCCGACGCTCAGGCCGGGGTGTGGTGGGATTGAGGCTTTCGCGATGGGCCATCAGGGCGGCCTGACGCGACAGGACGGCCGCCGCGCCAAAGGAGGACGCATAGACGGCCACAAGGTCGAACGGGCTCAGGAACGGTGTAAAGATGGGTGAATTTGTCATAATACGTCTCCTTTCCGGCGGCCGGGCCGCGCTGTTGATGGGACGATTAAGCGCCGAAAATCAGCGAAACGGGAGGGTTTGGTGGGTAAATGTCGCGTCATTTGGCAAAACGCGACCTTGTTGGTTTTGTGAATTTGTGACTAAATGACTCCCGCTCCTTGTGCCTATGGCTCCACCGCCGGAAGGAGAAAGGCCCTCATGTCTGAACTTGATCGCAAACTCTTCCTGGGCGGCCGCCTCAAACGCCTGCGGCACGACCTGAACCTGACCCAGACGCGCATGGCCGAAGACCTTGGCGTGTCGCCCTCCTATCTCAACCATCTGGAGCGCAATCAGCGCCCGGTGACGGCGCAGGTGCTGCTGAAGCTGGCCTCGACCTATGATCTCGACATGCGCAGCTTCACCTCCGAAGCTGATCCGTCGGGTGAGGCCGATCTGGCCGAGGTGCTGAGCGATCCGCTGTTCAAGGACCTGCATGCGCCGCGCCGCGAAATCGCCGATCTGGTCGCCGCCTCTCCCACGGTGGCCGAAGCCATGCTGCGGCTGTACCGCGCCTATAAGGAGCGCAAGGTGCGTGAGGTGATCGACCTCAGTTCGGCGGAAATCCTCAACGAACATTCGCCCGCCGACTGGACCCGCGATCAGGTGCAGGCGGCCAATAACCACTTCCCGGACTTCGATGAACGCGGCGAGGCCTTGTTCGAGGCGCTGGGCGGTGATCCACACACGCTCGAAGCCGCCGCCGAACGCCGGCTACAAAGCGAGTTCGGCATCGGGGTGCGCTTCATGCCGGCCTCGGTCATGCTGATCTATCAGCGGCGCTACGATCCACACCGGCGCCGTCTGATGCTGTCGGAGACGCTGGCCCCCTCCTCGCGCGTCTTCGCCATCGTCTATCAACTGGCTCTGTCGCTATACGGCGCGGAGCTGAATGCGCGCGTCGAACGCGCCAAGGCCCCGGACCTCGCCTCGGCGCGCCTGTTCAAGATTGCGTTGCTCAACTATCTGACGGCGGCGACCCTGATGCCCTATGGCCGCTTTCATGAGGCGGCCGAAGCCTGTGGCTACGATCTGGAGCTTTTACGTGCCCCGTTCGGCGTCAGTTTCGAACAGGCGGCGCACCGCCTGACTACCCTGTCGCAGCCCGGCCGCCGCGGCGTGCCCTTTTTCATGATGCGGATAGATTCCGCAGGCAATGTCTCCAAACGCTTTGCCGCGGGAAAGTTTCCCTTTTCACGCTTTGGCGGGGCCTGCCCGCGCTGGAACCTGCATCAGGCCTTTCAGTCGCCGGGCCGCATTCTCACCCAGGTGATCGAAACCCCCGCAAGCCCAAGCGGCGAGAGGTCGCGCTATTTCACGCTGGCGCGCACGCTCGACCGGGGCCTGCGCGGCTGGGACGGCGGGGCCTATAGCGAGCAGGCGCTGGGGCTGGGCTGTGAGCTGAAATACGCCGACAAGCTGGTCTATGCGAAGGGGCTCGACCTCAGCAACCCGGCAGCGGTCGAAACCGGCCCCATGTGCCGGCTGTGCGAACGCCCGAACTGCCGCGAACGCGCCGCCCCCCCGGTGACCAAGACCCTGTCCGTCGATGAGTGGATCAAGTCAGCCACGGCGTTTCCGTTTGCGGGGTAATCATACCTCCCCATGCCTTCGGCATAGGGAGGTATAGGGCGCTTAAAGCCGCACCACCTTTGCGGTGTTGGCCAGAGGCTCCGTGGTTTTGAGGGGGTTTCTGAGCGGGTGGACGAAGGGGCGGGCGTCGATTTCGAACACGTCGCCGGCTTGCGTCTTCACACCGTCGGCAAAGCTCGCCGTCGCCGTGCCGAAGCAGTGCACGTGCACATCGCCCGGCACGCGGAACAGCTCGTACTTGAAGTGGTGGTGTTCCAGATTCTCGAACGTGTGGGACATGTTGTCCTCGCCGGAGATAAACGGCTTTTCCCAGATCACTTCATTGCCGCGCACGATCTTCGACGTGCCTTCGACGTGGCTCGGCAGGTCGCCGGTCAGGATCTCGACCCCCAGAGAGGCCGGGCGCAGCTTGGAGTGGGCCAGCCACAGATAGTTCTGCTTTTCGGTCACGTGATCCGAGAACTCGTTGGCCAGCGCAAAGCCGATGCGATAGGGCTGAGAGTCCTCGCCGATGACGTAGATACCGGCCATTTCCGGTTCTTCGCCGCCGTCCTCGGCAAAGGCCGGCGACACCAGCTCGGCGCCCGGTCCGACCAGCGCGTAACCATTGCCCTTATAGAACCATTCCGGCTGCGCCCCGGCGGTGCCCGATGCCGGCTTGCCGCCCTTCACGCCCATCAGGAACATGCGCATCGAGTCGGTCAGGTTCTCTTCGCCGCCCCCGTCTTTGGTAGCCTCTTTGGCCTTGGCGTGCATCTTGTCGCGGCCCTCAGCCGAGCCTAGGTGCGTCAGGCCGGTCCCGGTCAGGTGCAGGTGCGCCGGGTCCGGATGGTCGATGGGGGCCAGCACGCGGCCTTCGGACAGGGCCAGCGCGATATCCACCGCCTCACCCAGACCCTGCTGCGCCACCTGATCGGCGATCGAGCGTTTGGCGGCGATGGCGGCCCTGGCCAGCTCATAGGTCGTGGTCACGCCCAGAATGACCTTAGCCGAACCGTCATCTTCGGCAGCGGCCACACCGCGCGTCCCGTGGGCATCGACAAACTGGATCAGGCGAAGGGTCATGACGAACTCCCAACAATATTGCTCTTAAAACTCAGACAATTGATTGTGACTTAGGCCTGCCTTTGCCGTTTGTCAAATCGTGTTTATGATCAGACTCGTTTCTATCGGCTCGACAGGATTTTACGAGCCCGCTTTAAAGCGCCTCCCCTGATTTCAGGGGAGGTGGATTCGATGCCTTTGGTATCGAAGACGGTGGGGTTAATACCGACGTATAACCCCCCTCCGGCTTTCAGCCGGTATCCCCCCTGACATCAGGGGGGAGGCTTTAAACCGGCTCCGTCCGATGACCGAGGAATAAAACACACAGGGCCCTGCATGACCGATACCCGACCCGCCGCTACGTTTGACCGCTCCCCGGCCACCGAAAGTTCCGCTTACGGCGTGCATTTCCAAGGCCGCCTGCACGGGGCGCTGGCCCACCGGCTAGGGGTGGACATCCTTAAGGGCGTCTATCAGCCCGGCGAGGTCCTGCCCAATGAGATTGACTCGTCTTCGACCCTCGACATCTCGCGCTCGGCCTATCGGGAGGCCATCCGCATTCTGGCCGCCAAGGGCATGGTCGAAAGCCGCCCCAAGGCCGGGACGCGCGTCACGGCGCGGCGCCGCTGGAACGTGCTCGATCCGGAGGTGCTGGGCTGGATGTTCGAGACGGAGCCGTCGGAGGACTTCATCAAGGGCCTGTTTGAGCTGCGCCTGATCACCGAACCGGCGGCGGCCGAACTGGCGGCGCTGCGCCGCACGGACGAGCACCTGCGCCTGATGGACAAGGCGCTCGACCTGATGGAGGCCGAGACCCTGGCCACCGAAGCCGGACGCAAGGCCGATCTCGACTTCCACGACGCCCTGATGCACGCCACGCACAACGAAGCCCTCGCCTCGCTGAGCCATTCGATCGGGGCGGCGGTCGCCTGGTCCACGCGCTTCAAGCAGCGCCATCAGGCCCTGACCCGCGACCCGATTCCCGACCACCGCCGCGTGTTTGATGCCATCAAACGACAGGACTCAGGCGCGGCCCGCTGGTGCATGGAATCGCTCATCCGCATGGCCCTCGACGACACCCAGCGCTCCATGCAGACCCAGTACCTCGAACCGAGAGGGTGAGAGGGCACGAAAGGTACGAAAGTCGGTGGGGGGCGTGGGAAGACGAAACACGTTCCGTGCGAAATTTGAGAAAGCCCCCACCACCAACCTGTTGGGAGGCATTAAGAACGCCCTATTCCAGCACACAGGTCCCGATGCCGTTGCGGCGCACCACCCCGGCATTGGCGCGGATTTTGCCTGAGCGGCCCTTGACGTACTTGCCCGACTTGGCCGCCTTCCATTTCAGCGGGCTGGGCAGGATCGCCGCCAGACGCGAGGCCTCGGCCTGGGTGAGATCGTCCGCCGACTTGCCGAACCAGTATTGCGAAGCGGCCTCGGCCCCATAGATGCCGGGGCCCCATTCGGCGCTGTTGAGATAGACTTCCATGATGCGCGACTTAGGCCACATCGTCTCGATCAGCAGCGCATAGTAAGCCTCAACCCCTTTGCGCACATAGGAGCGCTGCGGCCACAGGAAGGCGTTCTTGGCGGTCTGCTGGGAGATGGTTGAACCGCCGCGCACCTTGCGCCCGCGCGCATTGTTGCGCTGCGCCTTCTCGATAGCGTTCATGTCGAAGCCATAGTGCGAGCAAAACTTGGCGTCTTCGGCGGCAATCACCGCCACCTTGAGATTGTCCGATATGCGTGAGGCGGGCACCCATTCGTGGTGGTAGCCCTTGCCCTCGAAAATCCGCTGCACCATCAGAAAGGTGATCGGCACGGGCAAGAACCGATGCACGGCGACCGACGCCACGCTGAAGGCAAAGCCGCCCACGATCACAAAGACGAGCAGTCGCCCGATGCCGAATTTCGCCTTGGCCCCCGCCACTGTTCGCTACTCCACGGCCCTCGCAAGACGAGAGCTCAAAAATGCCAATCCGGACGCAGAGCCGCCTCAAGTCCGGATTGTCGATACCCACCCATAATCGGGTCCCGCCGTCAGGCGGAGCGGATTATGAAGCCTCAAATACCCACAGGTTGCCGTCTTCGTCACCAAAGATCAAGCGGTTGGCCTCATTCGAGATAGCCAGCGCCGTGATGGGCGCACCCTTTTCGCGGCGAATCCAGTCGATCCCGGTCGATTGCAGTTCAGCCAGCCACACACGCCCGTCTTCGAGCCCGGCCGCCAGCAGCGTGTCTTCGGGGGCGCCGGCGACGACCGACACCATGGTCGATTCTTCGGCGTTGATTTCCGACGCTTCTTCGCCCATCGGCCCGTTGGCCTTCAGGAAGGGCCACACCACCGCACCATTGGCCCCGGAGGTGGCCAAAAGCTTGCCCTTGGCGAAAAAGCCCATCGACTTGATCTTGGCCGGATAGCCGCCCATGCGCATATCCTTGGCATCGCTGATGCGCCAGCCGTGCAGGGCGTTTTCCTGCATGGCGGTCATGACGAACTTGTCGTCGGGCGAAATGGCGATCCTGGTGTGCGAACCGGCCCATTTGAGCAGGGTTGGCTTTTGCTGCGCGATACGGGAAAACCACACGGCCACGCCATTATAGGTCGCCGCATAAAGCTTGCGCCCCTTGGCATCGAAAGTGATGTCCGACAGGCTGGACGTGTGCTCAAAGATCACGGCCGTCTTCTTCTGTGCGTCATAGACGTGCACCTTTTTGCCCGCAGCAGCGGCAATCAGCAGCGCCGCGTCGCTGACGGCCAGGGCATCGAACCACGCGCCCTTGGCGGCAAAAAGCTCGACCGGACCGGACTCCTTCGTCGTCCACACCACGCGACCATCATCACCACCGGTGACGATACCGACGCCCGACGGGTGGATGGCGGCGCTTAAGATGCCACCATTGGGGTGGGCTTCGAAGGTGGCATCGGCGTCGGGAAACACGACGCGCCCATCACCGAGCGCCGCGACGGGCTCATCGGCGGAATCGAACAGGGCGGCGACGACGTATTCGTCGAAATGTTTTTCATAAGCGAAGGGCATATCTGATCTCTCATACTCCCCCAGCTTGCTGGGGGAGGTGGATTTTGCCGAAGGCAAAAGACGGAGGGGGCTTACACGGGAGGAGGGGCAAAAGCCAGAGCTTGCCGTTAGATCGCAAGATACCCCACCACCACGCCCTACCGGGCGCGGTCCCCGGCTCCGGCCGCCCGGCTCCCCAGCAAGCTGGGGAGGTATAAATTTGGCTTACTGCGCGATGCACGCCTCGAAACCGGCGCGCAGGGCGGCCTCATCGAGGTGGCGACCGATAAACACGGCGCGGCTCAGGCGGTGTTCGCCCTCTTTCCACGGCTGTTGCAGTTCACCTTCGAGGATCATGTGCACGGCCTGAAACACCAGACGCTTCTCCTCGCCCTGGATGCTGAGGATGCCCTTGGCGCGCAGGATGTCCTGCCCCTTTTCGGCCAGCAGCTTATCCAGCCAGCGGGTGAATTTCACCCCATCGACCGGCGCTTCCGACGACAGGGAGACCGAGCGGATTTCATTGTCGTGGATGGGGTTCAGATGACCGTGCGCGTGATGAGAGTGGTCATGGTCATGATGGTCGTGGCCGCAGTGTTCATCATGCACGTGACCGGGCTCACCATGCGCCGGGTTATGGCCGTGGTGGTGGTGGTGGTGCCCGTGATCATGCCCATGATGATGGTGATCATGCCCGTGGTCATGATCGCAATGGTCGCCGCAATCGGGGCCATGCTCATGGTGATTGGCGACCGATTCCATCTTGTCGAGATCGAAGCGATGCTGGTTCAGCAGGCTTTTGATCTCCACGCCTGAACGTTCGGCGCGCTCAATAGTGGCCAGCGGGTTGAGGCCACGGATGCGCGCTTCGACTTCGTTCAGTTCTTCCGGCGTCGCCAGATCGGTCTTGTTGAGGATGACGTGATCGGCAAAGGCGATCTGTTCCTTGACCACGCGGTCGGTCTCCAGCGCCGAACGGAAGTGTTTGGCATCGACCAGCGCCGTCACCGAGTCGAGATAGGTGCGTGCCTTGACCTCTTCATCGACAAAGAAGGTCTGCGCCACCGGGCCGGGATCAGCCAGGCCCGTGGTTTCGACGATAATGGCGTCAAAGCGGCCCTTGCGCTTCATCAGGCCCGACAGAATGCGGATCAGATCGCCACGCACCGTGCAGCAGACGCAGCCATTGTTCATTTCGAACACTTCTTCGTCGGCCCCGACGATCAGATCGTTGTCGATGCCGATTTCGCCGAACTCATTGACGATGACCGCGTATTTTTGCCCGTGGTTTTCGGACAGGATGCGGTTCAGAAGCGTCGTCTTGCCGGCCCCCAGATAGCCGGTGAGGACGGTAACGGGCGTTTTGGCAACGGAAGCGGCGGTATCGGCCATGGGGATTACCTGACAATCTATATAAGGGGCTATATAATTTGAGGCTTAAGTAGGCTTTTGCCGGGGGAAATCAAGCCTCGCGCGGACCGGGTGTCAGATTCCTGCGGCACGGGCATAAACAGGCGTTGACTCACTGAGCAAAAACTATATAAAGCGCCCCTCTCTTCCGAGGGTCCTGCCCTGCGGAAAACCTGAAATTTTGCGCGAACCATTGGTTTTTATACCGGTCGGGTTTGCCAGTCACTAAAGCTTAGAGGCTAAACCGATGTATGCGGTAATCAAGACCGGCGGTAAGCAGTACCGCGTTGCGGCGGGCGATCTGCTCGTCGTTGAAAAGCTGGAAGGCGACGCTGGCGCTGCCATCCGTTTCGAAGAAGTGCTCCTCGTCGGTGACGAAGCCGGTGCCGTGGTTGGCGCGCCGCTCGTTGAAGGCGCTGTGGTCGAAGGCACGCTGATCGAAACCCGCAAGGGCAAGAAGGTGAAGATCTTCAAGAAGATCCGCCGTCAGGGCTATCGCCGCACCACCGGCCACCGTCAGCCGGAATCGGTTATCCGCATCACCGCGCTGAACGGCGCGGGCAAGTCGGCAGCCTGGGAAGGCACCGTCTCGCTGGTGACCAAGGCTGAGCTGGACGCCCGCGCTCGCGGTCTGGCCCCGAAGGCTCTGGCTGAAGCTGTTGAGGCTCCGGTCGTGGAAGCACCGGTGGCTGAAGAGGCTCCGGCCCCCAAGAAGAAAGCCGCTCCGAAGAAGAAGGCTGCCGAAGCCTCTTCCGAAGAAGCGTAATCGCAACCGTTTAGAGGAGTTCAACAATGGCTCACAAAAAGTCCGGCGGCTCGTCGCGTAACGGCCGCGATTCAGAATCGAAGCGCCTTGGCGTAAAGCGTTTTGGCGGTGAAAGCGTCCTCGCGGGCAACATCATCGTCCGTCAGCGCGGCACCAAGTTCTTCCCCGGTGACAATGTCGGCCTTGGCCGCGACCACACCCTGTTCGCCACCGCGAACGGCAATGTGAAGTTCACCACCAAGCGTGACAACCGTTGTTACGTGTCGATCGTGCCGCTCGCCGAAGCGGCCGAATAAGCGACCTGATACAGATGCTTCAGGTCGCGCTTAGTCACTAAGCCGATCTGGACATAGCCTTTGAACGGGGAGTCCGGATCAGTTTCCGGGCTCCCTTTTCTTTTGGAACAAGCGTCGAAAAAAGGGGATACCGGTTTTTCGGGCCCCGCTTGCGACCACCCAAAAGAGGCCCCTTCTCTTGTTCCCCGTTCGTCAGGCCCCATCTGGGGCGCAGTGGCCTCGTTTAGGTGTCACCGCGTCAAAGGTATTTGCGAAAAGCTTATTTTCGCAGGGGCACGGGCGGCGGAAATTTTATGCGGTCTGTGTCACCTTCGGACCACATAAAAACCGAAACCTCCCGACATCCTAAATTGGGTCTGAAGACCATCGGACCCATCGCACGCCGGCGTCTTTCCCGAAAGCGAAAGCCGTCCTTCGTCTAAGTCATAAGAGCGTATTTCGTTCAGATTGAAGCGAAATCTCGCTCTAATGGTTTGTTTTGTCGCGCATTTGATTCCGAAAACCGTTGCACACTTTTCGGAATGCGCTCTAAAGGAACGGGGTATCATCATGATCATCAGAACACCCGAAGCCCATGGATTCACTGGCTCTCATCCGGCTGTGGCTGGCCTCAAGCGCGAAGACCTGCGCGCCGGCCGCAGCGGTTACGCCGTGCAGACCAAGCGCCTTTATCTCAGCCCGCTGTGCCTGGATGATGTGGACGATGTAAAGGCGATCTTTGGCCATCAGTCGGTGGCGCGCATGACCCACGCCATCGCTCATCCGTTCCGTGAGGCCGATGCGCGGGCCTATGTCGAAAAGGCGCGGCACAATTCCTCGCCGCGGCTGCCGGTGTTTGGCATCCGTGACGCTGACGAAACCCTGATCGGGGTGGTCGGTCTTGAGCGCACGACCTGCGGGCAGCCGTCAGGCCTGCATCAGTTCGGCCCGTCCGTCGGCATCTGCATTGCCCCCGAACATCAGGGGCAGGGCTTCGGTGTCGAAGCCCTGGAAGGCCTGATCGGCTATGCCGAACGCTTTGGCGGTCACCGGGTGCTGCACGCCGCACACTTTGCCGACAATGCGGCCTCGGCGCGGATGCTGGCGCGGGCGGGTTTCCTGTACACGGGCCGCCGCACACCGGAAACCTCGCTGGCCCGTCAGGGCCCGCATGAGGCTCTGCACATGATCCGGCTGCTTTAATGATCAAATTGAGCATAAGGCCTTTCGCAAAAATTTGATCTTCCCTTCAACTTGGTTCACAAAGGCGGCTTCCGCTCCCCGGCGGTAGCCGCCTCGCTTTTTGATCACCTCTCGCCCCTGATACCTCCCTCATGAAATTCCTAGACCAGTGTAAAATCTTCATCCGCTCGGGCAATGGCGGCGCGGGCTCCGTGTCGTTCCGCCGCGAAAAGTTCATCCCGAACGGCGGGCCGGACGGCGGTGACGGCGGCAAGGGCGGCTCGGTGTGGGTTGAGGCGGTCGAAGGGCTGAACACCCTGATCGACTATCGCTATCAGCAGCATTTCAAGGCCAGCACCGGCACGCACGGCATGGGCCGTCAGATGCACGGCGCCAATGCCGAAGACCTCGTGCTGCGTGTGCCGGTCGGCACTCAGGTGTTTGAGGAAGATCACGAAACCCTGATCGTCGACCTCGACACGCCGGGGCAAAAGGTCATGCTGCTCAAAGGCGGCAATGGCGGCTGGGGCAATACGCGCTTCAAAGGCCCGGTCAATCAGGCCCCCGACTTCGCCCTGCCCGGTCAGGACGGCGAAGAAAAGTGGATATGGCTGCGGCTGAAACTGATCGCCGATGCCGGTCTTCTGGGCCTGCCCAATGCCGGGAAATCGACCTTCCTCGCGGCGTCTTCCGCTGCGCGCCCCAAAATCGCCGACTATCCCTTCACCACCCTGACCCCCAATCTGGGCGTCATTGATCTGGGGGCCGAAGAGCGTTTCGTGATTGCCGACATTCCCGGCCTGATCGAAGGCGCTTCGGAAGGGGCCGGGCTCGGCACGCGCTTTCTGGGCCACGTTGAGCGCACCAAGGTGCTTATCCATCTGGTCGATGGCACGCAGGAAGACCCGGTCAAGGCCTATAAGGTCATCCGTAACGAGCTGGCCGCCTATGCCGAAGACCTGGCCAAGCGCCCGGAAATCGTCGCCATCAACAAGGTGGACTCGCTCGATGCCGAGGCGCGCAAGGACCTCAGCAAGAAATTGAAGAAAGCGTCGGGCCAGACGCCCTACCTCATTTCCGGCGTTACTGGCGAAGGCGTGCGCGACCTGTTGTTTGCTGCCCATGCCAAAATCGTCGAAGGCGAGAAGGCCGAAAAGGCCGGCGACTCGCCCGCTCCTTCCACCTACGATCCGTGGGATAGATAAGGCGTGCTGTGGGGCGTCTCAGCGATCAGCTTCCCTTCCTCTTCCCCCGCTGTGCAGGGGAGGAGCGCTTAAGCATGTGGTTCGCCGGTCCAGCCCCCCTCTTCCATACGCTGAGCCACGGTGCCTTGCGGCCGGGATTCCATCTCGAACGCGGCATGAAGATCGGCCTGTTCGGCGGGTCATTCAACCCTGCGCACGAAGGCCACGCCCATGTGGCCGAAACGGCGCGGATGCGTCTGGGGCTTGATCGCATCATCTGGCTCGTCTCACCGCAGAACCCGTTGAAATCGAAGCGCGATACGGCCCCTCTGAGCGAGCGCATCGCCGCCATCCGTCCCTTTGTCGGGCCCAAGGACATTATTTCGGATTTTGAAACCCGCATCAGCGCCACCTATACGCTCGATACCCTGCGCGCCCTGAAAGCCCGCTATCCGGGGGTACAGTTCGTGTGGATTATGGGCGGGGATTCGCTGGCCAGCTTCCACCGCTGGCGCGGCTGGGTGCAAATCGCGCGCATGATCCCCATTGCCATCGTCTCGCGCCCCGGCGTCCTGATGAAAAGCCGCCTGTCGCCCACGGCCCGCCGCTTTGCCCACTATCGGCGCAAAGAGCGCGAAGGCCGCATCCTCAGCGGGCTTCCGGCCCCGGCCTGGGCCTATCTCAAAGGGCCACTACACAATATCTCTTCGACGGCCCTGCGCGCGCAACGCAAGAAGGCCGCCGAGGGGGAAACCCCGCCCTCATTATAAAAGTGGCGGCGGCTGCATTACTAACCGTGACCTTGGCCCCTGTCTGTGCTAGGGTGAGGTCAACTTATCCACATATGGAGTAAAACCCTGTCTCGTCAGCTTGCGCAAGACGCGCATTCGGAACCCGCCGCCCCCCCGGCGGACATCGACCAAAGTACCGCCGATTTCGAGGAAACCTCGCTCGAAACCCTCATCCTGAACAAGCTGGATGATGATAAGGCGCAGGACATCGTGTGCATCGACCTGCGCGGCAAAAGCTCGGTGGCCGACACCCTGATCATCGCTTCGGGCCGTTCTCACCGCCACGTCGGCGCTCTGGCCGATCACGTCATGCGCGCGCTGAAAGACGCGGGCTTCGGCAAGGCGCGCGTCGAAGGTCTGCCGGCCTGCGACTGGGTGCTGCTCGATGCCGGCGACGTGGTGGTCCACCTGTTCCGCCCAGAAGTACGCAGCTTCTACAATATCGAAAAGATCTGGTCGGTATCGTCGAACCACACGGTCGATAGCCACTAACCTCTTTATACCTCCCCAGCTTGCTGGGGAGGGTTTCGACTATCTGCGATTTTGGGGGCCTCGCGGCTCCCTTTTCATTTAGCGCTCCATGAAACTTATCCTCGCCGCCGTCGGCAAGCTCGGCAACACCCCGGAAAATACCCTGACGCGCGACTATCTCAGCCGCGCCACCCTGAGCGGCCGTCCGCTGGGCCTGGGTCCGGCGGAACTGCTGGAGATCGAGCCGAAAAAGACCGCAAAGTCTCAGGACTCCGCGCTCAACAAGGCGCGGGAAGCCGAGGCCATTCGTGCGGCCTTGGGCGACGGCGTGTGCCTGATCACCTGCGACGAACGCGGCGAGCTTCTGACCTCGCGTCAGATTGCCCAGCGCGTCGATAAGCTGAAAGATTCCGGGGAGCGCAAGTTGGCCTTTCTGATCGGCGGGGCCGACGGGCTCGATGCCGAACTGGTTAAATCGGCGCGCTTTTCGCTGGCCTTCGGGCCGCAGACCTGGCCGCACGCCTTGGTGCGGCTGATGCTGGCCGAGCAGATGTACCGGGCGACGACGATCCTCGCCGGATCACCGTACCATAGAGATTAAAATAGCTTTTCTGGCCGCTTCTGAAGCGTGCAATAGCCTTCTTCGTACGCCCCCGGCCCTTCCTTGATCAGGGTCGAGCCCCCCAGCGGCAGCTTGCCGTCGGTGCGTCGCGCCAGATAGGCCCCCGTATGACGATCCAGCGTCACGCGCAACTGCGCGCCGCGTTTGGTGCGCGCATTATAGAGGTCGTAATAGTTGGCGCTGATCGTCACGCGGCAATCGAGCGTTTCGCAGGCCGTGTCCTTCAGCAGGCTCTGATGACGCGGATCGGCCATCACCATTTTGAAGCGCGCCGTATTTTCCGGAAAAACGTCGGACAGCGCCACTTCCAGATGGAATTGCCCTTTCGAGATCAGCCCCTTGGGGCCAACGACCTGGGTTTCGCACCTCAGATCGTGGGTGACGCTGGGGCTCAGTGGCAGGGCCTCAGGCGGTTCGGCGGGCTCAGGCACCGGGGCCACCGCGATCACCGGCGGTGGCGGGGGCGGCGGAGGCGGCACGGCGTGCGTCACCGGAGCGACTGGCATCGCCACAGGCGCAGGATGGGCGTCGGTTTTGGCCACCGGGGCCCCCTGTAACTGCGCATAGGGGATCGGCCCCTCCGGCAGTTTGGGCGCAGGCGCGACGGCCTTGGGCTTGGGTTTCGGCTTGGGGCGTGGCTTGGGCTTGGGCCTTGGCGCGCTCTCGTCCCCCACCGGTCCCGACGCGCCCTCGCCATCGGGCGGCTCGGCATAAGCGGCGCTGCTCAGCAGCGCACAGGTGAGGAGGAGGGCGAGGCGTTTCATGTCAGGACTCTTCCCCGAAGCGGTCGGACACCAGCGCCACCAGCGCCTGGACGGCGGCCTGTGCCTGTTCGCCCTCGGCCTCGATGTCGATAAAGGTACCTTTGGACGCCGCCAGCATCAGCAGGCCCATGATCGACTGCGCATCGACGCGCGACTCGTCTTTGAGCACGTAAATCTGTGCGTCGAACTGTGCCGCGGTCTTGACGAACTTGGCAGAGGCGCGGGCGTGCAGCCCCTTGTCGTTGACGATTTCGACGCGCGCCGTGATGGGAGTGGTGTCGCTCATGGGGCCCTGTACCGGTAGTGCGGCGATTTTTACCGCCTCTGTCTTAGCGGGGCGTTAACACCTGTTTACCCTAAGCGCAAATCCCTCTGGTGCCCTGACTTTGAAACACGTATGCGCCCGATACCGCCCTTTGTCGAATTTCAGATTCAGCCGGACGCTATAAGAAATCTTCGCTCAAGCGCTCAAAAATCCACCCTCCAACCCACAGGGGGAGTATAAGGAGCGGCAAACCACGCCTGCTTTTCGGAAACCCTTTTTGCCCATCACCCTCTATATCGATGCCGATGCCTGTCCGGTGAAGGACGAAACCTACAAGGTCGCCGGGCGCTATGGGCTGCGCACCGTCGTGGTGTCGAACAGCTTTATCCAGATCCCCAAATCGCCCCTGATCGAACGTATGATCGTCGATGCCGGTCCGGACATTGCCGACGACTGGATCGCGGATCAGGCGACCGCGCACGACGTGGTCATCACCAACGATATTCCGTTGGCCGGACGGGTGCTGGCCAAACAGGCCTATGCCATTGCCCCCAATGGTCGCGCCTTTACGCCCGATTCCATCGGCGCTGCCCTGTCGCAGCGGGCCCTGATGGAGCATATCCGCTCGACTGGTGAAATCACCGGCGGGCCGTCGCCCTTTTCCGCCGCCAACCGCTCGCAGTTTCTGCAAACCCTCGATCAGGTGGTGGTCAAGGCGCGCCGCCTGAAACCCTGAGCGACCGGTCTGAGATCAAGCTCTTGACCCAACAGTAAAAAATGCGCAGCCTGCTCTCGGTTTCTACACGTTTCCAAGGGAGGGGGAACATGGCCTCATCAATCGAGTCATTCGGTGTCGTCGGTTATCTGTTTTATGCCTTCATAGCTTTTGGTATGCTGTTCTGGTTATCCTCTCTTCGAGGCGTGATATTTGGACCGATAGGCTCCAAGCCGGTTGATCGCCGTTTTTATCTGCTTTTTTTCGTCGCTACGACTGGATGGCTCGGGACCTTTGTTGCTTTTCTCGGCGAAGCTACATCGGAATCCGGTAATGTCCCCTCACATCTTTTCTTGACCTGCTGGGCCATCCTGGCCGTCGGCATCGGATTGGTGTTCAGCTTGCGATGGGAGATGCTCAATGCGCATATGCGCTACGAAGCCGAACACGGTTTTCCTCTTTGGCGTCCTCTGGCGAAGCTACAGTGGGCCATTTGGGAGCGTCAGCAGGCAGCGACGATCAAAGGCTTTCCACGCCTCGTTGGCGGTCTGTTCGCACTGATCGGCACGTGTATTCTTGGCTATGTGCTGCTCAATCACGAAACGACCTTCCCCGCACTGGCGCGGGAGTGGGCAGGGAGCTTCACCGCCGTCCGCACCCTGATAGGATTGTCCTGAAGCCTTAGCCAAAAGGGATACACGGTTTCATCCTCAACCGCTCTTGACGAATGGTTAAAACAGGCGTCACCCTCCGTCCGGTTTTTCCTTCAGGAGGGTATGGATGATGCGGCGTCTTCTGGTTTCCGTAGCAGGTCCGGCGCTGGTGGCCGGCGTGGTGTTATCAGGCTGTGCGACGGTGCCCGCCGCGGCCCCGATTGCCGACACCCCCAAAACCGAAGCGCCAAAGGCTCCGGCCCTGACCGAGACTCCCGCCCCGGCCTCCGCCGCCGCGCCGACCGCTGCCGAGGCCAAGGCCTATGTCGAAGAGGCGGAACAGAAGCTGGGTGACCTTGGTGAGTACGCCGCCCGCGTGCAGTGGGTGCGCGCCACCTACATCACCCACGACACCATGTGGCTGGAATCGAAAGCCAATGCGCAACTGACCGAAGAGGGCGTCAAATACGCCATGGGGGCGGCGAAGTTCAACGACGTGGCCGTCGATGAGGTCACGCGGCGCAAGTTGAACCTGTTGCGCCTGTCTCTGGTTCTGCCCGCTGCTGACCGTCCGGGGGCCGCCGATGAGATGGCCAAGCTCTCAACCTCGCTCGATTCCACCTACGCCACAGGCAAGTTCAGCTATAAGGGCAAGGTCTATACGCTGGACGACGCCTCGAACGTGATGGCCGAATCCCGCGACCCGGCCACCCTGCGCGCCATGTTCGAAGGCTGGCGCACCGTGTCTGTGCCGATGAAGGGCGACTATACGCGCCTCGCCGAACTGGCCAATGAAGGGGCGAAGGGGCTGGGCTTTGCCGACACGGGAGCCCTGTGGCGCTCCGGCTACGACATGCCGCCCGATGCCTTTGCGGCCGATACCGACCGCCTGTGGGGGCAGGTTGAGCCCTTCTACAAGAACCTGCACTGCTATGTGCGCAGCCGCCTCAATGAGAAGTACGGCGACGCGGTGCAGCCGAAATCCGGCCCCATCCGTGCCGACCTGCTCGGCAATATGTGGGCGCAGGACTGGGCCAACATCTATGACATCGTGGCCCCCAAGGGCATGAAGGGCTCGTCCTATTCGCTGGACAAGCTGCTGGTGCAAAAGAAGTACACGCCGGAAAAGATGGTGAAGACCGGCGAAGGCTTCTACACCTCGATCGGCCTGCCGCCCCTGCCCCAGACCTTCTGGGAGCGCTCGCAGATCACCCGTCCGAAAGACCGCGAAGTCGTCTGCCACGCCTCGGCCTGGGACCTCGATAACCGCGACGATATCCGCATCAAGATGTGTACGCAGGTCAATGCGGAGGACTTCTATACGGTCCACCACGAACTGGGGCACAACTATTATCAGCGCGCCTATAAGGATCAGCCCTTCCTGTTCAAGAACGGTGCCAATGACGGCTTCCATGAGGCCATCGGTGACTTTATCGGCCTGTCGTCGGTGACGCCGGTCTATCTCAATCAGATCGGCCTTCTGGACAAGGTGCCGGGGGAGGAAGAGGACATCCCCTACCTGCTGAAAATGGCCCTGCAAAAGGTGGCCTTCCTGCCGTTCGGCCTGATGGTCGATCGCTGGCGCTGGGAAGTCTATTCCGGCAAGATCACCCCGGCGCAGTATAATACGCGCTGGTGGGAGCTGGTGCAGCAGTATCAGGGCCTTGTGCCGCCGGGTGTGCGTCCGACCGACGCCTTCGATCCGGGGGCCAAGTATCACGTGCCGGGCAATGTGCCCTATACGCGCTACTTCCTGGCCCACATCTATCAGTTCCAGTTCCAGCAGGCCGCCTGCGACCAGATCGGCTGGAAAGGCCCGCTGCACCGCTGCTCGATCTATGGCCATAAGGAGGTCGGCCAGAAGCTGAACGCCATGCTGGAAATGGGTCAGTCGAAGCCGTGGCCCGAAGCCATGGCGGCCTTTACGGGTCAGCGCGAAGGCGATGCTTCGGCCGTGGCGGCCTATTTCAAGCCGCTCAATGAGTGGCTGATCAAGCAAAACGCCGGGCAAAACTGCGGGTGGTAAGATACCCTCCTCCCTGTGCCGAGGCATGGGGAGGAGGGCTTTCGGCTACGCCAGCTTGATTTCCCGCAGGCGTTGCTGGAGGAAGTCGTGGGCCGTGATCGACTGACCGGCATACTGGTCCGGGCGGTCTTCGGAGATGCAGCCAGGCAGGGTCTCGATCAGGTAGGGGCTCTCAAAGTGCAGGAAGAAGGGCATCGAATAGCGTGAGAAGCCCTTGCGCGCTTCGGCCGGATTGACCACGCGGTGGATGGTCGAAGGCAGGACGTGGTTGGTCAGGCGCGACAGCATGTCGCCGATATTGATGACGATGGCCCCCGGCGGCGGCGTGATGGGCAGCCACGAGCCGTCACGATCCAGCAGTTGCAGACCGGGTTCTTCGGCTCCCATCAGCAGGGTAATGGCGTTGATGTCGCCGTGCGCCCCGGCGCGCACCGACGCGCCCGCCTCGGTCACCGGCGGATAGTGCAGCATCCGCAGGATGGAATTACCGTACTTCACCTTGTCATCGAAGAAGTCCGGCGCGAGTTTGAGGTGGATGGCGATGGCCTTCAGCACCTTTTTGCCCAGCCCGTCCATCTCCGCATACAGCGTCTGGAAGGTCGGCTTGAACTCTGGCACTTCGGCGGGCCACACATTGTCGGCCATATGGTCGCGATAGGGGTGATCGGCCGGCAGGTCACGCCCGACGTGCCAGAATTCCTTCAGGTCATGCGCCTTATAGCCCTTGGCCGTTTCGATGCCAAAGGCGGTATAGCCGCGCTGACCGCCGCCGCTGCGGCCATCATATTGCAACTTGGTTTCGACCGGCAGATCGAAGAAGTCTTTGGTCAGGGCATAGGCCTTATCGACCAGCCCCTTGTCGAGACCCGCGCCGTTCGGCTCAAACAGGCCCGACAACACCGCAAAGCCATAACGTTCAAACGACGCGCCCAGCTTGTGCGCAAAGGCGTCCACATCGCTGTCGTACAATGACAGCGGCACGGGCTCGATAGACGGCGCGGTGGACAGGGGGGCGGAATCGTAAAGCGCGGTGGGCGACGACATCATGCGGGAGGGCCTTTGGTCTTTGCAGGTGAAACGTTTAATATTTGCCCTTATGACGTTTGCGTGTCACCGACGCAAGCGGCCTGATGCCGCATCGGCGGGCGGGGACGCGGCGGCCATAACGAAGGCGCGCCCTTGTTATGCGAATAACTTTATCACAGTCGGCCTTTCATATACACTGTCAGGCGATTTTTCGATTGCGCCGGTCGCTCAGGTGTCGTTTTGATGCCGTGAAGCGATTCTTTGCGTAATCGTGGTGTTTATATCGGGTCCGGCGGCAAGGTGGGCAGGTCCATTCAGAGTATAGGTCGTGTTCTGGCGGCGGGGATAGTGGCCCTGACGGCGCTTGTCTGTGCGCCCGTTTCCGCTCAGATTCTGCCGCCGCCTCCGGCCGATGCCGAGCCGCTGGCCGCGATTGACCCGGCCCTGCAACCCGTCAATTCGACCAAGGCCCTGAGCGCTTCGGAACAGTCGGTGGTGCGCGTTCTGGTCGTCTATCGCGGCTATGGCGGGGTGCCGCTCGATTCGGTCGGCATGGGGTCGGGCTTTGTCGTGGCACCGGGCTATATTGTCACCAACTACCACGTCATCGAAACGCCGCCCGAAGCCACCTCGGCTGAAATCTATATCGTGCCGCACAAGGGCACCGGTGCCGCCTATCAGCAGGTGACGCTGGTCAAGCCGTGGCTGGAGGGCGATCTGGCGCTGTTGCGCGCCGACGGGCTGAAAATCCCGCCACTCAAACTGTCTCTGGTGCCGCAGAAGAACCAGCGCATCGTGGCCATGGGCTATCCGGGCATTACCGACCGCCTGCTGAAGCGCGGCGGCACCGAGCTGCTGGAGCCCGCCGACGCCTATGTGACGCAAGGCTCCATCGCCCTGTTTGCCTCGACCAATCCGGACGGTTCGCGCGTCGATACCCTGTTCCACACGGCGCCGATCAACCCCGGCAATTCCGGTGGTCCTTTGATGGATGAATGCGGTCAGGTGGTGGGTGTCAACACCTGGTCGGCGGTATCCACCCTGTCGGAAACCGGCGATATGGACGTGCCGGCGGGGCAGTATGTGGCGACCCACGTGTCGGCGCTCTACACCTTCCTGCAATCGACCGGCGTGTCGGTGCAGACCACCTCTGAGCCCTGCTACGCCAAGTCGGAAGACGAAATCATCAAGGATGATGGCCTGTCACGCGCGCTGGCCGCCTATCGCGATGCGCAGGCCAAGCGTCTGGAGGAACAGCGCAAGGCCGAACAGATGAACGCCCTGATGGATCAGTTGCAACTGGGCGTTCTGGTCCTGTTGTCGGTGCTGGTCGTGGTGCTGATCGCGTTGATCATCCGCCGTCGCCATCCGCCGAAGCCGAAGACACCGCATACCGAGGCCGAGGCACCGCACGCCGACACGCATCCGCATAAGACCAAAACCGAAAAAGTACACCACAAGCACCCCTTCCCGTGGGGCTGGGTCGCGCTGGCCGTGTTTGTGGTGCTGATCGCCGCCGCCTTTGTCCTGCGCGAAAGCCCGGTGGTACAGAAGATGTCGCAAAAGGCCGAGGTCGATGCCGCCAAGGTCGGGCCGGTGCGCCTGACCTGCGATGTGGACCTCAAGGCCTCGCCCAAGCCGCTGGCCGGCGTCGGGCCGACGGATTTTGAATTTGATGCGGCCCATGCCTGCGTCAATGGCCGCACGCCTTACGAAGTGCAGGCCAATGGCACCCTACTGCGCTTTACCGTGTCGGACTCCGACCCCACGGCGGCGCGGCTTGAGCTGTCGCGCGATGGCCTGACCTTCAAACGCAGCGACTATCGCCTGACGCCCGAACAGCACCGCGACTATGTGGCTCAGCGGGCGGCTCTGGGGTCACTGCGCTGCGCATCCGGCAAGGATGCGGGGCAGGCCGAGGCGCTGAAGGACAATATGCGCAAGGTGCGGCAACTGGCGCAATCCTTCCTCACCTTCGCACCGGAAACCGAAACCGTGTGGAAGTGCCGCAAGGCCCCGGACCCGACCGCGCCCAAGCCCTGATCCACACCACCCTTACGGCTTTCTTACAGGCGCGCGCCTGAAATTTACCGGATTTGCGGTCAATCCTTATTTCCCGAATATTGGCTGTTTATGGGCTTCATCCTAGGTTCATCCGAAAGTGTTTAATGGGAAACAACGGCGCCTGTCGCCGCAACGCACAGCACACTGGAGAGACAACTATGCGTAATAAGGCTCTGATCGCCCTGGCGGGTGTCGCCTTGATGACCGCCGCCTGCACCACCACTGACCCGGTCACCGGCGAAGTCGTGCGCGACAACACCAAGACCAATGCCCTCATCGGGGCCGCCGTCGGCGCAGGCCTCGGCTACGCCACCAACACCAACAAGGGTGAGCAGGGCCGCAAGAACGCCGTCATCGGTGCCGGTATCGGCGCTCTGGCCGGGGCGGCCGTCGGGCAATACATGGACAAGCAGCAGGCCGAACTGCGCCGTGAGCTGGCCGGGACCAATGTCACCGTGACGCGCAATGGCGACAACATCATCCTCAACATGCCGTCGGACGTGACCTTTGCGTCGGGCAGCGCCTCGATCGACGCCAGCTTCTACCCGGTGCTGAACGACGTGGCGTCGATCCTGAACAAGTACCCGTCCACCTATGTCGATATTGTCGGTCACGCCGACTCGACCGGCTCTGACGCCATCAATGAGCCGCTGTCGGAAGATCGCGCCAACTCGACGGCGGCCTACCTGACCAGCCGCGGCGTGGTCAATCAGCGCCTGTTCGTCGCCGGCATAGGCTCGCGTCAGCCGATCGCCTCGAACGCCACGCCGGAAGGCCGTGCCAAGAACCGCCGTGTGGAGATTACGCTACGCCCGGTGCAGGAATAGGGTTCGTTAACGCTTTTTAGTAGCGGTATCGCAACGGCTCTGAAATAGACTGGCGGCATGAAACCCTCATGCCGCCTTTTGCCTGTGCATCGTGTCGCCCTGATGGGGGCGCAGATGGACGTCGTGACGCCCGATATGGTCATGGACTTTATCGCGGGCACACGCGGGCGGCAGACCATTATCGCCAACCACAATCTGCACAGCCTCTACCTCTTTCAGAAAAGCGCCGAGATGCGCCGCTTTTACGCACAGGCCGACCTGATCGAGATAGACTCCACCCCGCTGATCCTGTGGGGCAAGCTGATGGGGCACGAGATGAGTCGCGTCCATCGCTGCACCTATCTCGACTTCCGCGAAGACTTCTGGGCGCGCGCTGCGCAAGAGGGCTGGCGCGTGTTTCATGTCGGCGGGGCCCCGGAACATAACGGCCTTTCGAAAGAGGCCATACTGCGCCGTCACCCGCGCGTGAAGCTTGAGGTGCGCAGCGGTTATTTCGACGTCAAGGGCCCCGAAAACGACGCCCTGCTTAAGGACATTGCCGCGCATAAGCCCGATGTGCTGCTGGTCGGCATGGGGATGCCGCGTCAGGAGCTGTGGATTCTCAATGCGCTCGACCGCCTGCCCGCCTGCGCCATCCTGCCGGTCGGAGCGGCCTTCGATTACGAGGCCGGGGTGATGTACACGCCGCCGCGCTGGGCCGGGCAGTGGGGTATTGAATGGCTGGTGCGCTTTGCCCACGAACCCAAACGCCTGTTCAGCCGCTATTTCATCGAACCGTGGACGCTGATCCCCTGCGCCCTGTCCGATCTGTTCCGTCGTCGCCGGGCACCCGTTAACCAATATGAAAGCGGCGCGCGCCACAATCCCTGACTGACGCTGCGACAGCGTGAGGGTGTGTCATGAGTGACCTTTTGCGAGAATTTGCCCCGGTCGGAGACCCGGTTCAGGGCAAGGTGGTGCTGATTACCGGCGGGACGGGCAGTTTCGGGCGCAAGCTCGTGGAGACGCTTCTGAGCCGCTACGACCCGCGCAAGGTGATCATCTTCTCGCGCGACGAATTGAAGCAGTACGAAATGCGTCAGGCGCTGGAAGAACGCTATGACGCCGACAAGCTGTCGAAACTGCGCTTTTTCCTCGGCGACGTCCGCGACCGGCAGCGGCTGGAGCTGGCCTTTCGCGGCGTCGATGTGGTGGTGCACGCCGCCGCGCTGAAACAGGTGCCGGCGGCCGAATACAATCCGTCCGAATGTATCGCCACCAATGTCAACGGTGCCGAAAACGTCGTCTGGGCCTGTCTGCAACAGCGGGTGCAGCGCGTGGTGGCGCTGTCCACCGATAAGGCCTGTTCGCCGATCAACCTTTATGGCGCGACCAAGCTGGCCTCGGACAAAATTTTCGTGGCGGCCAACAACCTGTCGGGCGATATCGGCACGCGCTTCTGCGTCGTGCGCTATGGCAATGTGGTCGGCTCACGCGGGTCGGTGGTGCCCTATTTCAACCGCCTGCTGGCGCAGGGCGCGACCGAGCTGCCCATCACGGATGTGCGCATGACGCGCTTCTGGATTTCGTTGCATCAGGGCGTCGATTTCGTCCTGTCGTGCCTTGAGACCACGCGCGGCGGCGAAATCTTCGTGCCCAAGATTCCGGCCACCACGGTATGCGATCTGGCCACGGCCATGGCCCCGCAGGCCAGCCACAAGGTCATCGGCATCCGGCCGGGCGAAAAGCTGCACGAGATCATGATTTCCGCCGATGATTCGCGCTCGACCTGGGAATTGCCGGATCGTTATTTCATCGAGCCGGAATTCGTCGAATATGCCCGTCAGCCCGCCACGACCACCGGCGCGGTTAGGGTCGATGAGGGCTTTGCCTATTCCAGCGACATCAATCCCGAACGCCTCGATGTCGAGGGTATTCGCGACCTGATGAAGGCCTATCTCGCGTGACGACCACCCCGTTCCTGCCCTATGGACGCCAATCCATCGCCGACAGCGATATAGAGGCGGTGGTTGAGGCCCTGCGTTCCGACTACCTGACCACCGGGCCGATGGTCGAACGCTTTGAGCGCGAACTGGCGGCCACGGTCGGGGCCAAGGAGGCCGTGGTCGTATCGAACGGCACGGCGGCCCTGCACCTGTGTATCCTGACGCAGACCCTGACGCCCAAGGATGTGGTGATCGTGCCGTCGATCACCTTCGCGGCCTCGGCCAATTGCGTCGCTTATTGCGGGGCGCAGGTGATTTTCGCCGACGTCGATCCGCTGACCGGCCTGATTACGGATGAGACGTTTGACGCGGCTCTGTCCCTGATCGGCCCGTCGCAGCGCTTTGCCGGGGTTATCCCCGTCCACTACGCCGGTCGTCCGGTCGATCTGGGCCATATCTCCGCTGTGGCGCGTGCGCGTGGGGCCTTTGTCATCGAAGACGCCTGCCACGCGCTGGGCAGCACGGGGCCGCAAGGCACTATCGGGGCCTGCGCGGCCTCGGACATGGCTAACTTCTCCTTCCATCCGGTCAAGACCCTGACCACCGGCGAAGGCGGGGCCATCACCACCAATGACGAAGCGCTGGCGCGGCGTCTGCGCCTGTTGCGCAGCCACGGTATCGAGCGCGATCCGGTCCGCTTTGAAGGGCTGGGCTATGGTGATGGCGACGACACTGGCCCGTGGGTCTATGAGATGCAGGCGCTGGGGTTTAACTACCGCCTGCCGGATATCAACTGCGCGCTGGGCGTGGCGCAACTGAAGCGCCTGCCGGGCTTTATCGAACGGCGTAAGGCGCTGGTGGCGGCCTATCAGGCGGCGCTGGCTCAGACCAATCTGCCCGTCTCATGGACAGCCCCGGCGGCGGGCGATGATCCGGTGTTTCACCTGTTCGCCCCCGGCATCGACTTTGCGGCGGTGGGTAAGACCCGCGCCGAGGTGATGGCGGCCTTGCGCGACCGCGGCATCGGCACGCAGGTTCACTATATCCCCGTGCACCGTCAGCCGTACTGGCAAACGCGGCAAGCGAGCCCGCGCGACCTGCCGGGCGCCGATGCCTTCTACCGTTCCAGCCTGTCGCTGCCGCTCTACCCCGACATGGCCGACAGCGACCCGGCGCGCGTCGTTGCGGCGCTGAAAGAGGTGCTTAGATGAGTTGCCTCTTTTCATACGCCCCCAGTTTACTGGCGGGTATAGCACAGCGAAAGTATAGCTTTCGCAAGCGATGGGATGCGAAACCAGCGGTTTCGCAGACGGTGGGGGGCTCACAGTGGTACACATTGAGCGCGGGGCTTCCGCTTAAGCACCCCCACCACCATTGGCTCCGCCAATGGTCCCCCTCCCCAGCAAGCTGGGGAGGTATAAGGTAGAGGCATGACTCCAGACACTTCACCCGAAATCAGGATCTCCGGCCGCAAGATCGGCACGGCCCACAGCCCCTACATCATCTGCGAGCTGTCGGGGAACCATAATGGCTCGCTTGATCGGGCGCTGGCGCTGGTCGATGCCGCCGCTGATACGGGCTGTGACGCTATCAAGCTCCAGACCTATACTGCCGACACCATCACGCTGAAATCCGACCGTCCGGAGTTTCAGTTGAAGGGCGGCCTGTGGGACGGCTATTCGCTCTATGACCTCTATGAGGAAGCCCATACGCCCTGGGACTGGCACCCGGCTTTGTTTGAGCGGGCCGCCCAACGCGGCGTGACGATGTTTTCGTCGCCCTTTGACGATACGGCGGTCGATTTTCTCAATGATCTGGGCGCGCCGGCCTTCAAGATCGCCTCGTTTGAGCTGATCGACCTGCCGCTGGTCGCCTATGCCGCGTCAAAGGGCAAGCCGCTGATCATGTCCACGGGCATGGCCAATCTGGCCGAAATCGAAGCGGCGGTGGCCACGGCGCGTCAGTACGGCACGGGTGAAATCGTGCTTTTACACTGCGTCAGCGAATACCCCGCCGACATCCGCGACGCCAATGTGCGCGTCGTCCCCGATCTGGGGGCGAAGTTCGGCTGCCCGTCGGGCCTCAGCGACCATACGTTCGGCACGGCGGCTTCGGTGGCGGCGATTGCGGTCGGCGGCTGTGTCATCGAAAAGCACTTCACGCTGGCGCGCGCCGATGGCGGGCCAGATTCAGGCTTTTCATTGGAACCGGCGGAATTCACCGCGCTGGTGAAGGACTGCAAGGACGCCTGGGCGGCGCTGGGGCACGTCCATTACGACACGCTGGGCTCTGAGCGCGGCTCGAAGACCTTCCGCCGCTCGCTCTATGTGGTTGAGGATGTCAAGGCGGGGGATGTGTTCACCAAGGCCAATGTGCGCTCCGTGCGTCCGGGGCTGGGCCTGCCACCCGCGCGCCTGTGGGACATTCTGGGCAAACCGGCCACCCGTGACATTGGACGCGGCGAACCGCTCAGCGACGATATGGTGGGGTAAGCCGCCCCACCCCCTCCCCTGACGGAGAGGGGGTAATTTTACGAACTGTCGTCATCCTCGGCGGTAAGCAGGGCGTCGATCTCCTCATCGGACATCAGCCCGCCCAGCATCTGCAACATCTCTTCGATCTGCTCACGCGACATGCTCGGCTGAGGTTTCAGGGCCAAAGCGCGGGCGGCGATCTCAGCCTGAGTGTGCGCCATCGTCTGGGCATCTACGGGGCCAAGTGATACCGCCGGTCTGGGCGCGTCACGACGCGGGGTCGCTTCGACGGCGTAGCGCCAGCCGCGCCCTTCGGCGGCATCGACGCGCGCATAGAGGCGTTCGATCATCAGGGCGCGACGAATACCTTTTTCAATGTCTTCGCCGGTTTCGGGATCATCGAGCTTATCGAGACCGATCAGCATACGGTCGGCAAAGGCGCGCAGACGCTTACGCCGGTCTTCGGCGGACAAGGGGCGTGAGGGGCTTTGCGTCTGGGTCATTTGACGAGCATAGACCGCGCCAAAACAGGGGGGATAGATTTTATTTTCGGGTGCAGGGGCCGTGCCCCGGCCCCTCGCTTCCCGCTAGATCATTATGATTTCTGGTAGAAATATAATGATCTAGATTTTTGTTTAGCCCCTCGCCGGGCGGTGGCTCCGCCACCTTGGCCGCCGCCTCAATGGCGGCTTGAGCGGAATGATTCCAGTAGAAATCATTCCGCTATACCTCGCCTGTCCGGGGCGATAGACTGGCCCTATGAACAAACCGAGCAAACCCGTCGTCGGCGGTGGCGCCAAAAAGGTGCTGTACGCCCTGAAAACCGCCACGCGCATCGGCCTCGACAATACGGCCAAGGCGCTGACGGCCAAAAATGCCTGCAAGGCCTGCGCGCTGGGTATGGGCGGGCAAAAGGGCGGCATGACCAATGAGGCGGGGGAATTCCCCTCGGTGTGCAACAAGTCGATTCAGGCGCAATCGACCGATATTCAGCCGGGCATCCCGCCGGAGGTGATCGACCACAGCCTGTCGGACCTGCGCGAACTGGACGGGCATGAGCTGGAGCATCTGGGGCGGCTGGCCTTTCCCATCTATAAGGCGGCGGGCTCGGACCGCTATGTGCCCGTGGACTGGGACTTTGCGCTCGATCTGGCGACGCAGCGGTTTGCGGCGACGAAGCCTGAGCGCAGCTTCTTCTATTCGTCGGGGCGTTCGTCGAACGAAGCGGGGTTTGTGCTGCAATTGCTGGCGCGGCTCTATGGCACCAACAATGTCAACAACTGCTCCTACTACTGCCATCAGGCGACGGGGGTCGGGCTCGACAGCACCATCGGCACCGGCACGGCGACGGTGGAGATGGAAGACCTCGACCGCTGCGACTTCATTCTGGTTATCGGGGCCAATCCGTCGTCCAACCATCCACGCTTTATTCACAAACTCAAAGGTGTGAGGGATCGCGGCGGCGAGGTGGTGATCATCAACCCGGCCAAGGAGCCGGGGCTGGTGCGCTTTGCCTTGCCGAAAAGCGTGAAGTCGATGGTGTCGGGCGGCGACTGGATCGCCTCTGACTATCTGCAACCGCGCATCGGGTCAGACCTTGCCGTGCTCAAGGGGCTGATCAAGGCGGTACTGGACAGCGGGGCACAGGACGACGATTTTATCGCCGATCATACGGAGGGTTTTGCGGCCTTGCGCGCCGATATTGCGGCCACCGACTGGACGGAGATCGAGGCGCGCGCGGGTCTGACTCAGGCCGACATCGAACGGGTAGCGGGTCTTTATGCGCGGGCCAAGTCGGCGGTGATCGCCTGGGGCATGGGCATTACGCATCACCTCAATGGCGTCGATAATGTCGAATATATCGCCAATCTGTGCCTCGTGCGCGGGCAGATCGGGCGGCCGGGGGCGGGGCTCCTGCCCCTGCGCGGCCATTCCAATGTGCAGGGTATCGGCACCATCGGCGTCAAGCCGGTGCTGGCCGCCGAGGTGATGGCGCGCATGGAAGAGACACTGGGGGTTACTCTGCCGCGCGAAAAGGGGCTCGACACCATGCGTGGCATGGAGGCGGCGCATCGCGGGGAAATCGACGCCGCCCTGATCATGGGCGGCAACCTGTATGAGGCCAATCCCAACAGCGCCTTTGCCGAGGCGGCCTTTGCGCGGATCGGCTTCAAGCTGTTCCTGACCACCACGCTCAATCGCGGCCACATCCACGGCCACGACGACAGCGAAGCCCTGATCCTGCCGGTCACGGCGCGCGACGAGGAGTGGCAACCGACGACGCAGGAATCCATGTTCAACTTCGTGCGGCTCAGCGATGGTGGCATCTGCCGGCTGAAATCGGTGCGGCCGGAAACAGAAATCCTGTGTGAGCTGGCACGGCGACTGCTGCCCGACAGTCCGGTCGATTTCGAAGCCTTCAAACAGCATCGCACCATACGCGAAGCCATTGCGCGCATCGTGCCGGGTCTGGAGGATCTGGCGGATATCGACATTGCCAAACGCGAATTCCATATCCGCGGCCGCATCCTGCACGCGCCGGCGTTCAAAACCGCTTCCGGGCGCGGGCGCTTTATCGTGCGCGACCTGCCGCCGGTGCCGGGGGCGCTCCTTCTGACCACCGTGCGCTCAGAGGGGCAGTTCAACTCGATCATCTATGAGCGCACGGACAGCTATCGCGGTATGGACCGCCTAGACGTGATGATGAATGCCGAAGACATGGCCGGGCTGGGCCTTAGCGATGGCGATGCCGTGGTGGTGGAGTCCGAACACGGCGTGATGAACGGCGCGCGGGTGCGGGTCTTCGATCTGGCGCGCGGTTCGGTCATGGCCTACTATCCGGAAGCCAATGTGCTGACCGGCACGGCGGTCGATCCGCGCAGCCGCACCCCGTCCTTCAAGGCGACGCCTGTGCAGGTGCGAAAAAGCACCTGACCGCCCCTTGTAATCCGGCTGTCACCGTCCCTAATGATAAGGGGTGCAGAACGGACGGATGGGGACTTTATGAAAACGTTGATGAGGTGGATCGGACGGCTGCTGATGGCGCTGGTTCTGATGGCGGGTCTGGCCTATGCGGGGGCCTGCGGCTACCTGTTTGTGGTACAGCGCGACAAGCTCTATCTGGCCCCGCACGCCGATATCCGGCCCAACCTCGCCGAAGTGCCGGGCATTCAGGACCTGCGGCTTAAAACGCCGGATGGCGAGACGCTTCAGGCCTGGTATCTGCCGCCCAAACCGGGCAGGCCCATCTATCTGCTGTTTGCGGGGCAAGGGCGACGGCTGGACGAACAAAGCCACCGCCATATTGCGATGTCGAAACGTGGCGACGGCTTTCTGGCGCTGGCCTATCGCGGCTTTTCCGGTTCAACGGGTAAACCGACCGAAGACGGATTGTTCATGGACGGGCTGGTCGCCTATGACTGGCTGAAAAAGGCAGGCTATCAGCCGCAGCAGATCGTCATTCACGGCCATTCGCTGGGCTCAGGCGTGGCGACCTATGTGGCAACCCAGCGCCCGGCCAAGGGCCTGATCCTCGAAGCCCCGTTCACGGCGGCGTCTGACGTAGCTCAGGAGCGTTACCCCTACGTCCCGGTGCAGTGGCTGATGCTGGACAAGTTTGCCAACCGCGACCGTATCGGCTTTGTGCATATGCCGATCCTGATTGTACATGGCGACCGCGACGACATGATCCCCTTTGCGCACGGTGAGCGCCTGTATGCGCTGGCCCCGCAGCCCAAGACCTTCAAACGTATGGCGGGCGAAGGCCATTCGACCCTCACCCGCGCCGGCATCTATGACGTTTATGACAACTGGCTCAGCTCACTTCACTAAGCTCAGCGCCTGACCTTCGTTGATGGCGGCCACGGCGGCCTTTAACGTCGCCATATCGGCCTTGCCGCTGGCTTCGATCACCAGACGCTCACCGATGACCACGGAATAGCTGCCCGACTGCGCATCGCCGTCCCACTTTTCGCTGATGATCCGACCCTTGTCCGAGTGGACCTTTTCGTAGCTGTTGCCACTCTGGCTGGACGACGACACGTTCATCGCCGTACCAAAGGCCGCCAGCGCCCCCATGGCCCCGATATCAGACACCTTCAGCTCAACGCGCTTGTCGCCCTGCGCATAGACGGCGTGCGCTTCGGAGGCCGAATAGCTGCCCGTACCGCCGCCGGAGGCCCCGGCCTCGCTCTTGGCCGCGCCGATGAAGGTGGCGGGCAGCAGGGCGTCGAGCTTGGCCGGCTCCACCGCCGGGGTGGCCTTGCCCTCTTCCATGGCTCTGGCCGCGGCCTCCATCTTCTTCGCGGCCGCTTCGAGGTCATTGCCATTGACCTGCACCGAGCCGTTGGGCGTATCGACCTTCATCTGACCGGTCAGGTTCGGCGCCCCGCCCGCCATCATCCCCGTTGCCATAATGGCTCCGGTAATGCCGCCGATGATCAGTTGAATGACGATCATGGCCACGACAACCACCGCCGTGTAGCCCATGCTTTTTTCCTTGGGCGACTGCATCAGGCGCGGCAGACCGGTGTACAGCAGGTAGAGACCATAAAGCCCCAGCAGACCCAGCGCCCCCAGCAGCGGCAGCAGGGCGAAAATCCCCGCCAGCCACCCGGCCGTCATCGCATAGGCCGCGACCTTGAAGGCCTGCACATCGTTTTTGACGCCGCCAAAATTGGGGGCCAGCGCGTTGATGACAAAGGCCGCGATATAGACCGACACGATCGACAGCACATAGCCCACCACCGCAATGATCAGGCCGCTGACCACCGGTAACTTGCTGCTGATGCCCATAAAGGACATACCGACCAGACTGTTGCCGACAAAGCCGGCAATGGCCGGGATAGCCGCCAGAATCATCACATAGCCAGTGGTCAGGGCGGCCTTGCTGGTCGGCTCGCTGGCGATTGTTTCCCACTCCGGCGACGGACGCAGCAGGATGCCCTTGATGCGCTCCAGAAGCGGCGGGCGGGCGGTGGATTCGACGGTGGACATGGCAACTCCCCTGAGCAGTGAACGGTGCCGCATAGTCGGTCAGCCCGCGTCGGGGGTCAATCGCGTGTTTTCAGTATCTGTCTAAAGGCACATAGGTCAGCAGATCGCCCGCCTTGATCGCTGGCGCATGGGGCAGGCGGCGGATCAGCACGTCACTTTGGGCAAAGACGGCGATCAGCGACGAGTCCTGATCGGCAAAGGGCCGCAGGGCCGGGCAGCCCTTGTCGTCCGTCACAATGCGTCCCCTCAGCCAGGTTTCGCGCGGGCCATTGGCAGCGATATCGACGGCGGCAGGTAGACACAGGGGCGTCTCTCTTGGCGGCTGGCCTAACGCCGCCTCGATCCACGGCTTGAGGAACAGTTGCGCGCACACCATGCTGGAGGCCGGATTGCCGGGCAGGCCCAGCACGCGGCGACCGTCGCTGAGCGCACCCGTCCAGGTCGGCTTACCCGGCCGGATATTGACGCTGCCGAAGTCGATCTGAAGCCCCAGCCGCTCCAGCGCCGGTTTGACCAAATCATAGTCGCCGACACTGGCCCCGCCGATGGTGACGATCAGGTCGGCCTCGGTGTCTTTCAGTGCGTCGTGAATACCGTCCAGATCATCGCTTTCAACGCCAATAAAGCTGGCCTTCGCCCCCCACTGACGGCACATGGCCAATAGCGCAAAGGAGCCGGACTCAAAAATCTGATCCTCGCGCGGCTCGCTTCCCGGCGCGACCAGTTCGTCGCCGGTCGAAAGGATAGCGATGCGCGGGCGGCGCGCCACTTTTAGTGTCTTCTGACCGGCCGCCGCCGCCAGAGACAGCCGCCAGGCATCGAGGCGCACCCCCGCCGACAGCAGCTCATGCCCGGCCTTGAAGTCCTGACCTCTGGGGCGGATATGCGTCTTGGGGTCGTTCCAGCCGTCGGGCTCGATAAACACGCCCATATCGGTGACGCGGACGTTTTCCTGAATGACCACGGCCTTCGCCCCGTCAGGGACCGGCGCGCCGGTATAGATGCGCACGCATTCGCCCCATTCGACACGGCCCCCGAAGCGCCGCCCGGCGGCACTTTCACCGATCAGGCGCAGCGGCGCGCCCTGCGCCACCGGGTCGGTCAGCGACTTGCAGATGGCATAGCCATCCATGGCCGAGGCATCAAACGGCGGCTGATCGCGCGTGGCGATGACCGGCTCGCTGAGGACACGGCCCAGCGCCTTCGACAGGGCGACCTTGCGCGTCTGCGGTGCCGGAGCCGCCGCGCGCATAAACGTAACGGCCTCATCAACGGGGATACCCTTGCGCGTCATTTTTCCAGCAGCCTCGGCATCAGTTCGACCATGTTGCACGGGCCGTGGCGCGAATCGAGCTGCCAGCGGATGACCTTGTCCCAGCCATCCTTGCACGCGCCGTTCGACCCCGGCAGGCAGAAGACGAAGACGCCGCGGATGATCCCGGCCAGCGCCCGCGATTGCAGGGTGGACAGACCCACGGTCTGAAAACTGACCATATGGAAGATGGTCGAAAAGCCTTCGATACGTTTGTCGAACAGAGGCTCGACCGCTTCGGGGGTCACGTCGCGCCCGGTAATACCCGTACCGCCGGTCGAGATGATGACATCGACATTACCGGAGTCGATCCAGTTGGTGATGACCGTGCGGATATGCTCCTTGTCGTCGCGCACCAGCTCGCGCGCCGCCACGTGATGCCCTGCCGCCGTGATGCGCGCGTCCAGCAGGTCACCGGAGGTGTCGGTGTCGCGCGTGCGGCTGTCCGACACGGTGAGGACGGCGATATTGACCGGCTTGAACGACCGCTCGAAGTCTATGCGCCCCGCGCCGATATACGATTTTTCTTTATCCGTTAGTTCCATTCTATCCTCCGGTGACGGACATGGTCCGGCGCGGCGTGTAGGCGGTGTGCGGGGCCTGCGCCCCGATGAAAAAGTCGTGTGCCTTAGGCTTATGGCGCAGGGCCTCGGACAGGGCGGCACTGAGGGCGGCATTGCTGGCGTCTGCGCGCAGGGCGGCGCGCAAATCGACATGGTCGTCCTGACCCAGGCACATATAGAGTTGTCCGGTGCAGGTAATACGCACGCGGTTGCAGGTGTCGCAGAAATTATGGCTAAGTGGCGTGATCAGCCCCAGTCGGCCGCCGGTTTCCGCCACGTGGTAATAGCGCGACGGCCCGCCCGTCGTGTCGCTCAAAGGCGTGATGTCCCAGAAGCTTTGCAAATCGGCCATCACGTCGCGCAGGGACACGAACTGGTCTTCGCGCCCGGCGATCTCTTCGCCCAGCGGCATGGTTTCGATCAGCGAGATATCCATGCCGTTGGCGTGCGCAAAGCGGATCATCTCCGGCAGATGGGCACGATTATCCTGTTGCAGGGCGACCGTATTCAGCTTGACCTTCAGGCCCGCTTTTTGCGCCGTCGTGATGCCGTCCAGCACTTTTTTGAGGTCGCCACCGCGCGTAATGCGGCGGAAGGTGTCGGCATCCACGCTGTCCAAAGACACATTGATGCGCCGAATACCGGCCTCAGCCAGATGCGGCGCCGCCTCGGCCAGAAGCGTGCCATTGGTGGTCAGGGTCAGCTCTTTCAGACGCCCCGTATGCACCTGCGTGCCCAGACGTTTCAGGAAATCCAGAATTCCCCGCCGCACCAGAGGCTCCCCGCCGGTGATGCGCAGCCGCGTCACGCCCTGATCAATCAGGAACAGGGACAGGCGTTCAAGTTCTTCAAAACTCAGTAAATTTTCACGAGGGAGAAAAGTCTGTCTCTCTGACATGCAGTAGGTGCAGCGCAGGTCGCAGCGGTCCGTCACCGAAATCCGCACATAGGAGATGCGGCGATGATAGGCGTCGATCAGGGCGGGTTCGGAACGCATAGCCTTGCATAGCCGGAAATTCGCGGTCAGGACAAGGGTTTAGAGAGGGGAATGATCTCATGGATCATTCCCCTCAAGCCACCAGTGAGGCGGCGGCCAAGGCGGGGGAGCCGCCGCCCGGCAAGGGGCAAAACAAAAATCTGGATCATTAAGTTTCTACCAGAAATCATAAGGATCCAGATTTTTGGGCGGCTTTACATTTGCGTGTGGCGGGGCCACCTTGCGTCAAAATAAGAACCCACAGGAAATGCCCGCATGAAACGCCGTGATGCCCTTAAGGGCCTGTCCGCCCTGACCGTGTCCGCCGCCGTGACACCGGTATCAGCCGCAACGCCTAAGCCCAAATCCGTCACGGTCAAGACCACCAATGGTCCCGTGATCGGGCAGGTCCGGGCGGGCACGGCGGTGTTTCTCGGCCTGCGGTATGGCGAAACGACCGCCCCACCCTATCGCTTCCTGCCGCCGCGCCCACCACAGCCGTGGATCAAACCGGTCAGGGCGGATCGCTATGGTCCAGCCTGCCCGCAACCATCCACACCCGACACCTATGGCAAGAGTGAGGACTGCCTGTTCCTCAATGTGTGGACACCGGAGGCCTCAACACAGCAAAAGCGCCCGGTAATGGTCTATTTTCACGGCGGGGCCTATGCCAATGGGTCGGGCTCCGATCCGCTCTACGACGGCACAAACCTGTCGCAGCGCGGTGATGTGGTGGTAGTGACCGTCAATCACCGGCTTAACGTCTTCGGCTACCTCTATCTGGCGCGGCTGGAGCGACTGATTTTGGGGCAGCCAGGCCCGCTGGCCTTTTCGGGGAATTGTGGGCAGCTTGACCTCATTCTGGCGCTGCAATGGGTGCGCGACAATATCGCGGCCTTTGGCGGCGATCCCGGCAATGTCATGGTGTTTGGGCAGTCCGGTGGTGGGGCCAAGATCGCCACCCTGATGGCCACGCCGCAGGCCGAAGGCCTGTTCCACAAGGCCGCGACCATGAGCGGTCAGCAGGTGACCGCCTCCGGTCCCGGCAATGCTACGGCGCGGGCGAAGGCCTTTCTTGGGGCGCTGGGGCTGAAACCCGATGCCGAAGGGCTGAAGGCCGTGCAGACCCTGCCGTGGGAGATACTGGTCGCGGCGCTGAAGGTCACCGATCCGGTATTGGGCTCCGGCGGCGTCTATATGGGCCCGGTGCTTGATGAAGCCATTCTGTTGCGTCACCCCTTCTATCCGGACGCGGCGCCACAATCGCGGCACATCCCCATGATGATCGGCAATACGCACGACGAAACGCGCGGTTTTCAGGGGACTAATCCGGCCTTTCAGAACCTGACCTGGGAAGATTTACCGGAAAAACTGCCGCCCAATTACCGCGTCGATATCGACCCGTGGCGGGTCATCGACACCTATCGCAAACTCTATCCGCAGATGACGCCAACCGATGTCTATTTCGCGGCAACGACGGCGGGGCGGTCTTGGCGCGGGGCGATTATCGAGGCCGAAGAACGCGCCAAGGCCGGGGCCCAAACCTTTGTCTATCAGGTCGATTGGAAGACGCCAAAAGACGGCGGGCGGCTGGGCGCGCCACACACGATCGACATTCCGCTGGTCTTCCGCACCACCGCCGTACCGGAGGCCATCTCGACCGACAGCCCGCAGGCCCGGCGCATGGCCGACCTGTTCTCCGACGCCTTTATCGCCTTTGCGCGCAGCGGATCACCGCAGACCCCCGCCCTGCCCGACTGGACGCCCTACAGTCTGCCGGAGCGCCAGACCATGCTGATGGACCTGACGCCACAAATGGCCAATGACCCGCGCGGCGAAGAACGCAAGCTGTTTGAAAAGGTGCCGTTTATCCAGTCTGGCACTTAACGGATACCAACGGCCGAAGAGGCTGACCGCATCCGGCCGTTGAAAGTCACTGCGCCATAAACACAATCGGATAGGGATTGCCCGCCGCGTCGGTGTCGGAACGACCGGTCACCGCAAATCCGCACTTTTGATAGAAGGTGACATTGCCCGTCACCTGTTCGTTGACCTCGACGATCAGCGGGCCTTTCAGCACGCGGGCATGGGCGATCAGGGCGCGACCCACACCGCGCCGTTGCTGCGCCGGATCGACAAACAGCATGGCCAGCGTGTTTTGACCCGCCAGCACGCAAAAGCCGGCGGGGGCACCGTCGTCTTCGGCCACCCACACCTCGCCGTCCATCAGCCCGGCCAGCAGGTAGGGGCGGTAAAAGTCGATATCGCCCTCAGCAAGGAAATCATAGGCGGCGCGCACCGACTCTTCCCAGATGCGCGTCAGGGCGGCGACATCGACGGTGGTCGCTGTTCTGATCACCCCAGCACCTTGTCGATCCAGCGGGCCGCCAGCGACGGCCACTGATCGTGCGTGCCGTTCAGGTCGCGCAGCGCAAAGCCGTGCGGGGCCTGCGGGAAGATGTGGGCATCGACCTCGCCACCCGTCTGCTGCATGGCCTTGATCAGATTCAGGGCGTGATCGACGGGTACGATCTGATCGTGCAGGGCATAGGCCAGAAACACCGGCATGTGCGGAATCCCGTGCGGTTCCCCGGCTATACCGATGGGCCAGGCGTCGTAAAAGGCCTGCTTTTCGGCGGGCGGATAGTCGGGCTTGCCCGCCGGGGCCTTATAGTCGCGGTGATTGGCATTGATTGGGGCGTAGGCGATCAGCACGCCCTTCGCCTTTTGCGCGTGGTCCTGACAGGCCATGACGCCGGCCAGATGCCCGCCCGACGACAGGCCCACGTGCAGCAGCGGCAGGGGCGTCAAGCTTTCCAGATAATCGAGCGCCTTTAGCCCGTCCGTCAGGGCGATATCGTAAGGCCACACGCCACCATCCGCATCCGCCTGCCCCGGCTGACGATGCGTCAGCACATAGGCGTCGACACCCTGCGCATTGAGCCACAGGGCGACCTCCACCCCTTCGCGGTCGTGCACAAGATTGATATAGCCGCCGCCGCCATAGACGAGGGCGCGTGCCCGCGCCGGAGTCGGTGATTTAAATGCGCTCAGTTCGGCGCGCGTGACCTGCTTATGCACGCGATCCGGCCATTGCCCCTCCGGCGCATTGGGCGCGCCGTCGGACAAGGCGATTATATGGTCGGGCACAGGAGCTTCGACGGGCAAAACAGGGCAGGGGTTCGGCATGGGCTTGTCCTTTTTACAGGAGGGCAAGCGGTATAGGAGAGGAAAGGAGGGGTCAATCTTCATACCTCGCTGCAACTCACTGCGGCACCGCACGGGCGAGCGCAGTAAGTGATAGGGGCGGCTTACGATATACCCGCCCACCAAATCCTTTGAAGCTTAGTAAGACCCACCACCACCATTTGCTCCGCAAATGGTCCCCCTCCCCAGTAAACTGGGGAGGTATAGGTCTTGCTACGCGGCCACCTGTTCGCGCGACAGAAGCGTCTGATAGGCCGCTTCGACGGTGGCAATGACACGGGGGTCCTTCGCCAGCGCTTCCGGGAAGACCTTGCGATAGGCAAGGAAGGTCGCCACGTCCGACAGCTCGTCTTTCAGCCCCTTGCCCAGAGCGATCAGTTCATCGGCCAGCGGATCGGTGATCGTCTCACCGGCCACAGCCTTCGCGCGGATAAAGCGCATCCACGCGGCCAGCGGCACACCAAAGCGGCTCACCTCCTGACCCTTTTCCAGCGCCTCGGACAGGGACGACAAGAGACGGATCGGCAGCTTTTGCGAGCCGTCCCAGGCGATTTGCGACAGGAGGTGACGGATGGCCGGATTGCGGAAGCGTTTCAAAATCGCTTCGGAATAGGCGCTCAGGTCAAGGCCCTTCGGCGCTTCCAGCAGCGGCACCACGTCGCTCAGCATCAGGTCACGCGCCAGTTGCGCCAGTTCGGCATCTTTCATGGCTTCGGACACGCTCTCAATGCCCTTGTGCAGGCCTGTATAGGCCAGAGTCGAGTGCGGGCCATTGAGCAGGCGCAGCTTGGCGCGCTCATAGGCCGGGACATTGTCGGTCAGGATGACGCCGACCGAGGCCCAGTCCGGGCCGCCGTCGTGGGCGTGTTCCTCGATCACCCACTGGGTGAAGGCTTCGCGCTGAATCGGCCAGGCGTCTTCGAGACCAATGGCCGCCTTGACGCGCTCGCGCAGGGCGTCGTCAGTGGCCGGGGTGATGGAGTCCACCATGGTGCAGGGGCAGGCCAGATCGGCTTCGATCCTCAAAGCCAGGGCCGCATCCGTCTTCGCCACAAAGGCCACGACGGCAGCCTTCAGGCGGTGGCCATTCTTCGGCAGGTTATCGCAGGGGATCAGCACGAAGGGGGCCAAGCCCGCCGCATAGCGACGGCGCAGGCCTTCGGCGACATAACCGATATAGGATTTCGGCGTCTGCGGGTAGGCGAGGTCATGCACAATGTCCGGATGGGCGAAATCGAGTTCCCAATTCGGATCGAGGCAATAGCCCTTTTCGGTGACCGTCGAGGTGACGATCTGCACTTCGGGGCGCGTCAGGCGCTCCAGCACGGCTTCGATGTCCTCCGGCCCGACCAGCACTTCGCGCATCGAACCGAGGATCTGATATTCGATCTTTTCGTCGAGAATAGCCAGGGTGTAGAGGCCATCCTGCGGGGCCAGCGCATCGCGCACACCCTTGGAATGCAGCGACACACCGCAGATGCCCCAGCGCGGGTCTGTGGCCAGCAGCGCATCGACAAAGGCCGCCTGATGGGCGCGGTGAAAGGCACCGGGACCGAAATGGACGATCCCGACCGAGACCTTGGCCGGATCATAGGCGGGTTTGATGACATCGGACTTCAGGACGTCGAGCGTAGCAAGCGACAGACGGGTCATGCGGTTTCTTTCGGGCTATGTAATCAGCTAAACTGTGAAAAATTCCGCGGGGCCGCCCCAAGGAATTTTTCTCGATATTAAGGGAGGGGGCGCAGGGGAAACGCTGTTTCCCCCATGATACCTACAAAGTGACGCCATTCTTCCAGATGGCGATTTCGCGCTCGTCATTCTTTTCGTTGTTGGCGCGCTCACCCGACGCCACGCGCAGGATGAGGTCCATCAGGTCATCGGCGGTTTCGTCCAGCGTCTTGCCCTCCAGCGCCTGACCGGCATTGAAGTCGATCCAGTGCGGCTTCTTTTCGGCCAGAGCGGTATTGGAGGCGATTTTCAGCGTCGGCGCAGGGAAGCCCAGCGGCGTGCCGCGCCCCGTGGTGAACAGCACGATCACGGCCCCGGCCGCCGTCAGCGCCGTCGAAGACACGGCGTCATTGCCGGGCGCTTCGAGCAGCGACAGCCCCGGCTGCGTGGCGCGCTCGCCATAGCGCAGCACCTCGGTCAACTGGCTGAGGCCGCCTTTTTGCACGGCCCCCAGCGACTTTTCTTCGAGCGTGGTGATGCCCCCGGCCTTGTTGCCCGGCGACGGGTTTTCAAACACCGGCTGGTTGTTGTCGAGGAAGTATTGTTTGAAGTCGTTGACCACATCGACGACCTGATGAAACACCCCTTCGTCCCTGGCGCGGGCCATCAGGATGCGTTCGGCCCCGAAAACTTCCGGGATTTCGGTCATGATCGACTGACCGCCCGCCAGCGCCACGATGTCGGCCACACGCCCGACCAGCGGATTGGCGGTCAGGCCCGAAAAACCGTCCGAGCCGCCGCACTTGACGCCGATGGCGAGGTCCGAAACGTGGCACAGCTCGCGCTGATCCTTTTCGACCACCTTCACGAGTTCTTCCAGCGCCTCAAGGCCCGCCTCGTGCTCGTCCTCGACCATCTGGGCGGCGAAATATTTGAGGCGATCCGGCGTGCGGCCTTCGATCTCACCGATCAGGGCGCTGAGCTGATTGTTTTCGCAACCCAGACCGACGATCAGCACGCCGCCGGCATTGGGGTGCGCCGCCAGCGCCGCCAGCAGCTTGCGCGTATGGTTGAGGTCGTCGCCCAGTTGCGAGCAACCGAGCGGATGGGTCAGGGCATAGACGCCATCGACGCGGCCCTTAAAGCGCTCGCTTGCCACCTTGGCCAGCCGCTCAGAGGTGCGCGCCACGCAGCCGACCGTGCACAATATCCAGATTTCATTGCGGATACCGACGCGGCCATCCGCGCGGCGATAGCCCATAAAGGTACGCGCATCAGGGTGGGAACCGGGCCCTTCGGCGGCCACGGGCGCGTAGTCATAATCTTCGACCCCCGTCAGAGAGGTGGCCAGATTGTGCGTATGGACGTGCTCACCGGCCTTGATCGGCGCGATGGCGTGCCCGATACGGAAACCGAATTTCAGCACCGGCGCGTCCACGGCGATGTCACGCAGGGCGATCTTGTGCCCTTTGGGGATGTCGGTTCCGAGCGACAGTTGCACATCGCCAAAATCCAGCACCTCCCCGGCGCTCAGCGCTTCGACCGCAATCGCCACATCATCGGTAGCGTGCACGCGCACATAGCGCTTCATAGCCGGGGCCTTGATGTCCTTAGGGCCAAGGGCCGCGCAGGCGGAAGAGTCGTCGGGCATAATCGCTGTCTTTCTGACGTCCGACGCCCTCTGAGGCGAGATCGCGAACGCTGTTTTTTATGTTGACGGTTGGTAACCGGTGTCATACCTCTGAACGCGGTAGATAGGCAAGAGGCGTAACAGGGCTATGGACGGAAAATCTGCGCGCTTGCCCGCAGCCGCCATTTACCGCTAAATATAACAGATGAAACGGACTTTTGTATGTGACCGTTTCGCAATTCAGGCCGGAAGCAAAACCCACACATGACCACGACCGCTCTTCCCGAAGGCGCCCCCGATCCCGTCGAAGATTTCCTGAAGCGCCGCAAGAAGGCGACGATCAACGATGTGGCCTCTCTGGCGCGCGTCTCGAAGAAGACGGTGTCGCGGGTAATCAACCATTCGCCATCGGTGCGCGCCGAAACGCGCGATCAGGTCAACGCCATCATCGCCCGCATCGGTTTCAAGCCGGACCCGCAGGCGCGCGGCCTGGCCTTTCGCCGCTCCTTCCTGCTAGGCCTCGTCTATGACAACCCCAACGCCCAGTACGTCATCAATATCCAGAACGGTGTGCTGGATTGCATTCGCGGGTCGGGCACCGAGCTGGTGGTCCACCCGTGCGACAAGAACAGCGCGGATTTTATCGACGAAATCCGCGAATTCGTGGAGTTGCAGCGGCTGTCTGGCGTGATCGTCCTGCCGCCCATCGCCGAAAACCGTCAACTGCTGGCCGCGCTCGATGATCTTGATGTGCCCTATGTGCGAATCACCGCCATGCCCGGCGAAGAAAACACGCCGCCTATCGTCTCGTCGCAGGTGGTGTCGCGCGACCGCATGGGCTGCCGTGCGGCGGCGGAGCATCTGGCCGATCTGGGGCACCGCCGCATCGGCTTCATTTCCGGCCCGGCAGGTTACGCCTCGGCGCGTCAACGCCGGCAGGGCTTCGATGAAGGGCTTGAGGCGCGCGGCCTGACGCTCGATAGCGCCCTGATCGTGCAGGGGGAATATACCTTCGAGTCGGGCTACGCGGCCGGTAAGGCGCTGCTGTCGCAATCGCCGCGCCCGACCGCCATTTTCAGTTCCAACGACGAAATGGCGGTCGGTGTCTATAAGGCCGCCGCCGAGTTGGGCCTCAGCGTGCCCGATGACCTCAGCGTGGTCGGCTATGACGACGCCCCCATCGCCGCCCGCGTCACCCCCGGCCTGACCAGCGTGCGCGCCCCCATCCGCGACATCGGCCGCGCGGCCGCCGATGCCCTGCTGGCAGAAAACCGCAAGGACAGCACCGTCTTCGATACGGCCCTGATCGTGCGGGAATCGACCGGCCCGGCGGACCCATCGTTCAAGCCCTGAGACACAGCTTTCTGCGAACGAGTCTGGATCATTATGTTTCCATGGAAACATAATGATCCAGCTTTTGTTTGGCTCCTCGCCGGGCGGCGGCTGCGCCGCCCTGGCCGCCGCCTCAATGGCGGCTTGAGCGGAAGGATTTTATGAAAATCCTTCCGCTCCAAAATAGACGTTGATAAATGTCATGACACCGGTTACCTGTTGCAGCGGGAGATCATGAACCCGAAGACCGCCACAAAGTTCAGACAGAACGGTCCACGGTTTCGCTTTTTTCGGTATCTGTGACATGTCCAAGCCTTTGATTTTGAACGAAGACCGTCTGTTTTCGGCAGACCCGGCGCAACGCGCGGTGGCCCGCGAGCTGTATGCGCTGATCAAGGATTACCCCATTCTGTCGCCGCACGGTCATACGGACCCGCAATGGTTCGCCGATAATGCCAATTTCGGCAGCGCGACCGAGCTGTTCCTGGCGCCGGACCACTATATCTACCGGATGCTCTATTCGCAGGGCTATGATCTGAATGATCTGGGCGTGGGGTCCAAGGCCGGGCCTTCGACCGCCGATCCGCGCACGGCGTGGAAGATCTTTGCCGCCAATCAGCATCTGTTCCGCGGCACGCCGACCGCCATGTGGATGAACCACGTATTTGGCCACATTATGGGCTTTGACAAGCGCCTCGATGAGACGACGGCGGATGCGTATTTCGACCGCATCGGTGAGCTTCTGGCGTCTGACGCCTATAAGCCGCGCGCCCTGTTTGAACGCTTCAATATCGAGCTTCTGGCCACCACCGAGTCGCCGACCGACACGCTGGAGCACCATCAGAAAATTCGCGCGTCCGGCTGGAAGGGCCGCGTCGTCACCGCCTACCGTCCCGATCCGGTCATTGATGCCGAACACGAGGACTTCCGTGACAAGCTGAAAGTGTTTGCCGAGCTTTCCGGCGAAGACGTCTATAGCTGGAAGGGCTATCTGGCCGCGCACCGCAAACGCCGTGATTTCTTTATGGAGATGGGCGCGACCTCAACCGACCACGGCCACCCGACGGCCAAGACCGCCAATCTGTCGGCCAGCGAGTCCGAGGCCCTGTTCAACCGCATCATCGTCGGGGAATTTACCCCTGCCGATGCCGAGCTGTTCCGCGCCCAGATGCTGACCGAAATGGCGCGCATGAGCCTCGATGACGGGCTGACCATGCAGATTCACCCCGGCTCCTTCCGCAACCACAACCAGACGATCTTTGAAACCTTCGGGCGTGACAAGGGCTGCGACATCCCGCTGGCCACCGATTACGTCAATGATCTCAAGCCGCTGCTGGACGCTTTCGGTAACGAAAAGACCCTGACGGTCATCCTGTTCACGCTGGATGAGACCTCCTATTCGCGCGAACTGGCCCCGCTGGCCGGGCACTATCCGATCCTGAAACTCGGCCCGTCGTGGTGGTTCCACGATTCGCCCGAAGGCATGACGCGCTTCCGCGAACAGGTCACCGAAACCGCCGGCTTCTACAACACAGTCGGCTTCAACGACGACACGCGCGCCTTCCTGTCGATCCCGGCGCGCCACGACGTCGCCCGCCGCATCGACGCCAACTTCCTGGCGCGTCTGGTGGTCGAACACCGCCTCGAACTGGAAGACGCGGCCGAAACGATCAAGGACCTGACCTATAACCTGCCCAAGGCGGCCTATAAGCTGTAGGGTTTTGGGGTTTGCTTAAACTGGCCCCTTCACCCCATAGATTACAAAGCCCTCCGGTGCCGTCCGGAGGGCTTTGCTACATTTGCCTTTGGCAGGGAGGTAAAAAAAGAAGAGCCCCGCTGTTGCCAGCGAGGCTCCCTGTATCGGGGGTGCAGGGGTCTGCGACCCCTGCGCTATCTAACCGGGCTTACTCAGCCGCAACCGTAGACGCCACATCGGCATATTCTTCGATCTGGTCGAAGTTCATATAGCGATAGACTTCCGCGCCCTTGGCATTGATGACGCCCATGTCGGAGAGGTATTCCTCGACGGTGGGCAGGCGGCCCAGCTTCGAGGCAATGGCCGACAGTTCCGCCGAGGCCAGGAAGACGTTGGTGTTCTTGCCCAGACGGTTGGGGAAGTTGCGCGTCGAGGTCGAAACGACGGTCGCCCCTTCGCGCACCTGCGCCTGATTGCCCATGCACAGCGAACAGCCCGGCATTTCCATACGCGCCCCGGCGGTGCCCAGCACGTTGTAATGGCCTTCCTTGGTCAGTTCGGCGGCGTCCATCTTGGTCGGCGGGGCGACCCACAGGCGCGTCGGTATGTCCTTCTTACCGTTGAGCAGCAGGGAGGCGGCGCGGAAGTGGCCGATATTGGTCATGCACGAGCCGATGAAGACTTCGTCGATGGCCGTATTCTGCACGTCGGACAGCAGGCGCGCATCGTCCGGATCGTTCGGGGCGCACAGGATCGGCTCTTTGATATCATTGAGGTCGATGTCGATGATCGCCGCGTATTCGGCGTCGGCATCGGCTTCCATCAGCACCGGGTTGGCCAGCCAGTCTTCCATCGCCTTGATGCGGCGCGACAGCGTGCGGGCGTCCTGATAGCCGTCGGCGATCATGTTCTTCATCAGCACGATATTCGAGGTCATGTACTCGATGATCGGCTCTTTGTTGAGCTTCACGGTGCAGCCCGCCGCCGACCGTTCCGCCGAAGCGTCGGTCAGTTCGAACGCCTGTTCGACCTTCAGGTCCGGCAGGCCCTCGATTTCGAGAATACGGCCGGAGAAGGCGTTGACCTTACCCGCCTTGGCGACGGTCAGCAGGCCCTGCTTGATGGCGTAGTAGGGGATGGCGTGGACGAGGTCACGCAGGGTGATGCCCGGCTGAAGCTGGCCCTTGAAGCGGACAAGGATGGATTCCGGCATGTCGAGCGGCATGACGCCCGTCGCCGCACCAAAGGCCACAAGGCCCGAACCGGCGGGGAAGGAAATACCGATGGGGAAGCGGGTGTGCGAATCGCCGCCGGTGCCAACCGTGTCGGGCAGCAGCAGGCGGTTCAGCCACGAGTGGATGACCCCGTCGCCCGGGCGCAGGGCCACGCCGCCGCGGTTGGAGATAAAGGCCGGCAGTTCGCGGTGCGTCTTGACATCGACCGGCTTCGGATAGGCCGCCGTGTGGCAGAAGGACTGCATGACCAGATCGGCGGAGAAGCCGAGGCAGGCGAGGTCTTTCAGTTCGTCGCGGGTCATCGGGCCCGTGGTGTCCTGAGAGCCGACCGTGGTCATCTTGGGCTCGCAATAGGTGCCCGGACGGATGCCCTGCCCTTCGGCCAGACCGCAGGCCTTGCCGACCATCTTCTGCGCCAGCGTGAAGCCCTTGCCCGAATCGACCGGGGCGACCGGCAGGCGGAAGGCGGTCGAAGCCGGCAGGCCCAGAAACTCACGCGCCTTGGCGGTCAGAGAGCGACCAATGATCAGGTTGATGCGGCCCCCGGCCTGCACTTCGTCCAGAATAACGTGCGACTTGAGCTGGAAGTCGGCGATCTTTTGACCGGCCTTTTCGACCTTGCCTTCATAGGGGTAGATGTCGATGACATCGCCCATATCCATCTGCGACACATCGACTTCGATAGGCAGGGCGCCGGAATCTTCCTGCGTATTGAAGAAGATGGGGGCGATCTTGCCACCCAGCGTCACGCCGCCAAAGCGCTTGTTCGGCACGTAGGGGATGTCTTCGCCCGTGGCCCAGATGACCGAATTGGTCGCCGATTTACGCGACGAACCGGTGCCGACGACGTCCCCGACATAGGCGACGAGGTTGCCTTTGGCTTTCAGGTCTTCGATGAACTGGATCGGGCCGCGCTTGCCGTCCTCTTCCGGCGTGATGCCGGGGCGCGCGTTCTTCAGCATGGCCAGATAGTGCAGCGGGATGTCCGGGCGCGACCAGGCGTCTGGCGCGGGCGACAGATCGTCCGTATTGGTTTCGCCCGTGACCTTGAACACGGTGACGGTGATCTTTTCGGCGACCTTGGGGCGCGAGGTGAACCATTCGGCTTCGGCCCACGACTGAATCACATCCTTGGCGTTGGCGTTACCGGCCTTGGCCAGTTCCGCCACGTCGTGGAAGAAGTCGAACATCAGAAGCGTCTTTTTCAGCGCTTCGGCGGCGATCTTACCAACCACGGCGTCGCTCAGAAGGTCTATCAGCGGCTTGACGTTATAACCGCCAACCATAGTCCCCAGAAGCTCGGTCGCCTTTTCGCGGCTGATCAGTTCAACCGGGAAGTCGCCATGCGCCACCGCCGACAGGAAGGAGGCCTTGACCTTGGCCGCATCATCGACGCCCGGCGGCACGCGATAGGTGATCAGGTCGAGGAGGAATTCCGCTTCGCCGGCCGGAGGGTTCTTGATCAGTTCGATCACTTCGGCGGTTTGTTGCGCGGTCAGCGGCAGGGGCGGAATGCCAAGCGCGGCGCGCTCGGCCACATGGGCACGATAGGCTTCAAGCATCGGTACACCTTTGGAAAGGGTCTGGGGACGGACTTATGGAGTCCTTAGTTTGGCGCATATCGCAGGCGCGAAGCCTTGCATAGGCCACAGGGGTAAAATGGACGTGAAACGGCGCAGAAATTTGCATGGGTGAAGTTTGTTTTTCACCCCTGAACGGCGCTTTTGGCCATGATGAACGGCTCAGGCGCTGGGCGGGTCGGCGTCCAGACAGGCCAGAACCTCCTGCCCAATATCGGCGGGCCAGACGGCAAGGCGCTGACGAAGTGCGGCGTGATCTCCGGCAAACAGGGCGCGCGACGCCTCTTCGAAGCCTTCACGATCTCCGGCCAGAGTGACCATGACGCGATAGGCGGTATTGACGCGCGCCCTGGAGTCCGGGCCGCCTTTGCGCGCCGCGTCGATCAGCTTGCGCAAGGTCACTGACGCGCCGCCCGGCTGCTGCGATAGCCACTCCCAATGGCGCGGCAGAAGCGTGACTTCGCGCGGCACGACCCCCAGCTTTGGGCGTCCGCGTTTGACGGTTTCAGGCGCAGTTTCAGGTGTGGGGGCATAGCGCGCCTGAACGGCCGCTGCGTCGCCGCGCAGGTCGAGATCGATCACCTGACCCGTGGCACGATCAAGGATGATAACGGGGGCGTCGGGCTGCGCCGCAAGGGCCTTGTGGGCAGCCAGTGCGGCTTCGGCGGGCGGGCCAACGGTCAGACGGCGGGCGGCCTGAAACACGGCATAGAGGGGTTCGGACGTCATCGGGTTCTCAGAATTTATTTTACCCGGATAAAAATATGCGCTATCAGCGCCGCTGTCAAAGGAGAAGATCATGGACAGCCATGAAAAGAAGGCGGCCATCGCGGCCTATAAGGAACGCAAGGCGGTGAGCGGAGTCTATGCGGTGATCTGCAACGCCACGGGCGAGACGTGGGTGGGGGCCAGCCGCAATCTGGAGGCGCAGCAGAACGGCCTGTGGTTTGCGTTGCGACTGGGCAGTCATTGCCACGCCAGCCTGCAAGCCGCGTGGAACGCGCATGGCGAGACAGAGTTTCGCTATGAGGCGCTGGATCGCGTGCCGGAGGACTATTCCGACATGGCGCGTAAGGACGATCTGAAACGCCGCAAAGACCTGTGGCAGCAGCGGTTACAGGCGGAGGGGTTACTGTAAATTATCAGCCCACATGCCGAAGAAAGTAAGATACCCCACCACCACATCTCACCGCCTTCGGCGGCTCGTGCGGTCCCCCTCCCCACCAGAGGTGGGGAGGTATAAAAAGACAAAGAACCCCGCCGGTGACGACGGAGCTCCTCAATCGGGGTGCAGGGGGCAAGCCCCCTGCCTGCTTTACCAAACCTAGCCGCGGGCCAGATTGCGCAGCACGTAGGGCATGACGCCGCCGTTTTTGAAATATTCAAGCTCGGTCGGGGTGTCGATGCGGCAGCGGACCGGGAAACGGGCCACCTTGCCGTCCGAGGCGCGGAACAGCTCAACGATCAGTTCCTGACGCGGCTGGACGTTTTCGAGGCCGCGAATGGTGACGATTTCCTCACCCGTCAGGCCCAGCTTTTGCCAGCCGTCGATCTTGAACTGCAAGGGCAGGACGCCCATGCCGACCAGGTTGGAGCGGTGGATGCGCTCGAACGATTCGGCGATGACGGCGCGCACGCCCTGAAGCTTGGTGCCCTTGGCCGCCCAGTCGCGCGAGGAACCGGTGCCGTATTCCTTACCCGCGAAGATGACCATGCTGCGGCCTTCGGCCTTGTAGCGCATGGCGGCATCATAGATGGCCATGACGTCGCCCGACGGGAAGTGCTTGGTCACCCCGCCTTCGATGTCCGGCGTGATCTTGTTGCGGATGCGGATATTGGCGAAGGTGCCGCGCATCATGACTTCGTGGTGGCCGCGACGCGCGCCGTAGGAGTTGAACTCCGATACCGGCACGTCGTGGTTGGTCAGCCACTGACCGGCGGGCGAGGTCTTCTTGATCGAACCGGCCGGCGAAATGTGGTCGGTGGTGATCGAGTCGCCGAAGATGCCGAGCACGCGGGCTTCGACGATGTCGGTGACCTTTTCCGGCGTCATGGTCATGCCCTCGAAATAGGGCGGGTTGGCGACGTAGGTCGAGGTGGCGTCCCACTGATAGGTCTGACCGCCCGAAACGGAGATGGCCTGCCAGTGTTCATCGCCCTTGAAGACGTCGGCATAGCGGGCGCTGAACTTGTCATGGGTGACGTTGGCGCGCTGAATCTCGGCGATCTCGGCATTGGTGGGCCAGATGTCCTTGAGATAGACCGGCTCACCGTTGCTGCCGGTGCCCAGCGGATCGGTCGTCAGATTGACGTTCAGCGACCCGGCCAGCGCGTAAGCCACGACCAGCGGCGGCGAGGCCAGATAGTTGGCGCGCACGTCGGGGTTCACGCGGCCTTCGAAATTGCGGTTGCCCGACAGGACCGAGCAGGCGACGAGATCGGCTTCGTTGATGGCTGCCGAAATGGCTTCGGGCAGCGGGCCGGAATTGCCGATGCAGGTGGTGCAGCCATAGCCGGTCAGGTTGAAGCCCAGGGCATCGAGATCGGCGGTCAGGCCTGCGGCATTGAGGTAATCCGTGACGACCTGAGAACCGGGGGCCAGCGAGGTCTTAACCCACGGCTTGACGCTGAGGCCCAGTGCCTTGGCCTTACGCGCCACCAGACCGGCGGCGATCAGCACCGACGGGTTGGAGGTGTTGGTGCACGAGGTGATGGCGGCAATGACCACATCGCCGTGCTTGACGCTGTAGTCGGTGCCGGCGACGGCGGCCGAGCGGGTTTCGTCGCCCGCCTTGTTGAACTCACCGCTCAGGGCCTTGGCAAATTCCGATGCCGCGTCGGTCAGCAGCACGCGGTCCTGCGGACGCTTGGGACCGGCCAAAGACGGCAGCACGCCACCGAGGTCAAGCTCCAGCGTATCGGTGAAGACCGGATCGTTTTCCGGATCGAGCCACAGGCCTTGCTGTTTGGCATAGGCTTCGACCAGGGCGACGCGGGCAGGCCCACGGTTGGTGGCCGTCAGGTAGTCGATGGTGGCCTGCGACACCGGGAAGAAGCCGCAGGTGGCGCCATATTCCGGGGCCATATTGGCAATGGTCGCCTGATCTTCGAGCGACAGGGTGGTCAGGCCTTCGCCGAAATATTCGACGAACTTACCCACCACGCCCTTTTTGCGCAGCATCTGGGTGATGGTCAGGACGAGGTCGGTGGCGGTGGCCCCTTCCGGCAGCTTGCCGGTCAGCTTGAAGCCGATCACTTCGGGGATCAGCATGGGGATGGGCTGGCCCAGCATGGCGGCTTCGGCCTCGATGCCGCCGACGCCCCAGCCAAGCACGCTCAGGCCGTTGACCATGGTGGTGTGGGAATCGGTGCCGACCACCGTGTCCGGATAGGCGACGTCGCCGCCCGCCGCGACGCTGGTCCACACGGTCTGTGCCAGATATTCCAGATTGACCTGATGGCAGATGCCGGTGCCCGGCGGCACGACGCGGAAATTGTTGAAGGCGGACGAGCCCCAGCGCAGGAAGTTATAGCGCTCCATATTGCGCTCGTATTCGCGGTCCACATTCTTTTTGGCCGCATCCGCCGTGCCGAAATAATCGACCATGACCGAGTGGTCGATGACGAGGTCCACCGGGTTGAGCGGATTGATCTTGGCCGGATCGGCGCCCAGCTTGACCATGGCGTCGCGCATGGCCGCCAGATCAACCACCGCCGGAACGCCGGTAAAGTCCTGCATCAGGACGCGCGCCGGGCGGAAGGCGATTTCGTGTTCGACCGAGCCCTTATTGTCGATCCAGTTGGCCAGCGCCTGAATATCGGCCTTGGTCACCGACACGCCGTCTTCGTTGCGCAGCAGGTTTTCCAGCAGCACCTTCAGCGAGGCCGGCAGCCGCGAGATGTTGGGCAGGCCGTTGGCTTCGGCGGCCTTCAGGTCAAAATAGGTGTAGGTGTGGTCGCCGATGGTGAGTTCGGCCTTAGAAATAAAGCTGTCGAGGGACATGGTCGCTTTTCCTTCCGACCGCGTAAGGTGGGAACATCGCGGCCCCCAATGGGCCTGAAAACCGGCGTCGCGCGTTCCGCCCTGACGGACGCACAGGGTCCTGTCCGGGGTCGCACGGTTACCGGCCGATGGCGCGGTCAATTGCCTTCTAAACCGCTTCCGGCTACTCGTCTATGAAGAAGCCCCCGCCGTGGGGAATTTGTTCGGAAGTTTTCGCCTGATGGCCCTCTCTCTTGCGGTGGACGCGCTGAGCCTGAAAAAAGGCTATCGTCACCTGATCCATGACCTGTCGTTTTCGGTGGCACCGGGGGAATGCGTCGCCCTGACCGGGGCCAATGGGGTGGGTAAGACGACGCTGCTGCGTACACTGGCCGGATTTATCCGGCCGGACGGCGGACATGTGCGCTATGTGGATGGCGTCGATCCGGAGGGGGCAATGGCGGCGCAGGCCCATTATCTTGGCCACGCCGAAGCCCTGTCGCCGGGGCGTCTGGCTGGAGCGGAACTGGACTTTCAGCGCGCCTTTCTGGGAGGCACGGCGGCGGGACAGGCCGAGGCGATCCGGCGGCTGAACCTGTCGCCCCTACTGGAGCTGGAAACACGGATGCTGTCGGCGGGACAGAAGCGGCGACTGTCCTGCGCGCGGCTGATCCTGGCCAAGCGCCCCGTCTGGCTGCTCGATGAGCCGATGTCGCCGCTCGATGCCGAACACCGGGCGAAGCTGGCCGAGCTGATGCAGGCGCACCTGAGCGCGGGCGGGCTGATTGTTTGCGCCGTGCACGATCCGCTGCCGTTTGAGGTGCGCGAACTGCGACTGACAGCACCGGCGATGGAGGCGGTCTATGGGTGAGTTAAAGGTGCGTAGACTGGTACAGTTAAAGCCCCCACCACCACTCGCTACGCTCATGGTCCCCCTCCCCAGCAAGCTGGGGAGGTATGACAGAAGCAGAATATCTTGTACCTCCCCAGCTTGCTGGGGAGGGGGACCGCACGAGATGACCGCAGGTCAGCGAGATGCGGTGGTGGGGGGCCTTAAATGACAACGCCCTCTCCTTCTCTTGCCCTGTTGAAGCGCGATCTGGGCCTGTCTCTGGCACGCGGTGGCGGACCCGTGCTGGCCGCCGGGTTCTACCTGACTCTGATGGCCATGGTGCCGCTCAGCCTAGGCCCGGAGGCGCAAACCCTGTCGAAGATCGCGCCCGGCCTGACCTGGCTGTGTCTGGCGCTGGCCTCACTTTTGTCGCTGGAACGGCTGTTTGAGCGCGATTACGAAGACGGGGTGTTCGACCTGTTGCGCACCGGGCCACTGGCGCTCGAATGGGTAGCCTTTCTCAAATGTCTGGCGCAGTGGCTGGGCACCGGCCTGATCCTGTCACTGATGACGCCGGTGGTGATGATCCTGCTGGGCGCGCCCGTGGGCCTGGCTGGTTGGGCGCTGGTGGCGGCCCTGATCGGCTCGTTCAGCTTTGCCCTGATCGGCGGGGCAGGGGCGTCTCTGACTCTGGGGTCGCGCAAGGGCGGGGTGCTGATCGCCCTGCTGGTCCTGCCCTTCTATGTGCCGCCGGTCATTTTCGGTGCGGGCCTGATGCAGGCCTTCGTCACCGGCGCGCCCGTGTTTCAGGCGCTTAGCCTTCTCTGCGCCTACGGTCTGTTTGCGCTGGCGCTGGGCCCCATCGCCATGGGCGCTGCGCTGCGCAGTGCGTTAAATTGACAGACTTGTCGCTCTTCGTGAAACCGCCTATGTGAGACACCCATGATCATAAGCTGGCTGGCCAATCCGGACCGTTTCTCGAAGGTGTTTGCCCCCGTGCGCCCGTGGGTGGCGGGGCTGAGCCTCGTGCTGTTTGCGTGGGGGCTTTACCTCTGCTTCGTCTCGCCCGAAGACTATCAGCAGGGCGACACGGTGCGCATCATGTATATCCACGTCCCGGCGGCGTGGATGGCGCTGTTTACCTATCTTGTCATGGGCGTGGCCAGCTTCTTCGGCCTGATCTTCCGTCACGCCCTGGCCGATGCCGCTGCCAAGGCCGCCGCCCCCATAGGCGCAGTGTTCACGGCTCTGGCCCTGATCACCGGCTCCTTGTGGGGCAAACCCATGTGGGGCACGTGGTGGGAATGGGACGGGCGCATGACTTCGGTGCTGGTGCTGTTCCTCTTCTATATCGGCTATATCGCCCTGCACGCCTCGATCGAAGACGAACAGCGGGCGGCCAAATCGACGGCCATTCTGGCGCTGATTGGCCTGATCAACCTGCCCATCATCAAGTTTTCGGTCGATTGGTGGAACACTCTGCATCAGGGGGCTTCGGTTTTCCGCGCGGATGGCCCCACCGTCGCCCCGTCCATGCTGTGGCCGCTGCTGGTGATGGCACTGGCCTATAAGGCGCTGTTCGTGTGGCTGTGGCTGATCCGCATCGACACGGAAATCCTGAGCCGCAAATATAACGGGCTGCGGGCGCGTCTCGGCTTCCGCGAAGGAGGGGTGTAATGGATCTGGATATGGGCAAGTACGCCTTTTTCGTCTGGGGCAGCTATGGTGTGACGGCGCTGGCCCTGCTCAGCCTCACCGTGCTGAGCGTGCGCGCGCATCGTGACCGCGCGGCGAAGCTCAAGGCGCTGCAAGAGACTCTGGCGGCTGAAAAGGCGCAAAAGGAGGACGCATGAAGCGCCTTCTGCTGGCCGCGCCTCTGGTCCTGCTTGTAGGGCTTGCGGCCATACTCGGCTGGTACAATTTCCATAAAAAGACCGACTACGCCCCGGCGGAGCTGGTCGGCAAGCCGCTGCCGGCGCGCCTACTGACCGATCTGCACGACGGGTCGCTGGCCTCCTTGCCGGCGATCGCGCGGGCGTCGGGCAAGCCGGTACTGGTCAATGTCTTCGCCTCGTGGTGCACGCCGTGTCTGGCCGAGCACCCCTATCTGATGGACCTGAAGGCCAAGGGCGTCATCATTATCGGCATCGACCACAAAGACACCCCGATCAATGGGCTGAGCTTTATCGAAAAGCACGGCAACCCCTACGCGCGCATACTGTCCGACGAAGACGGGCAGATGGGGCTCGATCTGGGGATTTCAGGCGTGCCGGAGACCTTCATCGTCGGGGCGGACGGCGTGGTGATCGACAAGATCACCGGCCCCATCGTGCCGGAAACCGTGCCTGCGGTGTACAAGGCCGTCAGCGAAGGGACGACGCTGCCTTAATTATACCAACGGCCGAAGATGCTGACCGCATCCGGCCGTTGAAGACACGAGAATGTCTCATATGTGTCAGTGACATGAGAAATTCTCGAATGGAATACCAAGAGTCATTTTCAATGACCCTTGGTATTACACCCCCTGCGAGGCGCGGAAGGGGTCCATGGCATAGACGCCCAGCAACTCCACCTCTTCGGCGAAAAAGGCCAGTTCCTCAAAGGCCAGTTTTAGCAGGCGGTCGCTGGGGCGGCCTTCGACCTCAGCATAGAAGAAGGTCGAGGCAAAGATGCCGTCGCGGATATAGCTTTCCAGCCGGATCATATTGATCCCGTTGGTGGCAAAACCACCCAACGCCTTATACAGCGCCGCCGGGATGTTGCGCACACCGAAGACAAAGCTGGTCAGGACACGCTCGGCCTCTGCGGGGTCGGACACCTCGGCCTGCGCGCTGAGGACCAGAAAGCGCGTGGTGTTGTTGTGGGCGTCTTCCAGATTGCGACGCAGGATTTTCAGGCCATACAGTTCCGCCGCGATTTCCGGCGCGATGGCGGCGCGGTCACGCTCCTGCGTCTCGCTGAGGCGGCGGGCCGCACCGGCGGTATCGTGATAGATTTCCGGGCGGATCCCCAGGGCATTCAGCGAGTTGCGGCACTGCATCAGGGCCATGGTGTGCGAAAAGGCCACCTTGATATCCGACAGTTCGGCGTCCGGCGTCCCCATCAGGGTCATTTCGATGGGCAGGAAGCGCTCACCGATGATCTTCAGACCTGAATGCGGCAACAGGTGGTGCACGTCGGCCACCCGCCCGGCCAGCGCGTTTTCGACCGGAATCATGCCCAGAGCGCACTCGCCCGCCGCCACCGCCGCAAAAGCCGCCTCAAAGGACGGGAAAGCGGTCGGCGTATAGTCAGGGAACCAGCGGCGGCAGGCCTGATGGCTGAAGGCGCCGGGTTCGCCCTGATAGGCGATCTTTTGGGAAGCGGTCATGGCAGAGAGACCCTGAACAACAGAAAGCGCCGTCTGTGCCTGTCTTTCCGCCGTTTTTCAAGGGTTTCGGCGCAAAGCTCTATGCCTAAAGCGAAAGGTAGGTTTTGGAAATACAGGCGGTGAAACAAGAAATTAGAGCGAAATGTCCCCTCACCTCACAGTCATTTCTATCTAGCGCTGGAAATAGGGCGCGATTTGGCTTAGAGGCAAACAGGTGCGCAGGCGGCTTTCGCGGTTCTGCGACGATTTGACACAGAAGCCCTGAGGACGCTTTGCCGCGCGAAAGGCGGCTTGCGCAATGAGGCCTTTTCGTGTCAGAGAACAGAGATAAAGAGCCGCTACCCGGCATTGACCCCGAGGGGATCGTCCGGTCAAATAGGCGGCTGAACGCTGGGATATAGAGTCGGGACGTCAGAGGCGGCATGAGCGGTAATCTTCAGTTTAACAAGATCATGGCGGCGGGCCTCACGGCGGCGCTGGTTATTGTTGTGGCGCGCGTGGGCGTCGATGCCCTTTACCACACAGAACCGCCAGCCAAACCGGGCTACGCCGTCGAAGTGGCCGAAGCCGAAGCGGGTGGTGGCGCGGCCGCTGTTGAGCTTGATCCGGATTGGGGCACGGTGTTGCCGACCGCCGATCTGGCCGCCGGTGAAAAGGCCTTCGGCAAGTGCGTCTCGTGCCACAATGTCGATCCGGCCAATGCCAATATGACCGGTCCGGGCCTGTGGGGCGTAGTGGGTCGCGCGACGGCCGGCCATGCGGGCTTTGCCTATTCCGACGGCATGAAGGCGCACGCCGCCGAAGCGCCGACCTGGACCTATGATGAGCTCTATCATTTCCTCGGCAACCCGGCGAAGTGGGTCAAGGGCACCAAGATGGGCTTTGCCGGTATCAAGAAGCCGGAAGAACGCATCGCCCTGATCGCCTACCTGCATTCCAAGGGTTCGACCGGCTATCCGATCCCCGCCCCCGATCCCTCGCGTCAGCCGGGCGCTGCCCCGGCCGCAGCGGGTGCCGCTCCGGCCCAGCCCGCTGAGGCAGCGGCGGCACCGGCAACAGCGGCCAGCCCTGCCTCTGCAAAAGCGGCTCCGGCGGCATCGGCTGAGGCTCCGGCCGACGCACAATAAGCCAGACACAGAAAAACCCGCCGGAGACGGCGGGTTTTTTGCATCGAAATCTCTGTTTCTTAAAGTCGGCGGAAGGCGATCGGTCGCCCGACCCCCGCCGCTTCGATACGGTCCACGGCCTCACGCAGCGGCTCGATGACCGTCTTCATGTGGTGGCCATTGGCGTGGATGATGTGGTCTTCGTCGCGCATAATGGCGACGTGGCCTTTCCAGAACACCAGATCGCCGCGATAGAGCCCTTTCAGGTCCGCGCCGATGTCCAGCGCTTCGCCCATATGCGACTGCATGTCCGAGTCGCGCGGGCAGGCCTGACCGACGGCGTAGAGCGCCTGCTGCACCAGACCAGAGCAATCAAGCCCTTCGCTTTCGCGGCCCCCCCACTGATAGGGGGCGTTGAGATAGGTTTCAGCGACGCTGACATAGTCGTGGTCGAAATCCGTAAAATCCGACAGGTGGGCGCGGTAGATCCAGCCCAGATCATTGAGCTGCGCATAATTGCCATCCGTGCCGGTGACACTGACCAGCGCGTTGCGGCTGAGCGCACAGACGATCTGCGATTTCAGGTTCGGCTCCGAGAAGACGTAGCTGCGCAGGGTCGAAACATAATGGGTCGGCACGTACCAGTCGCGCGACAGGTCGGATTCGCGCACGTAACCGCAATAGCCGTCGCGCAGGGCCTGACCCCACACATAGTCGCGTGACCGTTCGATAACGCGGAAGCGCTCTCCGAACAGAACCTGATCCAATTGCTCGGCGCTGTCGCTGGGGGCGGCGCGGATAGCGCTGACCGGTGCGGCGCAGGCGAGGGTTTCGCCAACGACAAAGGTTTCGGCGCGCATCAGCCCCTGAAGGCGCTGATCGGCCTTGCCGTCCTTGAACGGCGTCATGCGCGGGTCGAAATCGTCGTGGGCCATTCTGCTGTCTCTAACTCACCATCATGCCCTTTTCACCTGCTTAACCTTCGTAAAAAAGTCTTAACAGAGAAAGGCTTAGAGCAAGACCATAACGCAAAGATGCGAATGTGGAGTTAATGGCACGACCGTCAGGGCGCAGATTGTCACAGCCCGCGGATCAGACGGAAGACGGCGCGCAGGGTCTGGGCCTCGGCCCCGACGGGGAAGCCCGGACGGCCGCGCGGGTTCCAGGCGTAGAGGTCGAAATGCACCCACGCCCCCGTCTGCGGCGCGAATTTTTGCAGGAAGAGGGCCGCCGTCACCGATCCGGCCTGCGCCCAACCCTGCGGATCATTGCGCAGATCGGCTATATCGGACTCCAAAGCGTCACGATACCCGGCCCACAGCGGCATCCGCCACAGCGGGTCGTGTTCGGCAATGGCCGCCACCTCCAGCCGCCGCGCCATCTCTTCATCGTCGGTATAGAAGGGGATGACTTCAGGCCCCAGCGCCACGCGCGCCGCGCCGGTCAGGGTGGCAAAATCGAGCGTCAGATCGGGCTCCAGCTCCGCCGCGCGCGTCAGGGCATCGGCCAGAATCAACCGCCCTTCGGCATCGGTATTGCCAACCTCGATCGACAGCCCGGCGCGTGAGGCGATGATGTCGCCGGGGCGGAAGGCGTCGCCGGAAATGGCGTTTTCCACGGCGCTGATCAGCACGTGCAGACGCACACGCAGATTGGCCCCCATGATCAGGCGCGCCAGCCCCAGCACATGCGCCGCCCCGCCCATATCCTTTTTCATCAGGGCCATACCGGCCCCGCCCTTGATATTCAGGCCGCCGGTGTCAAACACCACGCCCTTACCCACCAGCACGATCACCGGCTTGCGGACATCGGAAATATCCTCGACCTGCGGGGTCCAGTCGATTTCGATAAAGCGCGGGGCGCGGGCTTCGACCGTCGCGCGGCCCACAGCGTGCACCGCCGGGAAGTTTTCGCGCAGCAACGCATCCCCGGCAATGACGCTGATCTGTGCATTGAACTCTGAGGCCAGCGACCTCGCCGCCGATTCGATCTCCGCCGGGCCCATATCATTGGCGGGCGTATTGACCAGATCACGCACCAGATCGTGCGCCGAAACCTCCAGCGCCACGGCGTCGCGCGCCTCGGCATCGAGGTCGCTGGTGTCGAGCCGCACCTCATCGCGTAAGGCCTTGCCGGCCTTGTAGCGGTCAAAGACGTAAGCCCCCAGTTGGAACGCCACATGGATGGCCTTGCGATCCAGCCCCTCATCGGCTTTCAGCCGCCACACCCCGGTCGGCAACTGCCCCGGCAGGGCGCGGAAGCCCAGGGGATTATAGGCCCGTCGCACCCCCAGACCGAACCACGCCGCCAGACCGCCATTGAGCGGCAGCACGACCAGCGCTCCCGTCTTACCCGTAAAGCCCTTCGCCCGCAAAAACGCCGCCTGCGTCGCCTCCAGGGCGGACAGTGCCGCCTCCACCTCGTCTTCAAACAGGCCGAAGATGATGTTTTCCGGCGTTTTGGCGGGCGGGTTGGGCAAGGGCTTGGGCATGGCAGTCATCTCAGGAACAGCAGAGGGTTTAACCATATATTTAGGGGTCTAAATCAAAGCTTAAAGCCGTATTCGTTTTTGCGAGGCCAGAACGCCTCCGGCCGTCTCAGGGTGTCGCATGACCCGTCTTGCCGTTCTGTTGCTTGCTGGCGGTTTGCTGGCCCTTCCCGTTCTGGCCGCCGAAGACGCCAAACCGGCCGAAAAATCAGGCCTGAAGTCGGTCAAGCTGGTGGAGACGCCGGCTCCGCCCAAGCCGGTCAAGGCGACCAGGGCTGAGCGCGAAGCGGCGATGCGCCTCGACCCGCTGGGGCGCGCGGCCTTTTTCAATCGCGAATTTGTCAACGACCCGACCGATATTGAGGCCGGGCTGGTCCTGTCGGAAGCGCAGCGCGCACTGGGCAACCCCAAGGAAGCCGCCGATACGGCGCACCGCGTGCTGTTGTTCGCGCCGCAAAACTATGAGGCCCTGCTGGCGGCGGCGCGCGGCCACATCGCCAATAATGACGCCTTCTACGCCATCGACCCGCTGCAAACCGCCACCACACTGAAACCCAATGACTGGCGCGCCTGGTCGCTTCTGGGCGTGGCCTATGACCAGACCAAGCGTAGCGAAGAGGCGCTGAGCATGTGGGACAAGGCGCTCAGCCTGTCACCCGACAACCCCGCCGTCCTCACCAATCAGGCCATGTACAAGGCCGGCAATGGCGATCTGGCGCAGGCCGAAACCATCCTGCGCCGCGCCGTCACCCTGCCCGGCGCCACCATTCAGGTGCGTCAGAATCTGGCGCTGGTTCTGGGGATGCAGGGCAAGCTGGCCGAGGCGGAAAAACTGCTGCGGCAGGACCTGCCGCCGGATGTGGCGGATAAGAACCTCGCCTGGCTTCAGGCCTCGCTGAAACCCGCCGGTTCGGCTACCCCGGCCCGCGACTGGAACAGCCTCAAGGGCGGGTGATCTGTAAAACCGCGCCGCCCGTAAGATAGATGCGGGCCAAAACCCCAGAATGGGACTCCTGTCTGCCCCCGCGCCTGTGCTAGGGTGCACGCGCGACGGGCGACTCACCCGCGCGGCCAATTATCCCCAGACGCGACATTGTGCCCACACAAGATGTAGATATTCATCTGGTGTTAACTACAAAGTGTGGTGATATGGGGCCTCAGTTCAGTGTCGATTCGGAAGTCATGCCATGAGCCTCATCATCCCCGGTGCCCAGCCCAAGGCGGGCCTGCTTACCCCCTCGATTGCCTATAAGCCGTTCCGCTATCCGTGGGCCTTCGACTTCTGGCAAAAGCAGCAGCAGGTGCACTGGCTGCCCGAAGAGGTGCCGCTGGGTGAAGACGTCAAGGACTGGGCGTCCAAGCTGAACGACAATGAGCGCAACCTGTTGACCCAGATCTTCCGCTTCTTCACGCAGTCGGACATCGAGGTTCAGGACAACTACATGGAAAAATACGGTCGGGTGTTCAAACCGACCGAGATCAAGATGATGCTGTCGGCCTTCGCCAATATGGAGACCGTGCACATCGCCGCCTACGCCCTGCTGCTTGAAACCATCGGTATGCCCGAAGCCGAGTTTGGCGCGTTCATGGAATACGAGGCCATGCGCGACAAGCACGACTTCATGCAGAAGTTCGGCGTCGATACCGATGCCGATATCTGCCGCACGCTGGCCATGTTCGGCGGCTTTACCGAAGGCCTGCAACTGTTTGCCTCCTTCGCCATGCTGATGAACTTCCCGCGCTTCAACAAGATGAAGGGCATGGGGCAGATCGTCTCGTGGTCGGTGCGCGACGAAAGCCTGCACTGCGAAGGCATCATCAAGCTCTACCACGCCTTCAACAAGGAAACCGGCGCGGTGACCAAGGCCGTGGCCGACGACATCGTCGATTGCTGCAAAACCGTAGTCAGCCTCGAAGACAAGTTCATCGACCTGTCGTTCGAAATGGGCCCCGTCGAGGGCATGACGCCGGACGATATCAAACAATATATCCGCTACATCGCCGACTGGCGCCTGCGTCAACTGGAACTGCCCGAAGTGTTCGGCGTGCAGGAAAACCCGCTGCCCTGGCTTCAGGTGCTGCTGTCGGGCGTCGAACACGCCAACTTCTTCGAAGCCCGCGCCACCGAATACTCCAAGGCCGCGACCAAGGGCTCATGGACCGGCGGCGAAGGCGTGTGGGACGCTTTCGATACCCTGCTCAAAAAGCGCTCGGAAGCCACCCGCGGCGTGAATGTGTAAGGGATAAAGATTTGGGGCCGCAGGCCCCAAACCCCGAATGTTTAAAGCGCTCCATTGGTTTCCGATGGAGCGCTTTTTGTTTCGGGGTATGGGGCCTACGGCCCCATAGTCTTTCCTCTTCTTCGTTAAGACTTCCTAAGACCGTATTAACCCTCTGCCCTTAGTCTGAGCGGATGACCCTTCGTCCTGCCCTGCTGCGCGCCGCCAAGCCGGTTGCGCTGACGCTGCTCGTGCTGTTGTGCACGGGCGCAGTGGGGGCGCAGCCTGTTCAAAAACCCTTAAGCAAGCAGGCGCAGACCGAGCTGGACACGCTGGGGGCGGAGTTGCGCGCCAATGCCCGCAAGCGCGAGCAGAAGCATCAGTCGGCGCGGGAGATCGCGCAGGAGATCGAGCGGCTGCGGGCGCAGATGATCGACATAGCCCGCACGCAGGGGGCGTCGGAACAGCGGGCGGCGGTCTATCGCGCACGGCTGGAGACGCTGAGCTTGCTTGAGGCCGATATGACACGGCGGCTGGGGACATTGCGCAACAAGCAGGCGCGGTTGCTGAGCGCCTTGCAGATCTATTCACGCAACCCGCCACCGACGATTTTCGTTTCGACGCGCAAGGCCAATGATGCGGTGATCGCGGCCATATTGCTGAAAGAGATTACGCCGGAGCTGAAAAAGCGCGCGGCCGTGCTGTCGGAAGAAAACCGCAACCTGATCCGTGTGCGGCGCGAGGCGGCCTTACAGAACGAGGCGCTGTTTATTTCCGAAAGCGACGTGTCGGAGCAGCAGAAGCAGTTGGAGACCCTGATGGCCGATCGGGCGGCGCTGGAAGATCAGCTTTTGCGCGAAGCCGATGCCATTGAAGCGCGCAATCTGGAGCTTGAGGCGCGTCAGCGGACCCTGCTGGGCCTGCCCTCGCCGCTGCGCCCGGCCCAGAGCCGCACGCTCGACCTGCAACTGCCTGTGGTCGGTGAAAAGGCCGCCAGCTATGGCGAGACGGTGGACGGTCAGACCAGTCGCGGTCTGCGGCTGAAGACCACGCCGGGGGCGCAGGTACGCAGTCCCGGCAACGGGCGCGTCGAATATGCCGGGCCGCTGGACGGCTATGGTCAGGTGATCATTCTCGATGTCGGCAACGACTATCACGTGGTGATGACCGGGCTGGGGCGGGTCTATGTCGATCCCAACCGCACCGTGGCCAGGGGGGAGCCGCTGGGGCGCACGCCCAATCTGACCGACAAGCCGACGGTCTTTTATATGGAGCTGCGCCAAGGCGAGAACCCCGTCAATCCGGCCACCGGCTTCGATCTGAGCAAGCTGTAAAGGCCCTGTTTACGCCACATTAAAAGCCTGTAGTATGGGGAGTGAGCGTCTATGCCACCGCTGGTTTGCAGGTGGCCATTACGGAGCCAAGAAGCTCCAAAGAGGACTATATGAGACATTACTTCCTGGGCGGCGTCGCCGCTCTGGCCCTGAGCATCGGTGCGGTGGCCTACGCCAATCAGCCGGCCTTTTCGCCCAAGTCCGATACCTATGAAATGCTTGAGCTGTTTGGCGACGTCGTGGCGCTGGTCAAGCAGAACTATGTGGTCGAGGTGGACGACAAGAAGCTGATCGAAGCCGCGCTTCAGGGGATGCTGTCCTCGCTCGATCCGCATTCCAACTACCTGTCGGCGGATGATTTCACCGACCTTCAGGAACGCACCAAGGGCGCCTATGGCGGCATCGGCCTTGAGGTGCAGTCCGAAGACGGCGCGGTGAAGGTGGTCACTCCGATGGATGACACCCCGGCCATGAAGGCGGGTATCCAGTCGGGCGACTTTATCACCGCCATCGACGGCACCTCGATTCTGGGGATGCGCCTGAACGAGGCCGTCTCCAAGATGAAGGGGACGCCGGAGACGGACCTGACGCTCACCATCTACCGCGAAGGCAAGGACGAGCCGTTCGACGTCAAGCTGAAGCGCGAAATCATCAATGTGAAATCGGTCAGGGCGCGCATGGAAGGCGCTTACGGCTATCTGCGCATTTCGAACTTCAACGAGAATACGGCGCGCGAATCCTATGAGGCGCTGAGCGATCTGCGCACAAAGAATCCGCAGATGAAGGGGCTGATCCTCGATCTGCGCAACAATCCCGGCGGTCTGCTTGATCAGTCGGTGGGCGTCGCCGACCTCTTCCTCGAAGGCGGCGAAGTGGTATCTCAGCGTGGACGCAAGCCCGACGACATCACCCGCTATCAGGCCCATAAGGGCGACATCATGAATGGCAAGCCGATTGTCGTCCTGACCAATCCGGGTACGGCTTCGGCGGCGGAAATCGTTGCGGGCGCGCTTCAAGATCACAAGCGGGCCTCGACCGTCGGCCTGACCACCTTCGGCAAGGGTTCAGTGCAAAGCGTCATCAATCTGGGCGAAAACCGCGCGGTGAAGATGACCATTGCGCGCTATTACACGCCATCAGGCCGCTCGATCCAGAAGACGGGCATCGAGCCCGATCTGGAAGTGGCGCAATCGCGCGATCAGGCCAAGGTGATCGCCAACCGCGCCTATTCCTTCTCGGAAGCCGATTACAAGAACGCGCTGGATGCCGATGAGGGCAAGAAGCGTCAGGAAGCGCACGTCGTGTCCGAAGTGCCGCCGGATTCCTACGACGTCAAAACCGGTGACTTCCAACTGGCGCGCGCCATCGACGTGCTGAACTATGGCGGCGACGTGAAGATGGCGGCGGCGCACCCGCGCGGCCTCAAGCTGGCCATGTCCGATCTGGTCGATGCGCCGAGCGAGCGCTTTGCGGGCAAGACCAAGGCCGGACCGGCCAAACCAGCCCCGGCGGCGGCCCCCAGCACGGCGACCGCTTCGTCGTCGTCATCCTCAAGCTCGGCGCAACCGAAGTAAGCGACACCCCCGCATCGTACCTGCGGGGGTTTTTACATCCGCACAGGGGCAGAGCGCGTATAAGACCTGAAAAAAACGCCCGATGCGTCGCACCGGGCGTCAGGATACATCTCATGGACCTCCATCCATAGGCCACTCGTCATACATGCCAGAGAGTGTCTAAAAAGACAGGCTTGTGTGGCGAAACCTGCAATCATAATGATCCTCAATGGCTTAACGGGCGAATCAAGTTGCCGTGAGAGTTGAAGCCGCCCGCCGTGAACACGAATGACGCCCCCGTTTCCTGAGCATCTGCATATAGTGTCGCTGCCCTACAGGCCGCCCGAAGCCTTTTTCGGCAGCGTGCTGAGGTCGGAGCGTTGCGCCGGTTTCCTGTCCGATGGCGGGGCGCTGGGGCGCTGGTCGTGGCTGTCTGTAACACCCGATGACACAGAGGTGTTTGCCTTTGACGATGCGCGCCGACCCGAAGAGGTGTTGCGCACGGCCTGCGTAAAGGTGTTGGGTGACACCCATGTCCACGGCGACGACATCACGGATTTACCGCCCTTTACGGGCGGGCTGATCGGGCTGGCCGGGTTTGAGCTGGGGCCCCGGCTGGAAAACCTGCCGCTGCGTGCGTTTGAGTTGGGGGGTGAACCGTGGCCCGAACTGGTGCTGATGCGCTTTTCGGCGGTTCTGGCCTTCGACCTGCATCAGAAGCGGAGGCTGGTACTGGGGCGCGGCGCAACGGCGGACGCGGCGCGCGAGCAGGCCGAGGCCCTGGCGGCGCAGGTCGAAACCGTGGCGTCCACGCCCCGGCCCTCCACCCTGATGGACGGCCCATTGCTCAGCGAGACGCCGGACGCCGAGTTTGAGGCGAAGGTGGCGACGCTGGTGGCGCAAATCCATGCCGGTGACCTGTTTCAGGCCAATCTGGCGCGCGGCTGGCGCGGCGCTCTGAAACCCGGCCTTACGCCCGATCACATTTTACAGGCGCTGGCCGAAGCGGGGGCCAGTCCGTTCGGCGCCTTTATGCGCTTTGGCAACCGCGCCGTCATATCAAACAGCCCGGAACGCTTCATCCGCCTTAGAGCTGATGGGCGCATGGAAACCCGCCCGATCAAGGGCACACGCCCACGCGGGCACACGCCGCAGGCTGACTCGGCGCTGGGGCAGGAGCTGCTCAACAGCGCCAAGGATCGCGCCGAAAACCTGATGATCGTCGATCTGATGCGTCACGACCTGTCGAAGGTCGCCGAGGTCGGCTCGGTGCGCGTCGAAGCCCTGAATGCGCTGGAATCCTATCCCAACGTGCACCATCTGGTGTCCGTGGTAACGGCGCAGCTCAAGGCGGGATACACGGGGGCGGATGTGCTGCTGGCCACCTTCCCGCCCGGCTCGATTTCCGGTGCGCCCAAGGTGCAGGCGATGAAGGTCATTCAGGCGCTGGAGGCCCCGCGAGGCCCCTATTGCGGCTCGCTGTTCTGGGTCGATGCGTCGGGTGCCATGGACTCGAATGTGCTGATCCGCACGGCCGCCTGTGAACGTAACGAAAGGGGCCTGTGGCAGTTAAGAGTCAGTGCGGGGGGCGGTATTGTCGCCGACTCCGATCCCGCCGATGAACGCCACGAGACCGAAACCAAGCTGTCTTTGTTCAAAGCCGTCCTCGAACGCAGAGTTACTTAAGGAGAATCTTCGCACCCGACCGCGGATGATGATAGGTCTTGTTCTGGAACGTCGTATTAATCGGCAAAAACTTACCTATCGGCGGCGTGAAGTCATACACAACTTCGGTAATGATCAGGCTTTCGTCGGCTGGCAACTGAGCGGTGGTCAGGTTGCTGGTTGATACGTCTCCGCTGCCCTTCCAGTTGCTGCGCTGATCCCAATCCTTGGCGATGACGCCCGTGGTCTTGTTGCGTGTGACGCTGGAAATACGGATTTGCAGCTTGGTGCCCGCGGGAAAGGGCTCAAGGATGCTGGCGCCGATCTCAAAAATATCGTTCAGATTGGCCGTAGTCACGCTTTCAGATTGCGCCACCAGATCTCCCATCGTTGCGGCCAGGTGTGCGGTCTTACGGCTGGCCATCATTCCGAGGCTGAGGTCCGCCAGCCCCCAGTAGATGACAATAAGCACCGGCGCGATCAGCGCGAATTCTACCGCTGCCGTGCCGTTGCGAGCTCTGAGCCCGATATGAAAGCTTTGGCGCAGACGTCTCAGCATCAGAAGGGCTCGTTTCTGAAGACGATGATAGAAGAGAGAACGGTTTCACCGCCGCTCAATGTACCGAAACCGGGCTTCAGAAGCGGCGAGAACACCGGCCAGGTATAATAGACGCGCACCAGCTGTATCTGGCTGCTACCGCCCACTGTATATTGCATATTGACGAACTCACCATCCACGATGACTTCGGGGGCTTTGGTCACCATCTGGAAATTGGTAAATGTGCGCACATCAACGCGCAGCTTGGAGGTACAATCCGCGCCCAGCCATGCCATTTCGTTACACACCTTGGTAATGAAGACGGCGGGCGTGGTGGCCTTGGTGGCCAAACCTGTGCGCAGTTCCCGTGACACCTTTGCGGTCGCCAGATCGAGGGAGACGCCGGCAAACAACACAATGGCCAGCTCTATGCAGCCCATGATCAAACCAAAGAAAGGGAATGCGATCAGGGCAAATTCCACCGCCGTCGCGCCCCGGCGGTCACGCCACAGCCCCCTTATCGGACGGGGCGGGGTCTTCCCGATTGTGTTCAGCCGTGTGCGCACCCTGATGATCCCATTCGCGAAAATCCCGCTCATTTTAGCTGAAGCGGAGTCAACAGGCGGTTAAGCTGAAGGAATTAACTCGCCGGTGACGGTGGCGCAGCCGGTGTGGAAGAAGACGACTGCATCCCGTCGGTCTGCTCAATACAGGTGCGGCTACAGATCATCGTGCTGGGTTTCAGTCCCTTATAGACGGTAACGCCCCCCTCTACCGGGGTGCCGACCATTACATCGGCATCAAAAATATTGCGCCCGGCGCTATCGGTGACCGACACCGAGGACCGCCCAAATCCCCGCCCTATAATATATATAGTGCGAGAATCGACGACGGTCACATCGGCCACCTCGGGATTGCCGACGATCACCGACCCGGCAGAGGCGGGCAAAACCACCCGCGTACTGTGGTTTTTTTCGACCACGATCTTGCTGGCGGCCTCGGCGGCACCGGCCGACAAAAGAGCCGTCAGCGCCAGACATCCGGCCATTATCATCTGCTTCGTCATCTTTATCTCCGTCTGCAAGGAAACCGGACCCGTTGTGCCCCCGGCGCAACCCCAGCCTGCCTTACGAATATGAGCTTCAGGTTAGGAACACAGGTAAACAAGATATGTTTAAAAATGCTGAACGCAATATTAATGGAAAAAATTATGGCGATTATTCAATATTCAATATCGTATACAAGAATTAACCTTAACGAAAATTTACAGTAAATCATTATTAACTATAGAAAAATTTCAAAAACTTTCCAACATTTACTTCATATTAATTACGGTCGCATATTCTGCATTCGTGTTCGGGAGCAAGTGAGACAAACAACTCACCACCCCGGTCCGAAGTTAAACCTCACTTGCTTAGCATAATACTCAAATGGAGACTCTCATGACCAACCTCATCAAGACCTTTGCCAAAGACGAATCGGGCGCCACGGCCATCGAATACGGCCTGATCGCCGCCCTGATCGCCGTCGCTCTCGTGACCATCATGACCACTCTGGGCGACAAGCTGGAAGGCGCATTCAACAACATCGGCTCGCAACTGGACAAGGCTCCGGCCGCTTCTTAAGCTCAAAGTTACGATGTGAACGTGGCCGCAGATACGAAGTACCTGCGGCCATTTTTTATTACAGGGTCCCCTCATGCTGAAATTGACCTTGCTTTTCGCGCGTGACGAACGCGGCGCAACCAGCATCGAATACGGTTTGATAGCCGGGGCTATCGCCATTGTGCTGGCGACCGTTATGACGACGCTAGGCAATGATCTGACAGCAGCGTTTCAACGCATTATGGCTCTTTTCCCTGAGACGCAAACTTAGCGCCATACGCGCCAGTTTCACGCTTTATTCAGTATATAAGGCTACCGCTGAGAGACACATCTCTCGAAGCCTTGCGGTCCCATGCCTCTCCTGATCCCCGCCCTCTTCTGCCTTGTCTATCCAGCCTGCCTCGTTTGGGCGGCCATTAGCGACCTGCGTTCGATGACCATACCGAACCGGTTGAGCCTGATCCTGGCCGGTGTTTTCTTTCCCGCAGCCCTGCTGTTGGGCCTCCCCCCTCTCAGCATCGCCATCCATACCGGGCTGGGGTTCGGCATACTGGTCGTGGGCTTTGCCGCTTTCGCCTTCAAGGTGCTGGGCGGCGGCGATGCCAAGCTTCTGGCCGCGACGGCCCTGTGGTTTCATCCCGAGGGGGTGCTGGCCTTTCTGACATATACCGCCCTGGTCGGCGGGGCCTTCACCCTGCTGCTGCTGATGGCGCGGCAATTCCTGCAAATCTATACCCCCACCCTGCCTCAGTGGCTGCAAACCCTGCTCAAGCCCAAAGGCGACATCCCCTATGGCGTGGCCATCTGTGCGGGTGGCCTGCTGGCCATACCCTACAGCGATCTGTGGCCGTTACTGAACAGGCTGGCCGGATAGGTAAAAAGGGGATTTCGGGTGTCATTTTCACAAATTCGTCCGCCCGTTAGCTTTCTTTAGGCTCCCGTTAACCACCGTTAAGCCAAGATTCGTCGCAACTGCCAATTGACTGGCTATCCGCGCGCGCCAGAACGCCGCCGGGGCTTTGAAGGGGAACCTCCATGAAGGCGTCACGTTTTGTCGTAATCGGCATCGCCGCGGTCGCAGCGCTTTTGCTGGCGCTGGTCGTGCGCGGCATGATCGGCGGCAATGGCGCATCCAACGCCAATGCGTCGCAAAAGGTCGCGGTCGAAGCACCGACAGTCAAGGTGCTGGTTGCAGCGCGTCACCTGAAGGTCGGCGAGCGCATCGCCGAGGCGGACCTGGCGTGGAAGGCCTGGCCCGAAGACGGCATTACCGAATCCTATTTTACCGACAAGCCGGTGACCCCTGTGGCCCCGGCCGAGGCCAAGTCCGCCGAAGACAAGGCTCTGGAAAAAAACGTCAAGAATGGTGCGGCTCAGGTCGCCGAGGTGGCTGACAAGGCCATGAACCCGACACGCGGCATGGACGCCGTGCTGGGCGGCGTGGTGCGCGAGGAAATACTGGCCAATGAGCCGATCGTGGCGCGCAAGGTCGTGCGCGCCGATGCTGGCGGCTTCATGGCCGTCATGCTGGCCCCCGGTATGCGCGCCATGGCCGTGCCGGTGACCGTCGAAAGCACGGCGGGTGGCTTTATCCTGCCCGGCGACCGCGTCGATATCGTGGTTTCGACAGAACTTCAGTCCAACGGTCAGTCCACCCACGTGGCCAAGCCGGTCCTGCGTAACGTCAAGGTTCTGGCCGTCGATCAGACGGTGGAGGCCAAATCCGATCAGCCCTCGGTCATTGGAGCCACCGCCACGCTGGAGGTTCGCCCCGAAGAGGGTGAAGCTCTGGCGCAGGCCAAGGCTCAGGGGCCTTTGTCGCTGATGCTGCGTTCCTATGCCGATGTCGGCGGCCCCTCAGGCCGCGTCGGTCCTTCCACCACCGGCGCCGGCAACAAGGTGGTCGTCTATCGCAACGGTCAGGGCACGGACGTGCCGGTATCCCGATGAGAGTTTCGATGAAGAGACGTTTTGATATGGCACGGCCCTATCCCCTTCTTGCCGCTTTTGCCGCTGGCCTGCTGATGAGCAGTCTGGCGGTCAGCGGCGTTCAGGCGGCCCCCAAGCCCTACAGCGCACCGGTCAGCCCCATGACCGTGCAAACCCAGACCTCTGGCGCCCGCACGCAGGTGCTCAATCTGGCCAAGGGGCGCTCGGCCGTGGTGGACCTGCCGGTGGATGCCGCCGATGTCTTCGTTTCCAACCCGGCCGTGGCTGATGCCGTATTGCGCACGCCGCGCCGCATCTTCGTTCTGGGCGTCGCCGCCGGTCAGTCGGACGCCATATTCTTTGACGCAGCGGGACGTCAGATCCTGAACCTTCAGATCCGCGTGGGCGTCTCCACCGATCAGTTATCGGACACGGTGCGCAAGCTCTATCCGCAATCGGATGTGCAGGTGCAGAGCGTCAATGGCTATGTCATCCTGTCAGGTGTGGTGGCGAACGCCAGCGAATCCGAAGCGATCCAACGCCTGTCCGTCGCCTTCGCCGAAAAGCCGGAAAACATCATCAATATGCTGGCCATTGCCGGTAAGGATCAGGTCAGCCTGAAGGTTCGCATTGTCGAGGTTCAGAAATCCTCGATCAAGCAGATGGGTTTCAACTTCAGCGGCCTGTCCGGGCAGACCGGCGAAGTGCAGTACGCCCTTCAGAATACACCCACCTATGGCACCAATGGCAAGGCGCTGGGCGGCATGAAGATCGGCTATGGCGACAAGTTGCTCTCAGCCTCGCTTCAGGCCTTTGAGCGCGTCGGCCTGATACGCACCCTGGCTGAACCCAATCTGGCCGCCGTATCGGGTGAGTCGGCCAAGTTCCTCGCCGGCGGGGAATTTCCTGTGCCGGTGGCCAAGGATACGCAGGGCCGTGTTACCGTCGAATTCAAGACCTATGGCGTGGGGCTGGGCTTTACGCCGGTCGTGCTGTCCAACGGCACCATCTCGCTAAAACTTTCGACCGAAGTCTCGGAAATCGTCAATACCGGTGCCTTCTCGCTCGACGACACCTTCACCATCCCCGGCCTGTCGGTGCGTCGCGCCGAAACCACGGTCGAGCTGCCGTCGGGCGGTTCGCTGATGATCGCCGGCCTGCTGCAATCGAAGTACAAGCAGAGCATCGACGCCCTGCCCGGCATGACCACCATTCCGGTGCTGGGGGCCCTGTTCCGCTCTCGCGACTTCCTTGATGAGCAGACGGAAATGGTGGTCATTGTCACCCCCTATATCGTTTCGGCCAAGTCGCCGGACGCCTTCCAGACGCCCGCCGACAACTTCCAAGTCGCCTCCGACCTCGAATCCGTCTTCCTCGGACGCCTGAACAAATCCGTGCGTGCCAAGCGCGGTGAAGTCGCCGAAGCGCCGCCTCCGGCTGGCAGCTATCAGGCCCCCATCGGCTATGTGATCGAATAGGAACCTGCGACATGACCATGAACCGCCCGGCCCCCTTCCGATTCACCGCGCTGCTTCTCGGCGCATCCCTGTTGTCGGCCTGCGCCACTGACGCACCACCCGCGCTTCAGGCCCACGCGCCGACGCCGCTTGACCACTATCCGCTCCAGGCCCAGTCGCGCACCGATGCCCTGCATTTCAAAATCCACCCCAAGAGCGGCCTGTCCGACAATCAGCGCCGCGCCCTCGACCAGGTGGCCCGCAAGGCGAGTTGGAACGGGGGGCAGGCCGTGGACATCACCATCCTGACCGCCAATACGCCCGATGCCCTGCGCGCCGGGGCCGCCATTCGCGCCTATCTCAATGACCATCAGATCAGTCTTCACGCCGTCTCGCAAACGACCGCCGAAGGCCAGCCCGCCGACGTAGTGAGCCTGATCACGCGCGAATACCGCGCAGTGGTCAACGACTGTAATCAGGCATGGGAAAATCTGGCGGCCTCTCGTCACAATGCCGCACCGCAGAATATGGGCTGCGCCATCAATGCCAATCTGGCGGCACAGATTGACGATCCGCGCGATATCGCCGCGCCGCAGCCTGCGACACCCGGCGATGCCGGCCGTCGTACCGTTATCATCGACAAATATCGCAAGGGCGAGGTTACCTCGGCAGCCAAAGATGATGCTGCCAAGGCGAATGTCTCCCAGGTCATCAAGTGAGTCCGTTACAGTGAGCCCACCTATGTCCTCCCCCGCCAGACATATCGATCCGTTCGACAGCTTCGACGATGCTGACGACAGCTTCACGCAGAATTACGAAGCGGCAGACACCCTTGATCTGGGTGACCCTTTTGAGGACCTACCCGATGCGGACCTGCAACCGCTGACGCCTGAACCCGGCCTGCCGCGTCAGGCTCTGACAGCGGCCAGCTTTGCGGCCATCGAGCCCACGGACGATCTGGGCGCGGTGTCCATTCCGCGCATCGGTATCCACTTCTTCCCACAAAACGACGCCACGCTTCAGGCCTGCGACACGGCAGCTCTCGATCGCCGCATGGCGCGTGCCCAGTCGCTGGTTCGCCGCGGCGGCATAGAAGAAGCCATCGCGGCCTATCAGCACGAACCGACTCCGTCGCTGCTGATCGTCGAATCGAGCGAGGCCGCGCATGGCCTCTTGGAACAACTCGGTCGTCTGGCCGAGGTGTGTGACACGAACACCAAGGTGGTGGTCATCGGGGCGCACAACGACATTTCGCTATATCGTGAACTGATCCGTCAGGGCGTGTCGGAATACATGGTAGCACCGGTCAAGCCGCTGCAACTGATCAAGTCCATCGCCACCCTGTTCAACGATCCGGAAACACCGTTCGTCGGCCGCGCCATCGCCTTTATCGGCGCACGCGGCGGCGCAGGTTCGTCCGTACTGGCGCACAATTTCGCGCACAGCCTGTCAGAAGCCATGCAGGCCAATACGGTCATTGCCGACTATGATCTGCCGTTCGGCACCGCCGGTCTCGACTTCAATCAGGACCCGCTGCAAGGCATGGCCGACGCCCTTAACGAACCGGATCGCCTTGATCAGGTGCTGCTGGACCGCATGCTGACGCGCTGCACCGAACGTCTGTCGCTGTTCTCGGCTCCGGCCTCGCTCGATCAGGACTATCTGGCCGATGAGCACGCCTTTGAGGAAGTGACGCGCAAGGTGCGTTCGGTCGCACCGTTCATCGTCATGGATCTGCCGCACGTGTGGACGCCGTGGCTGAAAAAATGCCTGATCGCCGCCGATGAGGTGGTGATCGTCGCCACCCCGGACCTCGCCAGCCTGCGCAATGCCAAAAACCTGATTGAGCTGCTGAAATCCTTCCGCCCGAACGACAATCCGCCGCGCATCGTCCTCAATCAGGTCGATATGCCGGGTCGTCCGGAAATCCCGGTCAAGGATTTCACGGCCGCCCTGGGGGTTGCCCCGGCCTGCACCATCAGTTTCGATGCCAAGACCTTTGGTCAGGCCGCCAATAACGGTCAGATGATCGCCGAATGCGCCCCGGCCTCCAAGGCACATGAAGCGCTTCTGGCGCTTACCGCCACGATTACGGGCCGGACGCCGGAAACGAAGAAGAAGGCGGCATCGACGTCTCTGATCGGGAAATTCTTCCCGAAGAAGAAGTGAGGCCCATAGGTGTTCGGAAAGCGCCCCACGGATTCATCGGGTAAGCCCGCCGGCTTCGGCGCTGCGCGCGCGGCCGCCCCGTCACCTGGCGCTCAGGCCGCCGCGCAGATGCGCCCGCAGGCGCTGAGCGGAGGCAATACCTCTGCCGAAAAGCCCAAGGATATCAAGGGCGCACCGCCTCCGGCCAAGCCTGCCGGGGATATCGCTACGCGTCCGCAAGGTGTCGCTGAGACCTCGCCTGCGGCCGAAGATCGCCGCAGTACGGACAAGCCAGCCCCCAAGGCCGGCAAGATGGCCGCCGGTCTCGACCAGATGCACAAGGCGCAGACGGTCACCGAGATCGTGCGCGAGCAGTCGGACTATTACCACGCGACCAAGACGGCGATCTTCAACGCGCTTCTGAACACCATCGACCTGTCGCAACTGGCGCAACTGGACCAGAAGGCCGCGTCGGAGGAAATTCGCGACATCGTCTCGGAACTGGTGACGATCAAGAACGTCTCCATGTCCATCGCCGAACAGGACGCGCTGGTTCAGGACATTATCAACGATGTTCTGGGCTATGGGCCGCTGGAACCGCTGCTGGCGCGCGACGACATCGCCGACATCATGGTCAATGGCGCGGGCCGCGTCTTCATCGAAGTCTCGGGCAAGGTGCAACTGACCAATGTGCGCTTCCGCGACAATGCGCAACTGATGAATATTTGTCAGCGCATCGTGTCGCAGGTCGGGCGTCGCGTCGATGAAAGCTCACCCATCTGTGACGCCCGCCTGCCGGACGGTTCGCGCGTTAACGTGATCGCGCCGCCTTTGGCGCTCGACGGCCCGACGCTCACCATCCGGAAGTTCAAAAAAGACAAGCTCACCATGCGCAATCTGGTGGAGTTCGGCTCCATCAGTCCGGAAGGGGCGCGCGTGCTGGGGGTCATCGGGGCGTCGCGCTGTAACGTGCTGATCTCCGGCGGTACGGGTTCGGGCAAGACGACGCTGCTCAACACCATGACGGCCTTTATCGACCCGACCGAGCGCGTCATCACCTGCGAAGACGCCGCCGAACTGCAACTCCAGCAGCCGCACGTCGTGCGTCTGGAAACCCGTCCGCCCAACCTCGAAGGCCAGGGCGCGATCACCATGCGTGATCTGGTCAAGAACTGTCTGCGGATGCGCCCCGAACGCATCATCGTCGGCGAAGTCCGCGGCCCGGAGGCCTTCGACCTCCTGCAGGCCATGAACACCGGCCACGACGGCTCTATGGGCACGCTGCACGCCAACTCCCCACGCGAAGCCATTTCGCGTCTGGAATCCATGATCACCATGGGCGGCTATGGCCTGCCTTCGCGCACCATTCGTGAAATGATCGTCGGCTCGGTAGATATCATCGTTCAGGCCGCCCGCCTGCGCGACGGCTCACGCCGCATCACCCACATCACCGAAGTTCTCGGCCTTGAAGGCGACGTCATCATCACGCAGGACCTGTTCCTGTACGAAATCGAAGGTGAAAACAAGGAAGGCAAGATTATCGGTCGCCACCGTTCGACCGGGATCGGTCGTCCGCGCTTCTGGGACCGCGCGCGTTATTACGGACTGGAGCGCGAACTGGCGGAGGCGCTCGATGCAGCCGAATAAAACGGTTCTTCCGGCCTGCGCGGGTGACCGGCCATGATGATCTTCCTCATCGCCTTTCTGAGCTTCGTTATCCTCGCTTCGGTCGGTTTCGTCCTGACCGGCGGCGGGACCTCTGAGGTTGCGGCCAAACGCGCTCAGGCCATCGGGATGGGTGCCACCACGGCGGCCAAACGCAAAAGTCAGCGAACCGCCGCCAGCCGCACCCCTGAGGAACGCCGTAAGCAAATTTTGCTGCAACTCAAGGAATCCGAGCAGCGCGAACGCAAGGCGCGTCTGTCACTGACGGCGCGTTTGCAACACGCTGGCCTTACCCCCAATGTGAAGACCTTCTGGATATGGTCTGTGGCGCTGGGCATAGTCGCGGCGGTGATCGTTCTCATCCTCAGCCGCATCCCTCTGGCGGCGCTGGGTGCCGGTTTTGCCTTTGGCTACGGCGCGCCACGCTGGTGGCTGTCGTTTCTGGCTAATCGCCGCACGGCGAAATTCACCGCCAATTTCGCCGATGCGATCGACATTCTGGTGCGCGGCATCAAGTCGGGCCTGCCCGTACATGACGGCCTGAAGATCATCGCTAAGGAACTACCGGCGCCTCTGGGCCCGGAATTTCAACGCCTGAACGAAAACATCGCCATCGGCATGGGGCTGGACATGGCGCTCGAAAAAATGTGCGAGCGTATGCCGACTCCGGAACTGCGTTTCTTCACCATCGTCATTGCCATCCAGCAAAAGACGGGTGGTAACCTCGCCGAAGCGCTCGGCAACCTGTCGCACGTGCTGCGTTCACGGCGCATGATGCGCGAAAAGATCAAGGCCCTGTCGTCCGAAGCCATCGCCTCGGCCTGTATTATCGGCGTCCTGCCGCCGGGTGTGGGGATGATCATCTATGTGACCAATCCCGGTTACATGGGCACGCTGGTCAGTGACCCGCGCGGCAATATTATGCTTCTGGGGGGCGCCATCTGGATGACCTTCGGCGTCCTGATGATGCGTAAAATGATCAACTTCAAATTCTAGGGTAGGGCATTTTCATATGAAAGACTTAGCCTATGCCCTGATACAGCCCGCCAATATGATCGCCATTGCGGTGGCGGTGCTGTCCTTTTTTGCGGTGCTGACGCTGATGCGCTCGTCCCTGTCGGGGGAACAGTTGGACAAGCGGATGAAGGCTGTGGCGCAACGGCGCGAGGAACTGCGCCGACAGTCACGTCAATCCATGGTTCAAACCAGCAACAGCGGCCTGCGCCAGACCGACGAAAGCCTGTACAAGCGGATCGTTGATCGCCTGAACCTGAAGACCCTGCTCGAAGACCCCAAGGTGGTGGACAAGCTGGCCATGGCCGGTTTCCGCGGGCCCAAACCCATTACCACCTTCTACTTCTTCCGCTTCCTGATGCCTTTTGTGCTGGGGGCGTTTGCGACCTTCTACATCTATGTGGTCAACGATTTCGGACAGCCGCCGAACATCAAGATCCTGATCTGCGTCGCCATGTTCGTCGCCGGCTACTACGCCCCAAACATCTATATCAGCAACATCGCCTCCAAGCGTCGCGCCACAATTGTGTCGGCCTTTCCCGACGCGCTCGACCTGCTTCTGATCTGCGTCGAAGCGGGTATGTCGATCGAAGCCGCCCTGCAAAAGGTGTCGCAGGAAATCGGCTCGGCCTCCATCGAACTGGCCGAAGAACTGTCGCTGCTAGTAGCTGAACTGTCCTATCTGCCCGAACGCCGCATGGCCTATGAGGGGCTGGCGCGCCGCACCAACTATCCGGGGATCAAGTCGGTTTGTACGGCGATGATTCAGGCCGAAAAGTACGGCACTCCGCTCGGCACGGCCCTGCGTGTTATGGCCAAGGAAAACCGCGAACTGCGTCTGTCGGCGGCGGAAAAGAAGGCGGCCGCCCTGCCCGCGCAGCTCACCGTGCCGATGATCGTCTTCTTCCTGCCGGTGCTGTTCGTGGTCATCCTGGGCCCGGCCGCCCTCAACATCATGGATATGATGGGCAAGAAGTAGCGTCGGTCAGACTTGCACCGCACACTCGGAACATATAAAGAACATGATGACACGCCAGAAGGTCGATCATGTCGCGTTTTCCTGTCCTGCCGCCGACCTATTACCATGCGCATTTCAGTGAAATGCTAGCCTTTGTGCGCGACGTCTATGCCAGTGTTCTGGGGGAGGCGGAGCACGCCTTTATTACGGATTTTGCAGGTCTAAGCCTTGAGGCCCAATGCCTGTTTATCCGCATGTCGAATCGCAAACGGCCGGTGTTTACCATTGCTGACCTCGTCTATGCCGAGATCGGTGAGATCGAATGGCGGCTGGAGGAGCTGGTCGAGGCCGGGTTCGCGCGTCGCGCTTGCGCCGAAGATTACCGGTCGTGGCTCGATACCCTGACGCGGCCCGTACTTGAGCAGATAGCGCGTGACCACGACATCGCCCTGTCGCGCCAGTGGTCGAAGGCGCAGGTGGCACGGGCGGTCGAACAGACCCTGCCGTTCGCGGATTTCGCCACCGGTTTTTCGCACACCACCTGGGTGCCGGGGCATCGGGAGACGGTGGGCTTCCTGCTCTACCTCTATTTCGGCAAGCTGAGCGACAATCTGACGGCCTTTACCCTGCGGGATCTGGGCGTCGTCTCGGTGCGCGGCGAGACGGCCTATCAGGCGCGCTTCGTCAGCCGTGAGGAGGCGCTGGGCGGCCATGCCTATACGCAGGCGCTACGGTCGTTAAAGGGGGCAACACCAGAGGATTATCAGCGACTGGCCGAACACGCCAGCACCCTCCCCTCCCCCGCCACGCCGTTTGTCGAAGGCCTGCGTGACCGGCTGATGCATGATCTGGGGCGCTTCTTTGAACGCCAGAAGGACACGGATCAGGCCATTGGTTTTTACGCGCAATCGGGCCTGTTCGAGAGTCAGGAACGCACCATCCGTTTGCTGCACGGGCGGGGCGAGACAGAGCACGTGCTGGGCCTGCTGGAGTTCATGCTCGACGCCCCGGCGCACGATGAGGCCTTCCTGTTCGCCGACGACTTCTACCGTCGCAAGTTCGGCAAGAAACGCACCAGTGCGTTTACCGACCTGCTGCGCGACGGCGAAGAGATCAATGCCGACGACCTCTATCGCGGCCTTCCGGAACTGGCGGCCATCCGCCATTACGAGGCGCAGGGCTGGACGGCGCACCACGTTGAAAACGGCCTGTGGCCGGCCCTGTTCGGCCTGCTGTTCTGGGACGAGCTGTTTGAGCAGCCCGGATCACTGGCCTCGGAATTCGACTGGATGCCGCAGGCCCTGAAAGACAATCGCTTCGCCGCCCTGTTCCCGCACGCCGTGACAGAGCGTCTAGATGCGCTCGAAACGGGTCGTGGCTGGCCGCTGATTGCCGATACCCTCGCCCGCCACGAAGGCCGTGAGAATGGCGTCTTCGGCTGGTGGCCGGGTTTAGGGGACCTGCTGCGTGACTTTCTGAACGTTGCACCGCCTAAGGCCGTGCGCGACATAATGGCGGCCCTGTGCAGCGATTTTCAGGGCTTACGCGACGGCTTTCCCGACCTGCTGCTGATCGGTCCGGGCGGTGTCAAATTTATCGAGGTCAAGGGCGAAGGCGATCAGGTGCGCCGGCATCAACTCGCCCGGCTCAACCTGCTGCGGCAGGCGGGATTTGAGGCCGGTATACTGCGCGTCGCCTTCCGCCCCGACCCGGATCAGGTCTATGCGGTGGTCGATATCGAGACGACCGGCGGACAGGCGGCCTATGAGCGCGTCACAGAGATCGGCGCGGTCAAAATCCGCAATGGTGAGATCATCGACACCTGGCAAAGCCTGATCAATCCCGAAAGGCGCATCCCTCCGTTCATCACCGAACTGACCGGCATCAGCAATGCGATGGTCCGCGACGCTCCGCGCTTTGCCGACATTGCCGACGATTTCGAGGCCTTCCTGAAAGGCACGGTCTTCGTCGCCCACAATGTCAATTTCGACTACGGCTTCCTGTCGGCGGAATACCGGCGACTGGAACGGCCCTTCCGCTATCCCAAACTGTGTACCGTGGCGTCGATGCGGCGGCACTTTCCCGGGCTGGCGGCCTACGGACTGGGGCCGTTGTCGCGTGAGTTTGGCATTGAACTAAAACATCACCACCGCGCCCTGTCGGACGCGATGGCGGCAGCGGAATTGCTGAAAATGGTCAATGAGAAGCGGCTGTCTGCCGTTACGGCTTTTTGAACTTCAGCGTCATGCGGTCGGATTCGCCAATCGCGTCAAACTCCGCGCGTTGTTCGGGGGTCAGGGCGGCGTCGCCCTTGCCACTACTGCGGATGGGCTTCAGCGTCCACACACCGAACGGATGGTCATGGTCGTCCTTCGGATTGGCGTTGATCTCGCTTTTGCCGACCAGCACGAAGCCCGCCTTTTTCGCCGCCTCAATGACATAGCTTTCCGGCACATAGCCCGTCCCGGCCTTGGGGTCTGAGCCTTCCGGCGCGCGATGCTGCTCGACCGCCAGAATGCCGCCGGGCTTCAGCGCCTTGAACGCGGCCTCCAGATGGCGCTCGGTCGCCCCGTCCTGACGCGCCCAGTTGTGGAAGGCGCGCGCGATCAGCACCAGATCGGCCTGACCCGCCGGCAGCGCATCGAGCGTGGAGGCACTGACCTCGCCATAGATCGACTTGTCCGCCACCTCGGCCCAGAAGGCGGCATCATTGGTGTTGTTCATCACACCGGTGTAGCGCCCCTTGGTCTTATGGGCGTAGGGGGCCAGGATTTCCGTCCACCAGCCTTTGGCACCCGGATAGAATTCGACAATATCGGCACCCGGCTTGAGACCCCAGAAGGCCAGCGCCTCCACCGGGTGGCGGTACTGATCGCGCGCCTTGTTTTCCGGTGTACGCCACGCACCGTCGATGGCGGCTTTTAGCGCGGCATCCGGGGCCTTGGCGTGGGCTTCGTGATGGTCGTGGCCTTCGTGGGCGACCGCCTGACCGGTGAGGCTCAGGGTCAGGGCGGCGGCAGCAAGCAGAGCGGTGCGGGTCAGCATAGGTGTCTCCTCAGATACTGGGCGCAAGGGTGGGGCGAATTGTGGCCTTTTTGCGGCCAGATTCACCGCCGCGCGAACGCTATCGTTTGCAGATCGGTTGCCCGATCCCGCCCCTGCGCCTATAGGGGAAGGGCATAGCTTCGGAGTCCCGCCTCATGACCGAAATCCACGGCACCGCCCCCGCCCGCTTCGCCGCCGTCAAAGACCGCTTTGCCCGGCATTTCGCCGAAGGCCCGGACGGTCTGAGCGAAAAGGGCGCACGGTTTACCGTGGTGCAGGCCGATGAGGTCATTCTCGACCTGTGGGGCGGGGTGAAAAACCGCGAAGGCACCGAAGCCTTCACCGAATCCACCCTGACACCGGTCTTTTCCTCAACCAAGGCCGTGACCGCTCTGATGATCGCCCGGCTGGTCGATCAGGGAAAGCTCGACTACGCCTATAAGGTCTCGGTGCTGTGGCCGGAATTCGGCCGTAAGGGCAAGGAGAACATCACGCTGGGGCAGTTGATCTCGCATCAGGGCGGCCTGTCGGGATTCAGCCCACCGATTGATCCGACCACCTGGTTCGACATTCCGGCCCTGCTGGAGGCCCTGTGTGATCAGGCCCCCTTGTGGACGCCGGGTGAAGGCTCCGGTTATCACCCCATCACCATCGGCTATCTGCTGGGGGAAATCTTCCGGCGCGCCGATGGGCGCACGCTGGGGACGGCGCTGCGCGAAGACATCGCCACGCCGTTCGGGCTTGACCTGATGATTGGCACGCCGGACAGCGAGTTTTCCCGTATCTCGGAAATGTGGAAACCCACGCGCGCCCCGGACCTCGGCCCGCTTGATGCGATCAAACAGGCCGCCTTCCTCGACAAGGGCTCCTCACCGGCCGGGCGCGGCTCAGCCGACTGGCGGCGCATGGAAATTCCGTCGGCCAATGGCCATGCTACGGCCGAGGCTCTGGCCCTGCTGATGCAGGTGGTGGCCAATGGCGGCACGCTGATGGGGCAGCCGCTGCTGTCGGAAAAGACGCTGAACGACGCCACTAAGGAGCGCGTGTTCGGGCGCGATCGCGTCCTGCCGTTCGACCTGTCGTGGGGAGCGGGTTTCCTGCGCAATCGCGGCATCGGCATCTATGGCCCCAATGCCCGCGCCGTCGGCCATTCGGGCTGGGGCGGGTCGTGCGTGATGGCCGACCCGGACAAGCGCCTGAGCATCGCCTATGTGATGAACCGTCAGTCGCACTACCTGATCGGCGATCCCCGTCCTGTCGGGCTGATCAATGAGGTGTACGCAGCACTGTAAGCCCGACAGGACAAAGCACAGAAAGTCCTGTCGGGTTGATTAATGAGGTGTACGCGGCGCTGTAATTCACCTCCCTGTCGCATAGCGACAGGGAGGTGTTGGCTACTCCACCCGCATCTGCCTGGCGCGCCGCCACGCCCCAAAGGCAAACACCCCTGCGCCGAACCAGATAAAGGCGAACGACAGCGCCCGCAGCGGCGTGAACGGCTCGCCCTGAAACAGGCCGATCATGAAGGCGATGGTCGGGGCCATGAACTGAATAAAGCCCATGGTCGAAAGCGGCAGACGACGCGCCACGTAGGAAAACAGGAACAGCGGCAGGACCGTCACCGGCCCGGTCAGGGCGAACCAGAAGGCGTGCGACAGGCCGCCGAGGAAGTGCCCCTGCCCCGTCCCTTCGAACCACACCAGATAGAGGATCGACGGCACAAACAGGAAGATGCATTCGACAAACAACCCGGCCAGAGCCGACACAGCCAGTTGCTTGCGGATGATGCCATAGGTGGCAAAGGACAGGGCCAGAGTGAGCGCGATGTAGGGAATATGCCCCAGCGCCAGCGCCTGAATCCCTACCCCGACAATGGCCAGACCGATGGCCGCCTTGCCCCAGTTATCGAGGCGCTCCTTGAACAGAATCGCCCCCGCCGCCATGTTCAGCAACGGGTTGAGATAGTAGCCCAGCGCCGACTCGATGGTGTGGTGGTTGGTCACGGCCCACACAAAGACGCCCCAGTTAATGGCGATCATGAGCGCCGCTACCAGCAGGGTGAGGGCCACCTTCGGCGTGCGGAAGATGGTCAGAACTTCCGGAAACTGCCGGGTGATCAGCACCAGCCCGCCCGACCAGATCAGCGCCCATACCGATCGGTGCGCCATGATCTCCAACGCGCCCGCGCCAAAGTCTTTCATCGGCAGATAGACGAGCGGCGCAAAGCCCCACACGGCATAGCACAGTATGGCCAGACCGATAGGCGAAGTGAAAAACGAAGGTGACGGGGCCGCGGGCTGAGCGGTGGACATGATATATCCGATCAAAAAGATGTTTCGTGCGAAACAGGTAGGGAGATAGAGGCGACAGGGCGTGTCAGCAACGAAAAAACCGGCGGAACCCTGGGGGTCCGCCGGTCTAAAGGATCACTTTGCGTTAGTGATCTTTAGGCTGTGACTGGCGTGATAACCCCGCGTTCGTCGAGAAGCTGTGCGATCTGCACGGCATTAAGCGCCGCGCCTTTGCGCAGATTGTCCGATACGCACCAGAAGGCGAGACCGTTCGGCACGGACGGATCGTTGCGCAGGCGCGAAATAAAGGTATCGAATTCCCCGACACACTCCTTGGGCGTCACGTAACCGCCGTTTTCGCGCTTATCGACCACGGCGATGCCGGGGGCTTCGCGCAGGATTTCGCGGGCTTCGGCCTCATCCAGCGGGTTTTCAAACTCGACATTGATGGACTCGGAGTGACCGACAAACACCGGCACGCGCACGCAGGTGGCGAAGACTTCGATATTCGGATCGAGAATCTTCTTCGTCTCGACCTTCATCTTCCACTCTTCCTTGGTCTGACCGTCTTCCATGAAGACGTCGATGTGCGGAATGACGTTGAAGGCGATGGGCTTGGTGAACTTTTTGGGCTCGGTTTCACCCAGGCCATAAACGGCCTTGGTCTGATCCCACAACTCATCCATACCCGCCTTGCCGGCCCCGGCCACCGACTGATAGGTCGAGACGACGACGCGCTTGATGCGCGCGGCATCGTGCAGCGGCTTCAGCGCCACCACCATCTGGATGGTCGAGCAGTTGGGGTTGGCGATAATGTTCTTCTTTTTGCAGTCCCAGACGGCGTCCGGATTCACTTCCGGCACGATCAGCGGCACATCCGGGTCCATGCGCCAGGCCGACGAATTGTCGATAACGATCGGACCTTGCTTGCCGATCTTTTCCGACCACGCCTTCGACACGTCACCACCGGCCGACATCAGCACGATATCGACCTTGGAGAAGTCGAACTGCTCAAGGTCTTCGCAACGCAGGGTGCGGTTGGCAAAGCTCACCTCAACGCCCAGCGATTTGCGCGACGCCACGGCGTAGATGTCCTTGATCGGAAAATCCACCTCTTCGAGCGTGGCAAGCATCTCACGGCCAACAGCGCCGGTGGCGCCGACAACGGCGACACGATAGGTCATCGGAAAACTCCAAAACTGAGTGAGGTTGGCGCAAATAAACAAAAAGGCATCGCGCCGGTGGCGCGTGCCTTATCAGAGAAAGCCAGAGGGGAAAACGTCTTTTTTCTGTGCCCTCAACTCAGTCAGACTTATGTGACACCTGACTGAGTTGCTGGTTTCTTTTGAGATTATTTCAGGCGTGCGCCGCCATGCCGCCCGGATAGGAGGGCGTGGTCGGCATGTGGCGGATACGATCCAGTGCCGATAACAGGGCTTCGCGGGTAAAGGGCTTGGGCAACAGGCCATCGCCGCCAACGGTCTGGCTGACTTCGCGCAGACGTGCCTGTTCTTTGCTGGTGAGAAACAAGATGGGGGTATGGCCCAGATTATGACCCTGCTCGATCTGACGGATTTCACGAACCGCCTCGATACCGGACATGACGGGCATTTCAACGTCCATCAGAATGGCGTCGTATTCGGAGGTTTCATAGGCTTCGACGGCTTCGCGCCCATTGGCGGCAAAATCCACATCCATACCTGTGGGGGACAGGACGCAATCCATCATCTTACGCAGTGCGGAATTGTCCTCAACGCATAACAGTCTCATCTGGGTACGCTCCTCCGGAACTGTCTCTTCTCACGAAACATGCTCCCATGTTACAGTTTATTTCATACAAGTCCTATCAATTCCCTAACGGGTACTGATAAATTTATCGGCAAAATCCTTGCCAGATAAGTGATTTCGCCGCTTTATAGCCGCATGACCGCCGCATTCCCGTCCTTCACGAATTCTTCCGATGTCGGAGCCTTCGAAGCCATTGTCATTGGCGGCGGTCCGGCGGGTTGCGCCTGCGCCCTTTGGCTGCATAAGCTGGGGGTTCGTGCACTGCTGGTTGAGGCCAGCGACGCGCTGGGCGGTCTGCAGAGACGCAGCCCCTACGAAAATTTGTGGATTCCCGGCCTTATGGGCCACACCGGGGAAGAGGTGGCCGGTGCCCTGCATCGCCATGTCCATGCCATCGGCGTGACCTGTCAGCTCAACAGCCGCGTAAGACGCATCGAAGCCGCCGATGGCGGGTTCAGCCTTCGGGTCGAAGGCGAGACTGTACGCGGACACTACAGGACACAACATCTGGTAATCGCTACGGGGACGCAACCGGTGAGAGGGCACTTCCGTCCGGCACACAATGTCGCCGTCGGACCCGGTTATCCTATGGAAAACCTGGAGGTGCGCAATTGTAAAATTGCGATACTGGGCGGCGGCGATAACGCCTTCGATCAGGCGCGTTTTGTGCTGCAACGCGGCGCAAAATCGGTGACGATCTATTCCCGCACGCCCCCGCGGGCTCAGCCCGGACTTCAGGCACTGATCCCGCAGGCCAAGGTATGCATTGGCCCGTACACCGCCGATCAGGCACGCATGACCGTCAATGGAGAGGTCTTCGATGCCTTTGGCGTCATGTATGGCTTTGCGGCGCAACTGCCTGACGGCCTGCCTCAAGACCTTGAGTTGAAAAATGAAAACGGTTACATCGCCGTGAACCGGCAGGGCGAGACGGTCCTTTCCGGTCTGTGGGCCTGTGGCGAGGTGACCGACTACTGGCACCCGTGCGTGACCACCTCGGCGGCGCATGGCATTCAGGTCGCCAAGCAGATTTCATTGCGCCTTGGGCGCTAAAGGGCTCCGGCGTCATTTACGCTTATGCAGCATTTTTTTAACCGCAAACCCACACTTGTCTGCTAGTTTGGGCGCCACATCCGTTTATCACAATTTCGTGACACTTTCGCCTGATGCCCGGTTCCGTCAAATCCGCCTACAAGCAACTGATCAAATCGGGTCAGATCGCCGCCGATCCGGGGCAGGCCGAGGCCGTGGATGTGTTGTCGAAGCTGGAGCGCACCTTGCGTGACAGTGCCGGCTTCTGGCAGGGCCTGTTTGGCGGCGCGCAGTGTTACGGTCTGTACCTGTGGGGGCAGCCGGGGCGTGGCAAGTCCATGCTGATGGACCTCTTTTACGAACACGTCGCCTTTGAGCCCAAGCGCCGCATCCACTTCCACGCCTTTATGGCCAAGGTGCATGAACTGGTGCAGGTGTGGCGTCAGGGCGATGCGAAAGAACGCCAGTCGGTTTTCGGCACGTCGAAGGGCGATGACCCGGTGGCCCCGGTCGCCCGACTGATCGCCAGAGAGTCGAAGCTGCTCTGTTTCGATGAGCTTCAGGTGACCGATATCGCCGACGCCATGATTCTGGGGCGACTGTTTGAGGCCCTATTCGCGCAGAAGGTCACCATCGTCATCACCTCCAACCGCGCGCCCGAAGCCCTGTACAAGAACGGCCTCAACCGCGACCTGTTCGTGCCCTTCATCGACATGATCCGCCGCCAGATGACGGTACACGAGGTCAGGGGGCCAAAAGATTTCCGTCTGGATCGCCTGAGAGGGGCGCGCGTTTACTTCACGCCGGATGATGCGGCGTCAGAAGCCGCCTATGACGTCCTGTGGCGCGACATGGTCGGGCCGGGCAAGGCGGTCGCCACCACGCTGAGCGTCAATGAACGCAAGCTGACGCTGAAACGCACCTGCGGGCCGCTGTTGCGCGCCAGCTTTGCCGAGCTGTGCGCCGAAAATAACGGTCCGGCGGACTATCTGGCCATTGCCGAGCGCTTCACCACCGTCTTTATCGACCACATCCCGCAACTGGGACCGGAAAAGCGCAACGAAGCCAAACGCTTCGTCACCCTGATCGACGCGCTCTATGAGGCCAATACCAAGCTGGTGGTGCTGGCCGCTGCCGAACCGGCCGCCCTTTATCCGGTGGGCGATGGTGCATTTGAGTTTGAGCGCACCGTGTCCCGCCTTGAGGAAATGCGCTCGCAGACCTATCTCGAAAAAGTCGCCGACTGACCTTTTTCCGGTATTATGTAGCAAACACACCAAGCGGAATCTTTTATCTCGTAGGGCTTTCCGGCAAATTTTCGGGCATGGAAAGACCGGACACTGTAGAGGGCCTCGTAGCCAAACGAGACGAGCGTTTAAAGCTGCGTAAGGCGCTTGAAAAAGACCTTCACAAAGTCACCTGTGACATTGACCACCTCGACGCGGCAATCGCCCTGTTCGATCCAGAACAGACACCAAGGGCCATACAGCGCTATGTGACCAAGCACAGGGCAAAGAAGGGCAAGCTAAAGCAATTCGTTCTGGACAGGCTCAGGACAGCCACAGCGCCCATTACAAGCCGGGACATCACAGAGGCTTGGATTGCCGACAGGGGCCTTAACGCAGACGAGGCGACGTTCGTTATCCTGCGTAAGCGGACAGGAGCCGTTCTGACAAAACTGCGCGTTGAGGGCGTTGTGTCAGAGGTCGCGCAATTGGGGGATTATAAGGGGTGGGTGCTATGAGTCTTTCCCTAAATAGATTTTATGCTCCCTGTCGTACCATAGGTAGTAGAAAATCTTCCGCACCCTAAACCCATAGAGCCTCAGTTTCCCGCCGAGACGAAACCGATAAATCCTATCGGCGAAATCATCCTTTTTTATTTCGACTAACCGATTATATGCCTCGGTTATGATTTGGCTGAAATTATAGTGGCAGTGCTTTTGTCTGCGCTTCTTTTTATTTCCAGTGCCTTCGCTGTCAATTTCACCCCATTTCTTGCGACTGTATTCTGTCAAGAACGGTAGCGCCTCTTCAAACCAGTGCTCATCAGCACACTTACGAGGAGCGCCCCAAGACCATGTTCCCTCGGTATCGGCCTCTTCGGTACTGTACGACATAAATGTCTGAGGCTCAGAGATATCCTCAATAGCAATGGCAGAAGTAGACACTGTCTTTTCTGCGCGCACCTTCTCGACAATCGTCGCGTTCTTCTTCAAGCTTTTCTCTAGTTTTAACTGCTTTGCCAGCAGTCGTTTTTGCGCTTTTGCGCTCATTTACAGACCGCCATAATATTCGGCCATATCTGCGTGAGATATAGGCTTTTCACTTCGCTCGCCGTCCTTCACACCCTTGCGCGCGCGTTTCCACGGCGCCTCTTGATGTGTAAGCTCGCTTAGGTAATGAGCGGTTTTCTTCCCGTAGCGACGCACGACCGCCTCAACCGTTTCACGCTCTGCTTTGGTCAGAGCCCTGTGATCACCTGCGTCAAGACTATTCGCCGTAATCTTGAATTGCCCCTTATGGCGCTGGTAAAGGTCTGGACACACTGGTCCGTTAGCCCACGCTTGGATTTGCTCTTCAAATATTGGCTGATCATCCCATACCAACGACCAAGCTTGGGAGTAATAAACTAGCTTTTGCAATTTCCAGGTTGTCATCTCCGGCTCGCCTTTCTCAGCTGCAAGCCGCAGAACATATTTTGCTACATCAAAAACGTTTGCCATGAGTTCCCCCGAATTTAGTTTACCTTTGTTCACCATGTGTTCGCATATTACACTGATTTGTGAAAAAAAACAGTATGCCTCTTGATATTTCTCGCGAACTGAGTCCGCGATTCATTGCCGCTTAACGCTGCCAATAGCCCTTCCATTGACGCGAAACCGGATGCGCAGCCGCTGCACCAACGATCATCATAAATTGCTCGCCATTGGACACGCGGCGGAAGTTCTCGCGCCACGCCATTTCGTTCGCATAGGCCGACGGGTACTTACCGGCGATATGGTGGTGAGTGCCCGTCTCAGCGCGACGGATGCGGCTGAAATAGCTTTCGGCTTGGTTGGTGCAAGCGCCGTGCAGTGAATAGGCTTAGCTGTGATTGATACGCTTCGTCATGAAGCGAGCAGACAGGTTATCCCAATGGCTCGCCTCGTCGGCATGAACCGTAGCGCCTTGATCCACATTGGCAGCCACCAGAGCCACGCCCTGCGCCTCTGATTTATTGACGAGCGGCATGGTGCGACCATCACGCTCGGGCATGATAACGACGACTTGACGCTTGCCAGATTGGTTAGCGGTCTTGCGACGGTCGCGGCGGTTTTCCTTCTCATTGGCGGGCTTCACGTAGCCACCAAAGTACGCGCCGTCCACTTCGACTTCACCGTCCAGCTTATACCACCGGCCGAAGATGCTGACCGCATCCGGGCGTCTAAGGCAAAGCCGTAGCCGCCAACCAGCGCCGCGCCGTGGCAAGGTGCATCCGTTCGACCATCTCGCCATTGACCGACACCACACCGCGGTCGGCGTTTTCAGGCTGCGCAAAGGCCGCCACCACGGCCCGGGCCCAGTCGAGCTGATCCGCCGTCGCCGCAAACACCGCATTGGCGACGGCGACCTGCACCGGATGGATCAGCGTCTTGCCGTCAAAGCCCAGAGCGCGGCCATTTTCGCATTCGCGCCGCAGCCCCTCCTCATCGCGGAAGGCATTATAGACGCCGTCGATGACGCTGAGGCCGAAGGCGCGGCCATGTAGCACGATGTGGGACAGGGCCAGTTGCAACTCTGTGCGCTCCGACGTTGCCGAGACGCGCAGATCAGCGCGCAGATCATTCGGCCCGGCGATCAGGCCCTGAAGCCCCGGCGCTGTACAGATCTCACGCAGGTTCAACACGCCCTTCGCCGTCTCGATCATCGCCCAGACCGGCGCTTCGTAGCCGTGCAGGTGCACCGGCAAACCCACCTTGGGCACGACATAGCCGTGCAGTCCGTGCCCGACAAAGCGCGTCAGGGCCTGCAAAATCGGCGTCTTCAGCGCCGGATCGACGCGCACCAGAACCACCGGCGCGGCAAACCCACCGGCCTCAAGCGCGCGAACGACACGCTTCAGCGCCTCGGCCTTCTCCGCCTCACCAGCAGAGTCCTCCAGATCGAGGATGAGGGCGTCGGCCGCCAGCGTCGCCACCTTGGACATGGCCTTGTCATTGGCAGCGGGGACAAACAGGACGGAACGGAGCGGCAAATGCATCATGCGCGCATTTTACGCCGCTTTGGCCACGCCTGAAACCTCAATCCGGTGAGCGCCGTCCAAAACCTCAGATTATGCAATCTTTTGCATGAATTAAATCGATTGTCGCTCGGTCTCCGGCCATGGCCTCACCCTTGTCATAATGGGGGTTTAGCCTCATATTAGGTCTCAACAGGCCATACCGGCCCAACCCACAGGGATTTACAATGAACGACTTTCGCAGTCACAATCCGGCCAATGCGACCGTACAGGACATGTCGGTCGATGCGGGCCTGCGCAGCTTCATGCTGGGCGTCTATAACAAGATGGCTCTGGGCCTTCTGCTGACCGGCGCGCTCGCCTGGGCTGCCGCCAACGTCCCGGAAATCACCAACCTCATGTTCCGGGTCACGGCGGATGGTCGTCTGGCCGGCTATACGATCATGGGTTATGTCATCTCATTCGCACCGGTGGTCATCCTGCTGGGGTCAGGCTTTGTGATGCGTCAGCCGACGGTGGCCTCGACCAGCATCCTGTACTGGCTGGTTGTGGCTCTGATCGGTCTGTCCACCGGGGCTAACTTCCTTGTCTATACGGGCGGTTCTCTGGCCTCGACCTTCTTCGTCACCGCCGCCGCCTTCGGTGCGCTGAGCCTTTACGGCTATACCACCAAGCGCGACATGAGCGGCTGGGGCAAGTTCCTGTTCATGGCAGTCATCGGCCTGATTATCGCCAGTCTGGTAAACCTGTTCCTGCAAAGCTCGATGCTCTACTTCATCGTCAGCGGTCTGGGCGTGCTGATCTTCTCGGCCCTGATCGCCTTCGAGACGCAGAACCTCAAGCACACCTATTACGAACTGGGTGGCAATGAAGCAGGTATGGCTATGGCCACAAACTATGGTGCGCTGAGCCTCTACATCAGCTTCGTCAACCTGTTCCAGTTCCTGCTGGCCTTTATGGGCGTACGTCGCGACTAAGTCTGGCTCAGGCCTAAACACGAAACCCCGCCGAAGCGTTCCGGCGGGGTTTTTATTTACCCGATCACATCCAGCTTCGTCTTGTCGAGCACGCTCAACACCGGCTCCAGCTCACGCCCGCGTTTGAGCACCATGCCGTTCTGATTGAACACCGCAAACGCCCCCTGCTTGCGCGCCAGCGACGGGCGCTTTTCGATGCGATAGACGGGGGCTTCGCCGCTACGGCGGAAGATGTTGAAGGCCACGACGTCGGCCAGGCTGTCTATACCATAGTCGCGCCAATCGCCCGACGCCACCTTACGTCCATACAGTCTGAGGATCAGCTCCAGTTCGCGGCGTTCAAAGAAAACCGGCCCTTTCGGCGCGGCAACAAACCCTGTGCCCTGATCCTGAAAGCTCATGCGGCGAACCTCTCATCAATCTAGGTTTTATAGTCGCCCGATCCTGTAAAAAGACAAGAGGTTTGAAGCACCGCTCCATGCAAACGGTGGCATCACGATCACGTTTCCAAAAGAAATGAACCCACCCTAAAATGACCTCATTTCAGCCGTTTAGGCGCCCATATTGGCCTATACAAGATGAGTGTCGGCCGGATCGGTTCGTCGGGTCCACCCCCTGAACAGCCCCCCAGCCCAGGACTTGACCGCCAGTCAATGGCAGTTCCCCTCCGGCCGACATGCCCTCTTTGTCCCCCCCTGAAGACGAGGCAAAAACGCACCGCTCCCTCCCCGGTCGGTGCGTTTTTTTATGCTGGCTTCCGTCTCTACAAAAGTCCGGCCGCTTTGGCCGCCTCATCCAGACTGTCGCCGATCAGGGCCATATTCTGGATGGCCGCCAGCCCCCACTGCGCCGTGCCGTTGGTCGAGAGGGTCGGGTCTTCGTCCAACGGACGCAGCACTGCCGGGCCGTCGATGCGTCGCGTACCGCGTTTCAGCCCGCCATCGGATTCGCGCCCGTCCTTGCCGAAGAACTCGCTCCACGCCCGCAGCGCCAATGCCTTGTCCTTCTCATGGAAGGCGGCATAGGCCGTCAGACGCGAATGGGCATCACGCAGATTGCGCCCACCAGGCACACTTCCCAACAAGGCCTTAAGCTCATCATTGGGTGCGTTATAATAGCGGCAATATTCCAGCCACGCTTTGCGGTACAGCGGTTCGTCGATCAGGCTCAGCAGTTCCGAACTCATCTCGACCACGCCGAACACGCCATTGAGGTGCGAGATGGCAACATAATCGCCTTCACCCAGGAACTTACCCGTCTTGAGATCATAAGGGGCTGAAGAGGCGAACCAGCGTCGCTTGAGTTTGCCGATTGTCGTCATGCCGTTGACGATCCGGTCGCGCCATTTGGTATCCCCCGTGCGCTCCCACTCCGTCAGCCAGGCCGAAATGAACGAGCCCCATGACGTGCCGAAGGAGGAGTTAACCACGCCTTCCGGCGTTTCGCGTTCCGGCGACGGCGGCAGCTTACGCGAGATGTCCACATTTTTCAGTGAGAAGTCCGACTCATTGAGGTCGCGCATCAGATCACCCACGCGCTCATCGGCGGTCAGGTAATAGTAGATGCGGCGATAGGCGGCATTCGACACGCGGGGCTGCTTGGACGAATCCGACCATGGCTGCACGCCATGGCGCGTGCCGAAGCCCTTGAAGCGGCCAAGGTGATAGACATCAACCTCACCCGTCTGCCGCGTCATGGCCTCGGCGAATTTGAACACGTCGGCGCGACCCGTGCGCAGATAGGTGTACCAGATCCACAGATCGGTCGAGAGTTCGGAATTATCCCAGGCATAGCCGCCGATGTCATAGCGCCACATGTGACGCTCCGCATCATAGGTGTGCATCACATCGCCATAGGTCCAAAAGCCATACCAGCGGCGCTGATCGACCTCCTTCATGTAGTAGTCGATCTGATAGGTCAGGCGGTCTTCGAGGATTTTGCGCGCCGGCGTCGATGAATTGGCCACGTCCCAGTCGCCAAAGACGCCGCATTGGTGGATGCGTTCCGGCGACAGCACCAGACGCGCCGGATTGGCGACCTGCTCGGCCATATCCGAGAACACCTGATGCGAGGGCGTCGCCCCCAGCACCCACAGGTTCAGTTCCGAGGTACGCGCCACGCCGGTCGCCGTGTCCCAGCCCTTTTCGTAGTCCTCATAGGTGATGTTGAGGCCTTCGATCTCTTCCGGGTGCGTGTCCATGCCGTCAGCCGAGCGATAGGGGCGCACATCCATGGCCGGGGCGTCCGGCGACCACAGCCAAGCGGTGATCTCGGCCAGTTCCGTATGGGCATTGCGCACATCAAGCTGCGTCGGCGAGCGCTGCCAGAAGTCCTTGAAGCCCAGCGCCACGCCGCCGCTCGCCCCACCGACATAGGCCAGACCCTTGGTGCGCGTCCCGGCATTCGAGTCGATCCAGGCGTGACCCGCGCGCGTACGCTTTTTGATGGTGTAGCCATCGGGCGTCAGTTGCGACAGCGTGAAATCGCCCCACTCCGGGATCCATTTCAGCCCGTCCTGCACCGGCTTGGCCATGTCGGCGACGGCCACGGCCTTGCCTTCGACCTGAGCGACGCCCAGCCCCTTGCCCACCGGACGACGCAGACCGGTCAGCGGCCGCACCGCCTCACCCCACACGCCCACACCATCACCGGTCAGGCGGATATGGCGGTTGTGCGTCTCTTCGGTCATGGGGGTTTTGGCGGTGACGCCCAGACCGCGGATGAAGTCCTTGAACGGGTCACCGTCATAGATGAAGGAGTGCACGATGCGCACGCTTTCGGAACCGGCGTAGAAATAGAGCCGCAGCGAGAAGGGCAGCCAGTCGCGGCCATTCCCCGAATGCACGCCCTCGATCCTGAGCACCGCGCGCACAGGACCGGTCTGTTCGACCGTGACCTTGCTGATCTTGCTGCTGAAGCTCTGCTGGCTGACACTGCCTGTGGCGTCAAGATCGGGCGCATTCTGCCACAAGGCGACCAGCTTCATCTCCTTGAGCGTCAGGCGGCCCGCACGGGTAGCCGTGGCGATCAGATGCTCACCCGAGGTCGGCACCACCCACACCAGATCGCCGGAGGTGACAGTAACAGCGGCGGCCTCCTGTTTGACGCTGACGGCCTTAGCAGGCGGAGCCGCCTTGCCCGGCGCGAGCGATAAGCCTGCGGGTTTGGTTCCGGCGGGAACGGCGTGCGCGGTCCATTTCAGCGACCCGTCGGGCCAGTAGGCCAGCGGCCACGACTGCACCGGCAGCTCACCCAGCTTGAAGTCCGGCACCTTGCCCTTGGCAGGCTTCACCGTACCGCGCGGCCACGGTACCCCCAACGTCGCCCCTTCAAAGGCCGCCGGCGTCCCGTCCAGCCATCTGAGATCGGTCGAAGCCACCGGCGTGGCCTTGGCCGAAGCTGCGGCCTGCGCCACGGCGGGCAGGGCGCTCAGGGCCGACATAGCCACGGCGGATTGCAGAAGATGGCGGCGCGAGAGAGAGGTCATGGTTCCCAGCCCTTAAATAAAGTCAACGACTTGAACGCTGACGGCGGTGGTTTCCGGCGCACTATCGCTCAATTTTGTCCAAAATTGATCACGCAACCCGGTCCGTCAATAAAAAACCGCCGCCCGGAACCCCGGACGGCGGTGTCAAACATAAGTTTAATTCTGCTTAGTAACTGCGAATTCTCCCAGCCCTTATGCGGAGGAGGTTCGAAGTTGTAATTTTCATTTAGTTCATTCTGTAAGTCAGACCGAATGTAAAGCGGCGTCCACCATACACCACCGACCATGCGTAGTCATTGGCCGCAAATCCGCGGTCATCCGAGCCGATGACGACGTTCGCTTCTCTGAGAAGGTTACGACCTTCCCAGTACAACTCGACATTCGGCGACAGCTTATGCGTAAGCTTGGCGTCCAGATAGCCATACTCTTGTGTGTAGTAAGGCTCTCCAGGGTTGTATGGCAGACGGACGAAGTTCCGTGGGTTCTGGTTCGGGAAGGCGAAGGCGTTGTCTGAATTGAATCCACACGCCGAGACGCAGTTTAAGACGCGCGAGCGGGCCTGATAAGCGATACGTGCGTTCGTCTTGCCATCATCGTACCACACCGTCAGGTTAGAGAAGTAATCTGCGCGACCAGGAATGCCCACATTGGCCCCGGTAATCGGGTCGATATAGCCAGATGCGCCCTTGGATTCGTTCGTCGAGATGTTGAAGTCCATCCCCGTGTAACGCAGCTTCCATGGCAGGAAGGTGAACGCCGTTTTGCTGGCAAACTCCCATCCCGATTGGGTGTAACCTGGCCCGTTTAAGAAGGTATTGTACGAAAACAGGAAGTCAGAAAGCGGACGGCCGGTAACAGGGTCTACTTCACCTGTGCCACCAAACAGAGGCTGATCGGTTACTCGGACCTGCTCCGGGCCGCCAACCTTTACCTTCTGGCGATAATAGGCCAGCGACATTGTGGTGTCCTTATTAGGATACCATTCAAGTGAGGTGTTGTTCTTTGTGGCCGTATAGGGCTTCAGGTCCGGGTTGCCGAAGGTGGTGCAGTTCATATCCAGATCTTCTTGACCTGCGTCAATAAGATCTTCGATGCGCTCATCGACCGTACAGGTGCCGCCCGGCCACATCCGTGCGATTGGGGGGCGCGCAACTGTTTTCGACCAGTTGTAACGAAGAACGACCTTGTCCGGAACAACCCACAGATTGGCGTTATAGCTGGGCAGCCAATCCGTATACTCTCTCGCGATGTCCACCGCCTTGATGATGTTCGTCGTGGTTACACGATTAACGCCTTCATTAGGGTTCCATTCCGTTGCCGGAACTCCCGTAATGTTTTTGCGTGTAGACGCGAGCGTCACAAAACCGGACGCCGCAACCTTCGACTGGACCATGCGGACGCCAAAGTTACCGTCAAAAAGCATATCGAACGGCAGCTTCTGCTCGAAGTCAAACATGTAGTAGGCGGCAGTAACCTGCTCGTCTGATTTGCCGACCGGCTGCTCATACACATTACCGTCACTGCCCGTGCAGACTTTAATACAGTCGAAATTGTAATTCACAGTCCCGGCGAGCTGCGAGAAGGCCTTATCAATATCGATAGAGTTCCAAAGGCTCAAACCGTCAACGCCTTCATAATCAGGCATGAAGGGCCCGTCTTTGTATTCGATACTGTTCTGATAAAGCGCAACCAGTTGGGCGCGGGTCAGGGTTTCTGTGCCATGGCGGAACGACGTGCCAGTGGTGGCATTCGGAACATAACCGTATACACAGGCATTAGCCGCTGACGTTGTAGCTTGATTTTCACAGGCGCGCAGTATGCCTCTCAGATTATTCGTGGGAACAAAAACACCGGCCTTCGGCGAATAGCCGCCACCGCCCCAAGAGTCATTGAGAATTTTACGATAGCTCACACCGGTCTTGAAACGCTTCAACACCGGGAAGTCTGGCATTTGATAGGTTACATCGAACTTCGCTTGATCTTCTGACGACTCCACGAGCCGTGGCGAATAGTCGAAACCGACATTGCTTGAATAACGTGCCGAAAGAGCCTGCGCGGCCGGCGTAGTTCCAGCAGGCGGATTTAGCACCACGGAGTTTTCCATATTGTCAGGATCGAATCCCGCCGGGAAATCAACGGTCCATAGCCCGCTCGGCAGGACGCGCATCTTCCCGGTTCCGTATAAGGCATTCCGACGGAAGCGCTTATCGTAGCGGCTGTAGGTCGACTCGCTGCGGCTCGCCATAAAGTTCGCCCGCAGATTCCCGTTCCGATAATCACCACCTACTTGCAGGTATTGGTTATCCCAAATCTGATCATTACGGATATTATCGTAGTTTATACCGGCATTGGTTATATCGAGTTCGGTGACGTAGTGGTTCGCGTCAACCTTAACACTACCGGGGACAACATTGGCCCCAAGTCCCATATTGGCGAAAGCGTTGTTTACTATGGACCCGCCAAGTGTACTGTCAAAAGTGGTGGAGCCCGTCGGCGTACCGGCGTTGTAGATGTAATATCCACTGTTGGCCACTTGCGTCAGAACGTTGGCCGTACCAACGGCGATGTTGGTATTGTTCAGTAACGACGGAGTCACATTGGGCGCTACGGTCGTGCGGAGGATTTCACCGCGCGTGCGGTTACGACGGATGTCTTCCTGATCGCGATTTGTGACGGCATACTTGGCGAACACGCTCAGATTGTCGTTGACCCGGTAGTCGAAGCGCACGTCCCAGGCGAGACGGTTTTCATACTGCGTCAGATTGATATCGCGCCACAGGTTCGGCGCATAATCGTTCCATTGATTGAGACAGGTAACCTGTTCGCTGATCCGGGTTGCCTGAGCGGCCTGCCGGTTGCCATTGTTGCTCCCCGGCGCAATCGTGTTGAGTTCCGTGGCCGTGTAAAGCGGGAAGGCTGCCAAGCAGTCTGCTTTCGTCTTAGCATTGGCCGATCGCGTTACGATTTCAAGCGGGCTGAGGGTGTTGAAATTACCCGTCCCTGATGCCAGCGCCCAGCTTGAAACCGGGTCCGTTGCACCGACACCGGAAACCAAAGACGGATTGAACTGGAACGTTTTTTCGGGCGAATTGTCAAAATCTATAAAGCGGCTGTAACCGGCAGCGCTATTGGCACCTGCACCATTGAGCTGATGGCTGTCGTTCAGACGCCGCGTCGCCGTAACGTTGAAAACCACACCTAAGCGGCCGTCCAGGAACTTTCGCGATGCCACAATGTTGATATCGGGCGACCAGCGCTGGCTAAGCGAGTTGCGATCACCTGCAACGCGCATAGAGAGATAGGGCTTTTTGAAATCAAGGCCCGTGCGTGTCTGAATTTGTACAGTGCCACCGAGGCCACCTTCGGTCATGTCCGGGGTGTTGCCCTTAACCACATCGACGCTCTTTATGAGGTCAGCCGGAAGTTCACGCAAATCCGACGCACGACCAGACGTGCCATTCGTCGCCAAGTCAAACCCCGAAGACGCAACGGACATGCCGTCCATTTCCACCCGGGTCAGATCAGGCCCATTACCACGCAGGCTCAGCGACTCACCCTCACCGGTTTCGCCACGGGTGATGCCCATACCGGCAATGCGCGAGATAGCCTCGTTGAGGTTACGGTCCGGGAAGGAGCCCACGTCTTCAGCCACAAGCGAGTCCGTCGCCGTCCGAGCTTTCTTTTTGCGGTCGATCGCGGATTGCTGCGATGCGCGCGAGCCGACAACGATAACGGTTTCAACATCGTCCGTCGCGGCAGGCGCGGCCTGCTGCGCGTAGGCAGCGCCAGAGACGGCCAGCATGGCGAGGCCCGAACCGGCCATCAGATACTTCGCAAAAGACGACTTGGGTGACTTTGAGGGTGGTTTCTGCATTTATTCCTCCGATATGCCGCCGAAACGACATGCCCCTTGAGAACTGTGTTGGTTCCTAGACTGCACGGGGAATAAAGGTGCGGACGCACACGACGGCGCGCCGCATTACGGAAAAAACGGCTCCAGACGACAGAACAGACTCCGCCTTTATCTTGAGGCGAAGGCACACACACATATCCTGTCAGTTCGGAAACGCCTTCCGGCTTTTCACTCCCCTGCCAGGGCCCTTTGTTTTTGTGCGGGCCTCTGACGCAACAACCTGTTGGATAACCTGATCCTCATTGATCGAAGCTGATAAGTCAAGCCACAATATGATCATAATTGGCCTTAGGTCGGACAATTGCGACACATTGCAGCGAATAAGTAACACAAATGTCACACAATTGCGGCCATTTGGACAAATTTTTCAAATATTACAATTATTTAAGCACCTCACACAAGGGGAGCAAGCGGCGTTTAGCTGGTTAGCTTTTTCATATTTAGTTGTTTTGTTTCAATGCGCTGCATAGGCAATAAGGCAATGGCCGCATTCCGGCCCGCCGGGCTGAGCGCTCCGCTTTTGAAGGGCCCCTTAAGCCACTCAAAAAATCAAATTCGATCAATTTCGATTGGAAGGGCACAAATTTGTGCTATCGCTGGCGACAGATCAGCCTGACTGGCGCGTAAAACGTCCCGGAAAGCGGCGGCACGCTTGAACAAGGCCACGCATCGGAGGAATATATGACAATCCCGACACTCAAAGTCTCTCTTCTGGCTGGCGTCGCCCTGATGCTGGGCGCAGCGCACGCGATGGCGACCGACGCACCGAAAGCCAGGGTCGAATATCTGGATCGTGGCGCGGTCGCGGTGACGGCGGAAAAGGGCGTACTGATCAGTTGGCGGGCGCTGGTGACGGATGACGCCAGACTGGGTTTCAATGTTTATCGCGACGGTCGCAAGCTAAACACCAAGCCCATCACCACAACGACCAGCTTCAAGGACGAGTCGGGTTCAAAATTGGCGACCTATGAGGTGCGCGAGGTCTTGGCCGGTAAGGAGGGACCCGCCTCCAAAGCCCTGCGGATCGACGGTTATCTGTCCATTCCGCTGAATAAACCCGCCGACGGCACGACGCCGGACGGACAGGCCTATAGCTACACCGCCAATGACGCCTCGGTCGGTGATCTCGATGGCGATGGGCGCTATGAGATCATCCTGAAATGGGACCCGACCAACGCCAAGGACAACAGTCAGGGCGGCCACACGGGGCCGGTGCTGCTCGATGCCTATAGGCTGGACGGCAAGCAACTGTGGCGCATCAATCTGGGGCGCAATATCCGCGCCGGGGCGCACTACACGCAGTTTCAGGTGGCCGACTATGACGGTGACGGCAAGGCTGAGCTGATCGTCAAGACGGCGGACGGTACCACCGACGCGCAGGGCAAGGTGATCGGCGACGCCACTGTGGACTGGGTCACGCCTTCGGGTGAGATCGAGAACAAGGACCGCACCGGCTCGCGTCAGACCGAAGACGGCAAGCTGATGGCGCGCCTGACCGGGCGCGTGCTCAAGGGGCCGGAATATCTGAGCGTCTTCGAAGGCGCGACGGGCAAGGTGGTCGATACCATCCCCTATCCGTCACCGCGGGGCCCAAACGGCGACAATCCGACCGATGCCGAAGCGACGGCGCGCTGGGGGGATGCCTATGGCAACCGCAGCGACCGCTTTCTGGCCGGGACGGCGTGGCTGGACGGGCAACACCCCAGCGCCATCTTCGCGCGCGGCTACTATGCCCGCACCACCATTGCCGCTGTTGATTACAAAAACGGAAAGCTGACCAATCGCTGGTACTTCGACTCCGAAGCCGCTGGCGTGCCGTCCGGCTATTCCGGGCAGGGCAATCACCAGTTCAGCGTCGCCGATGTCGATGGCGACGGTAAGCAGGAAATCCTCTATGGCGCCATGGCACTCGATGACACGGGCAAGCCGCTGTGGACCACCGGCATGGGCCACGGCGACGCCATGCACGTGTCTGACCTTGACCCCAGCCGACCGGGGCTCGAAAAGTGGGGCGTGCATGAGAATATGAAGATGTCCGGCAATACCGGTGCGGCGCTGCTCGATGCCCGGACCGGCGAAGCGATCTTCAAGGTGCCTGCGGAAAAAGACACTGGCCGGGGTGCCGCCGGCGATATCGACCCGCGCCATCCGGGGGTCGAATTCTGGGCCTCGAACAGCGGTAATCTGTACGACGTCAAGGGCAATGTTATATCTGAAAAGCGCCCCCGTCAGATGAACTTCATGGTGTGGTGGGACGGTGATCTGCTGCGCGAGCTGCTGGACGGCAACAAGGTCTCTAAGTGGGACTGGAACACATCTGAGTCGAAGGTGATCCTCGACGCGCAGGGTGCCACCTCGAACAACGGCACCAAAGCGACACCGGCCCTGTCGGCGGACCTGTTCGGCGACTGGCGCGAAGAGGTGATGCTGCGTAGCGAGGACAACACGTCCCTGCGCATCTATTCGACCAATATTCCGACGACCTACAAATTCACCACCCTGATGCAGGACCCGCAATACCGCGCCGCTATCGCCTGGCAGAACACCGCCTATAATCAACCGCCCTGGCCGTCCTTCTTTATCGGCGAAGGCATGAAGGCGCCGCCGAAGCCGCAGGTCAGCATGGCAAAGGCCCAATAGAATTTCTATTTCACTCTGGTGCAAGCTATGAGCCCCGTCGTCACAGGCGGGGCTTTTTTTTGCCTCACAAACGCGAATGAAAAGCAATAACCATAACAAAAACAATCAAATTTATGTGCTTTCAGTTTGCGTTTAAATCTCTGTAAGGTTGTGAGAGCGTATATGTAACCGGTTCATGGGATTGCAAAAGCCCCCCATGAGCCTAAAGCGCAACCCGATAAAGTGGACACCACTTTTCGGAAAAATTGCGCGACCAAATAAAAACTTAGAGCCATTCGGCGGCTCAACTTAGCCGACGAATGCTCTAGTTCAGGCGTATTGAAGGGCCACAACAGGTAGCGAAGCGTAAGCGGTATAATTTTCCACACAGGCACGGAACCCGACATGCAAAAATATCAGATAAGGAGCATGACCGAGATGGACCCGGCGGAGGAATTCAAGGACTTCGCCTACATCGTGTCGCACGATCTGGCCGGACCTGTGCGGTCCCTGGTCGAGTTTTCGCGGCTGCTGGTCGAACAGGCCCCGGTGCCCGAAACGGACGACGCGCGCACCAACCTGTCCATGGTTCTGGAAAGTGGTGAGAAACTACAGGAAATCCTGCACGGCCTGCTTCAGTTCTCACGCCTCAACACCGTGCCGCGTCTGGATCAGAAGGTCGATGTGGAAGAGATCGTCGCGCGCGTGCATATGAACCGTCAGACCGATCTCGACATGATTCGCGGTACGCTGAACGCGGGCAATCTGCCGGAGGTCACGGGCGACCCCAATCGCCTGTATCAGTTGTTCTACATGCTGATCGACAATGCCATCAAATTCCGCCGTCGCAATCAGCCGCTGATCATCGACATCGCTTGCGAAGAGACCGAGCAGGCCTACTGGATTTCGATCACCGACAACGGCATCGGTATCGACCCAATGTTCCATGACGACGTATTCCGGCCCTTGCGCAAACTGCACAATGACGATGTCTATGACGGCGCCGGCATGGGCCTGACCCTGGCCCGCAAGATCGTCCTGATGCACGGTGGCCAGATCGGTATCGGCTCATCGGATGACGGCACGGCCATCTCGTTCAGCCTGCCCAAGGCCTGAGTTTTAGAGCGAAATGACTTTAGGTAGAAACGCCATTTCGCTCTAAATTTTTGTTTTGTCGCGATGTTTTTGCGGAAAACCGCTCACACTTTTCCGCACATCGCTTTAGAGACTGTTCGGCAGGCCGTCCGGGAAGCGAAAAGGCGCGCCGCGACCGGAGGCGTCCATCGTTAATCCGCGTAAAGCCTGAGCCAGATCGTCGAAGGCGTGCGGGGTGTCGGGCTTTTCGATATGGCCGTCCGAACCGCAGCGCTCGCCTTCGGCCACATGCTCCGGCGTGACCAGACCGGACATCAGCAAAATACGCACCTGTGTCAAAGCCGGATCGGTGCGGACCTTTTCCAGCACCTGAAACCCGCTGAGGCGCGGCAGATGGCAATCGAGCAGAACCAGAACAGGTACAGGTTTTCCGCTATATTCCCCTTCACCCCGCAGACGCTGCAAGGCTTGCTCGCCCGATGGGGCCGTCTCAATGACCGCCTCGCGCAACACCGACTTCAAAGCACGGGTAAGCAGCACCGCGTCGCCGCGATTGTCATCGACAATCAGGATGTGCAGCTCAGGCGGTATCATCCGGCGGGGCCCTGAGGGTATGTTCAGGCTTCGCAATATGCTGTTATTCCGACGGTTTAGCAAATCCATTTCATTTGACACCCCGCGAAAGCTTGACACGGCTTAACCGCCCGCACAGGTTCGTCCGATGCGTTTGCCCGATCCGTCTGCTGCCGATCCCGCCCTCTTCGATCCCTTGGGGCCCGAATTCACCCGCACCCCCTATCCGGCCTATGCGCGTCTGCGGGCTTTGAGCGCGCCCTATTACTTTGCGCCGTTTGATATCTGGCTGTTCTCGCGCTTTGCCGACGTACAGGCCGCCGCCCTCAATCCCCTGTCACTTCGATCGCTCGACCATCGTCTGAGCGCCGAAGAGATCGCCGCCGATCGCCGCGCCCAGAACTGGCACGACATGCCTTACCACGCGCGCTTTGTGCAGTTTTCCCTGCTCAATTCCGATGGTGACGTGCATCAGCGCCTGCGACGGCTGGTGTTCGGTGAATTCACCCCGTCTCAGGTCGAGCGCCTGAAAGCCGGGGTCGAGGCCTATGTATCGGAACTGTTCGACGCGGTGGGCTCAGAGTTCGACTTTATCAACGATCTGGCCGTGCATGTGCCGGGGCGCGTCATCGGGCGCTTTCTGGGCGTGCCGGACGCAGACTGCGCGCAGTTGCGCGAGTGGTCTGAGGACATCGTGCAGTATTTTGATATCGACCGCACCGATAAGCGCAAGGCGCTGGCCGAACGCACCACGAAGACCTTTTATGACTACCTGATCGACCTGTCTGATGAGCGACGTAAACGCCCGCAGGACGACCTGATTTCGCGGCTGCTGAGACGCTGGGACGCGGGCGAACTGAGCGAGGATGAATATATCTCGACCTGTATGCTGATCCTGATGGCCGGGCACGGCTCGACCATCGACGCCATGGGTAACGGCCTGACGGCGCTCTTGACCCACCCGGATCAGCTTCAGCGCCTGCGCGCCGATCCCGGCCTGATGCCAACGGCCATTCAGGAGATGTTTCGTTACGACGCGCCGCTGCCCTTCTTCCATCGCCTTGCGGCAGAGGACATGGAAATCAACGGCTGGGAGATACCCAAGGGCACGAAGATCGGTCTGCTCTACGCCTCAGCCAACCGCGACCCGGAGGCCTTCGCCGACGCCGACCGCTTCGACATCGCGCGCACACCCAACCGCCATCTGGCCTTTGCCGCCGGGCCGCACTTCTGCCTGGGTAACCACCTGTCGCGCATGAATATGGAGGCGACCTTTGCGACGCTTCTGTCGCGCTTCAAAAAACTCGAACTGACCGCCGAGCCACAGTTCAAGCCCAGCCTGTCGCTGCGTGGGCCGAAAGCCCTGCCTTTGCGCGTCGGTTAACCCGGCATTAACCCTGATCGTTCACGGTTTGTGCAGGGAGTGCGTCCATGCGTAAATCGAAGTTTTCCGGCCTTAAGCTCTATGACCGCGCGCTGGTCGAAATCGTCGGGCAGGTACGCCCGCAGACGGCGCAGCGCGATGAGACCCAGGCCGGCATCTATCGCATCGGCGGCTTTGCCTATCGCGAAAACGGCACGCCCCTGCCCTCGACACCCCCGGCGCCGTCTCTGCTGCTGGTCTATTCCGCCGGGTGCACGCTGGTCCGGGGGTAGATCACCCCTTCGCCACCTGCACCGCATAGACGTGGATGGGACCGTGCATATTGGAGCGGAAGACGATCCATTTGCCGTCCGGTGTGAATTGCAGGTTCGGCTCGGTGCTATAATTATGCGTCTTGAGGTTCACCAGCTTGGTGGCGCGCAGCACGCCCGGCCGCACCAGTTCCGCCGCATTGGGGGCTGAGACGCCGAGGTCGTCGATAATCTCCGGCTGGAACAGATAGAGCCATTTGCCATCCGGCGCACGCGCGACCATATCCGCATCACCCCCGTCACCGGCGAACCGCTTACCGTCACGGCTGATCTGGAAGTGCACCGACCATTCGTTGCGCTCCATATGATACCAGATGCGCTTGTGCGTTTTGAGATCATAGCTGGCCAGCCAGAAGTCCTCACCGCGCGGCGTTTGCAGATCATACAGGATGCGTTCGCCGTCAAACGCGAAGAATTCGTGCCCGGCGATCTCCATATTCATCATGCGCTTATGGACGTTTTCCTTGCCCGTGCCGTCGGTCCTGATCGTCCAGATGCGATCGACGCTGTGCCACGGCCCTTCGTGGCAATACATAAGGCGGTGCGGATCGGTCGGCGAAAACTGCACATGGTTGAGCCAGTCGGTCGAGGCGGTGACCACCTTGCGTTCGCCGGTCTGGATATCCAGCGTGAAAATCTCCATCGGGATGTTCTGCGCCAGCCGCTCGGCCATGCGCACCTCCTTGGCCGCCTGAAAGCTCAGCGGCTTACCGTCAGGGCCAATGGCGTTATAGCCGCCATCCGTATTGGCGACCTTCGGCCCCGGTTGAAGCTGATATTCGCGCTCGGCCCAGGTGCCCGCCAGCAAGGTATCGTCGGCATTGACCGTCGTCACATAGCCCTTGATGTCCTTGGCGATGGTGCGGATCTTACCCGTATCCATGTCGATGGCGACGATCTCGATACCGGCACGGCCCTTGTCGTCGGCGCTCTTCTTTTCGCCGCCGGGGAATTTGCGCGCGTAGCAGATGTTCTTCGTGCGCGACACCATCAGGCTGCCATAGCCTTTCGGCGTCAGTTGGCGCAGTTTGCGCGTCGCCAGTTCGACCATCTGGATGCCGGACGGGCTGTCGAAAATCATCCACTTGCCATCCGCCGTAAAGGCGTTGTCATGGAAGTACAGGGATTTGGAATTGTCCTCGTCCGACAGGCGCACAAGGCGGTGGCCCGTGTCGGCGTCTATCCATTCCCGCGGGATGTCGGCTTTCGCCGCAGGGGTTTGCGCCAGCGCAGGGGCCGCAAAGGCCGCTGCCGCGGCGCCCAGAAGAAAGTCTCGCTTATGCACGTCCAAAGCTCCCTGAAATCCGTATGGTCTATTTAGGGCCATACTAGGATAGTGTTGGTCACACTCAATGTCACAATTTGGCATCTTCACGCAACTGTGCGCAAAATCCGTCGCAAAGGTTCCGCATGATCCTCAACAAACGTCGGCTGCTGGGCGGCCTTGTCATCGGTAGCGGTCTGGGCCTGCTGTTGTCGGGCTGTTCCACCCTGTCGGCCTTCAACACCCTGACGCCCAAGGATGGCGGCTCCCGCCGGGTGGCGCAGGATGTCGCCTATGGCGATAAGGTGCGCCAGCGCTACGACGTCTATGCCCCGACTTCCGGAACGAAGCCGCCGAAGGGCTGGCCCGTTCTGGTCTTCTTCTACGGCGGCAACTGGGATTCGGGCAGCAAGACCGATTATGCGTGGATGGGCCGCTCGCTGGCCTCGCTGGGCTATCTGGTGGTCGTCGCCGATTATCGCCTCTATCCGGAAGTCGTCTTCCCGGACTTCATGCAGGACGCCGCAGCCGCTGTGCGCCATGTGCAAAAGCAGGCCGTTACCTGGGGCGGCGATGCAGCGCGTCTGGGCGTCATGGGCCATTCCGCCGGGGCCTATATTGCCATCATGCTGGCGCTGGATGAGCAGTTCCTGCGGTTCGATCCGCTGGCCTCCAATCCCATCCGGGTGGCCATCGGCGTATCTGGGCCCTATGACTTTTATCCCTTCGATGTGGATGCCACCCGCAACAGCTTCGGCACTTTTCCGCGCCCGCTGGAAACGCAGCCGATCCAGCACGCCACCAAAAGCACGACCCGCTTCCTGCTTCAGCACAGCCGCGCCGATACGGTGTGCCGCCTGAGCAATTCGGTCAATCTCGACGCGGCGCTGACAAAGGTCGGTACGTCGTCGCAACTGATCGTCTATGAGGGATTGAGCCATTCGGATTGCGCCGCGGCCTATTCTATTCCGTTTCGCGGCAAGGGCCCGCTGCGCGCCGATTGCGACACCTTTCTGAAAGCGAATCTGTAACGCCTTGTACCTCCCCAACAAGTTGGGGAGGTATAAAAAAGAACGACCCATATCTTCCTCACGCCGCCTGTAACCGGATTACAAAATGTGTGGGCCATGGTCTTTTCACAGGGAAAAAGGCGTGGCACAATGGAATATGGAAAAGCAAAGAAAAGCGGCTCGTGGCGCCGAAAGCCACCGTTTCGAAAATCTGACCGCCGCCGAGGCCGTCGCCCGCCTGAGAGAAATCTACGTCGCCGCCGTCAAGGCGCTGCAAACCGATCTTCAGGCCTATCTCACTGACCGCAGCAAACCGTCGAAAGCCGCCCGTGAACAGGGCCGATACTGTTACCCGCGCCTGATCGTTGTGTGGAAGGGCGTCGATGAAGAAGACGACGACGCGCCGCTGCACCTGCGCCACCCGGTCGTCAACCGCGCCTTTGCCCGCTTCTCGCGGCCCGGCACCTATTCCTCCTCGATCACCCGCCCGGACCTGTTCGGCGAAGAGATCCGAACGCAGCTTGAGCTGCTGCAGACCGACTACAATGCCGAAATCAGCGTCGGCGTCTCGGATCAGGAAATCCCTTACCCTTACGTGCTGGATGGCGCGGGCCTTGACCTCAACAGCGTCTCGGCCTTCGATCTGGCGCGGCACTTCCCGACCACCGAACTGGCCCTGATCGGCAACGAAGTCGCCGACGGCATGGAGCTTCTGGATGCCGAAGGGCATCGTCCTCTCGCCCTATTCGATGGCCTGCGCACCGATTTTTCGCTGGCCCGCCTGAAACACTATACGGGCACCCCGGCCGAGCATATCCAGTCCTACATCCTGATGACCAACTATCATCGCTATGTCGATGTGTTCGTCGCCTACGCGCTGGAGCAGCTCAAGCGCCCGGACAGCCCCTATACGGCCCTGTCCTGCTGCGGCGGCATCGTCATCACCAAGGACACGCCGAACCCGCTGGAGCTGATCGCCAATTCGCCCTGGCGGAAATTCCAGATGCCGTCCTATCACCTGCTGTCGCCCGACCGTCAGGGCATCAGTCTGGTCAATATCGGCGTCGGCCCGGCCAATGCCAAGAACATCACCGACCACCTCGCCGTCATGCGCCCGCATGTGTGGCTGATGATCGGTCACTGCGGCGGCCTGCGTCCGTCGCAAAGTATCGGCGACTACGTGCTGGCTCACGCTTACCTTCGCGACGATCACGTGATGGATAACGTGCTGCCGCGCGAAATCCCCATCCCACCCATCGCCGAAGTGCAGGTCGCCCTGCAACAGGCAGCGGTCAACATCACCGGTCAGGACGGCGACGCCCTCAAAAAGCGCCTGCGCACCGGCACGGTGGTCACCACCGACGACCGCAACTGGGAGCTTCGCTATTCGTCTTCAGCGCTTTTGTTCTCACAAAGCCGCGCCGTGGCCATCGACATGGAATCGGCGACACTGGCCGCTCAGGGCTATCGCTTCCGCGTGCCCTACGGGACGCTGCTCTGCGTATCGGATAAGCCGCTGCACGGCGAACTGAAACTGCCGGGTCAGGCCAATCACTTCTATGAACGCGCCATTGCCGAGCATATCGACATCGGTTTTGAGACGATCAACCTGCTGCGTCAGGCCGGCTCAAAGCTGCACTCGCGCAAGCTCCGCGCGTTTGATGAGCCGCCGTTCAGGTGAGTTATCCCCGCATTCGGGGAAGAAGGTACAATTCGCTTGAGTCGAGGTAGAAATTTGCACATACCTCAAATGTTCGTTATTTGTTCACAAAAATTGATCCAAACTTCACATTCCCACAACACTTAAGTGTTGCGGGTTGCCCCAAATGCGAACATATAGGTAACGTCAAGTGAATTTTAAGGTTGACACCAAAAGATTCACCCTCGCAGTCACGACTCATGAAAGGAGGTTTCAATGGCTTATGAATTTGACATTCGGCGAGCAAAGAACTCCGCCAAAGAGATCATTGAGCGCTTTGACATAAAAGAGCCCCCTGTTGACCCTGTTGAAATAGCCCGTCAACTGGGGTTACGGGTTTATTTTGCACGTTTTGACGCCGCTAATTCTCGCATCTCTGGTTTTTATGATTGTGACGATAACGCCATTTACGTCAATGAAGAGGAATTCCCTCTGCGACAGACGTTTACAGTAGCACATGAACTTGGCCATTACATTTTACATCGGGAATGGGCCAAGTCGAACGACTATAAAGTTTTGATGCGCGATGAAATGTCGTCTCGCGATCCATACGAAATTGAGGCGAATGAGTTCGCTGGCAATTTGCTTGCTCCCAGATTTATGCTGGACAAGTATTGGAAAGAGCTATCGGTAACGCAACTCTCCAAGCTCTTTGCAATGTCCGTACCTGCTATCAACGTCAGGCTATCAAAAGAATATGGTGTCTGAACGGACTAGAGCAAAATCTGGGATCGTTGCTAAAGTTGAAAGTGACGATGAGCTTGCTGACACTATGGGGCAAGCTCATCAATTTCAGCTAGATTTAGCCCGTGAGAACAACTCTCACCAGCGTGAAATGCTAAAAATTTCTAAAGGTTGGCTAGGTCAATTTTTTGGAAATGATGGATTAGCTTCAACATTTGCAGCAATGAGCGCTCTATTTCTAGCGTTGGTCTTCGCAGGCGTGTGCGCATATTTAGCATCTAAAGGTGGCGATAACGTCGAGCTTTGGAAGCAAATGATCGATAAATGCCTTACATTGGCCACCGCCGCTCTAGGTTTCATATTCGGGCGAGGTATCGGTGGAAACAAATAACCTGCCATTCAAGCTAGTCGTCCACAATTTCGATTTCCTAGTTAAACGCACAAAGTTCACCCCTCGTTAGGCTTTGTTAACCGCCGTTAGCGCATATTAACCCTGTCCGCCGTGGGTGCGGGCAGGGTTTTTCGTGCTTCCCGAAAAGTGGACACCGGTTTTCGGACCCAAGAAGCGCGACAAAAAATTTGGGTCACACACGCTCCATGTTCGCCAAACCAAAGCTCCCGTCCCTGTCCAATTCGCCGCTGTTCCGCAAGGACGGCGGGCTGATGAGCCGCGTCAAGGGCTTAGGTCCCGCCGCGCTCGACGTACTGAAAAAGCCCTATACCGCGCCGCTGATGGCGCTGGGGCTGTTTATCGGCGGCGGCGCGCTGTTTTTGAGCCTGTCCGATCCGGAAGCCGGCAACCCGACCATTCAGATCGCGGCGGCGACCACCGCAGCCCCTAAGGCCGACGCCCATGCGCCCGCTGCGGCCACCGCTGATGACGCGGCCTCCGGGCTTCAGGCCTTCACGCTCGATTCGCTGGGCCTGTTCAAGGACGCCTCCGCCGATCAGTTCAACGCCAATGGCGAGGCCGGGCCCGCCGACGGCACAGCGGTCATCACCCTGCCCAATGACGGCGCGCCGGTAACGGTCGGCAGCGCCAATAAGCTGCCCGCTTCGCCGCTCGCCCCCGCCCCGATTGCCGGTCTGTCGCAAAATGGCCCCAACGGTCCATTGCCCGCCATTGCCTCGGACGGTCGCGTTCCGGCTTCGGCCTATGCGCGCCCGTTCAAGTCGAATGGCAAGCCGATGGTGTCGCTGATCGTCGGCGGGCTGGGGCTCAACCCGACCACCACCAAGGCCGCCATCGAGCAACTGCCCGCCGAAGTCACCCTGTCCTTCGTGCCGCACGCCGAAGGGCTGCAAGGCTGGATCGACGCCGCCCGCGCGCAGGGCCATGAGGTGCTGATCGAAATTCCGATGGAGCCGACCAACTATCCCGACACCGATCCCGGCCCGCGCACGTTGCTGGTCGGGCAGCGTCCTGACGATATGAACGCCAGCCTCAACTGGCTGATGGGGCGCGCCACCGGTTATTTCGGCGTGATGAACTATCAGGGCAGCGCTTACTTACGCGACAAAGGCTCGATGACGGCCTTTCTCAATGTGATGAAGGCGCGCGGCGTGGCCTTTATTGACGACGGTCAGGCGCGCGATGTCGGCGGCGGCTGGACGCGCGCTTCGGCCGATCGGGTGATCGACGCCCAGATCAATTCGCAGAGCATCAATGCGCAACTGGCGGCCATCGAAGCGCAGGCCAAGGCGCGCGGCCGTGCGCTGGGGTCGGGCTTTGCCTATCCGGTGACGCTGGCCGTGGCGATCAAATGGACGCAGAGCCTTGAACAAAAAGGGCTTCAACTGGCCCCCGCTTCCGCTATTATGAGGCGATGAGCAAGGATTTATCTGAGTACCGCCCCAATGTGGGCATCGTCGTCCTCAATGCGCAGGACAAGGTGTGGATCGGCCACCGTTTCGGTATGAGCGGCGACTACGCCTGGCAGTTTCCGCAAGGCGGCGTCGATGCCGGCGAAGACCTTGAAGCCGCCGCCCGGCGTGAGCTTTATGAGGAAACCGGCCTGAGCACCATCGACATTCTGGGCTGTACCTCAGACTGGATCGTCTATGACTTCCCGCCCGAAGTGCTGGCGCAGAAGAAGATCGGTCGCAATTTCAAGGGCCAGAAGCAAATCTGGTACTTTGTGCGCTTTAATGGCCCCGACAGCGAAGTGAACCTGCAGGCGCACGGCGAGCAGGAATTTGACCGCTGGGAATGGTGTGACCTCGATCAGGTGATCGAGCGCGTGGTGCATTTCAAACGCGACTCCTACCGCAGCGTTATTGCCGAACTGAAAACCCTGCTGGGAAAGGCCTGAGCATGTCCTATGTCGATGGATTCCTGATCCCGGTTCCGAAGGAAAACCGCGCCGCCTATAAGAAGATGGCCGAAACCGCCGCCGAAGTGTTCAAGGAATATGGCGCGCTTCAGGTGGTGGAATGCTGGGGCGACGACCTGCCCGAAGGCGACGAAGGCGTCTCCTTCCGCAATGCGGCGCGCGGCAAGCTGTCGGACAGCGTGGTCTTTTCGTGGGTGATGTGGCCCTCCAAAGAGGCGCGCGACGAAGCCAATGAAAAGATCATGGACGACCCGCGGATGCAGCCCAGCGAAGACATGCCCTTTGACGGGGCCAAGCTGGTCTATGGCGGGTTTCAGGTGCTGGTCGAAAATAGAGCGGAATGATTTCTTAGTAATCCTTCCGCTCAAGCCGCCATTGAGGCGGCGGCCAAGGTGGCAAAGCCACCGCCCGGCGAGGGGCGAAATAGAATCTGGATCATTATGTTTCTACCAGAAATCATAATGATCCAGACCCATTGGCATTTTATCCACAGAGCCTTAGGCTGGTGCCTCCCAACAGAGGAGACGCCCCCCATGTCTGAGACCCCCACCACCTATGTCGATGGCTTTGTCTGTCCGATCAAAGTCGGAAACCGCGACGCCTATCTGAAATCCGCGCAGGTCACCGCCACCCTGTTCAAGGAACTGGGCGCGCTGGCCGTGGTCGAAAACTGGGGCGATGACGTGCCGGACGGCAAGCTGACCTCGCTGCCCATGGCCGTAAAGCTCGAAGCGGGCGAGGTCGTGGTCTTTTCGTGGGTCGTCTGGCCGTCAAAAGAGGTCCGCAATATCGCCTGGGAAAAGGCGCAGGCCGATCCGCGCATGGCCGAGATGGACATGCCGTTTGATGGCAAGCGCCTGATTTATGGCGGCTTTCAGACGATTTTTACGGCTTGATTTTACCAACGGCCGAAGATGCTGACCGCATCCGGCCGTTGAAGAGACGAGACTGTCTCATATGTATTAGCGACATGAGACAGTCTCGAATGAAATACCAAGAGTCATTTTCAATGACTCTTGGTATTAACCGTTAAGATATTCCGCCACACGCTCAACCTCTTCGGCCGAGCCCAGCACCACGCCCGTGCGCTGATGCAGGCCGGTCGGCTGAAGGTCGAGGATGCGCGTGGTGCCGTTGGTGGCCTTGCCGCCCGCCTGCTCGATCAGGAAGCCGATAGGGTTGGCTTCGTACATCAGGCGCAGCTTGCCCTCGGCGCGCTTGGTATCGCCCGGATACATGAAAATACCCCCGCGCGTGAGAATGCGGTGCACGTCGCCGACCATAGACGCCAGCCAGCGCATGTTGAAATCGGCGCCGCGCGGGCCGTCCTTACCGGCCACGCATTCGTCGATATAGCGCTGAATGCCGGGGAACCAATGGCGGTGATTGGACATGTTGATGGCAAATTCGCGCGCCGAAGCCGGAACCGTCATGGCAGTCTTGGTCTGTATCCACACGCCGTCGGCATCCGGCGTAAAGGCTACGACGCCCTTGCCCACAGTGAGGACGAGAATGGTCTGCGGGCCATAGGCTGCGTAGCCCGCCGCCACCTGATCGCGGCCCGGACGCAGGAAGTCGCTTAAGCTCAGATCACCCTGCGGCGCGGGCAGGACGGAGAAGATGGTACCGACCACGCCGTTGACATCGACATTGCTCGACCCGTCGATAGGATCGAAAAACAGCAGGTAGTCGCCCTTATCGAAGGCCACATAGTCGTCCATCTCTTCGGAGGCCAGACCGCGCACCACGCCCTTCCAGCGCGCTTCTTCGAGCATGATGTCATTGGCAATGACATCGAGCTGCTTCTGCACCTCGCCCTGCACGTTCTCCTGTTCCAGCGCGCCCTGAAGATCGTTGACGGCGCTGAGGTTCACCGTGCGGCCGATCACGGCGCAGGTCTCGGCCATGGCGGTGATCAGGGTTTTGAGGCTTTGCGGCAGGTCGCTCTGGCCTTCGAGGAAGGCGGTCAATGTCACTGGCATTAGAAATCGCTTTTTATAATGGATTTTGGGTGCGCCCTTAGTAGCTTCGCGCCGCAAAGCGAGTCAACGGCGCAGGTGGACCTTTGGATGATCTGTGCTATCAAATCCAAAACGGGGGAGACAGGGATGCTGTTGCTGGGCGTCATAGCCATCACAGGGCTGTTGTTTGTTCTGATATTTACGCGCGAAGTCATTGCCCCGGCCTCCGGAGCCCGCTGTGACCGGCGCTGGCGCATCCTGGCCGGCAGCCTCAACGCGGCCAGTCTTCTGGCGGTCGTAGCGGTCGGTGTTGTCTTTGATCGGCTGATTTCGCAATGGTCGCTGTTTGATCTGAAAGCGCAGGTAGATCCGCTGAGCGGCGGGTTTATCGCCTTTCTGGTCTCCAGCTTCCTGGCCTACTGGTGGCATCGCGCCACGCATATCTCGGATACGCTGTGGCGCTTTGTGCATCAGCTACACCACGCCCCGCGCCGTATCGAAGCGCTGACGGCCTTCTATCTTCACCCGGTCGATGCGTTTATGGCGGCCCTGCTCAACGCCGTGGTGGCCTATGGGGTCCTGGGCGTCAGCGGTCTGTCGCTGGCCTTTTCGCTGATACTGGTCAGCGTGTTTGATCTGGTCGCCCACGCCGATCAGCGCACCCCGCACTGGCTCGGCTACATCACCCAACGCCCGGAAATGCACCGCGTGCATCACCAGTACGGTCATCACAAACAGAATTACGGCCTGCCGCTGTGGGACATGCTGTTCGGCACCTTTGCCAATCCGCAGGCCGGACCGGAACGCTGCGGGTTCGACGACAAACGCGCCGCGCAGATCAAGGATATGCTGCTGTTCCGCGACGTACACAAAGGCCGTTAGAGCCTCTTCTGCCAGAACAGAGCTCGGCCCATGGCCGGGTCCAGCACGTAATCGCCATAGCCCAGAGACTGGTAGAGCCGTTGCGCTGTTGCATTGCCTTCCAGCACCTCAAGGGTGAGCTTGGCGCAGCCGCGTTCTCGGGCAATCGCTTCGGCCTCAGCCATCAGCGCACGAGCCACGCCCTGCCCGCGAAACGCCGGGGCGACGATCAGGTCATGGATGTTAAGCAGGGGCCGCGCAGCGAAGGTTGAAAACCCGGCAAAGGCATTGAGCAGACCTGCCGGTTGTGCATCGGCAAAGGCCAGAAGCGACACCGCCCCCGGCACGGCAGAGAGGCGCTCGATCAGTACCGATGTCACGCCCTCGGCCAGAGCCTCACCGCCGCCCATAGTGTCCTGCGCATAGGTCTGCATGAGAGCGACAATGGCCTCGGCATGGGCCGGGTTGCGGTAATCGGCGCGAATAATATTGGTCATTTCGTTTCTATAGCAAAAGGCCGAAGCGGGGGCTCCGGCCTTTGAAACTGGCTCTCGGTTTCGGGTGCAGGGCCTGAGGCCCTGCTTACTGACAAGCCAAACATTCCTCGTAGTCCGTTTTGCCCGCAGCGGCCATCGACACCGCGGCGGCCTTGCCTTCGGAGCCAGCAAACGCGGCGCGCTGCACCGACTTGGAGCGCAGATAGTAGAGCGACTTGACGCCCTGTTCCCACGCCGTCCAGTGCAGCATGTGCAGGTCCCACTTATCTACATCGCCCGGCAGGAAGATGTTGAGCGATTGCGACTGGCAGATTTCCGGTGCACGGTCGGCGGCCAGTTCCACCACCCAGCGCTGGTCGATTTCGAAGGCGGTCTTGAAGATGGCCTTTTCGTCTTCGCTGAGGGCGTCGATGTGCTGCACCGAGCCTTCGTGCTCGACGATGGAGTCCCAGGTTTCCGGCGTATCGAGACCCTTTTCAGCCAGCAGGTTTTGCAGGAAGGGGTTTTTCACCGCAAACGAGCCCGACAGGGTCTTGTGGGTATAGATATTGGCCGGGATCGGCTCGATGCCCGCCGAGGTGCCGCCGCAGATGATCGAGATCGAAGCGGTGGGGGCAATAGCCAGCTTGTGCGAGAAGCGTTCCATCACGCCGCGTTCTTCGGCGTCGAGGCAGGGGCCGCGCTCCTGAGCCAGCTTGACCGAGGCCTTGTCGGCTTCGCGGCGCAGGTGCTTGAACAGGCGCATATTCCACGACTTGGCCATGGCCGATTCGAAGGCCACGCCCTGCGATTGCAGGAAGGAGTGGAAGCCCATCAGGCCGAGGCCGACCGAGCGTTCGCGCTGTGCCGAATAGACGGCGGCCGACATGGCGTCCGGGGCCGACTGGATGAAGTCTTCCAGCACGTTGTCGAGGAAACGCATGATGTCTTCGATGAAGCGCGGTTCGTCGCGCCATTCGAGGAAGGTTTCGGCATTGACCGAGGACAGGCAGCACACGGCGGTGCGCTCATGGCCCAGATGGTCCTTACCCGTGTGCAGCATGATTTCGGCGCACAGGTTCGATTGCTTGACCTTCAGGCCCAGTTCGCGCTGGTGCGGGGCCATAGAGCGGTTCACGGTGTCGGCGAAGATCAGATAGGGCTCACCCGTCTGCATGCGGATTTCGAGGATCTTCTGCCACAGGGCGCGCGCGTCCACATAGCGGATGATCTCGTTATTCTTGGGTGAGCGCAGGCCGAACTGCGCGCTGTCGCGGACGGCTTCCATGAACTCATCGGTGATCGAGATACCGTGGTGCAGGTTGAGCGCCTTGCGGTTGAAGTCGCCCGACGGCTTGCGGATTTCGAGGAATTCTTCGATTTCCGGATGGAAGATGTCGATATAGACAGCAGCCGAACCCCGGCGCAGGGAGCCCTGCGAAATGGCCAGCGTCAGGGAGTCCATCACGCGGATGAAGGGGATGATGCCTGAGGTTTGGCCCGCGCCCTTGACCTTTTCGCCGATGGAGCGCACGCCGCCCCAATAGGTGCCGATACCACCGCCATTGGAGGCCAGCGCCACGTTTTCGTTCCACACGCTCACGATACCTTCGAGCGAATCGGGCACGGAATTGAGGAAGCAGGAGATGGGCAGGCCGCGCTTGGCCCCGCCGTTCGACAGGACCGGCGTCGCCGGCATGAACCACAGGTTCGAAATATAGTTATAGATGCGCTGGGCGTGTTCGGCGTCGTCGGCATAGGCCGTGGCGACGCGGGCGAACATGTCCTGATAGGTTTCACCGGCCAGCAGATAACGGTCGTCGAGCGTCTTCTTGCCAAAGTCGGTGAGCTTGTCGTCCTTGGACGGATCGGTCACGACCGTCTTGATCAGCTTGAACTCCGGACGCTCCTTGGGACGCACCTTGAGCGTACCCTTAACAGACGCCGCACCCTGAACCTTCGCCGCCGCATCATTTGCCGACATCGTCACACTCACCTGGTATGCCTGAGAAAACCGCTCCGCCCCCGGAGCACCGAAGGTCAGACCCAAGACAACTAGATATAGTGTCGAAGACCGCCGTCAGCCCCTATATGGGGCCATAATCGGATCGCATCGTCAACGGCCAAGTCGCCGCAGAGGCGAAGTTTTTCGTTAACAAAATCCTAAAAAAAACATTATGCCAAGCGCCACAAGGGTTTGGGCGCGAAAGGCAAAAATACCCCTAAAAAAGAGTCCTGTTAGAGAATCGTCGAGGGGGTTTCGCTGAGGTAGCGGTCAACCCGATTCTGACGATCGACCAGCACGACTCTGGGGATAATCGGGGCGTCGGTCAGCTCAAAACCCATGATAATGATCTGTTCAGATTCGTTGATCAGATGGGCGGCGGCACCGTTCATGGCGATCTTGCCTGAACCGCGCTCACCGGTGATGACATAGGTTTCCAGCCGGGCGCCCGACGTGTTCGATACCACCAGCACGCGCTCACCTTCCCACAGGCCGACGGCATCCATCAGGTCCTCGTCTATGGTGATAGACCCGATATAGGCCAGATTGGCCTCGGTGACGTAGGCGTTGTGGATCTTGGAACGCAGCAACTGACGCATGGTGAGCTTTCGAAAAGGATGGGCCACGAAAAACACGAAAAGACACGAACAATATGGCGTTCGTGTCTTTTCGTGTTTTTCGTGGCTAATATCTTTTACGCGCCCGAAAGTCAGCCGTTTTCTCAGACCGCTCTCAATCGACCCAGAGGTCCGTCACATCACCCTTGCGGTTCAGCATATGCACGGCGCGCTTGATGACATTGAGCAGGTTTTCGATGCGTTCGGGCTGATCATAGGTCAGGGCGGCCCGGTGAAGACCATCCAGCGCAAAGCGGGCGAGGTCACGACTGGCCTGAAAACGGGCATCGACACCCGCGGTGATAAAGCCCGGCGTGGCACGCCCCATGGCCCCGCGGTCAAAGGCTTCCTGCGCCGGGCGGATGGCCTTCGCTACGTCTTCGTCCTGACGCGCGGCACGCTCCAGCGCCAGAAAGGCGGCAAACGGCACCGAACTGAGCAGACGCCAGTAGGCATCAATGGCCCCGTCCAGCGCATCCTGACCGGGTTTCAGCTTGCCCGCTTCGGCCTCAAAGGCGGCTTCGCGCGCGGCGTGGATATGCCAGGCGGCGGCTTCGACCAGCGCTTCGCGGGTCGGGAAGTGATAGAGCATGGCGCCGCGCGTCAGGCCGCAGGCTTCGGCGATAGCGGCATTGCCCGCACGGTCATAGCCCAGTTCGGCGAACAGCCGCATGGCGGTGTCGAGAATCTGAACCCGCGTGCGGCGGGACTTGGGCGTGTCTTTCGGTCGATCGCTCATAAGCTGCCTTCCAGCCTCCGCGCGCTGGCCTCCCGTGGTGTGTTGTTTACGGGCGCGGACGCTACTCACATTCCGGTCATTCGTCGCGGTTGACAAGGGGCTGGAGGGTTTGACGCGACTTTGTACCATAGTTGCGATTATACGCGCCTTTTTGTGCATCGCAACAACCCGCTCCCCACAAAAGCGGCGGCAAGCCCTGAAAAATCCACCCTTTGCCGTTCGCAACTGCGCAAAAGCCGCCGGATTTCCCCCACCGCTGTGGCCACTGTCGCAGGCGTGAAATAAAATCATGCTTCACAGACCGCCCGATGCCCTTTAGACAAGAGGGTCAGGACAACAGACGGAAACGATTGTGCGTATCTTACTGGCGACCGATGCGTGGGACCCTCAGGTCAATGGCGTGGTCACGACGATGAAACGAGTCATCGCCGAATGCGAAAAGCTCGGCCATGAATTCAAGATCGTGGACTATACCCAGTTCAAGTCGGTGTCGTGGCCCGATTACCCTGAGGTCAAGCTGGCGCTGGGTTGCTACGAAGAGGTGCGTGAAATCATCCAGGACTATGAGCCGGATGCCGTGCATATCGCCACCGAAGCCTTTGTGGGCCTTGCGGCGCGGCGCGTGTGTATGGAATGGAAGATGCCCTTCACCACGTCCTATCATACCAAGTTTCCCGAATATGTGTCGGCGCGCCTGCCCATTCCGCTGAGCTGGGGCTATGGCTATATGCGCTGGTTCCACAAGCCGTCGGGCCGCGTGATGGTGGCGACGCCCACCCTGCAAAAAGACCTTGAGGCGCGCGGCTTCAAGAACATCTCACCGTGGACGCGCGGCGTCGATACCGAGATGTTCCGCCCGGACCTTGAGCCGATCTTTGGCGATCTGCCGCGCCCCATCATGACCTATATCGGTCGTGTGGCCATCGAAAAAAACCTCGAAGCCTTTCTGTCGCTCGACCTGCCCGGCACCAAGGTGGTGGTGGGCAAGGGGCCGCAGCTTGAGGAACTCAAGGAAAAGTATCCGGACGCGGTGTTTACCGGCGCGCGCTTTGGCGAGGAACTGGCGCGCTCCTACGCCGATTCCGACGTGTTTGTGTTTCCGTCCCTGACCGATACCTTCGGCCTCGTCATTCTGGAGGCCATGGCCTGCGGGACGCCGGTGGCGGCCTTCCCGGCACACGGCCCCATTGACCTGATCCCCGGCACAGGGGCGGGCGTCATCGACGACGACCTCAGTGTCGCCATTACCGAGGCCTTGAAGCTCGATCGCGCCCACGTGCGCCGCCATGCGGAGAAATTCTCGTGGCGCGCCTGCGCGGAGGAGTTTATCCGCAATCTGGAACCCTATCCCGAAGCGGAAAAGAAGAAGCTGTGGGCGCGGCTGCGCGCCCTGCCGCGTCGCCTGCGCCGGGCGGCGTAAGCTGACCGAAGCCGAAGCGGGAGCATTCGTTTATCTCGGATGAAAAAACTCGGCCTGCCCCATCACAGACGCCGAAACAACAGCCCTCTTTGGGGGGCAGACCCGCGCGAAACGCACGTTGAGCGCAAATTCAGAAAAAATCCCGATCTGCCCCATCACAAGTGCCGAAATAACAACGGCCCTCTCTGGGGGGCAGAGAGGGCCGCGCATGCCGCCGGATTCGAGGGGGGGGGGGATGATCCCGGCGACGAACTTATGACAGCGACTCAATTACGTGTGTCACCGTCGTTAAAGCCTAAATAGCTACTATTTTGAAAAAGGGAAGAGGCTGAGTAAAAAAAAATCGCGATCTCTGACGCCGATCTTTGGTTAATGGCATTTTGATACCGTTAAGCAAACGATTATCAAGACTTATTCTCAAAAATCGGCGTCATTTACTCAGGGTTTAAGCAAACAGCTTGGCCCAGTTGCGCTTCTCGCGCGACTTCCACGCGCCACGGTGGTAGGCGTCCGAACCGATCAGCGGCACAACCGTCGTGGCTTCGGCAAAGACCATCTGTTCGTAGGTGGTCGAAACCTTGCCCCACGAGGCGGCTTCCTTCAGCGTCGAGGACGAGCAGGCACCGTCACGCACGTCGGCGACGGTGATCTGCACCGCGTACTTGTGCATGTCGGCTTCGACGCCAAGGATTTCCGCGCAGACAACCGTGTCCTGCGCAAAGTTCTTCGGCACACCGCCGCCAACCATGAACAAGCCGGTGGTGCCGGCCGCGATCTTGATGTCGGTCAGTTCGCGGAAGTCGGCAATGGCGTCGAGCATCAGATAGGGCTTACCCGCGGCCGCGCGTTCCTTCTGGTGTTTGACGAGGCCGAAACCGGCGGACGAGTCCACAAAGGCCGGGCAGAAGATCGGCACGCCCTGCTCATAGGCGGTCTGGATCAGCGAGCCTTCCTTCTTGGCATTGCCTTCCGACAGCCACTTGCCCATTTCCCAGATGAATTCGCGCGAGGAATAGCCGCGCGGTTCAAGGCGGTTTGCGATCTCAAGGATGGTGTGGTCGCAGGCCTGAAGCTCTTCTTCGTCGATATAGGTATCGTAAATGCGGTCGATATAGTTGTCGCGCAGCACGTTATCGTCCACCTGACCGGCGGCCTGATAGTGCTTGAAGCCGAGCGCTTCGAAGAAGTCCATATCGACAATCGAGGCACCGGTGGCGACCACGGCGTCGATCATGCCGAACTTCACCATGTCGCGATAGACGTGCATACAGCCACCGGCCGAGGTCGAACCGGCGAGGATCAGCCACGGCGAGCAGTCCTTGTCTTCCAGCGCCATGTTGAAGATGTCGGCGGCGCGGGCGGTATCACGGCTTGAGAAGCTCATCTTGCGCATCGAGTCGATGATCGGGCGCGCATCGTAAGAGGTGATATCGACGTGCTCCACAGTGTTCTGGAGCAGGGCGGCCTTTTGGTTGGATTGGGGGGTAGTTGCGTTCATCTCTTGGTCCTTTTGGAGATAAGAAGGTGGACGCCCGTCATGCACTCTTTGTCCCCCAGACGGAGCGATGGGGAGAGAAGCTGAAAAAACTCGCGGCCCCTATAGGGCATAGGGGCCGCCTTGGCAAATCAAGGTTTTCGGACAATCCCTACTTGCTGCGCTTCTTGCCACGCTTGCCACCCTTGGGGCGGTTGAGGCGCACGACCTTGTTCTCTTCGACGCTATCGAAAAGGCTGCGCGGCACGTTCAGCGAGCGCGGGCCCAGACCGAACAGCGAGGCCATCGGCGCGTCGTCGAGGAAGACGGTTTCGGTCTGACCATAGCCATTGAACCCGGTGGTCATAGCGACCCCATAGGCCCCCAGCATACCGATTTCGACGTAATCGCCTTCTTCCACATCGGCGGGCAGCCAGAACGGCCCCGGCATGTGGTCGATGGAGTCGCAGGTCGGACCGTAGAAGCGGAAGGGCTTCAGTTCCGGTTGCTCATCCCCATCTTCCGCACGGTGCAGGCGCACCGGGAAGGGCCACTTGGCGTGGGTGGCGTCGAACAGGTTGCCGTAGGCCCCGTCGTTCAGATAAAGGGCGTCGCCCTTGCGCAACTCAACGCGGGCCAAGATCGAGGTCGATTCGGCCACCAGCGAACGGCCGGGCTCAGCCCACAGTTCTGTCGCCTCATGCACCTTCATTTCATCAAAGGCGCGATGGATGACGTCCATATATTCTGGCAGCGACGGCGGCACCATGCCCGGATAGACCGAGGGGAAACCCCCACCGACATCGACAATATCCGCCAGCACGCCGGCGCGGACCAGCGCGCGCGACGCCGCCGACATGGCCGCCGCATAGGCCGTCGGGCGCATACATTGCGAACCCACATGGAAGGAGACGCCCATGCGGTCTTGCGTCGCCTGACGCGCGGCCAGCAACAGCGCCGGGGCCTCATAGGGCTGGGCGCCGAACTTGTTGGTCAGGGGCAGGTTCGAGCCTTCGCCCGACGTGGCCAGACGCACGATCAGATTGAGGTCCTTCGCGCCGCCCGTGGCGTCGAGGATCTTCTGCAATTCTTCGTGGGTATCGAGGCTGAAGGTCTTTACGCCGAAATCGGAATAGGCTTCGGCGATGGCGCGGCGCGATTTGACCGGGTGCATGAAGGCCAGACGCGCCTCAGGCGCAAGGCCGCGCACCAGCTTGACTTCATTGATCGAGGCCACGTCAAACGAACCGATCCCGGCGTCGAGCAGGGTTTCAATCACCCACGACGAAGGGTTCGCCTTGACCGCGTAGAAAACATCGCCATTGAAGTGGCGCTGGAACCATTGCGCTGCGACGGAAACAGGCTCACGTCGCACAAGGGCGACGGGCTTTTCCGGTGACTGCTCGCGGACCAGGTCCAGGGCCGATTGGAAGTGTGCCACTGCCAATACCCCGTAAAGTTAAGTTAAACCCAGACCGGCGTTAGCAGCGTTTCAACGACGCCCAGCCCTTCGAGAAACGACCTCTTGGGGCCCCAGGGCGCCGACCTATGTGTCGGGGTCCGCCGGAAGCGGGCTATATCGGGTATTTTCGCCTGACTGTAAAGGCGTTTTTTGTGACAATTGGTCCCGTTTTAAACTTGGGAGCCCCTTGGCGGCATTAAGGAAACCGAAACCAAAACACTGTTCTTTTGCGATAAGTCACCCTGCCCGGATTACGCCATGTCTTTCACCGCCCTTAGCATTCGCAGCAAGCTCATCATCATGACCGGGGTCTTTCTGGTGCCGATTGTGCTCATGAGCTATCTGTTCGTGCAGCAATCGCTGAAGGACATCAATTTCGGGCGCAAGGAAATTCAAGGCGTCGAAGCCATGCGCGCCGTGTGGCCCGTTCTGAACGCCACGACCGCGCAGCTTTCCGGCGGTTCGGAGCCTGTTCCGGCCCTTGACCCGCAGGCCCCCGCCCTGAAGGCATTGGCGGCCAGCGAGGCCGAGGCCCTGTCCAAAGCACCGGACGCCGAAGGGGCACTGGCGCTGCTCACCGTCCTCAGCGACCGTTCCAACCTGACGCTCGATCCGGATATCGACAGCTATTACGTGATGGACTCCGTGGCCTTCAAAGCGCCGGATGCCTTAAATCGTATCTCTGCCGTCCTGCATGACATGGCAGCCTATCAGGCCAAGGCCAGCCTGAGCACCGAGGAAACGACCAGCCTTGTCGTGGGCGTGGGGCAGTTCAGCGCCGCCTGGCAGGGCCAGATCACCTCGCTCGACAAAGCGATTGCCGCCAACGGTAGTCTGTTGTCCACGCTCAAGACCGAGCGCGACGCCTACCACGCCTCTGCGCAGGCTTTGGAAGCCGAAGCCCTGACGCTGGCACACCAAATCCAGACGCAGGGCCATGCGACAGGCGTCGATCTGACGTCACTCACCCGCGCCAAAACCGCCTATGCCAAGGCAAGCGATGCCCTGTGGCAAGCCTCAGCCAATGAGTTGAATCGACTTTTGCAGAAACGGATCAGCGGCTTCTCTACAACCCTCTATGCCCTGCTGGCCGTCACCGTGGTGGCGGCTTTGCTGGCGGTGTTTATGGCGCTGGGGCTGGCCCATTCGATCCTGAAAGCCATTAACGGGCTGGATCAGAACATCCGCCATCTGGCGGACAGGGACCTGAATGCCAATCTGCCCGAAGCCACGCGCAAGGATGAAATCGGTCAGGTCGGGCGCGCACTGGAATTCTTCCGCCGCCGCACCATCGAAAAAATCGCCGACGCGGCCAATGATGTGAAACGTAATGAACTGATCATCAAAGAAAAAGACCGAATTAATACCCTTTCGGGACGTATCCGCAATGCCATCACCGACGTCATGGATGCCGTACAGACCCTGTCCTCATCGGTCGGCGATTCCACCGGTGAATTCAGTCAGACCGCCAAAAAAACGCGTGAGGAACTGACGGCAGCCATCGAGCGGCTGAGCGCGTCAGCGCGCGACGTGGACAGCGTGTCGGCCAGTATGGCCGAGGTGAGCCAGAGCTTTGGCGAGATCGCGCGTCGCACCGGCGAAAGCGCGGAAATGACCGATCGCGTGGCCGGAGAACTGGAGCGTTCGCGCGATATGGCGCAGGCCCTGACGCAGGCTGTCGAACGCATCGGTGAGGTGTCACGCCTCATTCAGGACATCGCCGCCCAGACCAATCTGCTGGCACTCAACGCCACCATCGAAGCGGCCCGCGCGGGCGATGCGGGCAAAGGCTTTGCGGTCGTGGCCGGAGAGGTCAAATCGCTGGCCAATCAGACGGGCCGCGCGACCGCTGAAATCGAAGCCCAGATCAATGATGTGCGTCTGGCGGCCGAAAGCATGGTCGGCTCTGTGTCAGAAGTCACCGGCATTATCGCGTCGGTGGCCCAGACGTCGCGCACGGTCGCTGATGCCGTAAAGACCCAGAGCCAGGCCGCTGACAATATCCGTCACAATCTGGAGCGCGCCGCGCTGGGCAATCGCGAGGCCGAACGCATCATCAACCTGCTGCCCGAAGCCACGCGCCGGACGGAACGCACCGCCGACGACATGCAGGCCATTTCTCAGGACATGGCGGGGGCTTCGCGCGATATGCAAACCGAACTGGCGTCGCTTCTGGATGAGCTGGTCGATAAACGGGTAGCCGCGCGTTACGCCTCGACCGAGACGGTGGATATAGAGGTGGCAGGCCGCACGGTGCGCAATCTGCGCCTCTATGACATCAGCGAAACCGGGGCACGTATCGGCGTCACACCGGGGCTTAAGCCCGGCGACACCGTGGTGGTCCGTCTGGTGGATGCCGAGGTGGATGCGCGCGTGATCTGGGTCGGGGAGGACTCCTTCGGGGTTCATATGCTCAACGACTTCCGCTTTACCCAGCATCAGGTGATGCAACTGGCGGCGTAAGCGCTGCGACCTTTTGCGCGCGGCAAAGGCGATGGTTGCCAAAGCGCTCAAACTTCGGCAAGACTCCGGCGTTCATCTTTGTTAACGCCGCACTGCGTTCAGGTGTCGGCGCAGGGGGGACGGGGTTGCCCCGTGAGCGCATATGCCGAGCCTTGTTGACGTTCAGTCGCTGTCGAAAAGCTTTGCGCTCAAGGCGCAGGGTGCGGCACCGGCGCGTCGCTTCAAGGCACTGGATAGTATCTCCTTCACCATGGATCGCCCGCAGCGCATCGGCCTGATCGGCCCGTCGGGGTCGGGCAAGTCCACCCTGTTGCGCAGCCTGTCCGGCCTGATCATTGGCGACGAAGGCTCCGGTCCCGTCACGGTTATGGGCCGCACGGTGCAGGCCGATGGCCGCCTGGGGGCTGAGGTGCGCGCCGCGCGCGCCGATCTCGGAATGGTGGCGCAGTCGTTCAATCTGGTCGGACGGCTCAGCCTGTTTACCAATGCGGCGCTAGGGCTTCTGGGGCGCATTCCGCCTTTGCGCGGCCTGTTCGGCCTGTGGACCGCCGAAGAAAAGCAGCGCGTCATGCAGGCGCTCGATACGGTGGGCATAGCCGACAAGGCGTCGCAGCGCGCGAGGACCCTGTCCGGCGGTCAGCAGCAACGCGGCGCGATTGCCCGCGCCATTGTGCAGGATGCGCGCCTCCTTCTGGCCGATGAGCCCGTCGCCTCGCTGGATCCGGTGACGGCGCGCAAGGTGATGGAGCTTCTGGTGCATCTTAACGAAGACCGTGGCGTCGGCGTCATCGTCACCTTGCATCAGGTGGACTATGCTATGAAATATTGCGACCGTATTCTGGCCCTCAAGGACGGCAAGATCGTATATGACGGTCCCGCCGACGGCCTGAGTGCGGACCGCCTGAGCGAAATCTATGGCCCTGAGATCGAGCAGGCCTATTGGAGAGACCCGTCATGACCCTGTCGCGCAAGGCTATGCTGAGAGGTTTGTCGGCTTCGGCCCTCGCCCTGCCCTTCCTGACCTCGGGCTGCGGTAAGGTCGATCAGACCAAAGGTCCGCGGACGGAAATCAGCTTCTCCATCCTGTCCACCGAAAACGCGCAGAATCAGGAGCCCCTGTGGCGGCCGTTTCTGGCCGACATGGAAAAGCAGACCGGGCTTAAGGTGAAGCCCTTCTTCGGCTCCAACTACACGGCCCTGATCGAGGCTATGCGCTTCAATCAGGTGCAAGTCGGCTGGTTTTCCAACGCCTCCGGCCTTGAGGCCGTGCGCCGCGCCGATGGCGAAGTGTTTGCGCGCTCGTCTGACCCGTCCGGCGTCGATGGCTATCAGAGCGTCATCATTGCGCGCGCCGATTCCCCTCTGACCGCCGAAGACCTGCTGAAATGCGATGGTAAACGCACCTTTGGCCTGGGCGATGTCAAATCGACCTCCGGCACGCTGGCGCCGATGACCTACTTCTTCCTGCCGCACAAGGTCGATCCGGCCAAGTGCTTTAAGACGGTGCGCACGGGCAGCCACGAGGCCAATTTCCAGGCCGTGGCCAATGGCATGATTGACGCGGCCACCAACAACAATGCCTCGCTGGAGCGCATGGCGCAGGTCTCTCCGGAAAAACTGAAACAGATCAAGATCATCTGGACGTCCCCCACCCTGCCGGAAGACCCGATCATCTATCGCAAGGACCTCGATCCGGCGACCAAGGAAAAGATACGCTCCTTCTTCCTGTCCTACGGCACCGGCACTGACGCCGAAGGCCAGCGTCAGCTCAAGATACTGAACAATCTGATCTTTGGCGTGTTCAAACCGGCGGACGATACCCACCTTTTGCCCGTGCGCGAAATGGAAGCTGCCGAAGCGCTGATCAAGGCGCAAAACGCCGGGGATGCGGCCGCCATCCGCAAGGCCGAGGCCGAGCTGAAAGCCATTTCGCGCGAAGCGGCTGCGCGTCAGGCTGCCCCGCAGGCCCTGCCCGACTCTGCGCCCGGCGCACGACCCGGCGCGCAATAATGGTTCATCCCTCTTCGCCCGACGCGCTTCAGCCGCCGCGCGCCTCCCTACCCGAAAAGCTTGTGAACTGGGGGTTGTGGTTGGGCTTTGGCCTGTTGCTGGCGCTCAGTTTCAAGGGCGCGCAGATGGGTGACCTGCCCTTGCTTTTGCAAAAATGGCAGAACACGCGTGCCTATTTAAACGACTACCTTCATCCTGATTTTTCGGATGCAAATACTGTCACCTACTACATCCAGCAGATGTGGATAACCATTCAGGTGGCTATCTGGGGTACACTGATTTCTGTAGGATTGGCGATACCCTTCAGTTTGTTATGTTCCAATAACGTCGTGCCCGCATGGATACGATTTCCGACACGACGCCTCATGGACCTTTTGCGCGCCGTAAATGAGGTGGTGCTCGGTACAGCCTTCCTTGTCGCCGTAGGTTTAGGACCGCTAGCGGGGGTATTGGCTCTGGCCGTGCATAATACCGGCGTACTGGCCAAGCTGTTCTCTGAGGCGGTTGAGGCCGTCGATCAGCCGCCTATCGAAGGGGTCCGCGCTACGGGTGGTACGCGGCTTCACGAAATCGTTTGGGGAGTTATTCCGCAAGTTGCCCCCTTATGGACGTCTTTCGCGCTTTACCGATTTGAGTCGAGTGTTCGCTCAGCCACAGTGCTCGGTTTGATTGGCGCGGGCGGTATCGGTTATGCCCTGTTCCAGAATATTGACAGCTTCAACTACGCCCGCGTGTCGGCCATCGCCCTGATTATCGTTGCCGCCGTGGTGCTTATCGACCTGACCTCTGCGGCGCTGCGCAAGCGACTGGTCTGAGGCCGCCTGTCCGCCGTAAAAGGCGGAAACAGGAGTTCGGCTATGGCGCGTTATCTGATCATTGCAGCAGGGTCCGGCATCGGACAAAGCCTTGTACAACATCTGCGGCAGGGCGGGCACGAGGTGATCACCACCGCCCGCAGCGACCGCACGATCACCCCCGATCATATCGTGGATGCGGCGGATTTCGACGCCGTGGACGCCGTATTTGCAAAGGTGGGCAAGCTGGACGGGGTGGTCAATCTGGCCGGGTCGCTGCTGCTGAAATCCGCAGGCCTGACCAGCCGCAGCCAGTATGATGCCACCATCACCGCCTCACTCACCACGGCCTTTGCCACGGTGCGTTCCGCCGCCCGGCACATGACCGAAGGCGGTTCGGTGGTGTTGCTGTCGTCAGCCGCCGCTCTGGAAGGGCTGGCCAACCACGAAGCCATTGCTGCGGCCAAGGCCGGGGTCATTGGCCTGACGCGCTCAGCCGCCGCCTCCTATGCGGGACAAAATCTTCGCATCAATGCCATTGCGCCCGGTCTGGTCGAAACGCCGCTGACGGCGGGGCTGGTCGGATCAGACGCCGGTCGCCGCGTGTCTGAGTCCATGCACGCTCTGGGGCGACTGGGGAAACCCGAAGACGTCGCCCGCGCCATCGCCTTCCTGCTCGACCCGCAAAACGACTGGATCACCGGGCAGGTGCTGGGCGTGGATGGCGGCCTAAGCCGCGTGCGCCCCAAGCTGAAAGTGTAAAGGCCTCACGCTGATATTGAAGCCTTCCCCCGCATATGGCACAAAAGCGGTCTGCTTTGGGGGAGATTTCCATGATTTCGACGATGCGTATCGGCTTTCTGGCCCTGGCCCTTGGCCTGTGCCTGAACGGGTCTGTACAGGCTCAGGCCGCCCATCCGGCCTCTGCGGACAAAACCGCTCCGGAAAAGGAACCGGAAAACACCGAAAAGGTACTTAAACTGGAATTCCTGCGCCTGCCCGACGGGCGTCAGGCCGTTGCCTTTTCGGGTGAAGGTGAATTGCCGCCTCTGATCGAAGGTTTCGAGAAGATCACCTTGCCGGATGGCCGCATTGCCTATGTGAGTGGATTACCCGCCGACGGGGCCATCCCCTACTGGGCGACACCGATGATCCGCTCGATACCGGACAAACCCGCGACGTGGAAAACAGGCGATGTGACGCACAAGGACATCATCCTGACGATTCCCTATACCTATAAAAAGACCTTCCGCGTGAAATCGGACTTCAGCATCAAGCCGTTGTTTTCCAAGGAGATGAAGGTGTTTGCCAAAGCGGGAACCCTGGGCTTCTATTCAGGCACCTATCCGATGCGCAACGGCTACATGGCCACCGGCACGGCAGACATGCTGTGCATTTTCAATGAACAAAAAGTCCCCTTCCGCTATGCCAATTGCTACCTGCGTCCCCAGGCCGCCGTCGAAGGCGAACCTTGGCTTAACGCCAATACATCCGGCATCGTGCCCACCTCCTATTCGGTTCAAACCATTTACGGCAATCCGCAATATACGCGCTTTGGGCCTATGGATATCGAAGACGGCGATTTCCCTATCGACAAGGATTTCGTTCTGCAGTTGAAAGTGGGGAAGTGGCGCAAGAACGGCACCTGGCTCAACTGGCTTTCGTGGAACGGAGACTGGGTACGCGGTGACTTCATGACGCAGGATAAAGATGGTAAGGTGACTCTCCCCGTGCAGGGCGGTAAGCTGATCATTACGCGCGGCGACGAAAACGACAGCAGCAAGAGCCGGGTCGTCTTCGAGGCTGAAGCCTCACCGGCTCAGTAATCAGGCGTTAACCATTTAAATACCTGAATCACTGCATAAAGGCGGTATGAGCACGATACCGCCTTCCCTGTCCCAGATGCTTCTTGGTCGCGCCGCCACCCCGGCCGCGGCCCAGAAACCGGCGACCGATACCGCTGCGCGTTTCAATGACGCCCTGTCGGCGCAGAAGGCCTTTTTCCGTCAAGCCACAGGTCAGGCGGCGTCTGTTGATCAGCCTGCGCCGAAACCGGCCGGCGTCACGCCCGCCACCTTCAAGGCCGCCGAGATCGCTCAGGGCACCAAGCCCGAAGACCTGCGGATGCTGCGTCCGGGCAGTCTGCTGAATATCCGAATATAAAGACTCTATATCCTTCACCACCTGTGCGTGATGGGAGGTATGATCAGGCGTCCTGCTTTTCCGCCGCAACGCCCTCGTTCAGCGCTGGAAAGGGCAGAGGCGCCTTATGCTTTTTGCCGGCCTTCTTGCCCTTCTTTTTCTTGTCGGCCTTCTTCTCGCCCTTCACCTTGCGCGGCGCGTCTTCAACATCCTCTTCGCGGACAGCGGCGATACGGCGCAGCAGCTTGAGGAAGCTGTCGCGCTTGGGGGGGGACAGCAACGACAGGATGCGCTCATCCGCCGCCTCGACCTTGGGGCGGATCTCGTTGAGAGCGGCGCGCCCTTCGTCGGACAAACGAACCAGATTGGCGCGCGCATCGGTAACTGAGCGTTCACGGGCCAGAAGCCCCTTGGCGATCAGTCGCGCCACCATATCGGCAAGCGTTGAGCGGTCGATGCCGGTGGCCTTGACCAAATCGGTCTGGGTCAGCCCTTCCGCCGTGTCCGCCGCCAGAAGTAGGGCGTACTGCCGCTGGGTCAGGGCGCTGTCGCCGGTTTCTTCGGTATAGATATCCAGGGCGATTTGCAGCACCCGATGCAGAAGATGCGACGGCGAATTTTCCAGCAAGTCCGAACCCTCGAAATGATTACGCTTATGCTTCTTCATGCGCCGTCCCCATGCTGAACGACGCTATCTAAGCATCACTATACAACAGAATTACGACAAATCCATCCGCATACTGACGGAGTGTCTTCAGGAGGCGGACGGGTTCGTTTCCGGCAACATGTTCTTCATCAGGAAGGGCATCAGAAGAAGCGTAAAAAGTACGGGCCCGCCAAACGCAGAGGCCATCTTCCACACCACCCAAACATCATCCGACTGTGTACGCCAGACGATCTCGTTGGCGATGGCCATCACAATGTAGAAGCCCACCCACATCCACGTCAGCTTGGGCCACGCGCTCTCTTTCAGCTTAAGCGCTTCACCCACCATGCTCTTAAGCGGATACTTCTTCATCAGCGCAGCGATACCCAGAATGCTGCCGATCAACGCAAACACGACGGTCACCTTGACCTTGATGAAGATCGGATCGTGGAAGAAAATGGTCATCAGCCCCATCGGAATGGCGAACAGGGTTGCCACCAACGGAATCCACGCCACGCGCTTTTCGATAATCAGTGCGGCCACAAAGGCGATAATTGACAAGGCGACCAGCACACCCGTCGCCCAGATCATCGGTGCGGTGGCGTCCGTGCCGCCGATCTTCAGCGCACGGAAGATAAAGAAGCTGATGCCGAACCCAACCACGGGCCCGAAGTCGATGGCCGTCTTGGTCCAGTTGGTCGCCGCCGGTTCCGGGGCGTCAGGCACAATGGCTTCGGGCAGGGCCTCGGCCTGAGCCTCGGTGATTTCGATACGCGGGTCTTCCTTGGGGGCGGTCATTTTACTCTCCGAGGGGCTCAAGCCCGACCATCGAGCGGGCGAAGGCACTGGCGCGGAACGGTTGCAGGTCATCGATATCTTCACCCACCCCGATCAGCTTGATGGGCGCATCAGAGGCCTTGGCGATGGGCACAAGAATGCCGCCGCGCGCCGTACCGTCCAGCTTGGTCATGACAAGGCCCGACACAAAGGCCTGACGCCCGAAAATCTGTTCCTGACTGAGGGCATTGCGGCCGACCGTGGCATCGAGCACCAGAAGCGTCTCGTGCGGGGCGTCCGGATCGACCTTCTTGATGACGCGGACGATCTTCAACAACTCGTCCATCAGTTGCTGCTTGTTCTGAAGGCGACCGGCCGTGTCGATCAGCACAACATCATAGCCCTCTTCTTTGGCGCGCACCGTGGCGTCATAGGCCAGACCCGCCGCATCGGCCCCGGTCTTGCGACCCATAAAGTCAGCCTTGGCGCGTTCGGCCCACACCTTGAGTTGCTCGACGGCGGCGGCGCGGAAGGTGTCCCCCGCTACGATCAGCACCTTCGCGCCCTTGGCCGTCAGGGAGGCGGCGATCTTGCCCAGAGTCGTCGTCTTGCCCGATCCGTTCACCCCGACAAACAGCACGATATAGGGCTTGGGGCCCGACAGCGGGTCGAAGCTGTCTTCGCGACCTTTCAGTTCCTCGGCGATGGCTTCGGCCAAGGCCTCCTTGACGGCATGGTCATCGGTCGAAGCGAATTTTTTGGCGGCCATCTTGCCGGCAATAGAGGCGGCAATATGCGGACCGAAATCGCTTTCGATCAGCATGTCCTCCAGCGCCTCGATGGCGGCGGCGTCCAGCGTCTTGTTGGCGACGAAGACGCTCGTCACCTGCTCGGTCAGTTGCTGAGAGGTCTTCGACAGGCCCTGCGTCAGGCGCGAAAACCAGCCGGGTTTTTTCTCGGTCATCAGTATCTCCCCCTCGCCCGAATACGGGAGAGGGTCGGGGTGAGGGGCTATATCAGCACAGCCCGCGCGCGTTTTCCGTCATGGCCGGTAATCCGCAAAGAGGCAATACCCCCGACCTTTACTTTCTCTGGCGCATCTCCCTCGAACAGCACCTCGGTAAAGTCCGCTGCGCGGGCAAAGCCGGGCTTTTCGACGACAGCCGACACCTCGCGCCCCACCTGCTTATCGAGGTGCCGCGTCAGGGCCTCCGCCGCCTTGCCACGCAGGCGGGCGGCGCGATCCTTGATCAGGGCGCGCGGCAATTGCGGAATTTTCGCCGCCGGGGTCTGCGGGCGCGGGCTGTAGGGGAAGACGTGCAGGAAGGCCAGATCGCACTCATCGACAAGCGCCAGCGAATTGGCAAAGTGCGCCTCGCTTTCGGTCGGGAAACCCGCAATCATATCGGCCCCGAAGGCCACATCCGGGCGCAACGCGCGCACCTGCTCCACCAGTTTGATGGCGTCATCGCGCAGGTGGCGACGCTTCATGCGCTTGAGGATCAGGTCATCGCCGTGCTGCAAGGACAGGTGCAGATAGGGGGCCAGCCGTTCTTCTTCGGCAAACAGGCGCAGCAGGGTGTCGTCGATTTCCGCGGCATCAATAGACGAGAGGCGCAGACGGTTAAGGTCCGGTACGTGCTTAAGGATACGCGCCACCAGATGCCCCAGTTGCGGCTGACCCGGCAGGTCATTACCCCAGGAGGTGAGATCGACCCCCGTCAGCACCACCTCATTATAGCCTTCGGCGACCAGCCGCGAAATCTGTCCCACGACATCACCCGCCGCCGCAGAGCGCGAATTGCCGCGTCCATAGGGGATGATGCAGAAGGTGCAGCGGTGATCGCAGCCGTTTTGCACCTCGACATAGGCGCGGGCGCGGTCCTTTAGTCCGTCGATCAGGTGACCGGCGGTTTCACGCACCGAAAAGATGTCGTTGACCGCAATGCGCGCCGAGTCGGGCCGCAGCGCATAGGCGCCGGCCTTGGCCTTGTCACCATTGCCGATGATGAAATCGACCTCACCCATGGTGGCAAAGGTGTCAGGATCGGTTTGCGCCGCGCAGCCGGTGACGATCAGGCGCGCTTCCGGGTTTTCCTTGCGTGCGCGGCGGATGGCCTGACGCGCCTGACGCACGGCTTCACCGGTCACGGCACAGGTGTTGAAGATGATGGCCCCATCCAGCCCGTCTTCGGCGGCAACCTTGCGAATCTGCTCGGACTCATAGGAGTTCAAGCGGCAGCCGAAAGTCACCACCTCGACACCCGACGTCACGCCCGTGGGTGTGGTGGGTGGTTCGGCGGGAACCTCTTCGTGAGGGTGAGTGTGACCATCAGCCATTGAGCTGGCCTTCGAATTCGACCTCGACCGGGCCCGTCATGATGACGTGATCATCCGCCTGACGCCACAGGATGTGCAGCGGGCCGCCATCCATAATGACCGTGGCGTGGCGGTCGCTCAGGCCGCGTCGCGCGCAGGCGACCAGCGTGGCGCACGCCCCGGTGCCGCAGGCCCTGGTGATACCGGCCCCGCGTTCCCACACCCGCATACGGATGGCGTTGCGGTCGATGACCTGCGCAAACTCAACATTCACCCCTTCCGGAAATAAGGGATGGTTTTCGATCAGGCTGCCCGTGCGTTCGACATCGACCGCCGCCACGTCTTCAACAAAGAAGACCACGTGCGGATTACCCATCGAGACGGCGCACGGCGTGTGATAAAGCGGCGCATCGATCGGCCCGACCTGAAGCTCCAGCCGTTCGGTGTTCATCTCTTCCGACAAAGGAATCTGCGTCCAGTCGAGTCGCGGCGCGCCCATATCGACGCTGGCCATACCGGTTTTCGCATCGCGCTCCAGCACCTTCGCTGTCGTCGCCCCACCCAGGGTGTCAATGCGAAGGTCGGCACCGGGGGTGTCGCGGTCAAGATACCAACTCACGCAACGCAAGGCATTGCCGCAGGTTTCCACCGTACCACCATCGGAATTCCATACCCGCATGAAGGCGTCACCCGATGCCGAACCCTCGATCGAGATCAACTGATCGAAGCCGATGCCGGACACACGATCCCCCCACGCCTTCACCTGAGCGGCGGAGGGGCTGAAAGGGGTGTGGCGGGCATCGACGACCACGAAATCGTTGCCGAGGCCGTTCATCTTGAGAAAGGGGCGCGTCATGTGTCAGACGGCTCGCGGTTGGCCCAAAACCGGACATCCACTTTCGGGCGCGAGCCTTTGGCCGCTATATAGTCCCAAAGCCCGTTAAAATGTAGGCTTTTGTGGAAATTCTTGCTAACCGGGACGCATCCAACCCAAAATCGAGGAGCCTCCCCCATGCCCAAAGCCTATATCATCGCTCAGGCCAAGGTCACCGACCCCGAATCCTACGCCAAATACGGCGCTGGGACCAAAGCGCCCGCCGAAGCGTTCAACATGACGCCGCTGGCGCGCGGTGGCCGCTCGCAGGTGCTGGAAGGCGAAGGCTTCCCGCGCGTCGTGGTGCTGGAATTCCCCTCCTATGAGGCGGCGCTCGGCTATTATCACTCGCCGGAATATCAGGCCGCCCGCGAACACCGCCTGAACGCCGCCGAATTCAACATGGTCGTCGTCGAAGGCGTGGAATAGCCCCCTGCGACGGTCTGTCGCAAAATGCGGCACACAATAATTCATTATTATCAATAATATAAGCATAAAGCGGTGCGCCAGCCCGGCAAACAGGTGCGGGCGTACCGCTACAGATAACACTGTTAACCTTTGTTTATGATCTGAGGCACAGGATACGCCCAAAAGCGTTCTGATCAGGGAAGTGCCTCATGTTTTTCAAAAAAAATGTCACTGCGGCGCAGCGCGCGCCTGAGCCGATCCTTGAGGCGGCCGCGCCACCGCCGTCCAGCCTGCCTTCAGAAGCCATCCGCATTCTGCGCAGCGACAGCCGCCTCAACCAGATCACCCCCGAACAGCTCCGCTTCGGGGCACGACCCGCGGCTCTGGTGCTGGCCTTCGTATCGCCGCACATCGCCTTCGACGAGGTCTGCCGCCGCCTCAAAAACCTTGCCGGTGACGCGCCGCTGATCGTTTCCACCTCTGCCGGTGAACTGTGCGCCCAGAACGGCGAAGCCCTTTATTGTCCAGCGGGCAATGATTGGGACAATGTGGTCATTCAGGCCTTTTCACCGGATCTAATGGATGGGGTCAGCCTGCACAGCGTGCCGCTCTACTGCGATGACATCCGCAAAGGACAGGCCACACTGTCGCGCGCCGAACGGGTGGACAAAATCGCCGAGGCCCTGAACCGCTTGCCCGTCACTGCACGTATCAGCGCGCAGAAGACCTTCGCCCTGACCTTTGTGGACGGTGCCTCGCTGTCGGAAAGCTATTTCATGGAAGCCGTCTATAAGAGCGGGCGCTTCCCCTGTCTGTTTGTCGGCGGATCCGCCGGCGGCAAGATGGACTTTCAGAAGACATGCCTGTTTGACGGGCAACGCGTGCTGGAAAACCATGCGGTCTTCGCCTTGGTGCATATGGCGCCGGGCAAGCGCTATGGCGTGTTGAAAAGTCAGAATTTCCGCAAGATCGGACCGGCCTTTGTGGTGGTCGATGCCGACCCCAACAAGCGCACGGTCAGCGCCATCTATGATTCGCAGCGCAATCAGGTGGTGCCCTTTGTCGAGGCTCTGTGCCAATCCCTGCGTATCAAGCCGTCGGAATTGCAAAAGACGCTGGAAGGCCGCGCCTTCGGTATAGAAATCGATGGCGAGCTGTTCGTGCGCTCGGTGGCGCAGATCGACTTCGACAGCGGCAGCGTGACCTTCTACTGCGATGTCGGGTCGGGCGACGAGCTGATCCTGCTGGAAACCACCGACTTTGTGGAGCAGACGCGCAAGGATGTGGCGCAGTTCCTGCGCGACAAGCCCAAACCTGTCGGGGCGCTTCTCAATGACTGCATCCTGCGCCGGGTGACCAATGACAACCGCCTCAGCCAGACGGGTGGCATCTGGCCCGCCCCGGTGGCCGGGTTTTCGACCTTCGGGGAACTGTTCGGCATCAATATCAACCAGACCCTCAGCGCCATCGTCTTTTTCGATGTGGGGCAGGCCGCCTATCAGGATGCGTTTATCGATAACTTCCCGATCCACTATGCGCGCTTCGTCAACTATTTCGCCCGCTGCAAGCTCAATCGCGCCGAAATCCTCAACAAGCTACGCACCGGCGTTATAGACACCATCGCCCAGCACGTCGGACTGACCGGCAAGATCGAGTCCGCCCTGACTGAGATCGGGGACGTGGGTAAGGTAATGGACGGCATCAAACACGCGATGGACAGCGATCGCCGCGCCGTGGCCGGTCAGGATAATCACACCGAACAATTGTCGCAGGAGTTCAGTACGCTGAACACCGCCCTGTCGAACCTGCGTCAGGTCCTGTCGGTCATCGATTCCATTACCTCTCAGACCAATCTGCTGGCGCTTAACGCCACAATTGAAGCGGCGCGCGCCGGAGAAGCCGGACGCGGCTTTTCGGTGGTGGCGGGCGAGGTCAAGAAACTGGCCAGCGATACCAAGTCGGCCCTGACCCATACGCAATCGGCCATCGGCGGCATCGAGGCCTCGCTTCAGCAACTGGGCGGTATCATCGAAGCGACGCGCACGCAGTTCGGCGAGGAAAGCCAGCGCTATCGCGACACGGTCGCCCATATCGAGGACATCTTCGCCCAGAGTGGCCATATCGAACGCACGCTGGGCGGGCTCAACCACGTCGTCGAAGAACACCACGAGGGCATGTCCGAGGTCAGCCGTTCTATCGACTTCCTCCGCAATCTCGATCAGCGCGCCAGAGCCTGATAGCAAGGGTCATTGAAAAATGACCCTTGGTTATAATTAAGCAAAAACCCCGCCGGAGCGATCCGACGGGGTTTTTTATAGTGGCTTGTCAGAACGGTTTAGTGGACCGTTTCGACATATTCCTCGGCGCGTTCAGCTAGGATGGTGATGCCTTCGGCATTGACATCCGCGAAGCCGCCGATGACCTGAAACATGCGCTTCTGGTCGCCGTTGAGGATAGTCACCGTGCCTTCGGTCAGAGTCGTCATCAGCGGCGCGTGGCCCGCCAGAACGCCGAATTCACCTTCGGAACCCGGCGCGATGACCTGATCGACGTCACCGGCAAAGAGTTCCTTTTCCGGGGTCACCAGCGAAACGTGAAGTTTGTCAGCCATATCCGGCGTCCCTTAATCGGTGGGCCGCCTTAGCGGCTCACCCTTTACCTAAATGAGAAAATTTTCGACGGGCCGCCCCTAGAAAATTTTCACCTTGTTGATCCCACTTGAAAGTCGGCGGGCAAAGCCCGTGATTTTCAAGTGAAGTGCTTAGGCTTCCGCCGCCAGACGCTCGGCCTTGGCGATGGCTTCTTCGATGCCGCCGACCATGTAGAAGGCCGCTTCCGGCAGGTGGTCGTAGTCACCGTTGCACAGACCCTTGAAGCCCTTGATGGTGTCTTCGATCTTCATCAGCACGCCTGGCGTGCCGGTGAAGATTTCAGCCACGTGGAAGGGCTGCGACAGGAAGCGCTGGATCTTACGGGCGCGGGCCACGATCAGCTTGTCTTCTTCCGACAGTTCGTCCATGCCGAGGATGGCGATGATGTCCTTCAGGGCCTTGTACTGTTGCAGGATTTCCTGAACGCGCGTGGCGACCTGATAGTGCTCTTCACCAACGATGCGCGGATCAAGGATACGCGAGGTCGAGTCGAGCGGGTCAACGGCCGGATAGATGCCCTGTTCGGCGATCGATCGCGACAGAACGGTCGTGGCGTCGAGGTGGGCGAACGACGTGGCGGGCGCCGGGTCGGTCAGGTCGTCGGCGGGCACGTACACGGCCTGAACCGAGGTGATCGAGCCCTTCTTGGTCGAGGTGATGCGCTCTTGCAGCTTGCCCATTTCGGTGGCGAGCGTCGGCTGATAACCCACGGCCGACGGAATACGGCCCAGCAGAGCCGACACTTCCGAACCGGCCTGCGTGAAGCGGAAGATGTTGTCCACGAAGAACAGCACGTCCTTGCCTTCCTGATCGCGGAAGTACTCGGCCTGAGCCAGACCGGTCAGGGCGACGCGGGCACGCGCGCCGGGAGGCTCGTTCATCTGACCATAGACGAGGGTGCAGCGCGAATTGCCGCCACCGCCGTGCTCGTTCACCTTCGACTCGATCATTTCGTGATAGAGGTCGTTGCCTTCGCGGGTACGTTCACCGACGCCTGCGAACACCGAATAACCGCCATAGGCCTTGGCGATGTTGTTGATCAGTTCCTGAATAGTCACGGTCTTGCCAACGCCGGCACCGCCGAACAGGCCGATCTTGCCGCCCTTGGCATAGGGGCAGATCAGGTCGATGACCTTGATGCCGGTGACGAGGATTTCAGCCGCCGTAGCCTGATCTTCGAAGGCCGGAGCGTCGGCGTGGATCGGGTTGAAATAGGTGGTTTCGATCGGACCGGCTTCGTCGATCGGCTCGCCGATAACGTTCATGATGCGGCCGAGCGTCGCCGGGCCGACCGGCACGGTGATCGGGGCACCGAGGTCGGTGACTTCCTGACCGCGGACCAGACCTTCGGTGGCGTCCATGGCGATGGTGCGCACGGCGTTTTCGCCGAGGTGCTGAGCGACTTCGAGCACCAGTCGCGCGCCGGAGGCGGTGTTGGTGGTTTCAAGCGCGTTCAGGATGGCCGGCAGGTTGCCGTCGAACTCGACATCGACGACGGCGCCGATGACCTGAGAGATGCGGCCCTTACCGGCCGTAATTTGCTGATGAGCGGTCATGGGAGTGTCCTTAGAGAGCTTCGGCACCGGCGATGATCTCGATCAGTTCGGTCGTGATCTGGGCCTGACGTTTACGGTTGTATTGAAGATTGAGCGCGTTAATCATCTCGCCCGCATTGCGCGTCGCATTGTCCATGGCGCTCATCTGGGAGGCATAGAAGCCCGCATTGTTTTCCAGAAGCGACGACAGGATCTGAACCGTCAGATTACGCGGCAGCAGGGTTTCGAGAATCTCTTCTTCCGACGGCTCGTAGCTATAGACCGCGCCACCGGAGGTATCTTCGGCAGAGGCTTCGATCTGAGCCGGGATCAGTTGCTTCGCCGCCGGGACCTGAGAGATCACCGACTTGAACTGGCTGTAGAAAAGGGTCACGACGTCGGCGCGGCCTTCGTCGAATTCCTTGAAGATGGCTTCGGCGATGGGCTGAACTGTCGTGAGGTCCAAAGCCTTGCCCAGCTCGAAGCTTTCGACGAACAGCTCGCCGAACAGACGCTTGAGCTGATCGCGGCCCTTACGGCCCACGGTGATCACACGCACCGTCTTGCCTTCGGCCAGCAGCGCACGGATGTGGTCACGCGCGGCGCGGGCAATGGCGGAGTTGAAGCCACCGGCCAGACCGCGGTCAGCCGTGGCTACGACCACGAGGTGCTTTTGCGTCGAACCCGTACCGGCCAGCAGCAGCGGCGCGGCATCACCCGACACGCCCTTGGCGAGGTTGGCGATGACCGAGGCCATACGCTTGGCATAGGGGCGCGCGTTTTCCGCCGCATCCTGAGCCCGCTTGAGCTTGGCGGCGGCGACCATTTGCATGGCCTTGGTGATCTTCTGCGTGGCTTTCACGCTTCCGATCTGATTGCGCATGTCCTTAAGACTTGCCATGAAAAGTCCCTATTATTCGGGGGGAGCCCTTCCGGCCAGACAAGCTGGCCACGGCAGGGCCGCCCCGCTCCCCCGCTCGCGCAGGGGAGGAGGTTTATTAAGCGAAGTTGGCGGCGTAGTCGGCCACGATGGCCTTCAACTGCTCTTCCAGCTCCGGCGTCAGGGCCTTCTTCTCGCGGATGGCGGTCAGAAGATCGACGTGCTTGCCGCGCAGCAGCGACAGGAACTCACGCTCGAAGCGGCCGACATCGCCCACCGCGACCTTGTCGAGGTAGCCGCGCGTACCGGCATAGATCACCGCCACCTGCTCTTCGACCTTCAGCGGCGAATATTGCGGCTGCTTCAGAAGCTCGGTCAGGCGCGCGCCACGGGCCAGCAGGCGCTGCGTCGCGGCGTCGAGGTCCGAACCGAACTTGGCGAAGGCGGCCATTTCGCGATACTGGGCCAGGTCGCCCTTGATCGAACCGGCAACCTGTTTCATCGCCTTGATCTGAGCCGCCGAACCCACGCGCGACACCGACAGACCGACGTTCACGGCCGGACGGATGCCCTGATAGAAGAGGTCGGTTTCGAGGAAGATCTGACCGTCGGTGATCGAGATCACGTTGGTCGGGATGTAGGCCGACACGTCGTTGGCCTGGGTTTCGATGATCGGCAGGGCGGTCAGCGAACCGGCGCCGTTTTCGTCGTTCAGCTTCGCGGCGCGTTCCAGCAAGCGCGAGTGCAGATAGAAGACGTCGCCCGGATAGGCTTCGCGGCCCGGCGGACGGCGCAGCAGCAGTGACATCTGACGATAGGCAACGGCCTGCTTCGACAGATCGTCATAGATGATCAGGCCGTGCATGCCGTTGTCGCGGAAGAACTCACCCATGGCGCAGCCGGCGAACGGCGCGAGATATTGCAGCGGGGCCGGTTCCGACGCCGTAGCGGCGACGATGATGGTGTAGTCGAGCGCGCCGTTTTCTTCCAGCGACTTGACGATCTGGGCGACGGTCGAGCGCTTCTGGCCGATAACGACGTAGATGCAGTACAGCTTGGCCGACTCGTCGGTGCCGGCGTTAGCGGCCTTCTGGTTCAGGATGGCGTCGATGGCGACAGCGGTCTTGCCGGTCTGACGGTCACCGATGATCAGCTCGCGCTGGCCACGGCCGACGGGGATCAGGGTGTCGATGGCCTTGATGCCGGTCTGCACGGGCTCGTGCACCGACTTACGCGGGATGATGCCGGGGGCCTTGACGTCCACGCGGCGGAATTCCGTCGCTTCGATCGGGCCCTTGCCGTCGATCGGCTCACCCAGCGGGTTGACGACGCGGCCCAGAAGGCCCTTGCCGACCGGCACCTGAACGATTTCGCCGAGACGGCGCACTTCGTCGCCTTCGCGCACTTCGCGGTCTTCGCCGAAGATAACGACGCCGACATTGTCCTTTTCGAGGTTCAGGGCCATGCCCTTCACGCCCGCCTTGGGGAAGGAGACCATTTCACCGGCCTGAACCTGATCCAGGCCGTGCACGCGGGCGATACCGTCACCGACCGACAGAACCGAACCGACGTCCGAAACGTCGGCTTCTTCGCCGAAACCGGCAATCTGAGCTTTGAGGATGGCCGAAATCTCGGCAGCACGAATGTCCATTGGCATGCTCTTTTTGGCGTCTTACGCCCGCTTGAGGGCAAATTTAAGGGAGTCGAGTTTGGTTTTAAGCGAAGCGTCGAACAGGCGCGAGCCGACGCGAACCTTGAGGCCGCCCAGCAGCGACGGATCGACCGTCTGGCTGAGGACAGGATCCTGACCGAGCGCGGTACGCAGCGCGGCCTGAAGACCGGTCACCTGCTCATCGGTCAGGGCCGTGGCAGAGGTGACGACCGCCGAGACGATACCCTTCTTGGCATCGTACAAGCGGGTGAAGGCGGTGATGAGGCCAAAGACCTGATCCAGACGGCCATTCTGCGCCATCAAACCCAGCGCTTTCAGCGTCAGGGCGTTCGGCGTGGCCGTGTTGAGAACAGCGGTCAGGCCCTTCAGCTTGTCTTCGGACTTGAAGGCATGGGAGGTAACGAGACGGCGCAGATCCTTGCTTTCGATCAGCAGCGCCTTCAGGGTCTTGAGGTCCGCCTGCACCGCATCGAGTTGACCGGCGGCATCCGCCAGTTCGAATACGGCCTTGGCGTAACGCTCACCGACCTCTGTTTCTCTAAAAATATCGCTCACGATAACTTCCAGCCAAAGAAATAAGTGGAATGGGCTTTTCCGGGAGCCGGCGGGGCGCACTAAAAACAACAGGCGCGCAAAAACAACCGGCCTTTCAAGCCGCGCGCCTCTTAGCATGGGGTATGACCCACCGCAACCAACCAAAAAGCATTTTTCACTTTTCTGTGACCATGCGCCGTTCACAGGTCGTGTCGCCTTTTTTCAGCCACCAGCCGCCTGAGCGCAAAAAGATAAGAATGTTATCCTTCGCAATCGATTTCTCAGTTACGCGAAACATTGCCGCCTTACGTCGCAGCGTCTATTAAGCGCAATCGTTTTTAAGCCTTTTCCGAGAAAGCTCTCATGGACCTTATGGCCCTTTTGTCTGACCCCGCCGTCTGGGCGGCCCTTATCACCCTCATCGTGATGGAGGTCGTGCTCGGCATCGACAACCTCGTCTTTATCTCCATCCTGTCCAACAAACTGCCGGAGCAGGACCGTCAGAAGACCCGCCGCCTGGGTATCGGGCTGGCGCTCATCATGCGTCTGGGCCTGCTTCTGACCATCGGCTGGATCATCGGCCTGAAGGCTGAGGTGTTCAATCTGGGGCTGGTCGGGCCCGTGGGTGAACACGGTGAGCCGATGTTCGAGACGTCTTTCTCGTGGAAGGACATGATCCTGATCGCCGGGGGCCTGTTTCTGGTGTGGAAGGCAACCAAGGAAATCCACCACACGGTCGATCCCGCCCCGACCCATGACGTGATGGACGCCAAAAACGCCACCATCAACACTGCCGGGGCGGCCATCGTGCAGATCATCCTGCTTGATCTGGTCTTCTCGGTCGATTCCATCCTGACGGCGGTCGGCATGACCGAGCACGTGCCGGTGATGATGATTGCGGTCGTGTTCGCGGTTCTGGTCATGCTGCTGGCCTCGGACCCGCTGGCCCACTTTATCGAAAAGAACCCGACCGTTGTGATGCTGGCGCTCGGCTTCCTGCTGATGATCGGTACGGTGCTGATCGCCGAAGGCTTCGGCGTCCATGTGCCGAAGGGTTATATCTATGCCGCCATGGCCTTCTCGGCGATGGTCGAAGGCCTCAACATGCTGTCGCGCAATGCGCACAAGAAAAAAGCCGCGCAATCGCCCAACCCGCAGATCTGATTGCCAGAGTAAACGCAGCGAATGGCGCCCCCGGCCCGCCGCCGGGGGCGTTTTGCGTCTTCAACACTCGGTTAAGCCTGTTCCGCTAAGCTAACCGCGTTAGCAGAAGGCTCAACAGATGAATATTGGCACCTCCGGCATCAGCGGTCAGAACACCGCGTCCGCCACATTGACCGACCTGAACGACCGGCTGAAACTGGCCAAGGCCCAGAAGGCGCAGGCACAGAAAACCGCGGCCGACACCCTGAATGAGATGCCCAAAAAGACGCGCGACGATGCGCGCGCCCGCGCCAAGGCCAAGGTGATGCAACTGGTCGAACGGCTGAAGATCATCAAGGAACTGGGCAAGAGCGATCCGAAAATCATGGCCAAGATGCTGGCCAATCTGATGAAGGAACTGAAGGCCGCCGTGAAGGACTATGCCAAGGCCGGCGGTAACGACATGGATATCAGCGGTTTCAGCGCGGCCCAGAGCGCGGCCAGCCAACCTGTTCCAGACTCAGACGCTGAGACAGAATCGACCGCTGAAACCGAATCGACGGAGCCTGCCGAAGAGGCCGCCGTCAGCGACGACACGGACTCCGTGACGGAGGATACAACGGCGGAGGCGACCACCAAAACGGACGCCTCGGACGAAGCGACCGCGCCCTATATCCCGACCCCTGCCGATATAAAGGGCGCTGCCGAAGCCTATGTGAAGACCGAACGTCAGCGCGCCGAGGGCGAGCTGATGGAGGTCAATGACTTCATGAAGCAGGTGCGCGGTCTGGTGAAGGTGGTGAAGGACCTTTTTGAAACGGCCAAAATCAAACTGGCCTTTCAGAAGGTGGACAAGGACACGGTCGAAGCCTTCAAATCCTCCGGCAAGGATATGGAGGAGATCGACAAGGTGCTTCAGGACCTCAACAAGGGACTGGATGACGAACGCGCCGTCTATGGCCCCCGTGCCGCTATTTATGCGTGATACCAACGCCCGAAAATGCTGACGCATCCAGCCGTCGGTGTAATTAAAGGAAACTGTACGGCTCGATATCGGTCACTACGCGCACGGCATTGGGGGCTTTCAGGCTTTTCAGCCAGGCGCTCATAAAGCCCTGAAGGTCGCGGTTGCGGTCGGCCCGGACGAGAAACCGCTTACGCCACATACCGCGCACAAGGCTCAAAGGCGCATCGGCGGGACCATAGACGTCTATGCCTTCGGTATTGGGGATGGCGAGCGCCAGTTCGCGCGCATAGCGGTTGAGCAGGCCATTGTCCTTGGCAGACAGGATCACCGCCCCCAGCCGACCAAAGGGCGGAAATTGCGCGATGTCGCGGCTCATCTGCTCATAGGCATAGAAGGCTTCGCGGTCCTGTGCCTGCAAGGCCTGCATCACCGGATGCTCCGGCGTGTAGGTTTGCAGCAGGGCACGACCCGGCTTGGTGGCCCGACCGGCGCGACCGGTGGCCTGCGCCAGAAGCTGAAACGTCCGTTCCGCCGCGCGCAGATCACCGCCCTTCAGGCCTAAATCGGCATCGACAATGCCCACCAGCGTCAGATTGAGGAAGTTGTGCCCTTTGGCCGCGGCCTGCGTGGCGATCAGAATGTCGATCTCATGGTTTTCCACCCGCTTAATCAGGGCCGCCGACGAGTCGGCATCCGGCGTGGTGTCCGAGGAGAAGATTTCGGCACGCGCCTGCGGGAAGCGTTCCTGCACCTCCTCAAGGATACGTTCGACCCCCGGCCCGATGGCGGTCAGGCTGTCGAGCGCGCCGCAATGGGGGCAACGGTCGGGCTTTTTCATCGAAAAGCCGGTCAGGTGGCAGACCAGCCGCCCCGTCGCCCGGTGTTCGACCAGCCACGAATCGGTCTTGGGCGAGGTCAGGCGCTCCCCGCACGCCCGGCACAGGACCAGAGGCGCGTAACCACGACGATTGAGGAACAACAGCACCTGTTCGCGCCGTTGCAGGGTGGCCAGTATCTCCCCCACCAACGGGTCGGACAGCCAGAAGCCCTTTTCCGGCGGATGGGCCTTCATGTCGATCAGCGCAATATCCGGCAGTTGCGCCGTGCCGTGGCGGTTTTCCAGCCGCACCCACTGATAGCGGCCCTTCTGGGCATTGGTCAGGGTTTCCAGAGACGGGGTGGCCGAGGCCAGCACCACCATGAAGCCGTCACGATGGGCGCGCATGACGGCCAGATCACGGGCCTGATAGCGCACACCCTCTTCCTGTTTGTAGGAGCCATCGTGTTCTTCGTCGATGACGATGAGTTTGAGATTCGTATAGGGCAGGAACAGGGCCGACCGCGCCCCGACGATCAGACGCGCCTCCCCCGTGGCCACGCCGTCCCAGATGCGACGGCGCTGCGAGGCCGACACGGCCGAATGCCACTGCACCGGCGGCACGCCAAAGCGGCTTTGCAGACGCCCCATCACCGCCGTGGTGAGTGCAATTTCGGGCAGCAGAACCAGCACCTGAGCCGTCGGATCATCGCGCAGGGCCCGCGCCACGCTTTCGAGATAGACCTCGGTCTTGCCCGAACCGGTAACACCATCGAGCAGGACCGGCGCAAAGCCCTGACGTTCCCATTCGTTGCGCAGCAGGTGGTCGGCGGCGGCCTGATCGGCATTGAGGCTGGGCGCCTTATGATCCGGGTCGGGGGCGGCGAAACCTTCGCGGCTCAGTTCGACCTTTTCGAGCCAGCCCTTCTTTTCAAGCGTCTGCACCACACCCGGCGTCACCCCAGCCGCCTGCGCCAGTTCCGCCGCCGTCAGGGGCAGGACAGCCAGTTCCAGCACGCGCGCCTGTTTGGCGGTCGGTCTGAGCGCATCGACCTCACGGCGTACATAACCATAACGGGCCTGCGCCTTCGGGGTCTTGAGCGCCTGCAAACAGCCTTTGAGAAATGTCCCCGGCGCGGTCAGGGTCCAGGCGGCCGCCCACAGCCAGAAACGCAGGCTCACCTCCGGCACGCGCGGGTCGTCGATGCGCGCAGCAACGGGTTTCAGCTTGGCGGCTTCGGCGCTGTCGTACAGCTCGATCACCACGCCGCGCACTTTGGCATGGCCCAGCGGCACCCACACGTGATCGCCCACACTGAGGTCGAAATCGTCCGGAATCAGGTAGTCGAGCGCCGTGTCCATGGGGGCCAGCACCACGACCTTTGCCCGCCGGGTCGCGACGGCAGGGGCTTCGATCAGGCTGTTGGCGGGACTGTCCATAAGATTTTAAGCATTAACCATAGAATTGACTCATCCCCACGGCTTTTTTATGCCATCACTTGTGTCAACGCCAAGTTTAACCGGCCGTTTACCACACCCGATAGCCCACATGTCCTCAGATTTCCGCGACCCGACGACGACCGAGCGCCTCGCCGCCCTGATGGATTACCAGACCCTGCGCGGTCTCCTGCCGGACTTTGTGCAGGAACTGAAGCAGGATCGCGAACTGCTGGACAAGCTGGGGCTTCAGCCCAAAACGCGCAACCTGATCGACTTCGGCCCGGCCGCTCTCTCGCGGCTGGAGGCCAAGGCCATACGCGATTTTGACATGCGCCGCCAGATCGAGGCGACGGCCCGCGCCAATTTCGACGCTCAGGGGCAGGCGCACGCCATGGCCCTGTCGCTGATGGAGGCGCGCAACCATTCCGATCTGGCCCGCCGCCTCAACGAAGAGGTGCGCAACCGCTTCGGCCTCGTCTGTGCCACCATCGCGCTGGAAGACACGGCCCCCATTCCGCTGGGCTGGATGACGCTCGATTACGGCGGCGTGGACTATATTATCGGTGAAACCGGTCTGTCGCTGCTGGGGCCGGATGGGGTGTGTCGCGCCCTGTTCGGAGATGAGGTTCGCCGCATCAAATCCGCCGCTGTCATCCGCACCGCCATGTGGCGCGAAGGCCGGCCCGGTGCGGTCGCTTTCGGCTCTGCCGACTGGGAAGGTTTCAGCCCGGACATGGGGGCCGAACTGGTCGCCTTTATCGCCCGCGTCGTTGAGCGCGTCGCCGAACGCTGGCCCGTATTGTAACTCAAAGAAAAGTCTGGCGCTAACGCACCATACGTTTTCTTTGGTTCAACATCGAGGCGAAGTACAAGGTAAATAATTGGTGACGATTGCCTTCTAAAGTGAAGGCATGACCATCGACGATGCCCGTTTGCAATGGCTCCAGTATCTCAAGGCGCAAAAGCGCGTGTCGCCGCGCACGCTGGAAGCCTATGGCCACGCCTTTGCCCTCTATATAGGCCATCTGCGCAAGGCGTTAGGCGCTGACATCGACCTGACCGACCTGGCGCATCTGACCTCTGCTGATATTCGTGGCTGGATGGCCTATCTGCGTGGCAAGGATGAGCCCTTATCGGCGCGGTCTCTGGCGCAGCACCTGTCGGCCATCAAGTCATTTCACAGCTATCTTGATCTGCATCTGGGCTATGCCAATGCGCAGGTGGCGCTCACTCAGGGGCCGCGCCTGAAGACCAGCCTGCCACGCCCGCTGAATGAGGATCAGGCGCAGGGTCTTTTGACCGAGATCGAACTGGATGCCGACAAAGCCGAATGGGAGGCGGCACGCGACCGGGCCGTACTGCTGCTGCTCTATGGCTGCGGTCTGCGCATTTCCGAAGCCCTGTCGCTGACGGTCAAGGACACGCCGCTGGGTGAGACGCTGCGCATTGTGGGTAAGGGCAACAAGACGCGGCTGGTGCCCGTGCTTGAGGCCGTGCGCGAGGCCGTGGACGCCTATAAGCGCCTCCAGCCCTTTACGCTGACAGCAGAGGACGCGCTGTTTCGCGCACCGCGCGGCGGGCCGCTCAGCCCGCGCCATGTGCAACTGAGCGTGCAGCATCTGCGCTCACGGCTGGGCCTGTCGGATCGCGCCACGCCGCACGCCCTCAGACATTCGTTTGCGACGCACCTCTTGGGCTCAGGGGCGGACCTGCGCTCGATTCAGGAACTGCTGGGCCATGCGTCCTTGTCCACGACACAGAAATACACGCAGGTCGATGCCGAACGCCTGCTCAGCGCCTATGCGGCGGCGCATCCGAAGGGCTGAAACCTGTTGTGGGGGTTTGGCGTCCGTGGCCTCACAAACCTTTATTCAAACAAAAACCCCTTCGGCGAAACCGAAGGGGTTTTTGTTTGAATGAGAAGACTTGGGGCCGCAGGCCCCAAACCCCAAAACAGTTTACGCCTGCATCGTCCAGCCTTCGACGCCCATCGCCGCCTGACGCACGGCTTCCGAACGGGTCGGGTGCGGATGGCAGATGCGCGCGAGGTCTTCCGAAGCGCCGCCAAACGCCATCAGCACGCAGGCTTCGCCAATCATTTCACCCGCCTGCGGGCCCATGATGTGCACGCCATAGACGCGGTCCGTCCTGGCATCCGCCAGGAACTTCACGAAGCCATCGGTCTCGTGATTGATCTTGGCGCGGCTGTTGGCCATGAACGGGAACTTGCCGACCTTGTACTGCACGCCCGCCGCTTTGAGCTGGTCTTCGGTCTTGCCGACCCAGGCCACTTCCGGGAAGGTATAGACGACCGACGGGACAAGATCATAATCGACATGACCGGCCTTACCGGCGATCAGCTCGATGGCCGCCACGGCGTCCTCTTCGGCCTTGTGCGCCAGCATCGGGCCAGTGATCACGTCACCAATCGCCCACACGCCCGGTGCCGCAGTCTTGAAGTGGTTGGTTGGAATGAAGCCGCGCTGATCGGTGGTGATGCCCACGCTTTCGAGGCCCAGACCTTGCGTGAACGGACGACGGCCGATGGCGACCAGCACCACATCGGCTTCGAGGGTTTCGGGGCTGCCCCCTTTGGCCGCTTCCAGCGACAGGGTTACACCGTTCGCGCCCGTCTTGGCGGCGGTAACCTTGGTGCCCAACTTGAAGGTAAAGCCCTGCTTGGCCAGAATTTTCTGGAAGCCGGTGGCGACTTCGGTGTCCATGCCCGGCGTGATGCGGTCGAGGAATTCCACCACCGTCACCTTGGCGCCGAGGCGACGCCACACCGAACCGAGTTCGAGGCCGATAATGCCGGCACCCACGACGACGAGGTGCTTCGGCACCGCCGGCAGCGACAGGGCGCCGGTCGAGTCCACGATCTGCTTCTGATCAACGGTGACACCCGGCAGCGGGCTCGGCTCGGAGCCCGTGGCAATGACGATGTTTTTGGTGGTCAGCTGCTGGACCGAACCGTCCTGCGCCGTGACCGACACCTTGCCCTGACCTTCGATCTTGCCGAAGCCGGGCAGGTAAGTGACCTTGTTCTTTTTCATCAGGAATTCGATGCCCTTGGTCAGGGCGGTCACGCTGTCCTGCTTGGCCTTCATCATCTGGACGAGGTTGAGCGTCGGCGCGGGGACTTCGATGCCGATGGTCTTGAATTCGTGCTGAGCGGCTTCGAACAGTTCCGAAGCGTGCAGCAGCGCCTTCGACGGCATACAGCCGACGTTCAGGCAGGTCCCGCCCAGAACGCCGCGCGATTCAACGATGGCGGTCTTGAGACCCAGTTGACCGGCACGGATAGCGGCATTGTAGCCGCCGGGGCCGCCCCCGATGATGACGACGTCGAAGCTTTGGTCCTGAGACATGGCGATGGCCCTTAATTTAGCGCATAAGACTTCCTGCCCTGCCGTAAAATTCCAAGCGGCGGGGGTCAAGCCCTATGTGGGTATTTTGAGAGGAAACGCTAGTTTTCGTAAGCCAGATGGCGCTTTGGCAACGGACGGCCGCGCGCCATCAGGATGATGAAGCCCAGCACCATGGCCACCAGGGTCAGCGTATAGCGTGGGTCCCAGCCTGAGAGGATTTCGAGGATACGGTCAAACAGGCCCGATCCCGCCTCGCCCTTGGTCAGGAAGGTCAGCACCACGTCGGCCACAAAGGCCGCGCCATAGGCCAGAGCCGCACGCACATTGCCCTTGGCAAACAGAAACGCCGCGATCAGATAGAAGACGATCACCCCACCCCACAGCCAGATGACCGGCTTGTTGTCCGTCTCGATGGCGGCCACGGCGGTTTCGCCCTGAATGGAGTCGGCGGGCACGGCCGTCACATCGGCTCCGTAGGAGTCATCGGCGCTCAGGATACTGGCCCCGCCGACATGCGTATCGACATCGGCCTGCCGCATGGAAACCTGCGGTGCATAGCTTGGGGTCAGGGCCGATTTGATGACCGGAAAGGCGATCCAGCCGACATAGGCCACAACAATCAGGGCGATAAACCAACGCACGTACTTCATGGACAGGCGCTCCGCAGAACAGGGTTAACGCTGTTTTAACCCATGCGGCGGGTCTTGCCTATGGCTTATTCGCCTGAGAGGGGGTGTCCCCTTCACCGATGGCCGCGGCGGCCAATGTCGGATCGGCCTTCAGCTTTTCCAGCCCCCCCATATTGCGGTCGGCGTAGGTCAAGACCTGATTATAGAAGTCACGCGACCCGCAGGCCTGCGGTCCCTGCCGGTTGGCGTCCTTGTAGAGCATCAGCGCCGTATCATAGGTCTGCTTATAGGCCGCGGCCGTCAGGTGCGGTGTTTCCGAGGCCGGAATGGCCAGCACGCGCTTCATGCGTTGCGCCGTGCGGGCATAGATGACACAGGACTGCGACGCATAAACCATGTAGCGGTTCAGCACCTTGTCGCCTTTCAGCGTATAGTCTTCCTTGCTGAACTGATTGTCCACGCCGCCGCCCCCGGTGAAGAAGGCTGAGCCGCCGCTGCCCGACATGCCATCCATGCCCGGCAGCGGGATTTCACGCATCATGGCCAGGGTTTGCGGCCGCCCCAGCTCACGCGCCACCATGATCCAGAAATCCGGCTGCCCCAGCAGGGCCTCTTCACGGCCGTCCAGTTTGATATTGTCAGATTTGCGGATGTACATGTTCAGGAAGTCCTGAAACACATTCTGAATGCGCGATTTTTGCAGGCTGGTGAGGCTGACCGGTTCGCGCCCCATCTCCAGCGCCAGCCCGTAAGACAGCACATATTCCGCTTTCAGCTCCGTCGCCTTGTCGGCCATGTCGGCCATATCGCCGGTCATGGCGCGCTGAATATGCGGCCAGGCCTTGCGCGACGCGGCGGAGTTAAAGGTGCCCGCCTTGCTGTTGGTGGCGGCCTGCGCGACCGGGGACACCAGCAGACAAAAGGCGGCAGTGGCGGTCACAGCCGCGCGGAACAGAACAGACATGAAGACTCCCCCTGACAGGAATAATTATATTTGGTTTTATTAAAGCGCATTCCGAAAAGTGTGCAACGGTTTTCGGAATCAAATGCGCGACACAACAAAATATTAGAGCCATCCGGCGTCTCACCTGAGCCGACGAATGCTCTAAAACACGAATGGGCGACCGGTTCAATTGGCTGGCGCGTCTGGCTTCCACAGTTTGTCCGACGCCCCCAACTGATAGCCGTAATAGAAGACGCGGCGCATGGAGTCCTTTTCAAAGGCCAGGAGCCCGCCTTCGATAAATTCATCCGGCAGGGACACTTCGGACACCTCCATCTGGCTGCGCTGAGCGAAGGCATAGAGGCTGATGAGGGTGCCGCGCGCCTGCGCCTTGGTCAGGGTGTCGAGCGAGCGGCCCATGATTTCCAATGCATTGTAAGGGGTGATGGCAGGTTGCGGCGTAATCTTGCCGTTGATGATGACGTAGATATGCCCGCCACTGATCAGGCCTTTGGGCACGGTCCAGTTCATCATGGACTCGGGCAGGATGAAGAAGGGAAGAGTCACGCCGCCATCGACGTGCATTTCCTGAAACGGACGCGGACCGGTCGGCACGCCGTGCCCGCCCGGCACCGGCTCGACCGTGATCATCACCGGCGCGAAGGCAGCCGGGACCGAAGACGAGGCAACCAGCACCTGACGGATCAGGTCGATGGCCTCGCGCATCTTGCCGGCTGAGCCATCGCGGACGGCAATGGCCGAGATTTCCCCCAGATCCCACAGCACGCCCGTCTGGGCATCGAGATTGGTCGTGCCGACCAGCAAGCGCCGCCCTTTGAGGTGTTCGCGGGCAATATCGCGCACCATGGTTTCATCGACATAGGTGCTGACCAGCGCGTACAGGGCTTTGGAATCCAGAACGCCCGGTGTGAACAGCGACAGCAGGCCGCGCGATCTGGTCAGGCTGTCGGCCACGCCGCTGGTATAGGCGTCTTTCAGCTTCTCATCATAGGCGGGGCCCAGATAGGCGAAGGGCGCGATAAGAGCACCCGTTGAAACGCCGGTGACCATGCGAAACTGCGGGCGGTCACCGCGTTTGCTCCATCCGGCCAGAACCCCGGCCCCGAAGGCGCCGTCTGCACCGCCACCGGACAGGGCCAGCACGTCGAAGCGCTGCATCCCGTTCAGTTGCATGTCCTTGCGTGCATCGGCTTCGAGGCGGGCGGGAATGTTGGGATCGGTGGCCGAAAAGCGCACATTGGGAAAACCCACCGGCTGATAGTCCGCGGCGCGCGGGTACTCCGTCTCGGTGCGCTGAAGCGTCAGACAGCCGCTCAGGCTAAAGGCCATAACGATCAGGACAAGACGTTTCAGCATGAGGTTCCCCTGTGGATAAACCACGACTCTAAAAAAAGAAAAGCCGCTCCGTGGAACGGAACGGCTTTCCAATAGGTCACGTCCTCACGCGAAATTACACATCGAGGACGAAACGTTGCGGGTCTTCGAGCCCTTCCTTGACGCGGACGAGGAAGGTCACGGCTTCCTTGCCATCCACGATGCGGTGATCGTAGGACAGGGCCAGGTACATCATCGGGCGGGCGACGATCTGACCGTTGACGACCATCGGGCGTTCCTTGATGGCGTGCATCCCCAGAATACCGACCTGCGGCATGTTGAGGATCGGCGTGGACATCAGCGAGCCATAGATGCCGCCATTGGTGATGGTGAAGGTGCCGCCTTGGAGCTGATCCAGCGACAGGGTGCCATCACGCGCCTGCTTGCCCAGCGCGGCGATGCCCTTTTCGATACCGGCCAGCGACAGGTCATCGACGTCACGCAGGACCGGCACAACCAGACCCTTTTCCGTACCCACGGCGACGCCGAGGTCGTAGTGGTTCTTGTAGATGATGTCCGTGCCATCGATTTCGGCGTTGAGCGCCGGGATGTCCTTCAGGGCAGCGACGACGGCCTTGGCGAAGAAGGACATGAAGCCCAGCTTCACACCGTGACGCTTTTCAAAAACGTCCTTATAGGCGTTGCGCAGGCTCATCACGGTGGACATGTCCACTTCGTTGAAGGTGGTGAGCTGAGCCGCAGTATTTTGCGACTCCTTCAGGCGACGGGCAATGGTTTGACGCAGACGGGTCATCTTGACGCGCTCTTCACGCGGGCCGACTTCACGCGGGGCGACCGGAGCGGAGGGGGCTGCGGCCACCGGAGCCACGGCGACCGCCGCCGGGGTAGCCAGGGCCGCCAGGGCGTCGCCCTTGGTGATGCGACCGTCCTTGCCCGTACCGGCGATGCCGGCGGTGCTCAGGCCAGTTTCGGAGACGATGCGCTGAACGGCGGGCGACAGGTGCTCAGAGGCCTTTTGCGGAGCCGCAGCGGGGGCAGCCGCCGGAGCCGGAGCGGCAGCAGGGGCAGCGGCCACAGAACCCGCCGAAGCGCCAGCGGCGATGCGGGCAATGACCTGACCCGGCGTGACGGTCGCACCGTCTGCGGCGACGATTTCGGCGATGACGCCATCAGCCGGAGAGGCCACTTCGACGGCGACCTTATCGGTTTCGATCTCGACGAGGATTTCGTCCTTCTTCACCGATTCGCCGACCTTTTTGGCCCAGCGCGAGATGGCGCCTTCGGCCACCGACTCACCCATCACCGGGGTCTTGACGTCGAGCAGGGCCGCACCCGCCGCCGGGGCGGCAGCCGGCGTAGCTGCGGGGGCCGGAGCCGCGGCAGGCGCAGCCGCCGGGGCAGAAGCGACGGCGGCACCGGCAGCGCCGATACGGCCCAGCACGGCACCGGGGGTGACGGTATCGCCTTCACCGGCGAGGATTTCGGTCAGGGTGCCGTCAGCGGGGGCAGCCACTTCGAGCGAAACCTTGTCGGTTTCCAGCTCGACGAGGATCTCGTCCTTCTTCACGGCGTCGCCGGGCTTCTTGGTCCACTTGGCAATGGTGGCCTCGGAAACGGACTCGCCGAGGACGGGGGTAAGGATGTCGGCCATAGGTATAGGCTCCGATTTTATCTTTTCAAATTCAGGGGGTGAAGGGCGCGCTCAGGGTTCAATGGCAGCGCCCTTCATAGGGACGGGTTCAGGAAACTTCGTTCAGGCAGCCTGCGCGGTTACGCGAAGGCCTCGTTCAGGAAGGTTTCCAGCTCTTTCAGGTGGCGGCTCATGACACCGGCAGCGGTCGAGGCCGAGGCCGGGCGACCGACATAGCGAGCGCGCTTGGCCTTGATCTTCAGCTTGTCGAGCGTCAGTTCAAGCCACGGATCGACGAACGACCAGCCGCCCATATTCTTCGGCTCTTCCTGACACCACACCAGTTCGGCGTTCTTGAAGCGGCCCAGCTCGGTCAGCAGGGACTTCATCGGCCACGGGTAGAACTGCTCCAGACGCATCAGATAGACGTCCTTGATGCCCTTCTTTTCGCGCTCATCCAGCAGGTCGTAATAGACCTTACCGGAGCAGAGCACGACGCGACGGATCTTGTCATCGGCCACAAGCTTGACACCCGCCACATCGGGACGGCGCTCGGCGTCGTCGTGCAGCACGCGGTGGAAGGACGAACCTTCCGAGATGTCGGTCAGGGTCGAAACCGCCTTCTTGTGACGCAGAAGCGACTTCGGCGTCATGATGATCAGCGGCTTGCGGAACGGACGGTGGATCTGACGGCGCAGGATGTGGAAGTAGTTGGCCGGCGTCGTGCAGTTGGCGACCTGCATGTTGTCTTCGGCGCACAGTTGCAGGAAACGTTCCAGACGCGCCGACGAGTGTTCGGGGCCCTGACCTTCGTAACCGTGCGGCAGCAGCATGACGAGGCCCGACATGCGCAGCCACTTGCGTTCGCCCGACGAGATGAACTGGTCGATGACGACCTGAGCCCCGTTGACAAAGTCGCCGAACTGACCTTCCCACATGACGAGCGTGTTGGGATCGGCCAGCGAATAGCCGTATTCAAAGCCCAGCACCGCCTCTTCCGACAGGGCCGAGTCGATCACTTCGTAAGCGCCCTGACCTTCACGCAGATGGTTGAGCGGGAAGTAACGTTCCTCCGTACGCTGGTCGATGAAGGCCGAGTGACGCTGCGAGAAGGTGCCGCGGATCGAATCCTGACCCGACAGGCGCACATCAAAGCCTTCGTCGAGCAGCGAGCCAAAGGCCAGATGCTCAGCCAGCGCCCAGTCGATATTTTCGCCGCTGTCGATCGCCTGACGGCGGCCTTCGATCACGCGGCGCAGCGTCTTGTGCGCCTCGATCTCGTTGGGGATGGTGGTGATCTTGCGACCGATCTCTTCCAGCTTGGCGCGCGGCACCGAGGTGAAGCCGCGACGCTCATCGTCTTCGGGTAGGCCGAGGCCCGACCACTTGCCGTCCAGCCAGTCGGCCTTGGTCGCCTTGTATTCCTTACCCGCCTCGAACTCAGCGTTGAGGAAGGCGTCGAATTCAGCGATCCAGCCGTCGATTTCGGCCTGCGTGGCCACGCCTTCGGCGATCAGGCGCTGACCGTACAGTTCGCGCGTGGACGGATGGTCCTTGATCTTGGCGTACATGATCGGCTGCGTGAACGTCGGATCGTCGCCTTCGTTGTGACCGAAGCGGCGATAGCAGAACATGTCAATCACCACGTCCTTGGCAAACTTCTGCCGGAACTCGGTGGCGACCTTGGCGCAATAGACCACGGCTTCGGGATCGTCACCGTTACAGTGCAGGATCGGAGCCTGCGCGCCCAGCGCCTGATCCGACGGATAGGGCGAGGAGCGCGAGAATCGGGGAGCGGTGGTGAAGCCGATCTGGTTGTTGACGATGATGTGCAGCGTGCCGCCGGTCTTGTACCCCTTCAGCCCCATCAGGGCGAAGCATTCGGCCACCACGCCCTGACCCGCAAAGGCCGCATCGCCGTGCAGGATCAGCGGGATGGTCTGGCTGCGGTCGAGCTGACCGTCGCCCTTGGCCTTGATGTGCGCCGCCTGCTTGGCGCGGGCCTTGCCGAGCACCACCGGGTTGACGATTTCAAGGTGCGACGGGTTGGCCGTCAGAGACAGGTGGACATTGTTGCCGTCAAAGGCGCGGTCCGAAGACGCCCCCATGTGGTATTTCACGTCGCCGGTCGAGTCGATGTCGAGCGGCACGGTCGAACCGCCCTGGAATTCGTGGAACAGGGCGCGATAGGGCTTACCCATAACGGCCGTCAGCACGTTGAGGCGACCCCGGTGCGGCATCCCCAGAATGAGGTCCTTCACGCCCAGATTGCCACCGCGCTTGATGATCTGTTCCATCGCCGGGATCAGGGCTTCACCGCCGTCGAGGCCGAAGCGCTTGGTGCCGGGGAAACGGCGGTGCAGGAAGCGTTCGAGGCCTTCGGTCTCGATCAGCTTCTTGAGGATGGCGATCTTGCCTTCCTTGGTGAAGGTGATTTCCTTGTCGCGGCCTTCGATGCGCTCCTGAATCCACGCCTTTTCGGCCGTGTCGTAGATGTGCATGTACTGCACGCCGACATTGGCGCAGTAGGTGCGGCGCAAGATCTGGATGATCTCTTTCAGCGTCGCCGTTTCGAGGCCCAGCACGCCGTCGATGAAGATCGGGCGATCCATGTCGGCGGCGCTAAAGCCCCAGTGTTCCGGCAGCAGTTCCGGATTCTCACCCTTCGGCTCCAGACCGAGCGGGTCGAGATTGGCCTGAAGGTGGCCACGGATGCGATAGGCGCGGATCAGCATGAGGGCGCGCACGGAATCGCGCGCGGCGTTTTGCAGGTCGGCGGCAGAGGCCGGCGCGGCCTTACCGGCGGCGGCGTCCTTGGCGTTCTTTTCGGCAATGCCCTTGGCGGCCTTGGCTTCGACGGCAGGCCAGAACCCGTCCAGCGCCGAGGTCAGCTCATCGCGCTTTTCCACGACGGGGCGCGCCCAACCGCCCACCGAGGCGTTCTGCGCCACGTTGGTCGGGTTGTCCATAAGCTGATCGAAGAAGGCCCGCCAGGCCGGAGTGACAGAGCTGGGGTCCTTTGCCCACTGCTCCTGAATCTGTTCGATAAACAGGGCGTTGCCGCCATAAAGGAACGAGGTTTCCGCGAAAACCTGGTTCAGCCGACCGGAATCGTCCGCCATTCTATACCTTGCGAGACGGCCAATTACGACACCGTCTCCCTTTCGTACTTGGGTTGAGGCGGCCAATAACGACACCGCCTGACAGGAAGGTCTATACTCTCTTTGAGAGGTGTTGAGAACCTCTTAAGCTGTAAAAATCGTATACGATTTTTTGGGCAAATTGTTAGCGCTCACATTATGCGTCCACAGCTCGTCTGCGGCAATAAAAAAGCGCGCAGCCCTGAGGCTACGCGCTTTTCGTGACGAGTATGTGGCAAGCCATAAAACCTATGGCTCCTTGCACCGACGGGGAGCCGGGCGGCAGGTCAGGGGACGTCAAGAGCCCCCACCACCGCATCTAGCGCTTCGCGCGTCGTGCAGTCCCCCTCCCCAGCAAGCTGGGGAGGTATAACAGGCCTTACCCCTTCAGCACGCTGAGCAGGGTTTCGCCGAGCGCCGCCGGAGACGGAGACACCTTGATGCCCGCCGCTTCCATGGCCGCGATCTTGTCTTCCGCGCCGCCCTTGCCACCAGAGATGATGGCACCGGCGTGACCCATGCGGCGGCCCGGAGGCGCCGTGCGGCCCGCGATGAAGCCGGCCATCGGCTTTTTACGGCCGCGCTTGGCTTCGTCGATCAGGAACTGAGCGGCGTCTTCTTCGGCCGAGCCACCGATTTCACCGATCATGATGATCGACTTGGTTTCGTCGTCCGCCAGGAACATTTCCAGCACGTCGATGAACTCGGTGCCCTTGACCGGGTCGCCACCGATGCCGACGGCGGTCGTTTGGCCCAGACCGGCATTGGTCGTCTGGAACACGGCTTCATAGGTGAGCGTGCCCGAACGCGAGACAACGCCGACCGAACCCTTGGAGAAGATGTTGCCCGGCATGATGCCGATCTTGCACTCGTTCGGCGTCAGGACGCCGGGGCAGTTCGGCCCGATCAGGCGCGACTTGGAACCCGACAGGGCGCGCTTCACCTTCACCATGTCCAGCACCGGAATGCCTTCGGTGATGCAGACGATCAGCGGGATTTCGGCTTCGATGGCCTCTAGGATGGCGTCAGCCGCGAAGGGCGGCGGCACGTAGATGGCCGAGGCGTCGGCACCCGTGCGCTCCTTGGCTTCGGCCACGGAGTCGAACACCGGCAGGCCGATGTGGGTGGTGCCGCCCTTGCCGGGGGTCACGCCGCCAACGACCTTTGTGCCGTAGGCGATGGCCTGTTCGGAGTGGAAGGTGCCTTGCGCGCCGGTGAAGCCCTGCGTGATGACCTTGGTTTGCGAATTGATCAGTACAGACATTGCTCTAACCTTAGCCCTTCACAGCCTTGACGATCTTAGCGGCCGCATCGGCCAGATCGTCGGCGGCGATCACGTTCAGGCCGCTTTCGTTGATGATTTTCTTGCCGAGTTCGACATTGGTGCCTTCGAGGCGCACCACCAGAGGCACCTTCAGGCCGACTTCCTTCACCGCGGCGATCACGCCTTCGGCGATGATGTCACAGCGCATGATGCCGCCGAAGATGTTGACCAGGATACCCTTCACGTTCGGGTCCGAGGTGATGATCTTGAAGGCCGCGGTGACCTTTTCCTTGTTGGCGCCGCCGCCGACGTCGAGGAAGTTGGCCGGTTCCGCGCCATAGAGCTTGATGATGTCGAGCGTGGCCATGGCCAGACCGGCGCCGTTGACCATGCAGCCGATTTCGCCGTCAAGGGCGATATAGGAGAGGTCGAACTTCGAGGCTTCGATTTCCTTCGAATCTTCTTCGCTCAGGTCGCGCAGGGCTTGAATGTCCGGATGACGGAACAGCGAGTTGGAATCGAACGACACCTTGGCGTCCAGCACCAGAAGCTGATCGTCGCCGGTGATGATCAGCGGGTTGATTTCCAGCATGTCCATGTCCTTGGCGTTGAACGCCGCGTACAGTTGCTGAAGCAGCTTGAAGCCCTGCTTGGCCAGATCGCCCTTCAGACCCAGAGCGTGCGCCAGGGTACGACCGTGGGTCGGGAACACGCCGGTCGCCGGGTCGATGGTGAAGGAGTGAATCTTTTCCGGGGTCGAATGGGCGACTTCTTCGATGTCCATGCCGCCTTCGGTCGAGGCGACAACCGACACGCGCGACGTGACGCGATCGACGAGGAGCGACAGATACAGCTCCTTTTTGATGTCCGCGCCTTCTTCGATGTACAGACGGTTAACCTGCTTGCCCGCCGGACCCGTCTGATGGGTCACAAGAACGCGGCCCAGCATTTCATCGGCATTGGCTTCGACGTCGGCCGGCGACTTGACGACGCGCACGCCGCCCTTGGCGTCGGGGCCAAGGCCTTCGAAACGGCCCTTACCACGGCCACCGGCGTGGATTTGCGACTTGACGACCCACACCTTGGTGGAATCGTCCTTCAGGTTCTTGGCGGCCTCAAGGGCTTCCTTGGGCGAAAAGGCGGGATAGCCGCGCGGAACGGCGACGCCGAACTCCTTGAGTACGGCCTTGGCTTGATGCTCGTGAATGTTCATTGAACCGGTCTTATCAAATGGGATGCTGGCCCGTGTTAGCGATACCAGCGAGGAAATACAAGCCGTGCGGCGCACAGCTCGGCGACCTTGGGGGCACGGACGTCTTTGCCCGCACCGACGGGGTGGGGTTATAAAGACCCGTCCGGCGTTGTGCAACCGCAAGATCGCGGATTTTTGCCGTGGTCGGGGCGGGCTCAGACGGAAATCGGGGCCGTTTTCCAGTCTCGCTTAAGGGTAAGCGCTGTCAGAAGAAAGCAACCAGCCCCAAGCGCGTAGAAGACAAGGCCGCCGGTCACGGCCATTTTCAACGCATTTGCCGCATAATTATATGATAAATAATCCGAAATCGCGCCCATAATCCACGAGCCGAAGCCGAGGCCGATGATATTGGTGACAAACAGAAACAGGGCCGACGCCAGCGCGCGGTCCTGCGCCTCGACCACGTGGTGCAGGCTGGCGATCACCGGCCCCATCCACACCAGACCGAGCGCCTGAGCCAGGATCAGCAAAGCAAACCCTGCCGCCGTATCGAAGGCGAGGCCCGGCATCAGCAGCACCAGCCCGTAGGTCGGGATGCACAGAAGATAGGCCACCGCAGGCACCAGCGCGAAGGCGCGCGGCGATTTTGCGCCTAAGCGATCCGCGACAAAGCCGCCGCCCAGAATACCTATGGAACCCCCGATCAGGACGATCAGGCCAAAGCTGAAAGAGGCGGACATCAGCGTCGCCTTGAACGAGCGCATAAAGACCGAGGGCAGCCAGAACATCAGCCCATAGCCAATCACGGACGACAGCGAAGCGCCCAGCGAAATCAGCCACAGCGAGCGATTGCGCATCAGGCGACGCAGTCGGTCCAGCGCCGGGACGGTATCGGTTTGCGTCTGAACGTCATGACGGCGCGTGCCGAAGAAGAACAGCGGCGCAAACACGACGCCCGCCAGACCAATGGTGACGAAGGCGTGCCGCCAGTCGAAGGTCGCCGCCAGAAGCCCGCCGAACATGATGCCCAGACCCGATCCCAGCGGCACGCCCAGCGAAAAGACGGCCATGGCTCTGGCGCGATGGGCCGGCGGATAGAGGTCGCTGATCAGGCTTTGTGAGGGGGCGACGCCGCCCGCCTCCCCCACACCGACACTAAACCGCCCCAGCGCCAGGGTAAGCCACGAGGTGGCCAGACCGCAGGCCGCCGTGGCTGCACTCCACACAATCAGGGACGCCGTGATCAGCCGTACCCGCCCGACCCTCTGTGCGATCATCGCCGCGGGAATACCGAGCAGGGTATAGACAAAGGCAAAGGCAAATCCGCCCAGCCAGCCCAGTTGCGCATCGCTTAGCTTCAGTTCGGCCTTGATCGGCTGAGCGAGGATGGAGAGGATCTGGCGATCAACAAAATTAAAAATATAGACGATCAGCAGCAGAACCAGACAGAGGTGCGTTTTCCATCCCGGAAGGGCCGGTTGCGTCTGATCGGTCATAGTGCGGGTCCCGCCAAATTACGAAACCAAACCTAGCACGTCGTTTTGAAAATCCAAACGCTTAAGGCGGGTTATTCCGGTTATCCGAAAAAGACGTGCCACAGCAGGCGGCCCGGCATAAAGGCAAACAGACCCGCCACAACCAGCCCGCCCATAAACAGGCTCGTGGCCATAGTGCGATGCCGTTTGATGTTTTTGGTGCGCGCCGCATAGAGGATCATCGGCGCGACCACCACCGTCCAGCCCGACAGGATATGGATAAAGCTGAACATGCCGTGGTTAAGCCCGCGCAGCCAGAAGCTCGATATGGCCGCCGTTAGCATCAGGGCCAGCCAGATATAGCCCAGCAGACGGTGCGGCGTGCGCCCCTTCGGTCCCAGCAATTGATAAAGGCCGATGACAAAGGCCGTCATCGCCGTGCTCAGATGGATTTGCGTCGCCAGTGACGACTCAGCAATGGCGCGCAGGTTCGGGGCGTGCAGATGGGCTCCCTCAACAACCCGGGCAAAGGCGCTGAAATCGCCGCCGGAGGCAAGGGCGCTGATCAGGATGAGACCGCCCGTCAGGATCAGGGCGCTAATGAATTTCCAGATAAAAGAATAGGCCGAACGCGGCTTTGAGGTGGTTTGAGGGGCGGACATCAGGGGTTTCCGTGAAAATTGACTTGTGCGGGGTGACCGCTTCACGGCAATTAGGCAGGGCTTATCGGCTACGGGGAGACGGATGCGCGAACAGAAGGCATTACTGCGCGAAACGACGGGATCGACCGTTCACGCTTCGCCAAATGCAAAACCTGGCTGGTCGGAAACCGTATCGGGCGTCGGGCGTATCCTGATCGCTTCGCTGGGCATGGCCCTGTTTTTAAGCCTGATCAATGCCTTCAATACGGGCCAGATTCCCTTCGTCATGCGCTTCCTCTACTGGGCGGCGCTGATGCTGGCCGGATCGCTAGTGGCGGTGGGCGTCGATCGTTTTGGCATGAAGGTCATCCGCCATCGCCTACGTCTGGAAGGACGTCCGTGGCTGTATGGCGTCGTGCTGACCGTGCTTCTGACGCCGTCCATTTCGCTGGCTGTGTGGGCCATTACCCCCCTGTTCGGTCATATGCGCTGGGACATCGCGCTCTATCCGCGCTTCTTTGTGCCGGTTGGCGTTATCTCCGCCGCCATGACGACGCTGAATGTGCTGAGCAACCGTGAACCGCAGCAGAGCCATGCCTTCACGACACCCCCGCCCACCGAACCCGCAAGCCAGACTGACCCTGCGCGCGTCGCCTTTCGCGAGCGCTTACCCTTCAAGCATCAGAAGGCCGACATCTATGCCCTGTCGGCTGAGGACCATTATCTGCGGGTGCACACCAGCGCCGGAAGCACGCTGATCCTGATGCGGCTTTACGATGCCATCCGCGAACTGGAAGGGATCGAAGGCTCGCAGACGCACCGCTCGTGGTGGGTGGCCCGCGACGCCATCGAAGACATCCGCCGGCAGGACGGGCGCGTCAGCCTCACCCTGCGCGGCGATATCGAAGCCCCCGTCAGCCGCTCCTATCAGAAGGTGCTGAAGGCCGACGGGTGGATTTAGCGGAATGATTTCTACTGGAATCATTCCGCTCAAGCCGCCACTGAGGCGGCGGCCAAGGTGGCGGAGCCACCGCCCGGCGAGGGGCTAAACAAAAGATGGATCATTATGTTTCTACCAGAAATCATAATGATCCAGGCTCTTATTGTTTATTCAACCACGCTTCCAGCATATCGAGCAGGGCGTTGGTCCCGGCTTCCCGTCCGGCAATGTGGTCACAGCCGTCGAGGAAGGCCAGTTGCTCGGTCAGGCTCAGCCGTGAACCGGTCGCCGTGGTGCTGAATTCCAGCGTCAGCAGCGAAGCGGTGAGCAGGGTGTCCCCCACGTGCATGGTAAAGCTGGAGATAATGCGCGCTACTCTGCCTTGAGGCCCGTCTTCGGGCGGCACAATATCGTGAAAGACGGCCGACATGATGTGGCGCGGCTGGCCCTTGGGGCCGCCGCTGCTGCGTTCGTGCCCGCCGACGCGGAAATCAAGCGCGTGCGGATCGCTTTCCCAGTCCGGCGGGCCGGTGAACCACTGAGCCTTGGCCACCGGGTCCGACCACGCCTTAAAGACGGTTTCGACCGGAAAGGTCAGGTCGCGCGTCAGGCGCATAGTGTGCGGAGTCATCGAACGGGTCATGGTGTGTCTCCCTTATTTTGTTTTAAGCGGCAGGACGGTGGCAGGCCTGAGGGTCCGCGCATCGGACACCTTTTCCGCCGCGGGCGGCGAACAGGTGGTCAGTCCGGCATTCATTACCAGAAGGCCGAAGCCGAAGGGCAGAAGGCGCATGAGTCACCTATGACTTTAAGGATTGGGCGAGGGCTTCGAGCTGATCGGTGGCGATGCCCCAGCCCTCATGAAAGCCCATCTGTTCGTGCTGTTGGCGCGTCTCGACCGACCAGTGCAGGGCCTTGGCGACATAGCGCGTATGGCCTTCGGGCGTGTCTTCCAGCGTGATGATGGCGGTCATGAAGGGGGCTTCCGACGGCTCCCATGCCTTTACATAGGCGTCGGTGAGGACCAGCTTTTCGTTTTCGATCACTTCGAGATAGACACCGCGATTGGGGACGATCTCACCATTGGGTCCGTGCATGACGAAGGCATTGCTGCCACCTGTGCGCACGTCCAGTTCGACCTGATCAATATACCACGGCTTGGGGCAGAACCATTCGGCCAACAGCTTCGCGTCGGTCCAGCAGCGCCATACAAGCGCACGCGGGGCCTTCAACAGGCGCTCCAGCACCAGTTCACGGTCGGCAATCGGGGTTGCGGGTTGCGGGGTCATTTTTCGTTTCCTTTGAGAATTAGAGCCTTCGTCGGCTAAGTTGAGCCGCCGAACGGCTCTAAGTTTTTGTTTGGTCGCGCAATTTTTCCGAAAAGTGCCAAGACGCTTTCATGGCCCTTTATCGGATTGCGCTCTAGGCACAGCGCTGCCCTCCCCTTCCGGGTCACGGAAGGGCGGCAGGGATTCTTGTTTTGTGAGTGGTCTTATTGTGGGGTGTTGGCAGCGACGAAGGCTTCGTCAGCCACCGTATTGATCATCCACGGCTGACCGTACTTGTCGATAAACATGCCGAACAGGGGTGACCAGAAGGTGGGCGCAATCGGCATGTTCACCGCCTTCGCCTCTTTCGTCAGGCCGTCCCAGATGCGCTGCGTCTCTTCGACGGTATGGGGCTGAATGGACACGCAGAAGCCGGACGGGTTGGACGGACCATATTCCGGCGGGCAGTCAGCGCCCTGAATGATTCCCTCACCCGTGTTCAGGGTGGCGTGCATGACCCAATCCTTCAAGGCCGGATCAACGGGCATGTCGGGCGCGGCGGAAAACGGGAAGGTCATCAGTTCGCCGCCCAGAACGGACTGATAAAAGGCGAAGGCTTCGGCGCATTGGCCATTGAAACTCAGATAGACATCAATACGCACGGCACGTTCTCCTCTGTGGGGTTTATCGGTTTTCCGTCAGCGTTTTGAGGCGTGACAGGCCTTTTTCGAAATCCGCCCCGATCATCTTGTCTATATTGAAGATCAGGCCGAACAGACGCGAGACAAAGGGGGATGGCCCATACATGGCCCAGATCACCACGGTGCCGCCGTCTTGCGCCTGCAAGGTGAATTCGGCGGTATTGGTGGCGCGGATGGGTTTGATAAAGTCGAGCTGGATGACCAGCTTGCTCGGCACACGGGCTTCGGTGATGGTCATGCGGCCTTCACCGGCCTTGGCATTATCTGACGCCCACTCATAGACAGACCCCGTGCCAGCGGCGGGACCGCTGTAGGTACGGCGCAGCGCCGGGTCGATATCTTCCCACGGCGACCATGTCTGCCAGCGGCGCAGGTCTTCCAGTTCGGCATAGATAGCCTCCGGCGACGCCGCGATGGTCGCCGTGCGCTGAAGCCGGAAGTGGTTGGGCCGTAAGGCGGCGACCAGCAACACCCCGGCAATGGCAAGGCCGATCAGGCCTAGAATAAACGTCAGCATTTTCTCCCCCTCAGGATTTGTGGGCTTGCAGATAGGTCTCCAGACGCAGGAAGTTCTGTTCATTGGCCTGCGGAATGAAGGTCTTGAGCAGTTCCTCCTGTTCGGAGGGTGCAAAATCCATGCGCCAGATCATGTCAGTATGATCGCCGTCCGCGACATATTCGACCGTCATACGAAACTGATGCGTCGGCTGAAGGTGGTCGAAGACGATGCGCTGGTTCTCAACGATCTCGACAAAGCGCTTGTGATTGTCGTGATCGCGCCCGTCCGGCCCGTGCATGATAATGCGAAATTCGCCGCCTTCGCGGAACTCAAACACCGGGATAGAGTTGGTAAAGCCGTCCGGTCCCCACCACTGTTTGAGGTGCTGCGGATCGGCAAACCGCGCAAACAGGGCTTCGGGGGACGCGGCATAACGATGCGAAGTCACAATCTCAAACCCGGCGGGTTGTTCCGACATCAAGGTCTCCATGCGTTCAAAGGCATCGGCCCAGCCCACGGCAAAGCCCTGTTCAATGGCCGCATCCTTGCGTTCCGTCGACAGGAGGCGCGCGTGCAGGGTCAGGCGGGTCCCCTCCCCCTCTTCTTTAAAGGTAATGGTCACGCGCGATTCGGGCGGCAGGCCGGAACCGCACGGATGCACGTGCGGCATCCCTTCATAGACCAGACGTTCCGGCGCAACGACTTCGACAAAGGTGCCTTCGCAGGGGCAGGGCGTGCCATCCGGGGCCGCCATGCCGAGGCGAAAACGGCCGCCGGGACACACATCCATCTCACAGGTGTCGTTGTGGAAACCGTGCGGGCCCCACCATTGGCGCACGTGCTCCGGCTTGGTCCACATCTCCCAGACCAAAGCGCGCGGCGCCTTGAAGGTGCGGAACATCACAATGTCGATTTCACTGGGGAAGGTCACCTCGAAATCCGACAGCAGGGCGGAGGGGCGGGGGGCAGGGTGATCATGTGCGGTCATCCTTCTGGGTATCATCGGGTTTGTCTTTTACCACCGGCAGTGCCGGCGTATCGGCGGCGGCCTGAAGCTGGGTCAGATAGGCCTCCAGCCGGTCGAGCCGCGCTTCCCACATGGCGCGATATTTGGCGAGCCACATATCGACCTCCTTCAGCGGTTCCGGTTCCAGCCGGCAGGGCCGCCACTGCTTTTCACGGCCCCGGCTGATCAGACCGGCCTTTTCCAGCACTTTCAGATGCTTGGACACCGCCGGCAGGCTCATATCGAACGGTTCGGCCAGATCATTGACCGTCGTTTCGCCCAGCGACAGCCGCGCCAGAATGGCCCGGCGCGTCGGATCGGCCAGAGCATTGAGAGTCACGGACAGGTGGTCGGGAGACGCAGGCATTCACTTAACCGAAACGTTAAATAACTTATCGGTTAAGTAAGTGCGTTATAATCCGGAGTCAAGCCCCATAGGCAAAGAGCTGCACGCCCTCGGTCTTCAGCCAGCGGCGGGCGGCGCGATAATCGCCATACAGCCCTTCGACCTCGGCCCAGAAGCGGTCGGAATGGTCGGGATGGCGCAGGTGCGCGGCTTCGTGGGCGCAGACATAAGCAAAGACGGGCTCCGGCGCGAGGATCAGCCGCCAGCTCAGGCGGATGGCCTTGCGCCCCGGCGTGCATGAGCCCCAACGACCCTTGGCGTCAAACAGTGACACCTTCACATCGGCATAGCCGAGCTTTTGCGCATATATCTCCGTATGGGTCTGGGCAAACTCCAGCGCCTCTTTGCGCAAAAAGCGCTCGATGCGCCGGTGGAAGGCCTCACCCTCGCCGCCCGCGGTCAGGACGCCGCCCACCATGCGCGCCGCCGCCGCATTGCCTGAGTGAACCAGACGCAGTTGCGCCCCAAGATAGGGGATATCGCTGTCGGGCGTGAAGAACAGCCTGTCGGGCCGCGACGCCTGATGTTCGATGATCCATTGGGCGCGGCTGAGGGCAAAATCGACGGCCTGAGCCAGATCAGGCGGGCGCGGCGCGGTCACCACCGCCTCACCCGTCTTGTTATCGATGCGCAAAGAGATACGGCGGGCGCGGGCATTGACCTTCAGACGCAGACGGAAGTCACCGCAGTCGATGACCTGACCCGCCTCATAGGCCGGTTTTGCCCGCTTGAGCCCCAACACCTAAAGCGCGGCCTCGCTGCGGGCGATGAAGTCGCGGATGCGCGGATAGATTTCCTGACGGAAACGGCGGCCATTGAACACGCCATAGTGGCCCGCCCCCGGCTGCACATAAAGCTCGCGCATCTCCTGCGGGATGTTCTTGCACATCTCATGGGCGGCCTGAGTCTGACCGACGCCGGAAATGTCGTCCTTTTCGCCTTCGACCGTCATCAGGGCGATATCGGTCACGGCCTCAAGGCGGACCGGGCGGCCATGATGGATCAGCTCCCCCTTGGGCAGGGCGAACTTCTGGAACACCAGATCAATGGTCTGAAGGTAGAATTCCTCGGTCAAGTCGAGCACCGACAGGTACTCGTCATAAAATTCGAGGTGTTTTTCGATACCGTCGCCGTCATCATCGACCAGCGAGTTGAAATAGGCCCAGTGGGCGTCTTTGTGCCGTTCCTCGTTCATGCTCATAAAGGAATAGAGCTGCACAAAGCCCGGATAGACGCGACGGCCTACGCCCGGATAGGGCGGCGGCACGGTGTGGACCATGTTCGACTTGAACCAGGTGAAGGGCTTTTCCTGCGCCAGATCATTGGTCACGGTCGGATTATAGCGGGCGTCAATCGGCGAGCCCATAAAGGTCATGGAGGCCGGACGCAGCGGGTCCTTGTCTTCTGACATCAGGCAGGCGGCGGCCAGCACCGGCGGCCCCGGCTGACAAACGGCGACGACGTGCGCCCGCGCGCCAATGGCCCGCAACATGTCGCGCACATGGTCGATAAAGCTGTAGAAGTCGAAACGCCCTTCCAGAACCGGCACCTGACGGGCATTGACCCAGTCGGTGACATAGACATCGTGATCGAGCAGGAATTCCTGCACCGTACCGCGCAGCAGGGTGGCGTAGTGACCGGACAGGGGCGCCACGACCAGCACAGCAGGGGCAGGTTTTTTGACCCCGGCGCGCCGCAGATCGGTCGGGTCGCGCTGAAAACGGATCAGCTTGCACCACGGCGAGGCCCAGTCCTCAACCACCTGAACCCGCACCGGCGTGCCGTTGATTTCGACCGTATCGAGACGCCAGTCAGGCTTGCCATAGCGGCGGGTCACCGTGCTGAACAGCTCCGCCGAGGCGTACATCTTGCGCCCGAACTCGGTCTCGGCAATCGGATTGGCCTTATTGCCCCAGAAGTCGCGGCTGGCCTGCGCCACGGCGCGCCAGGGACCGGCGGAGTAGTAGGCCATCTCATGCAGCAGGTACAGCATTGCAAAAAACTCGTGTCGTCTGTCGTGAGGACAAGGCTAACATAAGGATGCTGCCAAGAGGTTACGAGTCTTCTCTTCGCAGATGCGAAACAAAAAGCCGTGAAGGTAGCTGATGTCCTGATCGTGTGGGCGTAGTGCCTCAATATGCCTTCATCGCCTGCTTGATGTCGCTGGTGGCTTTTTCGATGGACATACCGTGCGCCAGAGGCACCGCAAATTCGCCGCGCGGATTCATCAGATAGACCACCGAGGTATGGTTCATCGTGTAGTCCTTGCCTTCACCGACCTTGTTGTAGGTGGCGCGATAGGCGCGGGCGGCCGCCGCAATCTGTTCCGGCGTGCCGGTCAGGCCGATAACCCCCTTGGGGAAGCCGCCAGAGTCCAGATAGGCCTTCATCACTTCGGGGGTGTCGCGCTCGGGATCGACCGTGATGAAGACGAATTGCAGGTTTTCGCCGTCCTTACCCAGCTTTTTGCGCGTCTGATCCAGCGATTGCAGGGTCAGCGGGCAGATGTCGGGGCAGTAGGTAAAACCAAAAAAGACCGCGGTCCATTTGCCTTTCAAAATCGCTTCGGTCTGCGGCTTGCCGTACTGATCCGTCAGGGCAAACGGCCCGCCGATGCTGTAGGCCGAGTCGATCGTGCGGCTCGCCACCGGCTTTTGCCCCAGCATCGAACTCCACATGGCGACCGCCAGCGCGCCGAGGCCGATCACCAATACCACAATGATTGTCAGACGTGTGCGATTCATCCTATGCCTATCCTTAGTCTCAGATGCGCAAATGTGTCACATGGTCATGCGGCACGAAGGCGCATAAAGGGGCCATACCCGCAAGTTCTATAGGCGAACCCGCAACGTGCGCCAACGGATTATCAGCTTCCTGTCTTCCTTCACCGCGCCCCCGGCTGCGGCAAAAGATCGCACGCCCTTTTCCTGGGCTGACTTTTCGCCCGTCCCCCTGTCGCACGGGGCCGATGGCCTGAGGCTGCGCACGCTGGTCGGTCTGCGCTGGCTGGCCATACTGGGCCAGAGCGTGATGATTGCCGTGGTGTCGCTGGGCTTTGGTCATGAACTGAACCTGTGGCCTTGTCTGGCTATGATTGCCGCCAGCCTGTGGCTCAATCTGCTTCTGATGTTCAATGACCGGCGGCAGCGTCTCGACGACTGGGACGCGGCCCTGCAACTGAGCTTTGACTGCGTGCAACTGGCGGCCCTGCTGGCCGTGACGGGCGGGCTCGACAACCCCTTCTGCCTGATGCTGATAGCGCCGGCGACGGTGGCGGCGGCCAACCTGCCGACGCGCTACGGCTTCGGCGTGGTAGCCGTGGCCGTGCTGGCCACCTGCGCCATGGCCTTCTGGTCGCTGCCCCTGCCTTGGCCCGAAGGACAAGCGTTTCACCTGCCGCAAATCTATCGTCTGGGCTTTCTGGCCGCCATCATCATTGGTATCGTCTTCACAGCGGGCTATACGTGGCAGGCGGCGCTGGAATCCAAGCGCATGGCGCAGGCCCTGGCGGCGACGCAGGCGGTTCTGGAAAAGGAACACCGCCTGTCGGCGCTGGGCGGGCTGGCGGCGGCGGCGGCGCATGAGCTGGGCACGCCCTTAGGCACCATTCAGGTGGTGGCGCGTGAAATGCTGCGCAGCCTGACGCCCGGCACGGCGCTTTATGAAGACGCGGAACTGCTGGTCTCGCAAAGCCAGCGCTGCCGCGACATCCTCAAAAACCTCGCCCGCCGCCCCGAAACCCGCGATCAGGTCCACGATCAGATGCCGCTGCGCGTCTTCTTCGAAGAGGCGGTGCAGCCGTTTCGCAACGAAGGTAAGGCCATCCATATCGAAATCAGTATGGACGAGGTGCCCGACGGCGAAGACCCTGGACACTATGTGTCGATCAAGCGCCGACCGGAATGGCTGCATGCCTTGGGGGCCTTCGTCGAAAACGCCGTCGATTTTGCGCGCAGCGCCGTCTGGGTCCGCGTACGTATCCGCAAGGCCTATGTCACCCTGTCTATCGAAGACGACGGTCCCGGCTTTGCGCCGGACATCCTGTCGCGCGTCGGTGACCCTTATATTTCGACGCGCGGCCACGACTCGCGGCCGGAGACGTCTATGCACGGGGGCATGGGGCTGGGCTTCTTCATTGCCAAGACCTTGCTGGAGCATACGGGGGCCAGCGTCACCTACGGCAATCGCGATACCGGCGGCGCCTATGTGCGCGCCCTGTGGCGGCGCGAGCAGATAGACGTGATCGTTTCGCAAGATTTTGGCAGTGACATCGCACCGCTATCCAGAGATTAACCACCCGAGAATGACCTGTAGAATAAGGAGCTTGTTATGGATGATGTGAAAACCGCCATCGAGCAGAAGATCGCCGCCCTGACCGACCGCACCCTGCTGCTGCTGGACGACGATGCGCCGTTTCGTCAGCGTCTGGCCCGCGCCCTGGAGTCGCGCGGCTTCACCGTTACCGCGGTCGAAAGCGTGGCCGAGGCACTGAAAGTCATTGAGGCGAGCCCGCCGGCTTTCGGCGTGATGGATATGCGCCTTGAAGACGGCAATGGCCTGAAAGCGGTCGAGGCTCTGCACGCCAAACGCCCCGATGCGCGCGCCATCATGCTGACCGGCTACGGCAATATCGCGACGGCGGTCGCCGCAGTGAAGTCGGGCGCGGTGGATTATCTGTCGAAACCTGCTGATGCCGATGACGTCGTTAAGGCGCTACTGGCGGTGGAAGACCACGCCCCGGCCCCGCCCGAAAACCCCATGTCGGCCGACCGCGTGCGCTGGGAGCATATTCAGCGCGTCTATGCCCTGTGCAATCAGAATGTCTCGGAAACCGCGCGTCGACTGAACATGCACCGGCGGACTTTGCAGCGTATTCTGGCCAAAAAGGCACCGAAATAGGTTTGGCCACGAAAAACACGAAAAGACACGAAATCAGAGCGCAAATCGTTCAATTTGCGCCTTGGGATGACGACCGAAATTAACAAGCAAACCCAGTCGTAAGTCCGTTGCTTTCAGGTAATTAAGTATTTGAGCCCGATGCGCATCGGTAATCGCCGAAACGCATTTCAGCTCCACAATAATCTGATCGTAACAGACAAAATCAGGTTGATAATGCTGAGTGAGAACCTCGCCCTTATAGGCGAGGTTCAGTATTTTCTGCGCGGTAAGAGGAATGTCTCGTCTGACAAACTCTCTGGCCAGACATTCCTGATAAACGGCTTCCAGAAAGCCAGTGCCCATATGGCGGCTAACTTCGAAAACGGCACCCTGAATAGCAAAGACTTCGTCTCTAAAAAGCAGTTCCTGCACACTTCCCCCTTTTCGTGCCTTTTCGTGTTTTTCGTGGCTAAAACTTATTCATCGGCGATGATGATATCGGGATTTTCCGGCAGGACGAATTCGAACAGGCCCATGTCCAGCGCCTTTTGCGGGCGATAGGCCATCAGCGGCGCATGGGCCAGCGCCTGCACCTCCTCAGGGGTCAGCGGCACATCCAGCGCCTTTTTACGCACGGCGCGCGCCTGAAGGTGCGGGGTAACGGCGGATGAGGGTTTGGGCGCAGGCCGCACAGTCCCGATCTTCCAGTAGCTGACGCACAGCTTCCATTGCGCCACCGGAGCCGCTTCGGGCCTGGGCCAGCGGCGGCCGTCGCGCATCTGCGGCTCAACCCGGCGCGGCTTCTGAACCCGTTCAAAGGTGCAGATCAGGGTCGCAAACGGTTCGCTCAGCAGGGTTTCATACTGCGCCCGCGCCGCCTCTTCGCTCGGAAAGCCCGGATCGAGCGTTTCGCGTACAAAGGACACGTCCTTGCCGCAGGCCGCCTTCGCCGCGCGTTCGCGCTCAGCCGCCACCAGCCCGCCCCCACCCCAGTTGAGGACGACGTCGAGCGCGTTGTGCGCGATGGGATAGGCAATAGCAGGCATGGCCCTATCCTATAGGTTTGTGCCCCTTAACAAAAGCCTGACCGGAACAAAAAGAATACGCAGTGAGGGGATTATACCAAGGTCATTGAAAATGATTCTTGGTATTCCGTTCGAGACTGTCTCATGTCGCTGTCACATCTGAGACAGTCTCGTGTCTTCAACGGCCGGATGCGGTCAGGATCTTCGGCCGTTGGTATTTTGTGCATATTTGACAGCGTTGTTATAATTTGGTATTTGCCAAAATAACAAATCAAGAGGCGTTCATGTCCGAAGTTTATAAATCCCTGAGCGACCCGACGCGGCGGCACATCCTTGAAATGCTGCGCGAACGCGAGATGAGCGCCGGCGAGATTGCCGAGCGGGTCAGCGTGTCCAAACCCACCCTGTCGGGGCATCTGGCAACGCTGAAAGCCGCGGGACTGGTCGATGTGACGCGGCAAGGCACGACCCTGATCTACCGTCTCAACCTGTCAGTGCTCGAAGAGGCGGTGATGTCGCTGATGAGCGCCTTTCGCATCGGTCAGGACGCCCCGGCGCCCCGGCCGCGCGCCACGGAGGACAAGGCATGACCCAAGACGCAAAATGGCCGGTTTCCAAACTGTTCAGCCTGCTGATGATCGCGGTCACCACGGGCCTGAGCCTGTGGGCGCGGCCGCAGATTCCGGAGGGTCCGGTGGGTACACATTTCGACCTTTCGGGCACCGCCAATGGCTTTATGCCGCGGGATCAGGCGCTGATGGTCATGCCCCTGATGCTGGCCGCCATTACGCTGCTGCTGTGGGTTCTGCCCTATATGCAGCCCAAAACGGGCAAGCTGGAACGCTCGGCTTCGGTCTATGCCGTAAGCTGGATCGGCACTGTGGCACTTCTGGCGTTCGGGCATCTGTTTATCGTCGGCCACGCGCTCGGTTGGGCCTTGTCCGTGCAACCCCTGCTGCTGGGACCGGGCCTGCTGTTTATCCTGATCGGCAATTTCATGCCCAAGGCGCAGCGCAACTATCTGGTGGGGGTGCGCACGCCGTGGACCCTTTCAGACGAGCGGGTGTGGCACAAGACGCATCGACTGGCCGGACCGGTGATGATGCTGGCGGGCGTGATCATGCTGGGCGCGGCGCTGATGATGCCAACGGCTTATCTGCACTGGGTCTTTCTGAGCGCCGGGATCGGGTCGGCCCTGATCGTGGTCGTCGCCTCCTATATCTATGCGCGGGCGCTAAAACTTACTTGACTCCGAGTTACCATATTCATTTGGGAGGCGAATCGCTTTGCATTAGTATGGGCCTTTCAGTGATTCGATCCGGGCCGCCGTATGACCGTTGCCACCATTGCCTTTGCCGCCGCTGCTGGCGCGACTGCGCTGGCCTTTTCGACCACGGTTCTGGCCTGGCGTCTTAAGGCACGCCTGACGAAGCTCAGTGAAGGCTACAAATCCCGCCTTGACGTACAGCACACGGTGCTGGGCGAACTGGACGCCGCCACTCTGGCCTTTGATGAGGCCTTTGTCGCCATCGAAGGTGAGACCGTGCGCCTCGTCTGGGGCGATGAAACGCTGAAAACCATCGCCGACGCCTTCCGCATCCCCTTTTCCGAAGAGGTCGCGCCGCGCGTCATCGAGGGTCTGGCCGGGTCATCCAAGGAAGCCGCCGAGGCCCTGAAACGTCTGATCGCCGAAGGCCGCCCTTGCCGGTTTGAAGTGTTTACCGAAGCCCCGCGCAGCCTGATGGGGGCCAAGACCGCCGGGCTGACCCTGCTGGTCGAAGGGCGGGCCACTGGCGCGACGGCGTGGGTGCGTCTGGCCATTGCCAGCGAGCATACCTCCCTGTCGTCCGGCCCGTTTGCGCGCATGGCCGACCTGATCCCCGCCCCCTGCTGGGTGGTGCGCGACGGGCAACTGGTGTGGGCCAATGCCGCCTGGCTGAAAGCCGTCGATGCCGAAAATGTCGAGCAGGCACGCGCCGAGCAACTGGGGCTCGACCGCTCTGCCGAGGCGCTGGTGGTCGAAGCCGCCGAGCAGCACATGCGCCGCGAAGGTTTCCGCTGGCTGACCATCCACGGCCAGCGCCGCGCTTTTCAGGTGGTGGCCGAGCCTCTGGGCGACGCCTATGTCTGCGCCTACGCGCTGGATGTCACCGAATCCGAGGAGAGCCGCGAGGCGCTCAAACGTCATGCGAAAGCCCACGACGACACGCTGGATCACCTCGAAGACGCCGTGGCCATTTTCGGCCCGGAAAAGCGCCTGACCTTCCATAACCGCGCCTTTGAAACCCTGTGGGATCTGGAGCCGGCGTGGCTGGCCGAGCGTCCGACGCACGGCGAACTGCTCGACCGCCTGCGGCAAAAGCGTAAGCTGCCTGAGACCTCGGACTTTGTGACGTGGAAGGCGCAGGAACTGGAATTCTATGGCCTGAGCGAGGCCGCGCCGGACGAGATGTGGTCGCTGCCCAATGGCCGGTCGCTGCGCGTTGTGCGTCAGCCGCACCCGCTGGGCGGGCTGTTGCTGCTGTTCTCGGACAAGACCGGTGAGTTGACGCTCAAGGCGCAGTTCAATTCGCTGATTCAAGTGCAGCGCGCCACGCTGGACCAACTGACCGATGCCGTGTCGGTGTTTGGCTCCGATGGTCGCCTGCGTCTGCGCAATGCGGCGTTTGATGCCTTCTGGAACCTGTCGCCCGACGAACTGGCGCTCAATTCCGACTTCGGGCAGTTGACGGCCCTGTGTCTGCCGCTGGTGCATGATCGCGGTTTCTGGGCTGAACTGAAGGCGCGCGTCACCGATATCGACCCGCTGGCCCGCGCGCCGCAATTGGGTGAAGTGCGCACCTCCGACGGGCGTCTGGCGCAGTGGCGCACGCAGCCCCTGCCCGACGGGGCCACTCTGGTGGCTTTCAGCGACATCACCGACCGCCGCGCGCTGGAAGAAGCCATCGAACAACGCGATGTGGCCCTGACCGAGTCGGTGCGGCTGAAACGCGATTTCGTCGCCAATGTCTCCTATGAGTTGCGCACGCCCCTGACCACGATTGTCGGCTATGCCGACCTGCTGCAACGGCAGGCCAATGCGGCCGAGGCTGACCCCGCCGAAATTCGCCGCCGGGGCTTCCTCAACGCCATTCAGGCCGCGTCGCAGGAACTGGCGCGCTCTATCGACGACGTGCTGGACATGGCGCAGATTGACGCTGGTGAAATGTCGCTGTCGCCGTCGGATTTCAACCTGTCGCGCACCGTGGCCGCCGCTCTGGGCCGTCAGGCCGATACGCTGAGCGCCAAGGGCATCCGCTTCGACTATGTGGGGCTCGACACCCGCGCCCTGATCCGCGCCGACCAGCAGCGTCTGGGGCAGGTGCTCGATCACCTGCTGGACTACGCCCTGCGCAACGCCGCGCAGGAAGGGCAGATCACCATCCGTAGCCGCAAGGAAGGCGACACCCTGACGCTGGAGATCGGCTATACGGGCCGCGGCATCCCCTACCACACGCAGGCGCACATCTTTGACCGCTTCGTCGGGCGCGAACGCGGCGGGCCGGGTCTGGGGCTGGCCCTGGTCAAGGCGCTGGTCGAACTGCACGACGGCTGGATTACGCTGGAGTCCGAACCGCAGAGCGGGGCGACCTTTGCCCTGCACCTGCCGCATCAGATGGGTGTGGGTTTTGAGAGCAATGAGGCGAAGGCAGCGGTAACGCAAACGCCGACACCGGCCCCTGAGATCGCCCCGGTGGTTGTGGCCACCCCCGCCCCCCTGCCTGAAACCCCTGAGGCCCCGGTCGTCGCCGCAGCCGAAGCCGCGCCGGAAAAAGCGCCGGAAACCCCAGCCGACGAGCCCAATCCTCTGGGCCTGACGGCTGAGACACTGGCGCAGGCCCGGCGCATTCTGGGCATGGCTTAGAGCGATATGTCGAAAAGTGTGAGCGGATTTCGACAAAAATATCGCGACAAAACAAAAATTTAAAGCGGGATGATGTTTCTATTTAAAATCATCCCGCTCTCACCGGTCTGGCCATTTCGCTTTCGCCTTACGCACCGCTTCGCCAAAGACGGCATGGCAGCCTGACGATCAGACGACGATTTCTATGTAGGTTTCGGCGTCGGCGGTTTTCAGTAATTCGCGCAGGTGGTCCAGACTGAGCGCGACGCAGCCTTCGGTGCCGGAATAGTCCTCACGCGCCAGATGCAGGAAGATGGCCGAGCCCAGCCCCTTGACCGGCGGGTCGTCATTATGCCCCAGCACCACGATCAGGTCATAGACATGATCGTCGCGCCACAGGGTTTCGTGCGAGCCCACAAAGGGCCGTTTGATGGGCAGATTATACAGATCGCTCTCGACATCGTCGCACCAGCCGTCGTCGGGCGACAGGGCTTTTACGGGCAGGACCGTCTCCGGAACCGGCAAACGATCGGGGCGATACCAGACATAACGCACCGGCCACATCCCCAGCGGCGAGCGCAGATCGCCCTCCCTTTTATCAGCGGAGGCAATAACGCCCCCTTTACCCAGAGCGCAACGCACCCTATCTGAGTTTAAGACTAGAAAACCTTCGGCGTATGCGGTAAAAATCTTGACCATAGGCCGGTTTACACCCTGAACTGATAAAAACACCCACAACGCTACAGGATTATGGTGCAACAAAAAACCCTGCTGATCGTTGATGACGATGACGAACTGCGCGAGGCGCTGGCCGAACAACTTGAACTGCATGAAGAGTTCAAGGTCACTCAGGCATCGAATGGCACCGAAGGCATACGCCTTGGGAAGACCATCAATGCCGACCTGATCCTGCTGGATGTCGATTTGCCGGATATGGACGGGCGCGAAGCCTGCCGCCTGTTGCGCAAATCCGGGCTGACCACGCCGGTGATCATGCTGACCGGGGCCGCCTCTGATTCCGATCAGATTCTGGGGCTGGATGCGGGGGCCAATGACTATGTCACCAAGCCCTTCCGCTTTGCCGTCCTGCTGGCGCGTATTCGCGCTCAGGTCCGCAGCCACGAAACGTCCGAAGACGCGACCTTCCGCATCGGGCCTTATGAATTCAAACCGGCGCTCAAGCTGCTGATCGATCAGGTGCAGAAGAAGATTCGCCTGACCGAAAAAGAAACCAACATCCTCAAATACCTCTATCGTGCCGGTGGCAAGCCGATCTCGCGCGAAGAGCTGCTGACCGAGGTGTGGGGCTATAATGCCGGGGTGACCACGCACACGCTGGAAACCCACGTCTATCGTCTGCGTCAGAAGATCGAGCCCGATCCGGCCAATGCCCGTCTGCTGATGACCGATGCGGGTGGGTACAGGTTGCAATTTTAGCAGGGTAGGCGCTCAAGCAGCGAAGCGTTAGCGTAATTTAAATGCCCCTGCACCCGTTAGTTGGAGTGAGCCGGAGTTCCTGGAACTTCGGCTTTTTCTTTGGAGGTAGTGATGAGCGATGTTTTTGACAATTTATATGAAGCTGGACTGACAGCGATTGGAACCCCGCTCATGTCTATAGAACAAGCTCAACAGGTCATTAATTACGCTGCGAGCAAGAATTGCGCCCCCGTAATTTTGGAGACGTATGAAATTATAGGAGATATTGAGCAACCCCGCATAGATTTTGGTATTACATATCCAACTTATGAAAATGAAACTTTAGGACTTAACCCAACTCAAAAAATTCTCAGAATGTCTGAAATTTTTAATGAGGTTTTGAAGATGTTGAACACGGTAGAAGGGGTTTTTAAGGTAGTATTGTATTTGGAAGAGACTTATCCATGACCCCCGGCTATTCCGGCACACCCTTAGCCAAGAAACTCGGTTACAAGCCGGAGATGCGCGCTGCCGTGGTCGGTGCGCCGGATGACTATACTCGCTGGCTTGAACCGCTGCCTGAGGGTGTGGTGTTCGGCGCCGATGATCCGGAGCTGGTGCACATTTTCACCACCGAGCGGGCCGTTCTGGAAACCGCGCTGACGCATTGGCGTAGGGCTCTGAGACCGGACGGTATGGTCTGGGTATCGTGGCCCAAAAAGGCCTCAAAAGTGCCCACCGATATTACCGAAGACGTGATCCGCGAGGTCTGTCTGCCGTTGGGCTTCGTCGATGTGAAGGTCTGCGCCGTTAGCGACGTGTGGTCGGGTTTGAAGCTGGTGGTACGTAAGGAGTTGCGCTAACCTCTCTTCCCCACGGCAAAGCCGCAGGGAGGAGAGGTTACTCCCCCTCCGCTTCGCGGTGCTGGCGCTCATTGTCTTCGTCGATGACGTACCAGGTGAACCACAGGGCATCTTCCAGCTTGCCACCCTTGGCCAGATAGGGTTCCAGCACCGACGGAAAGGCGAGCTTGACCTGTTCGGCGAAATCGTAATGCGCCTTCAGCTCTTCCCAGTCTTGTAGTGCCAGTTCCTCGACCATGCGGATACGCACCGCCCACGGCAGGTCAGCCGGAGCCAAACCCGCCGGGTCGGTTTCCACCCAGTGACATTCGCCGATGGCGTCCGGAATGCGGATCTGAAGCTGACCGCCTAGGCTCATGAACCCGGCCTTGGTGGCGGCGCGGATCACTTCGGGGATATCTTTGATTTTCCACGCATATTCGTTGAAGCGGAAATCGGCCTTGGCCAGAATGTCAGCGGGCAGCCCGGCTTCTGCGGGCAGGGTGTCTTCGGTCATAGGTCGAACTCGATCTGAATAGGGGCGTGATCCGACGGCCGGTCCCATTCGCGGACGGAGTCGTGGATGACGGCGGCTATAGGCGAGGTGATGCGCGCCTTCAAGGCGGGATTGATCAGCAGGTGATCGAGCCTCAGCCCGCGATTGGACTTGCGGAAATCGGCGGCGCGATAGCTCCACCAGGTAAACAGCTTCTGCGGTTCTGGCCACAGTTCGCGGAAGGCGTCATGAAAGCCGCCCGCATCCATCAGATTGGCAAAGGCCTCCAGCTCCGGCGGCGTATGGCTGACCACTTTCAGCATCTGACGATGGCTCCACACGTCGTTTTCACCGGGCGCGATATTGAGGTCGCCGGCGATCAGCAGGGGCGCATCGGGATTGCGCGTTTTCAGGTGTGCGGTCAGGCGCTCATAGAATTCCAGCTTGTGATCAAACTTGTCATTGGCTTCGCGGTCGGGAACGTCGCCGCCCGCCGGAATATAGAAGTTCCACAGGTCGATGCCCGCGACCTGTATCCCCTGAACGCGCGCTTCGCCGCGGCGACAAAAGGGCAAAATCTCGTTGGTTTCAAACGGCAGCTTCGACACCAGTGCCACGCCGTGCCAGCCCTTTTGCCCGGTGACGAGGATGTGCGGATAGCCCGCTTCCACAAACGCCTTACGCGGGAATTCACCGTTCTGGCACTTGATTTCCTGAAGGCACAGGATGTCCGGGCGCGCCATGTCGAGGAAACGTATGACCTGATCAATCCTCAGCCGCACCGAGTTGATGTTCCATGAGGCAATCGACAAACGCATAACGGCTTCCTGACGCATAAAAAAACCCGGTCAGTGAGACTGACCGGGTCAGATGTTTGGCACATAACACGAAGAGATAAAGGGAAAAACGCACTCAGGAGACGTCAAAGCCGCCGCATACACTCCGTCGGGAGCTGTGGGAATAATGACACGGTTGTGGAAAAACTCAATGCACATTTCTGTGTTTTTTCGTTTTTCAGGCGAATTTTTCATTTACCTGCCCGGCGGGTCCTCCATGGTGTGCAGGTCGCGGCCGCGCGTTTCCTTCATGAAAATGAGGGCGACCGCGATGGCGGTGGCCCCGATAATCACCGGATACCACAGGCCGAAGAACAGGTTACCTGAACCGGCGACCATGGCGAAGGAAATGGCGGGCAGCAGGCCGCCGAACCAGCCGGTGCCGATATTGTAGGGCAGGGACAGGGCCGTATAGCGGATGCGCGTCGGGAACATCTCGACAAGAGCCGCCGCCATCGGGCCATAAAGCGCCGTGGCCCCAACGGTGAAAACAAACAGAACGGCAAAGATGCCCAGCACATTGACGCGCTTCGGATCGGCGGCTTCGGGATAGCCGGCGGCTTTCAGTGCCGCCTTGAGATCGGTCACGGCATTTGTTTTCAGCGTCTTAAGTTCGTCCTTGGACAGAGTATCGCCCGACTGCACAGCGATGGTGCGCTCCCCGATCTGCACGGTCGCAAAGGTCGCGCCCGGCTCGGTCGGCTTGTTGACATAGGGCACACCCAGCCCGGTCACCAGCGATTTGGCAAGGTCGCAGGATGAGGTGAACTGCGCCTTACCCACCGGGTCGAACTGCACCGAACACTTGCGCGGATCGGCGAAGATGACGACCGGCGTGCGGTTGACGGCGTCGTCCAGGGCCGGATTGGCAAAGCGCGCCATCAGGTGGAAGCCGGGCACGAAGCTCAGGATGGCAATAGCGATGCCGAGGATCATTACCGGCTTGCGTCCGACGCAGTCCGACAACTGACCCCAGACGACGTAGAGAACCGCGCTAACGATCGAAATACTCATCACCAGCAGGTTGACGGTGGTGGGCGCCAGCTTGACGCTCTTTTCCAGAAACACTTGCGTGTAGAAGAAGGTCGTGTACCACACCACGCCTTGCGCCGTCATGAAACCGAACAGGGCGATCAGCACCTGACGCAGGTTCGACCACTGACCAAACGCTTCCTTGAACGGGGCCTTGGAGATATTGCCGCTGTCGTGCAGGGCGCGAAACGCCGGGCTTTCGGCGGTCTTGGCGCGAATATAGACCGAAATAGCCAGAAGCACGGCGGAGACGATGAAGGGGATGCGCCAGCCCCAGTCGCCGAACGCCTCTTCCTTGACGATGGTGCGCGTAAGAAAGACGACCAGCAGCGCGATAACCAGCCCCAGCGACGCCGAGGCCTGAATCCACGCCGTATAGGCCCCGCGCTTATCGGCGGGGGCGTGTTCAGCGACATAGATGACCGCCCCGCCATATTCACCGCCCATCGCAATGCCCTGAAGGATGCGCAAAGCGACCAGCAGCAAGGGCGACCATATCCCTGCCTGTTCATAGGTGGGCAGGAAGCCGATCAGCACGGTGGCCACCCCCATCAGCAGGATGGTGTAGAGGAAGGTGCCCTTGCGCCCTTTGCGATCACCGATATGCCCGAACAGAAGTGCCCCAAACGGTCGCGACAGGAAGCCCAGCGCGAAGGTCAACAGCGCCAGTATCATGCCGGTGGTGTCATCAAGCCCGGTAAAGAAGTTCTTCGTGATGATCGAGGTCAGGGCCCCGAAAATGAAGAAGTCGTACCACTCAAAGGTCGTACCGGCGGCCGACGCCGCTACAATGGTACGCAGACCGGCTTCCTTCTGCACGCTGTCTGCCTGCGGGTGTGATGACATGGACTGACCCTGTTATGGTTAACTGTGTTATGCGTTGGACTGCGCATTTGATCGAAGCCGCGCGCCCTGACAAGGGGGGTGTTACGCAAACAACAGAAAACAATCGGTTTCGCCACGCCTTTGCCGACAGGAATTGACGGCGCACGACCTATGGCTTAGGCCAGAACCAGAGACAAAGTCAGAGGTTTTTTACAGCGTGACCATCCATTATCATGAAGGCGATTTGCCCAACGGCCTTGATCTGGGCGCGGTGGTTGCCATTGACTCCGAAACCATGGGCCTGCGCTTCGGGCGCGATGACCTGTGCGTCGTGCAGTTGTCAGCGGGGGATGGCGATGCCCACGTCGTGCGGCTCAACCGCCCGGCCTATGACTGCCCCAATCTGAAAGCCCTGCTCACCGATGCCGGGGTCTTGAAGCTGTTCCATTTCGGGCGTTTTGATATCGGCATGTTCCTGCTGCATCTGGGCGTGGTGACGGCCCCCGTCTATTGCACCAAGATCGCCTCAAAGCTGGCGCGCACCTATACGGATCGCCACGGTCTGAAAGACCTGGTGCGTGAGCTTTTGTCCGTCGATATCTCCAAGGCGCAGCAAAGCTCGGACTGGGGGGCGCAAACCCTGACACCGGAACAACTGGCCTATGCGGCCTCGGATGTGCTGCATCTGCATACCTTGCGCGAAAAGCTCGATGTCATGCTGGCGCGCGAAGGGCGCAGTGAGCTGGCGCAGGGCTGTTTCGATTTTTTACCGCACCGCGTCAAACTGGATTTGGCAGGTTGGGAAGATACGGATATATTCGCTCATTCATGGAGCTGAAAACGCCCCGCAGATGAGGATTTCTGCCGCCATGCCGGCCATTGAAACCGCGACGCACGACCATGCCGATGCCCGCCAACGCCTGAATATTCAGGCGTTGGCGTGGAAAAAGCGTTCGCGCAAAATTTCCCGTCTGCGCCTTATCTTCCCCGGACTTATTGTCGGCCTGATCCTCGTTATGATCGTGTGGATCATTGTGCAAAGCGTCATCAATTCGATGAACGTCTATACGACAACCGGCGAAGACATCCGTATGACGAACCCGTTTTACACCGACCGCAGCCGCAATGGGGAGCGCTATGAGATGCGCGGCCTTGAGGCGGTGCGTAAGGGGCGTAATTCGCCGATCGTCACCCTGACCGCCCCGCGTCTGGAAATCCGTTCGGAGAACAGCCGCCCGTCGGCGCTGGAAGGCGCAGCCGGGGTCTATGACGATACCAAACGCCGCTTTACGGTTAACAAGGACGTGACGCTGAATTCAGGTAACGGCCTCTCTTTGCGGACGCAGGCCGCTGACGTCGATCTTCAGAACGCGGTGATTACCGGCAATACGCCGGTCGAAGGCCGCTGGCAGACCGGCGTGGTCAATGCGCAGGCCTTCCGCGTTGAGCAAAACGGGCGCAAGGTTGTGTTTTACGGTAAACCGGGTCAGCAGGTGACCGGCACGCTTTCGGGCGGCGAAGACTGACATTTTTTAAAGGATATATCCGGCCATGAAGATCAGGACAACAGTGTGGGTGATGGGGGTGGCTGTGTTGCTGGCGGCGCCGGTGGCGTGGGCACAGTTTGTACCCACCAAGGAAAACCCTATCGCCTATGCGGCGGATACGTTTGAGGCCGATGAAGGCAGCCATACGGCCACCTTTACCGGCAGCGTCGAATTCCTTCAGGACACGTCGCGGCTGCGCGCTGATAAGGTGACCGTCACCTATGGGCAAAATCAGGCGACCGGTAAGTGGGACGTGCTGTCTACCGCCGAAGCCGTTGGCAATGTGTACTATGTCGTGGACGATCAGGTGATGACCGGCAACCGCGCCGTCTACACCAAGGGCACCGACACCATGGTCATGACCGGCAATGTGGTACTCAAGCAGGGTCAGAACGTGATGGAAGGCAGCCGCCTCGTCTATAATGTCGGCGCCAAGAAATCGAGCATGGACGGCGTGCCGACCACGGGCAGCAAGAGCCGCGTGCGCGGGGTCTTCTATCCGGATCAGGCCTCAAACCAGAAGAAGACGCAATAGAATGGCCGTTGTTCCCACACTGGATGCCCGCAGCGCCGCCGATATACGCAGCGCCGAGACGCTGGACGCGGCCGACGGTCTGCGCGTCGAAGGCATCGGCAAATCGTACAAGGAACGCGCGGTGGTCAAGACCGTGTCGCTGTCCCTGCGTCGCGGTGAAGCCGTGGGCCTACTGGGGCCCAACGGCGCGGGTAAAACCACCTGCTTCTATATGATTACCGGGCTGGTGCAGCCGGACTATGGCACCATTAGTCTGGATGGTCACGACATCACAGCTCAGCCTATGTATCAGCGCGCGCGCATGGGGCTTGGGTATCTGCCGCAGGAATCTTCGATTTTTCGGGGCCTGAACGTCGAACAAAACCTTCAGGCCGTGCTGGAACTGCGCCTCAGCAGCCGTTCGCAAATCGACGCCGAGGTAACGCGCCTGCTCGAAGAACTGCACATCACCCATATCCGCAAATCGCCCGCCACCGCCCTTTCGGGGGGTGAGCGTCGCCGCGTCGAAATCGCTCGTGCTCTGGCCGGTGATCCGTCCTTTATCCTGCTGGATGAGCCGTTCGCCGGTATCGACCCGCTGGCCATTTCGGATATCCGCGATGTGGTGGGCTATCTCAAACACCGCGGCATCGGTATCCTGATCACCGACCACAATGTGCGCGAAACGCTCGACATTATCGACCGGGCCTCGATTATCCATTCGGGCGAAGTGCTGTTCGAGGGCACGCCGGATGAAATCCGCCATAACCCCGAAGTGCGCCGCGTCTATCTGGGTGAGAATTTCGACGGCTAACCCGATGTCTGCGGCTTTTCCACCGGTTTTTCTGACCTGTGGAAAGGGGTTAACCTAATTTAAGGTGTTAACGTCTAAGCTCCGGTCCATGTCATTAGGGCAAAGGCTGGAAATCAGACAAGGGCAGGGGCTCGTTATCACGCCCCAGTTGCAGCAAGCGATCAAGCTTCTGCAATTGTCGAACCTTGAACTGGAGGCCGTAGTCGAGGCTGAGCTGGAGCGCAATCCGCTGTTGCTGCGCGAAGACGGCGACGGTGGCCCGGATGCGCCAGATACCGAGTCCGACCTGCCCCGCGAAGAGCGCGGTGAACTGGAACTCTCCGACCGCGATACACAGCAGGCCAATTCCGATCTCGACGCCTCCGAAGGCGATGTCTATGGCGACGATGAGCCGACGGTGCGTGAACCTGTGGCCTCGGCCGACATCGGCGAAGGGCCGATGGTCGACTGGACCCGCGCCGGCAAGGGTGGCGGTTTCGATGGCGATGGCGATACGCTCGACCGCGCCATGAGCCGCGACAAAACGCTGGCGGAACACCTGATGGATCAGGCCCTGATCGCGGGCTTTAGCGCGCCCGAAATGGCCGTGGCGCAAATCCTGATCGATGCCGTGGATGAAGGCGGTTACCTGCGCGCCGATCTGACGGAAATCGCCGAACGCCTTGGCTGTGCGATGGACCTGATCGAAAAGGTACTGACGGTCTGTCAGGGCTTTGAACCGACCGGCGTCATGGCGCGCTCAGTGCCCGAATGCCTGAAACTGCAACTGATTGAGCGGAACCGCTTTGATCCGGCTATGGCGGCGCTGATCGACAATCTGGAGCTTTTGGCGCGCCGTGATCTGAGCGCCCTGCGGCGGGCCTGCGGCGTTGATGACGAAGACCTGGCGGAGATGATCCGCGAACTAAAGGCCCTGACACCGCGTCCGGGGGCGGCCTTTGGCGCGGAACCACAGGCCGGCGTGGTGCCGGATGTGTTTGTGCGTCAGGACCCGTCGGGCGGCTGGCGCGTCGATCTCAACAGCGACACCCTGCCGCGCGTTCTGGTCGATCAGAGCTACCACGCCAAGGTGGCGACCTCGGCGCGTTCGGATCAGGAAAAGACCTATCTCAACGAATGCTTGTCGCAGGCCAACTGGCTGATCAAAAGCCTTGATCAGCGCGCGCGCACCATCCTCAAGGTGTCGGCGGAAATCGTGCGTCAGCAGGACGGCTTCTTCGTCTATGGCGTTGAACACCTGCGCCCCCTGAACCTGAAGACGGTGGCTGAGGCCGTGGGGATGCACGAATCGACCATTTCGCGCGTCACGACCAATAAATATATCTCGACCCCGCGCGGCGTTTTTGAACTGAAATTCTTTTTCACCTCGGCCATTGCCGCGGCCGATGGTTCCGAGGCCCATTCCGCTGAGTCGGTGCGTCACAAGATCAAGCACCTGATCGAAGGCGAAAAGGCCTCTGGCGAAGTGCTGTCCGACGACCGCATCGTCGAAATTCTCAAAGAGGCCGGCGTCGATATCGCCCGCCGCACCGTGGCCAAGTACCGCGAAGCCCTGCGCATCCCATCTTCGGTCGAGCGCAAGCGGATGATCCGCTAAGTCCTTTGACTTGCGCAATCGTTGGCGCAGTTTGTGGGTAATTAACCGTTAAAATTCAAGGCGAAGGCTGCGATTTACGGTCGCAGTCCCTACACATTTTCTTGATTTTTCATCTGGGCCCAGAAGCGTACAGTCGAAGACGGACCCACGGTCCGTAAAATGGCTGGGGCTCAAGGTCGCCCGCCCTCCAGTGTGGCGACGTCTTTGCAGATTAAAGGAGCGAGTTATCGCCATGCAAATACAGGTTACCGGGAAAAAAGTTGAATTGGGTGCTGCGCTTCAGGAGCGCATCGAAACCGAACTCAATGCGGGGATCACCAAATACTTCGATCGCGGTGGTGCATCCGCCGAAGTGACGATCTCCAAGCAGGGCCATCAGTTCAAAGCCGACTGCTGGGTGCGCCTTGCCTCCGGTCAGACCCTTGTCGCTCACGCTTTTGGCGGCGACGCCCACGCGGCCTTTGACGGCACGCTCGACCACATGGAAAAGCGTATCCGTCGCTATAAGCGCCGCCTGAAGGACCACTATCCGACCAATACGCCGACCAAGCACGAAATGGCCCCGCTGACCGTCATTCAGGGCAGCGACCTCATCGACGATGAGCCTGAGCTGGACGATGGCATGGACCACGACAGCCCGCCCCAGCCGATGATCATTGCCGAAACCGAAGCGGCCATCCGCACGCTGAGCGTCTCTCAGGCGGTGGCTGAGCTGGAGCTTTCCAACTATCCGGTCATCATGTTCCGCAATGCGGGGCATGGCGGGCTGTCGGTGCTTTACCGTCGCCCCGACGGCAATATTGGCTGGATCGATCCGGAACGCACCAAGCCGAAACTCAACGGTAAGGCGCATTGAAGCGCATTCCGAAAAGTGGGTCCCACTTTTCGGATAAAATGCGCGCCAAAGCGAAATAACCAGAGCACGTTTCGATTGGATTCAATCGAAACGTGCTCTGGCTCGACGCGGTGCCGCGAAAATTTCATAAACAGGCCAAAGAGCCGAAGTTGACTTGAGTGGGCGCTGTCTGTAAGGGCTGGCGCGGTCGCGTACCGCCGTTTGAGCGGCGGATGACCGCGCATGGCTCTATCGGTCCTGTGCCCGCAAACTTGATGGATATGGTATGTTCCTCACCGAAGTGCTTGACCGGAACAGCGTCGCCGGGCCGGTAAGCGCCAATTCCAAGCGCAATGCCTTGCAGATCGTCGCTGATGTGGCGGAACGGACGCTTGGGGCCTATGGGCTTGAGGCCGATGCCATCCTTCAGGGCCTGCTGGAGCGCGAAAAGCTCAGCTCAACCGGCGTGGGTCAGGGCGTGGCCGTGCCCCATGCGGCCTTGCCGGGTCTGACCCGTATGCACGGCGTCTTTATCCGTCTGGAAACCCCGGTCAGCTATGAGGCCATCGACGATGTGCCCGTCGATCTGATCTTCGCCCTGTTTGCGCCGGAAGAGGCGGGTTCCGAACACCTGCGGGCTCTGGCCAAGGTGTCGCGCATCCTGCGTCAGAAGGAGCTGCGAGAGCAATTGCGTCAGGTCGATACGGCGGATGCACTCTACGCGCTGCTCAACCGCACCGAAACCAGCCACGCGGCCTAAGTCACGGGATTAAGGGCGCATATGGCCGGTGCGGGCGTAGCGTTCGTGCCAGCTCAAGGCTTCAGACAGCAGGTGCGGGGTCTGCCCGCCGCGCTCGCGGCAGGCGCGCTCGAAATAATCAGTGAGCAAGTCGCGATAATCGGCATGGGCGCAATGGGCGATGACCTGTCGCGCCCGTTCGCGCGGGGCCAGACCGCGCAGGTCGGCCAGTCCGTTTTCCGTCGCCAGTATATCGACATCGTGCTCGGTATGATCGACGTGGCTGGCCATAGGCACGACGGCGGAGATGGCCCCGCCCTTAGCCTGAGACTTGGCGACGAAGATCGACAGATAGGCATTGCGAGCAAAATCGCCTGAGCCGCCGATGCCGTTCATCATGTGCGTGCCGCCGACATGGGTCGAGTTGACATTGCCGTACAGATCGAATTCCAGCGCCGTATTGATGGCGATGATGCCGAGGCGGCGGATGACTTCCGGATGGTTGGAAATTTCCTGCGGCCGCAGGATGATGCGGTCGCGATAGGTCTCAATGTGATTGAAGACACGCTCGGCCCAGGGCGCGCTGAGCGTCACCGAGCAACCGGAGGCATAGAGCAGCTTGCCCGAATCGATCAACTCAAAGGTCGAATCCTGCAAGACCTCGGAATACATGCGCAGATTATGGAAATTCGAGCGGTTCAGCTCGCTTAAGACCGCATTGGCGATGACGCCGATGCCGGCCTGAATGGGGTTGAGCGACGGCGGCAGACGGCCCTGCTTCACTTCGTTTTGCAGAAAATCGACCAGATGCGCGCCAATGGCGGTGGTCGCCGGGTCGGGTGTCGCCACGCGGGCCGGGCTGTCGGCCTCGCGCGTAATGACGATGGCGGCGATCTTGGCGGGGTCGATGGGGATATAGGGCGTCCCGACGCGGCTGTCGCAGGTGACGACCGGCACCGGCGTGCGCGACGGGCGTTTGGCCGGGATGAAGATGTCGTGCATCCCTTCCATGGCCGCCGAATAGGTGAGGTTCAGCTCGATGATCACCTTAGGCGCCAGTATGGCAAAGGAGGCGCTGTTGCCGACCGAGGTGGAGGGCACGATGCCGCCGTCTTCGGTAATGGCCACGGCTTCGATCACCGCCACATCGACCGGGCCGACCTGCCGCGAACGCAGGGCTTCGACCGTTTCGGACAGGTGTTGATCGATAAACATCACCTCGCCGCGATTGATGGCGGCACGCAAGGTGTCGTCCACCTGAAACGGCATCCGCCGCGCCAGCAGCCCGGCTTCATAGAGGAGCTTATCGGTATTGTGCCCCAGCGACGCACCGGTAATGACCGTTAGCTTCATCGGGTGGGTTTTGGCGCGCTCGGCCAGAGCCAGAGGCACGGCCTTGGCGTCACCGGCGCGGGTGAAACCGCTCAGGCCGATGGTCATGCCGTCGTGGATCAGGCTGGCGGCCTGATCCGGCGTGGCGATGCGCGTCAGCAGATCAGAACAGCGAATACGCGCAAGGATTTCGCTATCCAGCGCGGGGGCAAGGGTGGTAATCGGGCCGTTCATCAACGCACACTCCGGGTTGTCCGGAAGTAATGACCCGGTGGCTCACGCCGGCGCAAGGCGTTTTTCGCTGGTGCGACTATATGCGCATAGGTGAAATCATCTCGCTGTAATGGGGATGATGCGCACGTCTTCTGGCGCGTGGGGTCGTTTGAGGTCGATATGCAGCAGGCCGTATTCCATTACCGCCCCCTCGACCTCGAACCCTTCGCCGACGACGAAGCTGCGCGTAAAGCCGCGCTGGGCTATGCCACGATGGATAAACTCACGCGATGTGGTCTCTGTGGGTGCCTTGCCCGGCTCCTTAAACGCCTGAAGCGTCAGTTGCGATCCTTGCAGGCTGAGGCGCAGCGTATCGGGGGTGAAGCCGGCCACCGCCACGGTCAGGCGCAGGTGATGGGCCGAAAGGGCTTCGACATTATAGGGCGGATAGTTGTCAGAGGCGCGGCTGACACGTTCGATCAGGCTGCGGGTCTCATCAAACCCCAGCAGGAACGGGCTGTCGAACACTATAAACCGGGACATCGCTTCCTCCGCGTTTCCGATATGCGTGCTTGTTCACGCCTCCGCAAGGTGCTGAGGCTAAAATGCGGGTGGAATGCGGCATCACTTCGGGATATGGCATCAGGTATGAAGTCTGACGAAACGCCTGAAACCTCAGTGATAGAGGTGCGCTGGAGCGCCACCCTGCTCAACACCTATACCATCGCCCTGATGCTGGTCGCGCCGTTCTGGGCGGCGCTGATGGTGACGGAGGGCAAGGGGATCGGTCTGGTCCTGCTGGGCCTTTTATTGTTTGGGATGATCAGCCTGAGCGTGCTGAACAAGCCCTTGTTCAGCTATGATTCTGAACGCCGCGAATTTACCGCGCCGGACGGCAAGGTTTTACGCCTCGATCAGATCGACAGCATCGAGATGGACGCCCACGACCTCTACTTCATCCCGAAATCGCACAGCCAAGACGGTTGGCACCTGTCGCAACGCTGCTGGGTGCTGGCTCCGCGACGCACGCTGAAGGCCCTGGCGGCCCAGCAGGGCTGGCCGCTGAAGGACATCGCCCACCCCATTTCGCGGTTTGGTTTCTGGCTGGTGCCCTGAGCTAAATCCGCGAAATTAGACGGTGCGTGCGGCCTGCCGGGCGTGCAGTCGGGACGCGATTGAGCTTGATCAGCCCTTCCGGCTCGCCCCACAGGTCGTAGGCATCGGCGCGGGTCACCTTGGCCTTGGCATAGTCCCCGGCGTTCAGGCCCGTAAAGCCTTTCAGGTAGATATGGCCGTCGATTTCCGGCGCATCGCCCTTGGTGCGGGCCACAACGACGCCGTCTGAGCGGATCTCGTCCACCAGCACATCGACCACCTGACCGACCTTGTTTTGCAGCTTTTGCGCCGAAATGCGCGAGGCGACGGCCATAAAGCGCGCCAGACGGTCCTGCTTCACCTCTTCCGGCACGTGGTCGGGCAGGTCGCGCGCAGCGGCCCCTTCGACGTTTTCATAGGCAAAGGCCCCGACGCGGTCGATCTGCGCCGCTTCCAGCCAGTCGAGCAGCAGGTTGAAATCGGCCTCGGTCTCACCGGGGAAGCCGACCACGAAGGTCGAACGCAGGGTCAGGTCGGGGCAGATCTCGCGCCAGCTCAGGATACGCTCCAGCGTCTTGTCCTGATTGCCAGGGCGGCGCATGGCCTTAAGCACTTTCGGGCTGGCGTGCTGGAATGGAATGTCCAGATAGGGCAGTATCTTGCCTTCGGCCATCAGCGGGATGACGCTGTTCACGTGCGGGTAGGGATAGACGTAGTGCATCCGCACCCAGATGCCCAACTCACCCAGTCCCCGCGACAGGTCCTCGAATGAGGCCTTGTAATAGTCGTTGCGCCAGCGGCCTTCGGCATAGCGGATATCGAGCCCGTAGGCCGAGGTGTCCTGCGACACGACCAGCAACTCCTTGACGCCATTGGCCGCCAGAACCTCGGCTTCGCGCAAGACTTCATCGACCGGACGCGAGGCCAGATCGCCGCGCAGAGAGGGGATGATACAGAAGGAACAGCGGTGGTCGCAACCTTCGGAAATCTTCAGATAGGCATAGTGTTTGGGCGTCAACCGCACGCCCGGATCATTCTCCGGCACCAGCGGGCGGAACGGGTCGGGCTTGGCCGGAACGATGCGACGCACGGCCTCCATCACCTCTTCGTACTGATGCGCGCCGGTGACGGCGGCAACATTGGGGAAGCGTTCGCGGATCAGATCGGCCTCGGCCCCCAGACAGCCGGTCACCACCACCTTGCCGTTTTCGGCCAAAGCCTCACCGATGGCGTTCAGGCTTTCGTCGCGCGCCGAATCGAGAAAGCCGCAGGTATTGACCACCACCACATCGGCCCCGGCATATTCGGCGGCCGTGGCATAGCCTTCGCCTTTCAGGCGCGTCAGAATGCGTTCGGAATCGACCAGCGCCTTGGGGCAGCCAAGCGAGACAAAACCGACCTTGGGGGCGTCAGAAGCAGCGGGGGCGTTACTCATGCAAAAAAACTTGAACTTGCTCTGTTATACGGATTAATGCGGCCTCATACACGCAAATGCCGCTAAACACAAAGACGCCCAAGGAAAAACCATGCTGATCTTTGCCGACACCGCCGACACCGCGCTTCTGGCCGAACTCAATGAGACGGGCCTGATCGATGGCGTGACCACCAACCCCACCCTGATCGCCAAGTCGGGCCGCAATATCCTTGAGGTCACCAAGGAAATCTGCGCCATGATCGACGGTCCGGTCTCGGCCGAGGTCGCGGCTACGGAATTCGCACAGATGGTGGCCGAGGGCGAAAAGCTGGCCAAGATCGCCGACAATGTGGTGATCAAGGTGCCGCTGACCGTCGATGGCCTGAAAGCCACGCGCGTCTTTTCCGATCAGGGCCTGATGACCAATGTCACCCTGTGCTTCTCGGTGACGCAGGCGCTTTTGGCCGCCAAGGCCGGAGCCACCTTCGTGTCGCCCTTCGTCGGGCGTCTGGACGACCGCGGCGAAGACGGGATGCAGTTGATCCGCGACATCCGCACCGTGTTCGACAACTATGAATTCGAAACGGCCATTCTGGCCGCGTCCCTGCGCAACACCACCCACGTCGCTCAGGCGGCCATTGCCGGGGCCGATTGCGCCACCCTGCCGCCTGCGGTCATCAAGGCCATGTTCCAGCACGACCTGACCGACAAGGGTCTGGAAACCTTCCTCGCCGACTGGGCCAGCACGGGTCAAAGCATCCTCTGATGACGGAACTGGTTTTCGTGGCCCAGGTCGCCGCCAGCTTCGGCGTGCGCGGCGAATTCAAGCTGATCAGCCATATGGATGATCCGCTGAGCGTTCTGGAATATAATCCCCTGTATAACCCGCGCGGCGAACCCGCGCTGGTTATTACGGCGGCGCGCGTCCATAAGGGCGCTCTGGTCGTCAAGGCCGAGGGCATCACCGACAAGGACAAGGCCGACGCGCTCAAAGGGCTGAAACTCTACGTCCGCCGCGAAGACCTGCCCGAAGTCGAGGATGAGGACGATTTTTATATCACCGACCTTATCGGTCTTGAGGTGCGTGGCACCGATGGATCGGTGATCGGACGGCTGAAAGGCGTCGAGGATTTCGGCGCGGGCGATCTGCTCGATATCCAGCCCAAAGGCGGTGCCAGCTATTTCCTGATGTTCACCCGTGACAACGTGCCGGAGGTGAATATCGGCGCAGGCTATGTGGTGATCTCACCGCCGGATGAGGTGGTGGTCAATGAGCCCTTGCCCAGAGACGAAGAATAGGTATCACGCCCTCCGCAATTGAAACGCTTCGACCGCGCCGAATCCGGCCAGGCCAGAGTGCGTCAGGTGTTCGGCATTGTCCGCTCCAATACCACCTAACCCCAGAACCGGTACCGGGCTGAGATCGCAAAACATCTGAATACCTTTGAGCCCCAGAGGCGCGACACCCTTGGCCGACGGACTCTGGCTGGCGAAAATCGGTGAGATAAAAAGACCATCAAGCGCCGTCACCTCCGCCAGATCGAGCGTTTCGCAGCCGTGACAGGCCCCGGTGATCAGCCAGTCTTTGTGCCTTTCACGCACATCCGGTGCCTTTGACAGCGCGCGTTCGGGCAGATGCACGCCATCGGCGGCGACCTCTTCGGCTAATGTCACATCCTGTCCGATCAGGAGCTTCACTCCATTATCATCGCACAGGGTGCGCAAGACGCGGGCATGGGCCGTGGCATGAGGGTCGCCGAAATGGCGATAGATTACGCCCGCCCCCGCCGGCAGGTGCGCGACAATCTCTTCTGGATACGGGGTGCGTTTGGGATCGGTGACGTAAAACAGAGCGGGCAGGTCGCGCCCGTTTGCGCTGGACATATGCGCGTGGCGGGCTATGTCTCTGGCCCGGTTCATCAGAAAGGCGTAGCGGGTTCGGTATGTCATCTTCACCTTCGGCGGAAAATTACGCGCGTATTGTCAAAGGTCTGCACAAGACGCTGAAACTGACCGGGCGGCCGGACGATTCCGCCTGCCTGACCGCTGTGTCCAAAAACCAGCCCTGGGAGGTTATACGCCCGGTGCTGGAGGCTGGCCACCGGCGATTTGGAGAGAACCGCGTGCAGGAGGCGATGGAACGCTGGGGGCCGGTAAAGGATCAATATCCCGATCTGACCCTGTGCCTCATCGGGCCGCTTCAGAGCAACAAGGCCGCCGATGCCGTGGCTTTTTTCGATATTATCGAAAGCGTTGACCGGGAAAAAATCGCCCGTGCCATCGCCGATGAGGCGCAAAAGCAGGGCCGCGCCCCGCACATCTATGTGCAGGTCAATATCGGCGAAGAAGCGCAAAAGGCCGGGATTTTGCCCGCTGAGGCCGACGCCTTTATCGCGACGGTGCGTGGCTATGGGCTGGAGCCGCGCGGACTGATGTGTATTCCGCCGGTCGAAGGGCCGCGCGGTCCCTATTTCGCCCTCTTGCGCAAGATCGCCGAGCGTAACGGCATCGGGCATCTCAGCATGGGCATGAGCGACGACTTCGAAACGGCGCTGCGCTTCGGATCGAACGAAATCCGCGTCGGCACGGCGATTTTCGGTAGCCGTTAACCGCCCTCTCCCGTTAGAGCGTTTTTTCGCTCAAGTGGGTACCGGTTGAGCAAAAAAATGGCAGAAAAACAAAAATTTAGAGCGAAATGACGTTAGATGGAAACGTCATTTCGCTCTAAGGCCGGAGAAGACGGTTAAGCCTACCCCTACTCCCCCTCGGCCCGGCTGCCGTACCAGTTGATATTGCGCGTCAGCACCATCACCGCAGCGATAACGAGGAAGGCCGAGCAGGCACCCACCAGCAGTGCGTAGTCTTCCATGCGCATCAGCACATAGATCAGGGCATAGAGCGCACTGAACACGGCAAACGCCGCTATAAAGCGCCAGCGGGAATGGAAGATCAGCCCCGCATAGCCGGCGATCAGCGTCACGGTCGCTCCGGCCGCCACCACAAAGGCCGCGTCAAAACCGATGCGTTCGGCAAAGGACAACAGCAGCAGGTAGAAGGTGATCTGCGCCAGCCCAACCAGAATATATTGCGCCGGGTGCAACTCCTTCTTCGAGGTGCTTTCAAACAGGAAGTAGGTCAGGAAAACGAGACCCACGAACAGCAGGGCGTATTTCAGCGAGCGGCCGACGCTCTGATACGGGTTGGTTGGCTCGACAAAGGTAACCGACAGTTCGGATTTGCCGAGCGTCATCATCTGGCTCTGGTCGATGACGGCGGGCAGGCCCCGTGCGATAAACGGCACCGACCATTGGGCGCTGAAACCGCCCTGGCGCGCCGCCTCATCGGTTTGCCGCGTCGCGGGCAGGAAGCCTCCGCCAAAGGAGGGGTATTTCCAGTCGCCGGTAATGGTGGCTTCGGACGACTTACCGTAGGCGAGGATGCCCAGCTTGCGTGTGCCGGTGAAGGTCATGCCCACCTTGATATTGAGCGGCGTTGCGGTATCGCTCAGGCTCAGCGGGGCGGCAAACAGGTCGAAATCGGTGCCGTCAGGGCTGAACCCCGTGACGCCGGGCCCGGAGGGGGCCAGCATGGCCGATGCGCCATTGATCTGCGCCACTATGTCCTTGCGTGCGCCGCGGGAATCCGTGGCCCCGGTGACCAGTTGCGCCTTATCCCACATCAGCACCGCGCCGGGCCGGGAAGCCTGCACGTCTTTCAAGTCGAAGACGGCATCGAAGCTCAGGTCCGCCGTATAGACCGGCACGCGGAAGATGGAGCGCGAACGCACGTCGCTTTTGGTGGCGGCATTGGCCTTGCCCGTCTGCGGGAAGACGATCAGATTGCCGCTTTCCTGCGCCAGCACGACGCGATTGCCCTTTTCATCGGTGGAGGTGCGCGTTGGGATGACATAGGGAATCTGGATCACCGGGCCGAGAAAGACCTGTTCGCCGCCCATCTGGTCGCCGATTTCGCGCGCCACGCCTTCGGCCCGGTTGGTGCGCTCCATCAACAGCGCAAACACCAGCAGGGCGGGAATGGCCATCAGCACGGCCAGCGCGCAGACCACAAGGAATTTTGTGCCCTTGGATCGGCCCTTCTGCGGCCTAGGGGTCGGGGTGGGAAAGTCGTCCATGAATCCGCTCCGTTAAATTTGAACAATGTTCATATCTGCGCAGATTACGGCGTTTTTCAGGCGGCGTCTTTCTGAACGTGATAAACGGCGCGCATCAGGTCCGATGCGCTGATGATACCGCACAGCCGCCGGGTGTCGTCCAGTACCAGCAGATGATGCAGGCCCGTATCGGCAAACAGGGGGACCAGAGTGGCGACGTCCGCCCCCTGGTCGGCGGTCTTGAAATCGCTGGACATCAGTTGCCCGGCGACCTCCGGCTTTGAGGAATAGGGCAACGGGGTGCGTTTGACGAGGGCCTTGAGGTGTTCACGCATGTCGGCGGGCGTGCCACCCGCCTGACGCAGCATATCGTCCGCTGTAATGACGCCGATGACCCGCCCAGCCTTGTCCGTCACCGGCAGCAGTTTCAGCCTGTATTTCTGAATCAGGGCCCAGGTGTCTTCCAGAGGCGTGCCAAATTCCACATGAATGGGATTTGGCGTCATGATGTCTCTGGCCCGGATATGGTCCATCAGCCGCTGATAGGCATGGCGTTCGGACAGGGTCAGCAGCTTTTCCAGATCATCGGGCGCGATGTCGATCAGCGTGTCCATCTGGCTCAAGGCGGCGGCGATGTCTTCGGCGCTGACGCGCTTGAGGCTGTTGTCCTCGGTCTTCGGAGCCGGTGCCGCGATGTGCGGATAGTTGCGGCGGGTGAGGGTGTTGAAGACAATCCCGGCGCTGACCAACAACAGCGAATTGGTGAAGGCGGGGAACAGGGCGAACCACGGGCTGGTCGTGTGGGTGAGTACGACCAGCAAGGCCATGGCGCCGCCGGGCGGGTGCAGGCTGCGCGTGGCAAACATGGCCAGAATAGCTAGGGACACAGCCAATGAGGCCGCGATCACCGGATCGGGGATCATATGGGCGCAGATCAGACCGATGATCGCCGACACCGTATTGCCGCCGATGACCGACCACGGCTGCGCCAAAGGCGAGGCCGGCACCGCAAAGACCAGCACAGCCGAAGCCCCAAGCGGAGCCACCAGCCACGGCGACAGGCCCAGCGGTTTGGCGATCAGCAGGCTGATCAGGGCAGTGAAACCAATCCCGAGACACGCCCCCAGACCGCTGCGCATCCGCTCAAGCCCCGAAACCGGTAGCGGTTTGGGCTTAAGGGCGTCGAGCCAGAGTTTGAGCGCTGGTGTCATGGATTTGGCCACGAAAATCACGAAAAGGTCTTCGCTGAGAAGGACGAGGAGGATACTTCACTCGCGAAGGTGAGTACACGTCATGCCCTTGAGACGCTTAAACTTCAAGCGCTCTGATTTTTGTGTCTTTTCGTGTTTTTCGTGGCCAATCTTATTTTGACCGGGAAATCAGTGCTGGCTTTCGGGCAGGCGCACGATCAGGCCGTCCAAGGCCTCGGTGACGCGGATCTGGCACGACAGGCGCGAGGTCGGCTCAACATCCTGTGCGAAGTCGAGCATGGACTCTTCCATCACCGACGGGCCGCCGGTTTTGTCAAACCACTGCGGATCGACATAGACGTGGCAGGTGGCGCAGGCGCAGGCCCCGCCGCAATCGGCGTCGATGCCTGGGATATTGTGCTTGATCGCCCCTTCCATGACCGAGTTGCCAGTCTTGACCTCGATCTCGTGGGTTTTGCCGTTGGATTCGATATAGGTGATCTTGGGCATGGGGACCATTTTCAAAAGCACAGAGCGATGTGCGAAAAAGTGTAGCGGTTTCTCAAGCCGAAGCAAAAGCTTCAGCTCTCATAATAGAGAGAAAAAAAATTTGCGACGAGCCGTCTGGGGATGCCCAGTCCCGGCAAATTTTTCGGTATAGGAAGGGGGCACATGGGGGAAACGCTGTTTCCCCCATGATGAGATTAACCCTTCGCCGGCATCATCTTCTTGATTTCAGCGATAGCCTTAGCCGGGTTCAGACCCTTAGGGCAGACCTGCGCACAGTTCATGATGGTGTGGCAGCGGTACAGCTTGAAGGGGTCTTCCAGCGATTCCAGGCGCTTCTTGGTGTGGTCGTCGCGCGAGTCGGCGATCCAGCGATAGGCCTGAAGCAGGGCCGCCGGGCCCAGATATTTGTCCTGATTCCACCAGTAGCTGGGGCAGGAGGTCGAGCAGCAGGCGCAGAGGATACATTCGTAAAGCCCATCCAGCTTGTCGCGGTTGGCCGGGCTTTGCAGGCGCTCCTTGTCCGGGTCGGGCGTCGTCGATTGCAGGTACGGCTCGATCGAGGCGTATTGCGCATAGAAGCCCGACAGGTCCGGCACGAGGTCCTTGACCACCGGCATGTGCGGCAACGGCGAGATAGTGATTTCGCCGTTATATTCCTCATGGCCCTTGGTGCAGGCCAGAGTATTGCGGCCGCCGATATTCATGGCGCACGAACCGCAGATACCTTCGCGGCACGAGCGACGGAAGCTCAGTGTCGAATCGACATTGTTTTTGATATGGATCAGGGCGTCGAGCACCATCGGCCCGTGGGCCTTGGCATCGACCTCATACTTGTCCCAGCGCGGGTTTTCACCCGAATCCGGATCGTAGCGGTAAATCTTATACACGCGCACGTTCTTCGACCCCGACGGCGCCTTATAACGCTTGCCGTTCTTGATCTGAGAGCGCTTGGGGAGAGCCAGTTCAACCATGTTCCATTCTCCCCTTAATAGACCCGCGCCTTGGGCGCGATGTAGGCGATTTCGTTGGTCATCGTATAGGTGTGGACCGGACGATAATCCGTGGTGACCTGACCCGTTTCGGTGTCGAGCCACATCAGGGTGTGCTTCATCCAGTTGTCATCGTCACGGTTCGGATAGTCTTCACGGGCGTGCGCGCCGCGCGATTCCTTACGGTTCAGGGCCGAATTGACGGTGATGACGGCCTGAGCGATCAGGTTGTCGTATTCCAGGGCTTCGAGCAGATCGGTGTTCCAGATCATGCCGCGATCCTTGATGCCGATGTCCTTGGACGCCTTGAAGATTTCGTCCAGACGACGCACGCCCTGTTCCAGCGTCTCACCCGTGCGGAATACAGCAGCGTCTTCTTGCATGGCGCGCTGCATTTTGAGGCGCAGATCGGCGGTCGGGGCCTGACCGTTGGCGTTACGGAACTTGTCGAGGCGCGACAGGTGCGCTTCGACCGCCGACTTGCCAATGTCCTTGTGCGGCGTACCGGCCTTGACCAGCTCCGGTGCGCGCTTGCCCGCCGCGCGGCCAAACACCACAAGGTCGATCAGCGAGTTGGAGCCGAGGCGGTTGGCCCCGTGCACCGAGACGCAGGCCGCTTCGCCGACGGCCATCAGGCCGGGCACCACAGCGTCCGGGTTGCCGTCTTTCAGCGTCACGACTTCGCCGTGATAGTTGGTCGGAATGCCGCCCATATTGTAGTGGACGGTCGGAATAACCGGGATCGGCTCCTTGGTCACATCGACACCGGCAAAGATTTTTGCCGATTCCGAGATACCCGGCAGGCGCTTGTGCAGCAGGTCGGGCGGCAGATGGTCGAGGTGTAGGAAGATGTGGTCCTTATGCGGACCGACGCCGCGGCCTTCGCGGATTTCCATGGTCATGGAGCGCGAAACGACGTCGCGCGAGGCAAGGTCCTTGGCCGAGGGGGCGTAGCGTTCCATGAAGCGTTCGCCCGCGGAATTGGTCAGGTAACCGCCTTCGCCGCGCGCGCCTTCGGTGATCAGGCAGCCCGAACCGTAGATGCCGGTCGGGTGGAACTGCACGAACTCAAGGTCTTGAAGCGGCAGACCAGCGCGCAGCACCATGCCGCCACCGTCGCCGGTGCAGGTATGGGCCGAGGTCGCCGAGAAGTAGGCGCGGCCATAGCCGCCGGTGGCGAGGATGACGAGGTGCGCGCGGAAGACGTGGATAGTGCCGTCGTCCAGCTTCCAGCAGGTGACGCCGCGGCAAACGCCGTCATCCATGATCAGGTCGAGCGCGAAATATTCGATGAAGAATTCAACGTCTTCTTTCAGAGACTGACCATACAGGGTGTGCAGCATGGCGTGACCGGTACGGTCGGCGGCGGCGCAGGTACGCTGCACCGGGCCTTCGCCGAAATTCTTGGTCATGCCGCCGAACGGACGTTGATAGATCTTGCCGTCTTCGGTGCGCGAGAAGGGCACGCCCCAGTGTTCCAGTTCATAGACGGCGTCCGGCGCATTGCGGACGAGGTATTCGATGGCGTCCTGATCGCCCAGCCAGTCCGACCCCTTGACGGTGTCGTACATGTGCCACTGCCACTTGTCCTCGCCCATATTGCCGAGCGAAGCGGCGACGCCGCCTTGTGCAGCAACCGTGTGCGAACGAGTCGGGAAGACCTTGGTGATACAGGCCGTCTTGAGGCCCGACTGACCGCAGCCCAGAGCGGCGCGAAGGCCTGCGCCACCGGCCCCTACGACCACCACGTCATATTCGTGTTCAATGATCTTGTAGGTCATGGGTTACGCCTTAAAAGCCAGATAGATGCCGCCCAGCGCCACAGCGAGAACAGCCAGACAGAAGAGGAGGTTGAGAAGGCGCAGCGCGCGTGAGTTCGGGAAGTAGTCCAGAACATTGGCATTCAGGCCCATATAGGTGTGCCACATGGTGATCACGAAGGTTGCGGCCAGTAGCCCGGCATTGAGCGGCACCTTCACGAAGGCCAGCGCCGCTTCATAGCCCTGATTGGCCAGACCGAAGGCGCTCCAGGCGGCCCACAGGGTCAGGAAAAACAGCGCGACCGAGGTCCAGCGTTCCGCCAACCATTCACCGGCGCCGTGCTTTTCGGACTTTTTCCAGTCCTTGGCCGAGCGTTGTTTCAGATAGGAGTCAACCATTACAGCACCACCTTGCCCGTAGCGAACAGAACGGCCCAGAAGGCCAGCGTCAGGGCGATACCGCCCAGCAGCGACCACCAGGCCAACGCATTGGCCGACGAAATCTTGAAGCCCAGACCCATATCCCAGATCAGGTGGCGCAAACCACCAGTCAGGTGGATAAAGCCCGCCAGCGTCAGGCCGAACCACACGAACAGGCCGAAGGGCGACGCCGCAAACGACAGGAACAGCGTGTAGGCCTCAGGGCAGTGGCCCGATGCCGTCAGGCCGATGGCCAGAAGCCACGCCGCGACCATGACCGCGCCCACGACCGAGGCAATGCCGGTCGCCCGGTGAAGGATCGAGGTGAACATGGTGATGTGGAATTTCCACACCTGAAGGTGCGGAGAGAGCGGACGATAGGCCGCTTCGGTGGACGGAGGCTTTGACATGTGCTTGCGTGGCCCTGATATACCCGGTGTGTGCAATGCGAGGCTTGTACGCGCAGGCCCCACTTGTGGATGCACGGAAAAGGTTAAGTTTCCGCGTCTTCGGGGGCTTTTTAGACCCTGTCGTCCCTGTGTCAACATAGCGCATGGTCAGGGGGGTGTTTTTTGCGCCCGCGAAGGCTTTTCAGACACGTATGTCGCCCGAAAAAGAGAAAATCAGATCGTGCGTTAGCGATATTGTGAGCGGTTCACAAACGCGCCATCGTGACATATTGCCGCATTTCGGCCTCGGTTGGTCGCTTAGATTTGGGTAAGGGGGGGATGATTTCGCCTTTTTGGCGAACAGACTTCCGTCTCCCCTGCGTTAGAGAGTGTAGTTCAGGTGTTTTTCAGCGTGACCCGTTTGCCTATGCGCCATCCCCTTCTCAAGGTTCTGCTTCTGTCTTCGGCCCTCACCCTGCCGGTGGCGTCCGCTCAGGCCGGTACAGCCGCCGCCACGGCGCGTGTCACGGCCCGCGCCGACGAAGCCGCCGCTGCCGCCAAGGGGGAGACGAAAACAAAGACCGAGACGAAGGCGACGCCCAAATCGGCCAAATCGGCGGACGCGTCCAAAACGCAGGGCAGCGCCAAAAGCAAGACGACCACAGCCAAGGCCAGCGAGAACGAAAAGCCGTCGGCAAAGTCAAAGGCCTCAGCGAAAACAAAGACCGCTGAGAAGGACGAGACGGACTCGAAAAAGGGAAAGACGGCGCAGAGCGGTAAGCCGAGCGGCAAATCGAAGCCGACGCAAACAGCCGATGCCGAAGCGAAAAAATCCACGACGTCCAAAACCGCCAAAAAGACGGATACCGTCAAAGACGACGAAAAGGTCACCGCGACGGCTTCGGCCAAGGGGACGCCCTATGTCATTCCGGACAAGGGCGACAAGTACGACAGCCGCACGAGCGGCACCCTGAGCGCCCCTGCGAAAACCGTTGCCAAGACCCCTGCCCCCAAACCGGCGGACAAGACCATAGCTCAGACGACGCAAGCCCCAAAGCCCAGGCCTGCGACAACCCCGGCCACGAAGGCCGCGTCAGCGCTGACCACCGACGCCGGTAAGGCGGTCGATGATCTGTTCGGTGCCAAGATCAAGGTGGACGGTCAGTCCGCACCCCATAATCCAACGCCCACGCCTGTGGCCTCGTCGGAAACCGTAAAGCCTGCGCCTAAGACCGAAGACAAGCTGGACCTTCCGACGGCCCCCATCCCCTATCAGGCGACGGTAAAACCCGAGACCGCTCCCGCCCCCAAGGCTGACCTCAATGCGGCCCTGACCGCCGAAAAGGTCGAACCGCGCACGGTCAGCCCGCCGACGCCGGACAAGGCGGCAGAGGTCGTGGCGGCGGCCTCCCTGCCGGTCACCCCTTCACCCACCCCCGCCGATGCCCCGACCCTGAGCGTGCCCGAAGCGGTGCGCCAACCCGGTGAAGCGCCTGCCGCACCGCGCAATCTGGCCGCGGTGACGGTCGATGCCTACGCCCGCGATTACGAAGGCCAGAAGACCGGTGCGGAGATGCGTTACGATTCCAGCATCCGTTCCGGGCTGCTGGCGCGCCAGAGCCGGGCAGGTGATCTGGAAGGCAACTGGCTGGTGTCGTCGCTCACGGGGGACAAGCTGGTGTCGCTGGCCCTGCGCGGCGGCGGCGCTCAGGTGGATGGGGCGTGGCGCTCCCTGCAAGGCGGGGTGGGTCTTAACCGCTCCGGCCTGATCGAAAGCGCCATGCAGACCGATGACCGCCTGACGCTCGACTATCAGTCGGGCTCCTCCCGCGGGCGTTATCGCCTCGACCTGCGCCGCGAGCCCGACGGTCGCTGGCGTGGTCAGATGATCGACCCCGCCGGCACGGCCACCCCGGTGGTCATGCAGGCGCAATAAGGGATAAGGGATTTGAGCGCCTCTACCACCTCTGCCTTCTGGGCCGGGGCAAAGGCTTCCGTCGTGCCAAACCCCCAGACCGGACCGGGCCAGGCCGCGTCCTGCGGGTGGCGGGCAATCACGTGGATATGCAGTTGCGCGACGATATTTCCGAGATTGGCGATGTTGAGCTTGCTGACCGGCTGCCCCATCACCTCCGCCGCGCGGCGCACCATCTGTTCGGCCACATGCAAATCAGCGCGTAACTGGGCGTGTTCGGCCTCGCTCAGTTCGGTCAGTTCCGTCAGGCCCGCCCGGCGCGGCAGAAGCACCAGCCACGGGAAGCGCGCGTCCTTTTGCAGACGCACCTGACACAGGCTCAGCTCGCCAATCCAGACGGAGGCGGCTTCGATGCGCGGATCAACGGTAAACTCAGCCATTGGTCGGTCTTTCGCAGGCGAATAAGGCAAAATATTAAGGCCTCCTCTGTATAGCCCCTGCGGGATTTGCGCATCACATTTCATAATGTTGCAGCGCATGGTCTTGCGAAGCCTCGTTAACGGGTTTAGAGGGCCGTTAATCTTTGTCACCCCCTGTGGGTTCAGATGGAAAAGGGAATGCTTATGGCACGCGCCAAAATTGCTTTGATCGGTTCGGGTATGATCGGGGGCACGCTGGCCCATATCGCCGCGCGTGAGGAACTGGGCGATGTCGTCCTGTTCGACATCACCGAAGGTGTGCCGCAGGGTAAGGCTCTGGACATCGCCGAAGCCTCGGCCGTGTTCGGTAAGGACGTCGCGCTTAAGGGCGCCAACGACTATGCCGATATCGCCGGTGCCGACGTCTGTATCGTCACTGCCGGCGTGCCGCGCAAGCCGGGCATGAGCCGCGACGACCTGCTGGGTATCAACCTGAAGGTCATGAAGGCCGTCGGCGAAGGCATCAAGCAATACGCCCCGAACGCCTTTGTCATCTGCATCACCAACCCGCTCGACGCCATGGTGTGGGCGCTGCAAAAGTTCTCCGGCCTGCCGACCTCGAAGGTCATCGGCATGGCGGGCGTGCTCGACTCGGCGCGCTTTGCCTACTTCCTGGCTGAAAAGACCGGCATCTCGGTCGAAGACATCCACGCCTGGACGCTGGGCGGCCACGGTGACGACATGGTCCCGATGGTGCGTCACTCGACCGTTGGCGGCCTGCCCCTGCCGGACGCCGTTAAGGCCGGCTTCCTGTCGCAGGACGAGCTGGACGCTATCGTGAAGCGCACCCGTGGCGGTGGCGGCGAAATCGTCGCCCTGCTGAAGACCGGTTCGGCCTTCTACGCCCCGGCGGAATCGGCCATCGCCATGGCCACCTCCTACCTGAAGGACAAGAAGCGCGTCCTGCCGTGCGCCGCCTACCTGACGGGTCAGTACGGCCTGAACGACCTCTATGTCGGCGTGCCGGTGCTGATCGGTAAGGACGGCGCGGAAAAGGTCATCGAGTTCACCACGAACGACGAAGAAAAGGCCATGTTCGCCAAGTCGGTGGACAGCGTGAAGGGCCTGATCGAAGCCTGTAAGGCGATCGACCCGTCGCTGGCCTAAGCCTCGAAAAACCGGTTTTCCGAAATCAGAAAGGGTCTCTTCGGAGGCCCTTTTTGTTACCTGCCATTCGGATAACCGATTTGTCACTGGCAAGGGCCGGTTGCTGAGGTTAAGCCGGGACCATGACCCGTTTGCCCACCACCTCGCCGCTTGGCCCGACGCTTGAGACGCCGCGCCTGATCCTGCGCCCCCCCGTGGCTGAGGATTTTCCGGCCTTTTGTGCTTTTCAGTCCGATGAGAAGGTCATGACACATTTAGGCGGCGTGACACCGGATGCCGTGACCTGGCGGGTGACGCGCGCCATTGCGGGGGCATGGGCACTCGACGGCTTTCACATGTTCAGCGTTCTCGAAAAGGCAACCGGTGAGTGGGTGGGACGCATCGGGCCGCTCTATCCCTATCAGTGGCCCGCCCGCGAAGTCGGCTGGGGCCTGTTGTCTTCGGCACAGGGCAAGGGCTACGCCATCGAAGCGGCCACCGCCTGCATCGACTATGTGTTCGAGGTTCTGGGCTGGGACGACGTGATCCACACCATCGCGCCCGACAATATCGGCTCTCAGCGCGTGGCGCAGGCTCTGGGGTCATCCAACCGCGGGCCGGGCCGCCTGCCGCCTCCCTATGCCGATGTAGCGGTCGATATCTGGGGGCAGACCCCCGCTGAATGGGCCGAAAACCGCCAGCGGTTTCGTTAAAAGGCGGGGAGCCCTTTGACACGCCCAAAGGCTTAACACGCGCCAAGTGCAAAATTATTTTTCACAGAACGCAAAAATTTCCGAAAAAAGCGCCTTTCATGGGATGACAATCGACGTTTGATGAGTCATATGGTCTGGCCCGCAGGTCCGTTGCGACCTTGCGGGCTTTTTGTCTTTCACCCCGATCAACCCCTCTCAGGCCGCCTCCGGTCACGTTCTTTTCTCAGGTGCAATCATGCGCGATTTTTACCGTATCCGGCGTCTGCCGCCTTATGTCTTCGAAGAAGTCAACAAGGTGAAGGCCCGTCTGCGCGCAGCCGGCACCGACGTGATCGACTTTGGTATGGGCAATCCCGACATGGATACAGCCCCGCATATTGTGGACAAGCTGGTCGAGACGGTCAAAAAACCCAAGACGCACGGCTATTCGGTGTCCAAGGGCGTGCAGGGTCTGCGCAAGGCTATGGCGGGCTATTATGAGCGCCGCTACGGCGTGAAGCTCAATCCCGATACCGAAGTCGTGGCGACACTGGGCTCCAAGGAAGGCTTTGCCAACCTCGCCATGGCCATTACCGGCCCCGGCGATACGGTCATCTGCCCCAACCCGGCCTATCCGATCCACGCCTTCGGCTTCCTGATGGCCGGTGGCGTCATCCGCCACGTCCCGGCCCTGTCGCCGGAGCAATATCTGTCGGGCATTGAGCGCGCGGTGAAGCACTCCGTACCCACGCCGTCGGTGCTGATCGTCTCCTATCCGTCGAACCCGACGGCGCAGTGGGTTGATCTGGATTTCTACAAGGAAGTCATCCGTATCGCGGAAAAGCACGACCTGATCGTGCTCTCTGACATCGCCTATTCGGAAATCTATTTCGAGAACAACCCGCCGCCCTCCATCCTTCAGGTGGAAGGGGCCATCAAGCGCTCAGTGGAGATTAATTCGCTGTCGAAGACCTATGCGATGGCTGGCTGGCGCGTCGGCATGGTCGTCGGTAATTCGGAAATTTGCGCCGCACTGGCCCGTGTGAAGTCCTATCTCGATTACGGTGGCTTCACGCCGATGCAGGTGGCCGCCGCCGCCGCGCTCAACGGCCCGCAGGACAATGTTGAGGAAATCCGCAACATCTACAAGTCGCGCCGCGACGTGCTGGTCGAATCCATGAAGCGCGCCGGGTGGGATATCCCGCCGCCCCCGGCGTCGATGTTTGCCTGGGCCGAGATTCCCGATAAGTTCAAGCATCTGGGCTCGATCGAATTTGCCAAGCTGCTGATCGAAGAAGCGCATGTCGCCGTCGCGCCGGGCCTCGGCTTCGGTGAATATGGCGAAGGCTATGTGCGTATCGGTCTGGTCGAAAACGAACACCGCATCCGGCAAGCGGCACGTAATATCAAAAAGCTGCTGCAACCGGGTCACAAGGCGCAGGCCGCCGAATAACCTGTTGTTTAGAGCGATGTGCGGAAAAGTGTGAGCGGTTTTCCGCAAAAACATCGCGACAAAACAAAAATTTAGAGCGAAATGGCGATTCCTCTTAAAGTCATTTCGCTCTAGCCCCTCGCCGGGCGGTGGCTTCGCCACCTTGGCCGCCGCCTCAATGGCGGCTTGAGCGGAATGATTTCGAAAGGCATCATTCCGCTATAGGCGGTTTATCCGTTCACGGAGAGGTGAAATTCGCTTAAAGAGGGAAAACAATAGCGCTTTTCCCCCATACTTCATAGCGGACTCGTGGGTGAGCCGAATGAAGCCTTGACGCCACACGTCAAGTTTTTACCTCAGCCTTATTTGACTCCCCCGGTATTTTAGGTTTCTATTTACGCATTGTGCGCTGCACATGTTTTTATAAGGGCCGGCCACAAGGTCCGAATTTTTAGATACGGTTTGCGAAAAAGGGATTTTAGTCGTGATCAGCTTGCAATTCGACATCGCCAGCGCTTCTGAGCAGGACGCCTTCTTTGGTGCCTTTTTCAAATTTGTCGAAGCCGCCTCGCTGCAGGATGCCGATTCCATCTCCATCCATTCCGACACCAAGGAAACCGGCATGGTCAAGGTGGTGAACTTCGCCGACCAGAGCCTCGCTGATCAGTTTGAAACCTACTGGCAGCAGCGCCGGCGCTGGCTGGGGCTTTAAGCCGCCGCCGCCATGGGTTAAGCAGAGCGCATGTCAATCCTGCGCCGCCTGCCTCTCAAATATCGTCTGCCCCTGATCCACGGTGGTCTGGAAGCCATTGCTTTGACGCGCATGGGTCACTGGCCGCGTACGGACAGACTGTCGTCAGGCCCTCTGGTTGTCTCCGGTTTTTTCAATGAAAGTCAGGGCATAGGCCGGGCGGGACGCCTGACCGCCGAAGCGTTCGAAGCCGCCAACTACGCGGTCATACGCCACGACCTACGCCCCTGTTTCCGCCATATCCTCGATCAGAAGTCGGTTCTGCCCGGCAAGGGCGGTGTCTGGCTGATCCACGCCAATGCACCGGAGGGGTTGGTCGCACTGATGACACACAGTCCGGCGCAATGGCGCGACCGCTACCGTATCGGTTACTGGGCATGGGAAACGCCGCTCGCCCCGCCGCAGTGGGCGCGTATGGTGCGCTGGCTGCATGAGGTTTGGACACCCAGTGCCTATGTGGCCGAGGCGCTGGCGGCGGCCTTGCGGGCCGAAGGTCTGGACGATCTGTGCGGGCGGCTGCGCGTCATGCCCCACCCCCTGCTCTCCGCTCCGCCGCAGCCCGACCGCGCGCGTTTCGGTCTGAGCCCGGATCGCTGTGAGGTCTTAAGCCTGTTCGATGTCAATTCATCGCCTGCGCGGAAGAACCCGTGGGCGTCGATTGAAGCGTGGTTGACGGCGTTTCCGGAGCCCCCGGCTCGTGCGGCCCTGACGCTGAAAGCCTCGTCTCTGGATACCGTCACTAAGACCCGACTAACCGAACGGATCGCTAATCGTCTGGATATTCGCCTGTTGTCCGAACGCCTGAGCGATGAAGACATGGACCGGCTGATGGCCTCGGTCGATATATTCCTGTCCCTGCATCGGGCCGAAGGGTTCGGCCTCGGTCTGCTGGAGGCGATGAACGCTGGCGTCGCCGTGATCGCCACCGAAGGCACGGGCAATGATTTCCTCACCCACGATAATGGCTATCCGGTTCCGGCGCGTCCGGTGCCGCTCGATGATCCGGACGGCCCCTACAGCGCCTTGCCGCACAACCCGGCGCAGGTGTGGGCCGAACCCGATTTACAGGCAGCGGCAGACAATCTGCGCCGTCTGGTGTCCGATCCCGTCGCCCGCGCTTCAAAAAGGGCGGCCGCTCGCGCCACACCTGCACGGCTAAGCGCCAATTGGTCCGCCGAGGCGCTGAAAGCCTATGATTTCAACAGGTGGCTTGACTCTTAGGGGCTGAGCCGTCATAGGAACGCAACATTCAGGCGACCCACGCCTTTTGCACACCAAACCTCTCAGGTCACGACCCCGATCACGGCTATCGGACGGGGACCGGAGGCTCCCCGACGACGCGTTGCGTTCTCGGGGTCTTTTTGTTTTGCAAAAGGCACGGTCCCGATACCGATTTATAGGGCAATAGAAGCATGTTCGACTCGCTGAACGAGCGCTTATCCGGTCTGTTCGACCGTCTGGGTGGCCGCGGCGTCCTTTCGGAAAAGGACGTTGACGAAGCCCTGCGCGAAGTCCGCGTCGCCCTGCTCGACGCCGACGTTGCCCTGCCGGTCGTGCGTCAGTTCATGACCAAGGCGCGCGAACTGGCCGCCGGGGAAGCCATCATCAAGGCGGTCAAACCCGCCGATCAGGTGGTGAAGATCGTCTATGACGGCCTGATCGACATGCTGGGCGGCGAGGAGCCGACCCCGATCGACCTTGCCGCCGTGCCACCCGCCGTCATCCTGATGGCCGGTCTGCAAGGGTCGGGTAAGACCACCACCTCGGCCAAGCTGGCGCTGCGCCTGTCGAAGTTCGAGCGCAAGAAGGTCATGATGGCCTCGCTCGATACCCGCCGCCCCGCCGCCATGGAGCAGTTGAAGCTGCTGGGCGAGCAGGTGGGCGTCGATGTGCTGCCGATCATCGCCGGTCAGAGCGCGGTGGAAATCACCCGCCGCGCCCTGCAATCGGCCAAGCTTCAGGGCTATGACGTCCTGATTCTCGACACCGCCGGTCGCACGACGCTGGACGAAGCCCTGATGGCCGAAGCGGCCGAGATCGCCAGCCTCTCGAACCCGGTCGAAACCTTCCTGGTGGCCGACTCGCTGACCGGTCAGGACGCGGTGCGTACCGCCGAAGCCTTCCATGCCCGTCTGCCGCTGACAGGCCTGATCCTTACCCGCGTGGACGGCGACGGACGCGGCGGGGCTATGCTGTCCATGCGCGCCGTGACCGGCCTGCCAATCAAGTTCACCGGTTCGGGTGAAAAAGTCGATGCGCTGGATGTCTTCGACGCCCGCCGTATCGCCGGTCGTATTCTGGGTCAGGGCGACGTGGTGGCTCTGGTCGAAAAAGCCGCGCAAGAGTTGGACGCCGCCAAGGCCGAGCAGATGGCCAAGAAACTGTCCAAGGGGCAGTTCGACCTCAACGACCTTGCCGATCAGCTCGGTCAGATGAAGCGCATGGGCGGCATGACCGGTATTATGGGGCTGCTGCCTGGCGTGCAAAAGGTCAAGAAGCAGATGGACGAGATGAACATCTCGGACAAGATGTTTGACCGTCAGATCGCCATCATCTCCTCCATGACCAAGCTGGAGCGCAAAAAGCCCGACCTGCTCAATGCGTCGCGCAAGCGCCGTATCGCCGCCGGGGCCGGGGTTGATGTGGCGGAAATCAACCGCCTTCTGAAACAGCACCGTCAGATGGCCGACGTCTTCAAGATGATGGCCCGTAACGGCGGCAAGGGCATGGGCAATATGGCCAAGATGCTGGGGCTGGGGAACATGCCCAACATGGCCCAGATGCAGCAGATGGGCAAAAAGCTCGAAAACAACCCCGCCATCGGCGACAATATGGGCGCCGATTTCGAGCGCCTGAAGCAGCTCGGCGCGGGCAAACTTCCCAATATGCCTGGTGGTCTTCCTAATGGCCTGCCTGGCCTGCCGGGGCTCGGCAATTCCCTTCCGGGGTTAGGCGGGGCTAACCCGTTTGACCCCAAAAAGAAATAACCCCTCACTCGAAACTCAGCCTATCAAAGGATCTTATCATGCTGAAAATTCGTCTGGCCCGCGGTGGCTCCAAGAAGCGCCCGTACTACCACATCGTCATCGCTGACGCCGCCGCCCCGCGCGACGGTAAGTTCATCGCCAAGGTCGGTTCGTATAACCCGATGCTGTCGAAGGACGATGCCAACCGCGTCACCCTGAAGACCGAAGTCATCGCCGACTGGCTCAAGAAGGGCGCTCAGCCGACCGACCGCGTCGCGCGCTTCCTGTCGAAGGAAGGCCTCGTGAAGTGGGAACACGGCAACAACCCGCAAAAGGGTACGCCGGGCAAGAAGGCTCAGGAACGCGCCGCCGAGCGCGCTCAGCGCGAGCAGGACCGTCTGGACGCCGAAGCCGCTGCCAAGGCGGAAGCCGAAGCCGCGGCTGCCGCTCCGGCCGCTGAAGAAGCCCCCGCCGAGGAAGCTTCGGAAGGCTAGAGCCTCATGCCGAAAAGTGGACACCGCTTTTCGGAAAAAACATGAGGCGTTAGAAATAATTAGAGCCATTCGGCGGCTCAACTTAGCCGTCGAATGCTCTAATCGCTTTCTGTGCAATACCATTGGAAAAGCCGGGGCCCTGCGCTCCGGCTTTTTTTGTTTTTGGACAGACTGGACAGGCACCGCGCCGAAGCCGCATAGATGATTTATGAGCACCGAACCCGCCTTCTATGCCTACCCGTTCGACGCGGCCTTTTCCGAGGCCGTGCGTATTGGCGACACCCTCTACCTGTCCGGCCATATCGGCGATGACGACGATGGCAAGCTCGTCCAGGGTTTCGACGCCGAAGTGGCGCAGATGATGACCAATGTGACGGCGTCGCTGGCCCGCTTTGATCTGGGGCTGGACGCCCTGATCTCGGTACGAGTCATGCTCACCGACATGAGGCAGATTGAGCGCTTCAACACGCTGTTCGCGGCCTGTTTTGGTGACAAGCCCCTGCCCGTCTGCTCGGCCTTTGGCGTCAGGCAACTGGCGCTCGATGCAATGGTCGAGATTGAATGTGTGGCAAAGTTTTAAGCCCTGTTCACCCGCGGTTTAGTTTACGGCCATCTTGTCCGGTCCTTACGTCATTTTGACGCCCTCAACCCGTCATCATAGCCGGTTAGGGTCTTTCTCAACGGATCGTATCACCGTATGAGAGAGATCATGACCGAGCTTACCAAACGCGCCCTGCTCACGGGCCTCACCGCCGCCAGCCTGCTGACCACCGCACCTGTGTGGGCGCAGGGGCGCAACACGATCCAGCAATTCGTGACCCCGCCGAAGTTCAGCGCGCAGGATCAGGCGCGCATCGACCGTGCTGTCGCCTATCTGCAATCCTTAGGCACAGGCGGCGGCCGCTTTGAACAGACCGATTACAAGGGGCGCACCACCGCCGGTAACTGGTGGCTGCAACGCCCCGGCAAGATCCGTTTTGAGTACGATGCCCCCTATTCGCTGCTGGTCGTATCGGACGGCAAGACGGTCAATACCTGGGACCCGCGCCTGAAGGCCTTTAACCAATATCCGCTCAACGCCACACCGCTGTCGCTGTTCCTGTCGAAACAAATTCGCCTTGATCAGGGCGTCATCGTCACCGAGGTCACGCCGACCACGGATGGTTTCCGCCTTAAGGCGCGCGACCGCCGCCGCGATGTCGAAGGCTCGATCCTGATGACCTTCATCGAGCGCGGCAATGCCCTGCAACTGGGGGAATGGACGGTGACGGATCAGCAGGGCAAGGGCACGCGCGTCAAGCTCGTCACCTTTGACCGCAATGCCGCCGTTCGCCCGGACCTTTTTGTGCTGAGGAAGCCGAAGGGCGCGAACTAGAGCGATATGTCGAAAAGTGTGAGCGGTTTTCGACAAAATATCGCGACAAAACAAAAATTTAGAGCGGGATGATGCTTCCATTTAAAATCATCTCGCTCTAAGGTTTCGGCTGCGCAATCGCCTTGACCCGCACGCGCGAGCGGCTGGTGACGCCGTCAGCATCGACGACGCTGACCTCGTAAAAGCCTTCGGCCTCAGGCCGCCATTCGACGCGGCCTTCCGTATCGGCCACAATCGGCTGGCCATTAACGTACCAGCTCAGCGGCCCCTTGCCCCGCGCCGAGGGTTTCAGCCCGCGCGTGGCGCTCAGCTTGCCCCCCGTCACCTGCCCCTCGACATAGACGGTGGCCTGATCCGGCGGGAAGAGGATGGATGGCCCGCGCACAGCGGGTTTGAGCGCCTTCAAGGCTTCGGGGGCGGCGGCCGGGGTCAGGCTTTGCGGGGCCTGCGACGGGGCGTTGATCTGATCGAAGACGTCGAACAGCAGGGGGGCCGAAGCCTCACGCCCCGTCTGATCGGCGCGCGAACCGCCATCGGGGCGGCCGGTCCACACCAATACGGCATAACCGCCCGCCACCCCGACCGCCAGCGCGTCACGAAACCCGTAGGAGGTGCCGGTCTTGTAGGCCGGGCGACTGGCCGTCTTCATCAGATGCGCGGGCAGGCGTCCAGCCGGCGGCGGGGTTTCGCGCAGGATGCTGATGACGCGCGACGCCGCATCGGCGGCCATGAGTCGCTGACCGGGACGGCTGAGATTGGCCTTGGCGTCGGCTTCCGTCCAGGCCAGCGGCTTCATCAGGCCCTTATCCCCCAGAGCCGCATAGAGCGCCCCCAGGTCCTGCAATTCAATCCCGGCACCGCCCAGTGCCAGCGCCAAGCCCGCATCGCGCAGGCCGGTCTTGGGGCGGATCAGGTGTACCCCCACCCCTTGCAGACGCGATTCAAAGGCCCCGGCCCCGATGCGATTGAGCACCGCCACGGCGGGCACATTAAGCGAGTGTGTCAGGGCTTCCTTGGCCGACACCTCGCCGTGAAACACCTTGTCGAAATTTTCCGGCTGATAGTCACCAAATCGCGTCGGGGCATCCATCAGGCGCGTATCGGGGGCGACGATCCCCTCTTCGAAGCCGAACCCGTAAATGAAAGGTTTGAGCGTAGAACCGGGCGAGCGTATGGCCTGCACCATGTCGATCCAGCCGCCCGTGCGGTCAAGGCCCGCCGAACCGACACTCGCCCGCACGGCCCGTGAACGGATTTCGATGACGAGGATGGCCGTCGAAGAGTTCGGCCCCTGCGCCACCGCTGTCTGTCGCGCCAAGGCTTCCAGTCGCGCCTGTAACGGCGCATCAAGCGTCGTCACCACCGTCGCCTGAAGGCCTTTGGCCTCAGACGCCAGCCGTCCCGCCGCGTGCCAGCCCAGCGCCGGGAAGGCAAAACGTTTAACGATCATAGGTTCTGTTTTGGCTTCGGCCACCTGAGCGGCACTGAGCACGCCCTTGGCCGCCATGCGCTCCAGCACAAGGTTGCGCGCCCGCAAGGCGCGTTCCGGATGGCGATCCGGGCGGCGCGCTTCCGGTGCTTGTGGCAAGGCGATCAGCAGCGCCTGTTCACCGAGCGTCAAGCTTTCAGGTTCATGCCCGAAATAGGACAGCGAGGCCGCGCGCACCCCTTCCAGATTGCCGCCATAGGGGGCCAGTGTCAGATAGAGCGACAGGATATCGCGCTTGGAAAAGCGCGCCTCCAGTTGCCACGCCCGGAAGACCTCGATCAGCTTCGACAGGTAGTTGCGCGGTTTGGGTTCCAGCAATCGCGCCGTCTGCATGGACAGGGTAGAGCCGCCGGAGACGATGCCGCCCGCCGACAGGTTGGAGCCGAAGGCGCGCACAATGGCCACGGCATCGACCCCCTGATGCCACCAGAAACGTTCATCCTCGACCTTGAGCAGGTGTTTGATAAAGCCGGGATCGGTGCGGTCGAGGTCGGCACGGATACGCCACGTCCCGCCTTCGACGGGCAGCGCCCGCAGCCACGCCCCATTGTGATCAAGCGCCACCGCCGAGGCGGCCTTGGCGCGAGTCAGATCAGGCGGCAGGGTCAGATCAGCCACGCAAACGGCCACCTGAAAGGCAACAAAGCCGATCAGGGGTTTGATCAGACGAGGGATCAGAGCGTCACGATTAAAGCGCATGGATTACCTACAAAGCCCCTCCCCTGAAATCAGGGGAGGGGCTTCTTGCTTATCGTGGCGTCACCGTCAGACGTCCGCCCGCAGTGCGTGCATAGAGATCGTGGCGATAGAGGTCCTTCACCTCAACACCCGGCAGGTAGTAGTCACCCGGCGTCACGGCGCGTGCCACATAGGCCATGGCAAAGCCGCTGTTGGCCGAGACATCCAGCGCCGCCACATAACGGTCATCGCGGGCTTCCTGCACATCCGGCTGGCTGAGGTCGCCCACAAAGCGGAAGGGTCCGTTCTGGGCGTCATCGCGCGACAGGGTCATTTCAATTTCAAAGCCCGCAGGGAGCGCGTCATCGACCACGATCGGACGGGTTTCGGCATAGTTCGTCCGTCCACTGATGACCACCAGCACCTTTTGCCCCTGCACGATCTGCGACGGGTCGATACGCTGGCCCTGAAGCGTATAATAGGCCTTGTCGATCGTATAACCCTTAGCCTCTGCCGGGGGCGGAGCCACAGGCACACCGGTAACGGTGATTGTGCGCCACACCGCGCCCTTACCCTGATTGGTGAACTTCGCGTCCCTAACCGCAGCGATCTGGAAGCGTTGCAGGCTCGACCTACCATCCAGCGCCTTGACATTTTCGCCCTTGATGCTGAGTGGCCCAGCCTGAGCCAGCATCAGGGAGGCCGCTTTCAGCACCTGTGCCTGTTCTTGCGTGTTCATCTCGTCCGGGCCTTTGACATGGCGTTCCAGCAGCGGGATGAGGGCTTTCGCCGTATCCAACTCCCCGGCCTCATAGGCCAGAGCGATGACCGCAGCCACGTCACGCAGCGGCGACTGATACCAGTCATAGGTGGCCTTATAACCCATGCCCTGCGCCGCCTGACGGAAGGCCGATCTGGCCCGCGCCTTGTCGCCCATAAGGGCCAGAGCCGCACCGACCTGCGCCTTCGACACGGGTGACCGCTCGGCCTTGAACTGCACATCGTGATACCAGCGCAGACGCGCCAGATCGCCTGAACCCGCCTTGGCCATCACATAGAGGGCGTAGGCCGAGGCGCGTGAACGCATCTCTTCCGAAACAGACTTGGCAGCCATGGCGTTCCACCACGGACCTTCCTCGATCTTGAGACGGTAGGACACCGAGGTGAAGCCTTCCGGTTTCGACAGGTCGCGCATGGCGTTCATCGCCTTGTCGATGACCTCCTGCGGTACATAGACGCCGCGTTTGCGCGCCTCAATCAGGAAGTCGGTGGCATAGGCCCCGATCCAGCCTTCGGCTTCCCCGTCACCGGCACGCCACAGGCCAAAGGCCCCGTCCGCCGACTGACGATCCAGCAGGCGGTTGACCGCGCCCTTGAGGATGGTCTGGGCCCGCGCCGCATCCGCGCCGCTGACATAGAGCCACGGATAGGCCGCCGAGACGATCTGTTCGGTACAGCCATAGGGATAGCGGTTGAGCGCCGCCGCCAGCGGGCCCGGATCAATACCCCGGAAGGGCGAATAGGACACCTGAACCGTCGCCGACCCCGGCTGCAAGCCATTGAGCAGGTCCGGCGGCAGGGTGAAGACCGCCCCCGGTGCCTGCTGATCGATGACCGTGCGCGTCTGCGCGCCCCAGCCCATGCGGGTCTGAATCTGATAATCCTCATCGAAGCCATAGCCCTGACCCGAGAGGGCCAGATTGATCCTCGACACACCGACCGTGGACGGGGCCTGAATGAGGATACCCTCCTGCACGCGCTGACCCTGACCGATATTGAAGGCCTTTTTGAAGGCCGTAACGATACCGTTGAAGCCCTTCACGAGGCTCTCATACAAGCCCGGCTTGCCCTCAACATTGTTCAGTTCCAGCGTGGCATAGGCCTTATCGCCCGGCGCGAGGAAGCGCGGCAGGGCCAGTTCGGCCACCACCGGCTGACGCACAGTGAGCTTGTCTTCGGCCGAACCAACGGCATCGTCGGTCCAGGCCACAGCCATTATCTTCAACTCGCCATTGAATTTGCCAACCGGCAGTTTGATATGCGCCTTGCCATCAAGGCCCGTATTGACGACCCCCGACCATAGGGCGACCGTCTTAATCGGCGTGGTGGTCAGGCCATCGCCACCGATCTGATCCCCGCCGAATACGTCGGCCGCCGCGCCCATATTGGGATCGAGCAGACGGCCATAGTCGTCACGATATTCCAGCCCCAGCGCCCGCTTGCCGAAATAGAAACCGGCAGGATCGGGCGTCTTGAACTTGGTCAGGTTGATAATGCCCTGATCGACGACGGCCAGCGACACGCGCGCCGTCTTACCGAGGCCGGCGCCTTCGACCTTCACCGGTACGTCGATAATCGCCTGACCCGATTTCGAGAAGTCGGGACGGAACACCTTGTCTTTAAGGTCGAGCGTGACGTTCAGCTTGCGGTTCTTGGGGTCAAGCGGCACGTAGATCAGGCCCATCGCCCGGCGCGGCTTGGAGGCATCGACCGGGTCGCGCGGTTGCACCACGCTAACCATCACATAGGCCCCGCCGCCCCAGCGCGCATCGGTCTTGAGGCGCACCGTGGTGCCATTATCGCCGACACTGACGGTTTTCAGGTCGATCAGGCGGTCATTGGCCACCGCGATCTGCGCCTCGCCCTTATATGGCGATTTCAGCGTCAGCGAGATCGTATCGCCCTGTGCATAGGTCTGCGATCCGGCCGTCAGGCGCACAAAATCCGGCGCTTCGGTGCCGTCGGACGGCGCACCCCAACCCGCGGCGAAGCGGATCACCGTCTTTGCTCCTGTCGAAGGCTGCGTGATCTCCAGACGGTAATCGCCCCAACCCAGACGATTCTCGAAATTCAGCGGTGATGCGGCCCCGATCTCATAATCCTTGTCTGAGATGACCACATCCTTGGAGGTCCGCCGCCATTGCCAGCGCCCGTCCTGCTGATACCAGTCGTAGTTCCAGTTTTCCGAAATCAGCTTGATCTTGACGCCGCGCGCCGTCACCGGGGCCCCCTGCGCATTGAGGGCAATCAGGCTGAAAGCCGTCACCGGGTTTTCGCCACCCTTAGAGTCTTTGGTGTCGAGCTTGACCCCGACATAGACGGGCTTGGTGCGGATGCGCAGTGTCTCCACCTCGCGGACCGGACGGCCACCGGGCTCAAACACCGAGGCGGTGACCAAAGCGGTTAGAGGTTGATCGGTGTCGTAAGCAGAGGCAAACGGCAGCACCGCCTTGCCCTCGGCATCGGTCGCCGTTTGCGGCAGGTCGGCATATTGCTCATCAAAGGGCGTTTGCTCATTGCCGAAGCGATAGTCCTTGTATTTGGGGAAGGGGTTGCGATCAACGCGCACGCGCGCCGACCCCGAAACCGTCAGGCCGGACCCCGACGCGCCATAGAGGAAGCGCGCGGCCACCTGTACCGCGCGCGTCTCATTAACAGCCGTCAGCGGCCGCTCGACATCGGCCTTCATATCGACGCCAAGGCGTTGCGGCGCAAAGTCTTCGACGGCGAACCCGGCGCTGCCCTGTTCCTCATCAATGCCTTCGATCAGCAGTTTGGCGCGCCATTGGCCGCGCGGGGCCGACTTCGGCAGGGCGATATTGGCATAGGCAAAGCCCTGCGGCGTCTGGGCGAACGGATAGCGGAAGGCTTCGACGCCCGACGGGCGATAGACGACCAGCGCGCCCTTGCGGTCTTTGATGGCCTTACCGTCCGGATCACGCACCAGCGCCACCAGACGCACCGTCTCACCGGGGCGATAGATGCCGCGATCCGTATAGAGATAGCCGTCCACCAGCGCATTGGCCGTGCGGCCCCCAATCCCACTATCACCGGTCAGCTTTTCATCGGAACGTCCGCCCACGCCCTGCGACGAGAAGTCCATCGGCGAAGCGTGGATGTCCATGGCGGTGAAGTCTTCCGCCGGGCCATAGGCCATGATCATCTTGGGCGACAGGGCGTCTTCGCCTTTCAAAAGGGCCTTGTCGAAATGCACGCGGCCATCGGCGGTGGAATTGGCAGAGGCCAGTTCTTCGCCGTTTTGCGCCACCAGCGCCAGGCGCACCGAGCCCACTGGGCGGGCGGTTTTCAGCGAACGCACCACCACATCCACCCCGGTCGTGCCGGTATAGGTGGTCAGCGCCATATCGGTGAACAGTATCCAGCGGCGAGCCTGCGCCGGCTGATCGCCTTCCTTCTTGTCACGGCCACCCGAAGCGTCGCGCACCTTCACCACATAGGCCCCGGCCTTGAGGTCTTTCAACACGGCCCCCAGCGGGAAGACGGTAGTAACGCGCTCACCCGCGCCGCCCTTCACCGCCACCTTGCCGGACCAGATCTTATAGCCTTCGCCCTTGGGGCTGTCCTCACCCCATTCATAGTCGTAATCGCCTTCGGCTGTAGCATCCGGCGCACTGATCGTCTTGCGCACCAGATTGCGGTCACCGACGCGCCAGACCTCAAAGGCCAGGGTCGAGACGTTCAGGCTTTCGACCGCCACCCCATCAGATTCCTCACGCGGCAGGATGACCCCATTGCCGGCGAAACCGACATAGGGCGGCTTTTCCCCGAAGGCGAAATCGACATCGGCATTCTGTTTCAGCGTATCCTTACCCGCTGACGGCAGGCCTTTCAGCAGGGTCACGCGGCGATCCGTAAAGCCGAAGCCACCAACGCACAGTTCGGACCCCTTTACCGTCACCGCCGGAGCCGACGGCAGTTCCGGCGACACCAGCACATAGTCGCCATAGGATTTGGAGGCATCGAGCGGTTTGGAGAATTCGATACAGGCCTGCGGTGACGCCCCCGACGTATCCAGCCTCTGTTTCCAGACGGCAAAACCGGCGGGTTTCATACCGCCTGAGCGCGGCGCATTCTTGTCACGCACCTTGCCGAACAGCTTGCCCATGGTTTCGGTAATGGGAATCTGACCTTGCGGGGACGCCTTGCGGAAGCCGCCCTCGGTCGCCTTGGCCGTCAGAAACCCTACGCAAAACCCGGAAATCAGGACCGCAGCGGCGGCGCTGAGGACGGTACGGTTACGCCAGTCGATCATCGGGGACCCCCATATATTTGGGCCTGAGTATGGGCCGGTTCCGCCCGGACGTCAAAACCCCTGTCTTGGGGAGGGCGTGAATTTTTTTTGGCGGTAGCGTCAATTGAAAGCGTCTATTAACCTATCGCTAAGCTTACTCTTTTCGTAATGGGTGAGGAATCTGGCGTCACAACCGGTCTCCTTTTGGGCTGTGAGGACTGAGTGAGTAGCTTTTCGCGTGTTCTGGCGCTGGTCGTCGATGATAACCACTATATGCGGGTTATTGTCTGCACCATGTTGCGCGCCATGGGGATAACCCATATCCGCGAAGCGTCCGATGGTGCCGAAGCACTGGAAATCGTGCGTGACTGGCGCCCTGATGTCATTATCACCGATCTGGTCATGGAAACGCTGGATGGCATCGAAATGACGCGCCTGATCCGTACTGGTTCCGACAGCCCTCACCCCTACGTGCCTATTATCATGATGACCGGCCACACCGACCGCTCACACGTGTTGGCGGCACGCGATGCCGGGGTCAATGAGTTCGTGGCCAAACCGCTGACGGCGCGCGCCCTGATCGACCGCATGAAAAGCGTGATTGACAACGAACGCGCCTGGGTCAAATCCGCCAGCTACACCGGCCCCGACCGCCGCCGACGCAAAACTCCGGATTACCGAGGGCCCTTCCGCCGTGCGTCTGATAAGGCGGAAAACCACTAGAGCGATGTGCGGAAACGGAGTTCGGCGAAGCCAAAAGTGTGAGCGGTTTTCCGCAAAAACATCGCGATAAAACAAAAATGTAGGGCGAAATGGCGTTTCCACCTAAAGTCATTCCGCTTGTCTTATGATTTCTGTGCTTCTTGGTGCGATAAAGAAGCGCCGGAGAGGACGGCCATCCGTCTCCGGCGATGGGGGACGGATCGTGATTCCGCAGGTCAGCCTTCTTAGGAATGCCGGACCGGTTTAGAGTTTGATCGCCCCCATCTTTTCCAATCGTCCTGAACGGATACCGGAGCTTTTGGCTCGGATGACAAGCATAGGAGATCAGAAAAGATGAACGATATTACCATCGGTGCAGACATCTCGAAAGACCATATCGACCTGCACAGTCTGCCAGACGGTCAAACCCTGAGGGTCAGTAATGACCGCAAGGGATTTGCCACCATTGTCAGGTGGATCACCGAAAAGGGCGTGGCGCGGATTGTCTATGAACCGACAGGCCCCTACCACAAGGCCTTCGAGCAGTTCATGATGGCGCAAGGATTGCCGCTCTCCAAAGTCAATCCGCGCCTTGCCCGTCGCTTCTGTGAAGCCACAGGCAGGCTGGCCAAGACAGACCGGATCGACGCTGAATTGCTGGCCCGTTACGGCCAGTTGCTTGAACCACGCACTCTGAAAGCCAACCCTCAAATCCACAATGATCTGAAAGAGTTACACGCCGCACGGCTGGCCCTGATCAAGGACAGGACCGCCACAAAAAACAGGGCCAATAACCTTACAAGCCCGCTCTTGAAGAGACACAATGCCGACAGGCTCGCTCAGGTCGAGCGCCAGCTCAAGGCCGTGGACCACGCCATCATGACAATGATCGGCGCAGATGCCTCCCTGAGCGCCAGGTTCGACATCCTCGTCTCGATACCTGGCGTGTCGCAGATCACGGCCTTTACGCTCCTTATCGAGATGCCGGAACTCGGTCAACTCGATGAGAAGGCTGCCGCCGCACTCTCCGGACTGGCCCCCATGACCCGCCAGTCCGGACGATGGAACGGACGCGCTTTCATCGCCGGCGGCAGGGCCATCGTCCGGCAAGCCCTCTACATGCCTGCTCTCGTCGCCTGCCGTTTCAACCCCAATCTCAAGGCCAAATACCACCAACTCAAAGCCGCAGGAAAACCACCAAAAGTCGCCATCACTGCCGTCATGCGAAAGCTCATCATCCTCGCTAACGCACTCCTGCGGAATAAGCGAAAATGGACACCAAAATCCGCTTGATCAAAACGGATACTCTAAGGTCGCCCGAATTGGGCGCTCGCTCAATTTAAATCTTAAGACAGGCGCCCTTCAAACCGGTTCTACCGGAGTTGGGAAGCTATGCGATCGGTCTGTAAAAATGTGAGTCTGGTTTTGGGGTCAAACAAACGACTCCAGCGTCGAAACACAGCCTAGAATTTAAAGGTTGTTTCCAGACGCACGCGCGGCTGATCCTTGTCGGCCGCCGGATCACGCGGTTGCAGCGACTTGGTCTTTTCGCCGAAACCGACCGTACCACCCACACGCACCGAGGGCGAGATCTTATAGAAGGCACCGGCGTCCACGTCGTTCCAGCCAGACGGGCGGGCCTCGTCCTGATTGAGGTCGAGTTTCAACCCCCAGCGGCCCTTCACCGACCACTGATAGATTTTCGACTGCTGGCGCGTAGCGGCATTAGTCTCGGTAGAAATTGTGCTGAGGCTCAGCGGCGCGGTGGCTTCGCTGGTCTTGGCCTTGGCAGTCTGGTTATTGAGCGCATAGGCCGGCGCAGACGCGATAAGCGCTACGGCCATAACCGATACCCCTGCTGCCATAACCCGCTTCATAACTCTATCACTTCCGATGATCAGCCCACAGGCCAGTCACGTTCAAACCTTGGATGGGCACGCCATATATGGGATGTGTGACGGATTTATGTAACCGCCTGACATACCCGCAATCGCCTGCCCGTCCCTATCCTGTACCCTGATTAGGGCATGGATGTGTTATAAATCGCTTAAAAGCCTGCACGCACGAAATCAATAGTGATCGGTGTTATTTGGCGAAGCCGTCAGATTCGCTCAAAAGATGTGATCAAATAGACACGCCCTTACCGCTCGCAGATTTCCAGCGTAACGCGCCTTTGCCGCACAACTGCCGCGATTGGGTGCCAGCTTGCCCCCGATTTTGGCCGTAAACGCCCCTTAATGGGTCTGACGGCCCAGAGACGGCTGGGGCCGGGGGACAAGGAAAGGCTTGTCATACCCCCGTTTGCTCATGCTATAGAGCGGTTAACAGGCCAGACGCCCATTGCCCTTAATCCGGGGGTGGCGCTTCAGGACAGAATGCGGAGTGGACGACACACTATGAAGACGATCAAGAAGGCGGCTCTGATTACGCTGGCCGCAGCCCTGTCTCTGAGCCTGACGGGCTGCCTGAGCTTCGGCAAAAAAGAAGAGACCACCATCGACGCCAAGGCCGAAAAGCGCGGCTTCCTGGGTCTGGGTGGGTCTAAGCCGACCAGTGAACAGGCCAATGCAACGATTGGCGTCAATGCCTATCTGTGGCGTGCGTCGCTCGACACCATCTCCTTCATGCCTCTGGCTTCGGCCGATCCGTGGGGCGGCATCATCGTCACCGACTGGTACGCCAACCCGGAAAAGCCGGATGAACGTTTCAAGGCCACGGTCTATATCCTCGATACCCGCCTGCGCGCTGACGCCCTGAACGTGTCGCTGTACAAGCAGGTCAATACGGGCGGTCAGTGGGTGGACGCCAGCGTCTCGGCCCAGACCCAGATCGACATTGAAAACGCCATCCTGACGCGCGCGCGTCAACTGCGTCTGTCGAACGTGAAATAAGCCCCTTCGCTAAGGGCGAAATTAAGGGCGTTCGGGCTTTGACCCGGACGCTCTTTTTGTTTATGCCGAACGCCTGTTTTTCGCGCCGTTTGCGCTAAAAGGTCCGTTGATGTCCCGCTACAATCCCAAAGAGTCCGAACCGAAACAACGCGCCCGCTGGGACGCCGCCCAGACCTTCCTGACCAAGTCGAAGGATCAGGCCGGCGACAAGCCGAAATACTACGTCCTTGAGATGTTCCCCTACCCGTCGGGTCGCATCCATATGGGCCATGTGCGCAACTACGCCATGGGCGATCTGGTGGCCCGGTTCAAGCGGGCGCGCGGTTTCAACGTGCTGCACCCGATGGGCTGGGACGCCTTCGGTATGCCGGCAGAAAACGCCGCTATGGAACGCGGTATCCACCCCAAGGGCTGGACCTACGACAATATCGCCAGCATGAAGGCGCAGCTTCAGCGTCTGGGCCTGTCGATCGACTGGACGCGCGAATTCGCCACCTGCGACCCCAGCTATTACGGCAAGCAGCAGAAGTGGTTCCTCGACCTTTTGAAGCACGGCCTCGTCTATCGCAAGGAGTCTCAGGTCAACTGGGACCCGGTGGACAATACGGTTCTGGCCAACGAGCAGGTGATCGACGGAAAGGGCTGGCGGTCAGGCGCCGTGGTCGAAAAGCGCAATCTGACCCAGTGGTTCCTCAAGATCACCCAGTACGCCGATGATCTGGTCGAAGGGCTTTCGACGCTCGACCGCTGGCCGGACAAGGTACGTCTGATGCAGGCCAACTGGATCGGCCGCTCCAAGGGTCTGAAGTTCAAATTCAACTTCGCGGGCGATGTCGCGCACGAACCGCTGGAAGTCTATACCACCCGTCCGGACACCCTCTTCGGCGCGGGCTTCGTTGCCGTGGCCGCCGATCACCCGCTGGTCAAGGCTCTGCCTGTGACCGCGGAGTTGGAAGCCTTCCTCGATCAGGTCAAGAAGGGCGGCACCACACAGGAAGAGATCGACACCGGCGAAAAGCTCGGTTTCAACACCGGCCTGAAGGTCGTGCATCCGTTCAAGCCGGGTGAGACTCTCGACGTGTGGATCGCCAACTTCGTGCTGATGGGCTACGGCACTGGGGCAATTTTCGGCTGCCCGGCGCATGACCAGCGCGACCTCGACTTTGCCCGCAAGTACGATTTGCCGGTGCGCGAAGTGGTGCTGCCCGCCGATGCCGATGCGGCCAGCTTCAAGGTCGATACCGAGGCCTATACCGGTCCAGGCACGATCTTCAATTCCGAGTTCCTCGACGGTCTGGACATCGAAACCGCCAAGGCAACGGCGATTGAAAAGATCGAGTCCATGGGCCTTGGCGAAGGCGCCATCATCTATCGCCTGCGTGATTGGGGCGTGTCACGTCAGCGCTACTGGGGCTGCCCCATCCCGGTCATCCATTGTGACGACTGCGGCGTTGTGCCGGTGCCGGACGACCAGTTGCCGGTCACCCTGCCCGAAGACGTCACCTTCGACGTGCCGGGCAACCCGCTGGACCGTCACCCGACGTGGAAGCACGTCAACTGCCCGCACTGCGGCAAGGCGGCGCGCCGCGAAACCGATACGCTCGACACCTTTGTGGATTCGTCGTGGTATTTCGTGCGCTTTACGGCTCCTGATGCGTCTGAGGCCATTCGCAAGGCCGATGCCGACTACTGGCTGCCCGTCGATCAGTATATCGGCGGCATCGAGCACGCCATCCTGCACCTGCTCTATTCGCGCTTTATCACGCGCGCGCTGAACACCTGCGGCTATCTGGACGTGAAGGAGCCGTTCGCCGGCCTGTTCACCCAAGGTATGCTGACGCACGAAACCTATAAGACGGCCTCTGGCGAATGGGTCGATCCGTCGGACGTTGAAATTACCAGCGAAGGCAGCAAGCGCAGCGCCATCAAGCTGTCCACCGGCGAAGCGCTGAAAATCGGCGACGTCGAAAAGATGTCGAAGTCGAAGAAGAACGTCGTCGCCCCGGAAGACATTTTCGACACCTATGGCGTCGATGCGGCGCGCCTGTTCGTGCTGTCTGACTCCCCGCCAGAGCGCGATGTGCAGTGGACGGCGTCGGGCGTCGAAGGCTCGTGGCGCTTTACGTCGCGCGTTTGGACCGAATTCGACAGCCTGCCCGATGGCGAGGTTCCGGCAACGGACGAGGCCGCCGCACAGGAGTTGCGCAAGGTGGCGCACAAGGCCGCCAAGGCCGTCACCGAAGGCTTCGAAGGCTTCCGCTTCAACGGCGCGATTGCTAAGCTGTATGAGTTCGTCAACGCCCTGCGCGCCTCCGACGTGCAAAAGACCGGTACAGCGGCGCGTCGTGAGGCCCTGACCATCCTTGCTGGGCTTATCGCGCCGGTGACGCCGCATCTGGCCGAAGAAGGCTGGGCGCGTCTGGGACACGACGGCCTGATCGCCGATGCCGCCTGGCCGCAATACGACCCGGCTCTGGCCACTGACGACGTCTATACCCTGCCCGTTCAGGTCAATGGCAAGAAGCGCGGTGAGCTTCAGGTGCCACTGAACGCTTCCGAAGCGGAAATCCGCGAAATGGCGCTTGCCGACGAAGGCGTGAAGCGTCATCTTGAAGGCGTAACGGTGCGTAAGGTCATCGTCGTCCCCAATCGCATCCTCAACTTTGTCGTAGGCTGATCATGATCCGCAAAGCCCTTCTGGCCTTCGTCCTGCTGAGTGCCCCGCTGTCTTTGACTGGCTGCGGGTTCACCCCGGTATATGCGCAGAAGGGCCTGCCCGGTGAGCTGGCCAATATCGACGTCATCACCACGGATTCGCGCACCGGCTACTTCCTGCGACAAAATCTGGTGTCGGGCTTTAACACCCTTGAGGGTCAGAAGCGCTATCGCCTGAGCGTCAAGCTTGATGAAAAGCGTTACGATATCGGCGTCGGCGTCAACGATATCGCCGTGCGCTCGGAAATTTCGACCACGGTGCAATATAGCCTGATCGAAACCGCAACGCGTAAGGTTCTCACCACGGGAACCTTCGTTGATACAACGACTTACGACGCCAACGCGCAATCACCCTATGCCGGCGTCGCCGCCCAGAAGGACGGTCAGCAACGCGCCGCCACGGCCATAGGCGAGCGTATCCGCAGCGAACTGGTGCTGTTCTTCCACGACAAGAAAGCGGCTCCGGCCAGCTAAAGCCCATGAAGCTGGTTAAACGCCCTGAAATCGAGGGCTTCCTCAAAGCGCCGCCGCGCGACGTGATCGCCTGTCTGATCTATGGCAAGGACCGGGGGCAGGTGCTGGAGCGTGGGCAGGCCTTAGCCCAGAAAATCGTCCCGGACACCAAGGACCCGTTCAACGTCTCTCTGCTGACCGATACCGATATCGACGCCGATCCCGCGCGGCTTGAGGACGAGCTTCAGGCGCAGTCGCTGATGGGTGGCCGGCGGCTGGTGCGGCTCAAATTCTTTTCGGAAAAGGCGGCACTCGACAAACAGGTGGCGGCCGCGCTCAAGGCCCATGCGGCCGGTGAGCTGAACCGCGACGCCTTCTTCCTGATCGAAGCCGGGGGTCTGGGGGGCGACTCCGCCGTGCGCAAACTGGCCGACGCCGATAAGGCCATCGCCTCCATCGCCTGCTACGAAGACGAAACCGGCGACGTGGTGCGTATGGCGCGTGAGACTCTGGCACAGAACGAGGTGGCCCTGACGCCCGACGCCATGGACATCTTCGCCGCACGCCTGCCCAAGGAGCGCGGCGTGGCGCGGCAGGAGATCGAACGCCTGTGCTTGTTTATCGGGCCGGGTTCGCGCCGCACCATCGACGACAAGGAACTACAGGAATTTTTAGGCGTCGAGCCGGATGCCTCGTTGTTCGATGCTGCCCTACAGGCCTTTGGCGCGAAAATGGCCCCGGCTCAGGCGGGATTGCGCCGGGCCTTTGCCGAAGGCGAAGACGGCTCTGCGGCCCTGCGCGCCCTCAACGGCCATCTGGTCAAGCTACGGCTCATTCAGGCCCAGATGGCCAAAGGCATAGACGCCAAACAAGCCGCGCGGGCGGCAGGTGTCTTCTGGAAGCAGGAGGCGGAGTTTCTGCGTCAGGCCCGTGCCTGGTCGGATTTTTATCTCGACCCGCTGTCCAAAGAACTGATCGAGACCGACAAGCAATGCAAATCGACGGGGATGCCGGATTTGCTACTAGCCGAACGCCTCTATATGAGCATTGCAGGCCGCGCTAGGCGGTTGGGTTTGTGATTTCTGCCGAGGCAAGATTCCACTCTTCCAGAGCCTCTTCGTCGCCGTTCAATGCCGCACATTCCAGCCAAAATAGATAACCTTGCCGGTTATTACGATTTCTATGATGGATGGCGAGATTATATCTTTCGGTTTCGCTGCCATTGCGGATGGCACGCTTCATCCAATAAACCGCTTTTCCGGGCTGCGGAGGCGTAATCCAGTCAGCCAGCAAACCGGCTAAACGACTTTGCGCAGGCTCGTAATTATTTTGGGCCATCCAAAGAAACAAATCTGATGCTTCTGCGAACCGACCACTCTCTGACAGCTCCTGCGCAAGCAGAAAGACATCGTAGTCGTTATCATTCGCTGATGACAAAAAGGCTGTTTTCTTATCAAGCCTTACAAGTAGCTCAAGATAGCCCACCCAAGAATCGGTTTCAGGATACCGGTTTTGATAAAGAGCTTGCGCTTCTGATGGGAGGGCTCTGAACCAATAGATAAAATCGCGCTGATACTCCGCCCACTTACCAATTTGCCAGCTCAAACTGTCCCAAGGTATTCCGGGATACACGATCCATGGCGGCTTCATAACTCTCTCGCAGAGTTAAGGCTTTATCATCAGGCGGCGACAGACGTCATCCAGTTGCTCAAGGCTGGCATAGGCGATGCGGACCTCACCCTTGCCGCCCTTGTCGTCCAGCTTGACGTTGAGGCCCAGCAGTTCCTGAAGGTCCTGCTCCAGCGACAGCACATCGGCATTGGGTTGCGCCTTGGGACGCGCCGGTTTGGTCTCGTCACCCAGCGCCGTGCGCGCCAGCATTTCCGCCTGACGTACAGACAGACCTTTCTGAATAATCACCTCAGCCAGTGCTTCGGGGTTAGCCGCCGTCGCAATGGCGCGGGCGTGGCCAGCGCTCAGGCGGCCATGAATAACGTGATCCTGAATGACCTCTGGCAGGCCCAGCAGGCGCATCATATTGGCGATATGGCTGCGTGACTTTGACACCACCTGCGCCACCGCATCCTGCGTGCGGCCAAAGCGCTCCATCAGCACCTTATAGGCGCGCGCCTCTTCGATGGGGTTGAGGTCTTCGCGCTGCACGTTTTCGATGATGCCGATTTCCAGCACCTCAAGATCGTCCAGTTCGCGCACGATCACCGGCACAGTCTTCAGACCGGCCTTTTGCGCAGCGCGCCAGCGGCGTTCACCGGCGATGATCTGAAACTGCCCCGCTTGATTGGGCAACGGCCGCACCAGAATGGGCGACAGCACGCCCTTCTCCTTGATCGAGGCGCTGAGGTCGTCTATCTCGGCTTCCGAGAAGAAGCGCCGCGGCTGATCCGGATTGCGTTGCAGAAGCTCGATCGGTTTTTCCAGCGTCGCCGCAGGCTTGCCATCGTTGGTGGCGATGGGCACGGGGCCCTGATTGTCGCTCAGCAGCGCCGACAGTCCGCGACCCAGACCTCTTTGTTTCTCAGACATGTGTATCCTTCAGTCCTGGTCAGGCAGCCGCGCGGCGCACTTTTTCACGTTGAACAACTTCGCGGGCCAGTTTCAGATAAGCCTGCGAACCCGTGCATTTCAGATCGTAGATCAGGGCCGGCTTGCCGAAGGACGGGGCCTCCGACACCCGCACATTGCGCGGAATGACCGTCTCATAGACCTTCTCGCCGAAGTGCGAACGCACGTCTTTAGCCACATGGCCGGAAAGCGCATTGCGGCGGTCGAACATGGTCAGCACAATCCCCTGAAGCTCCAGCTTCGGGTTCAGTGAGCCCTTGACCAGATCAATGGTGCGCATCAGTTGCGACAGACCTTCTAGTGCAAAGAACTCGCATTGCAGCGGCACCAGCACCGCATCGGCGGCGCTCATGGCATTGATGGTCAGCAGGTTCAGCGACGGCGGGCAGTCGATCAGCACGTAGGAATAGGCCAGTTCGCCGACCTGCGCCTGATGCTCCAGCGCGTCGCGCAGGCGATAGGAACGGCGGTCGGCCTGACCCAACTCGATCTCAACGCCCGACAGGTCGGGGTCCGACGGGATGATGTATAGGCCGGGCACTGAGGTCTTGACCGCGCATTCGCCAATGGGCTGCTGATCGACGATCACGTCATAGATGGTGGTGGTACGCGCCGAACGCGGCACACCCAGACCGGTCGAAGCGTTACCCTGAGGGTCCATGTCGATGATCAGTACGGTCTCACCGACGGCGGCCAAAGCGGTGCCGAGATTGATCGCCGTCGTCGTCTTGCCCACCCCACCCTTCTGGTTAGACACCGCCAGAACGCGGGGCATGGGGTGCGGGGGGAAACTATCTGGCACGACGGACACTCCGAATATGCAGGACGCGACCGCGCGGGTCGCTCAAGGACGTAAACAGCTCAGACTGAAAAGCCCAGTTTTTGTGCGCGTCGGCGATTTCCGCCTCGACGTTTTCGCCTTTCAGCAACCAGCCCTCGGCCCCTTTGCGGAAAAAGCTTTCGGCAAATCCGATCAGCTTCGGCAGAGGGGCCATGGCGCGGGCGGTGACCACATCGACCTTCAGCGAGACATTCTCGGCCCGGTCGTTGATCACCGTCGCCGGCAGGTCCAAGTCTCGCACAACTTCGCCTAAAAAGCGACAGCGCTTGGCCAGAGAGTCGATGAGAAACACGCGCCGGTCTGTGGGTGTTTCGCCTGAATCTGTGGACAGGTGTTTCAAAAGTATGGCCAGTACGACGCCGGGAAAACCCGCGCCTGCGCCCAGGTCCGCCCAGCTTCTGGCCTCTGGCGCATGGTTCAGCAGTTGCGCGGAATCGAGGACGTGCCGTGACCAGTAATGTGGGATCGTCGCGGGGCCAACAAGGTTCATCACCTCATTGCGCTCGGCCAGCACCTGACCAAAGCGGGTAAGGTCATCAATGGCCGCCTGTTTCACGTGAAACACCAGATGCGCGGCCATCTCCTCAGGGGTCATTGGTAGCGGTCGCGCAGTTGTGTCCGAAAACCAGTCCCCACTTTTCGGGCTGCACTCGCCATAATCAGCAGACGACATCAGGCCGCACCCTTTTTCAGGTTGCGCACATGGAACAACAGGGCCGTCAACGCGCCCGGAGTCATGCCCTCGATGCGACGCGCCTGACCGAGCGTCAGGGGTCTGACGCGGCTCAGCTTCTCCTTGGCTTCGTTGGACAGCCCGCCGACCAAGGCATAGTCGAGGTCTTCAGGCAGGGCGAGATTCTCGTCCTTGCGGAAGGCGTCGATCTCTGCCGCCTGACGACCGAGATAGCCCGAATAGAGGGCGTCAATCTCGATCTGCTCGAACACGCTGTCGGACCAGTCTTTAAGCTCCGGCCATACCGCTTCCAGCTTATCCCGCGAACAGGTGTCGTAGGATAGGAGTTGCAGCAGGTTGCGCTTCTGACCGTCGGCATTGACGCGGATACCCAAGGCATTGGCCTCATTGGGTGTCAACTTCAGCTCATCTGCGCGCTGACGCGCCGTGGCCAACGCCTGCTTCTTCTCCAGCCAATGCGCCTTGCGCCGCTCGTCCATCAGGCCAATCTTCAACGCGATATCCGACAGGCGCTGATCCGCATTGTCGGCGCGCAGCTTCAGACGGAACTCGGCGCGGCTTGTGAACATGCGATAGGGTTCCGTGACGCCCTTGGTCACCAGATCGTCGATCATCACTCCGATATAGGCTTCGTCACGCCCCAGCACCAGCGGGCTTAGGCCCCCGGCGCGCGCCGCCGCGTTCAGGCCCGCCATCAGGCCCTGCGCCCCCGCCTCTTCATAACCGGTCGTACCGTTGATCTGCCCCGCTAGAAACAGACCCGGCAGGCGCTTCAGTTCAAGCGTCGGATAGAGCTCACGCGGATCGACATAGTCGTATTCAATGGCGTAGGCGTAGCGCTTGATGACCACATTTTCGAGGCCGCGAATGGTACGCAGAAAGGCTTCCTGCGTCGCCTCAGACACGCTGGTCGAGATACCGTTTGGGTAGACGGTGTCATCATCGTAGCCTTCGGGCTCCAGAAACACCTGATGGCTGTCCTTATCCGAAAAACGCACCACCTTGTCCTCGATGGAGGGACAATAGCGTGGTCCGCGTCCGGACAGATGGCCGCCATAGACCGCCGATTCCGTGATCCGCTCCTGAATGATACGGTGCGTATCGGCATTGGTATAGGTGATGCCGCAGGTGATTTGCGGCCGGTTGATGGCGGCGTTCAGGGTCGAAAACGGCGTAGGAACCGCGTCGCCTTCCTGCTTTTCCAGAATATCCCAGTTAATCGTCTTGCCATCCAGCCGCGCCGGCGTCCCGGTTTTCAGGCGGCCCATATCGAGCTTGAGATCATAGAGACGCTGCCCCAGACCATTAGCAGGCTCATCACCAAATCGCCCGGCCGCCATGCGCTTTTCGCCGATGTGGATGATGCCACGCAAAAAGGTGCCTGTCGTCAGGACCACGGCTTTTGAACGGTATTCGACACCCTGCGCATCGACTGTGCCAACGACCGTATCACCCTCAAGGATCAGGTCTTCGACCGCCGCCGCGATGATCGTCAGGTTTTCGGTGCTTTGCAGTTCGGCCAGCATGGCTTCACGATAGAGCTTGCGGTCGATCTGAGCGCGCGGGCCGCGCACGGCTGGCCCCTTGGAGCGATTGAGCATCTTGAACTGGATGCCGCCGATATCAGCCATGCGACCCATGACACCATCCAGAGCGTCGATTTCGCGCACCAGATGGCCCTTCCCCAGCCCCCAATGGCCGGGTTGCACGACATCTCACCCAGGGTTTCGATCTTATGCGTCAGCAGCAAGGTCTTGGCACCCATACGCGCCGCAGCCGTCGCGGCTTCGGCGCCCGCATGACCTCCACCGACGACAATGACATCCCAAAACTGGGTCATAGAGCTTCAACCTGTCAGGAAAACGAATGAGGGCTGGCTATAGCAGATCAGGCCGGACGGGTCGAATCGAGAAGTGTTAATTTTGGTGTTATCCGTGTTTCACGTGAAACACTTTTATTTGCCAATGCAGAAGTTTGAGAAGATATGATCCAGCACCTGCTCCACATCTGTGCGGCCAAACAGGGCATCAAAAGCGGATAGCGCCTGGCGAATATCTTCGGCCATCAATTCAGGTGTAGCGAAACCGATACCCAAGGCGCGTTCCAAAGCCGCATCGACCTCCCGCAGACGCTCGCCATGCCGTTCCCGTGTTGCCGCCGGGAAGGTGCTGAGAGACAGGGCCGCTTCGAGATCGGCCTCCAGAGCGCGTTGAACCGTCTCAATCCCCTCACCTCTGGTCAGGCTGGTTTCCAGAAGACGGACCTTTTTGTCCTCATGCTGAGATCGAAGCTCTGCAAGGGATTCCGTGGATATTTGATCTGTCTTGTTGAGGATCAGATAGTCCCCCGACTGCATGGCCGACAAGTCTTCCGGAGCGTCCGACACATCCACGACCCACAAGCGCAAATCTGCCGATTGTCCCCTCGCTTTCGCGCGGCGGATGCCTTCGGACTCCACCACGTCCTCGGTTTCGCGCAGGCCCGCCGTATCATAGATCAAGGCCGCATAGGGTCCGATACGAATGGGAGATTCAATCACATCGCGCGTCGTCCCGGCAATCGGTGTGACGATGGCCGCATCGGTTTGTAGCAGGGCGTTAAACAGGCTCGACTTCCCCGCATTGGGCTTGCCCATAATGGCGATGCGATAGCCTTCGCGGATTTGTTGCCCGCGTCTCGCATCCGTGATCGCCACCCCTACCTCAGTCTTCAGCGCGATAACATCCGAAATAATGCGTTCGCTGAGGTGTTCCGGAATGTCCTCATCCGGGAAATCGACGATGGCTTCGATATGGGCCAGAATACGGATCAGCGCATCGCGCCATTGGGCATAGCGATCACGGAAGCCACCTTCAAGCTGCATCAGGGCTTGACGCCGCTGCGCCTCGGACTCGGCCTCAACCAGATCGGAAATGGCCTCGGCCTGAGTCAGGTCGAGCTTGCCATTTTCAAAGGCCCGCCGTGAGAACTCACCTGGTTCGGCGTGGCGCAGGCCCTCGGCGCGAAACACCGCATAAAGGCGTTCCAGCACCGCCCGTGAGCCGTGGATATGAAATTCAGCGCAGTCTTCGCCGGTAAAACTGTTCGGCCCCTTGAACCACAGGACCAGAGCCTGATCTATCAGCTCGCCGTCATAGCGCAGATGACCGAGCGTCGCACAGCGTGGACGCGGCAAGCGCCCCAGCAAGGCCTCAACCACCTGCACCGCTTGAGGCCCGGAAACGCGGATGACCGATACACCAGCCCGGCCTTGCGCCGAGGCCAAAGCAAAAATCGTCTGTTTCACGTGAAACACGAGAGCCTACTTACCGCCCTTGAAACCGCCCATGCTGGCGGTCGCCGCGGATTGCATCATCTTGAGGAAATGATCCTGTGCTTGCACGCCGAAGCTCGACCAGGTCTTGATGATCTCCTCGGGCTGCATCGACTGGATATTCTGCTCGACGCGGGCCTTCATCTGCTCAACCATATAGTCGTTCAGCGTCTCGACATTGGGCAGACCCAAAAAGGCGCGGGCTTCCTGCGGCGTGCATTCGATATCGAAGGTGACTTTCATAGCGGGTCTCCGCAAGGCTCGCATCGATAAATGAGAGCGGATAAAGAAAGGGCCGGATTGCTCCGGCCCGGATAGATTAACAATGATCCTGTGTCGCCTGATTTGGCAAGGATCAGGTGTTCATGCTCTGGAAGAATTCGCCATTGTTCTTGGTCTGACGCAGCTTGTCGATCAGGAACTCGATGGCATCCTGCGCACCCATCGGGTTGAGGATACGACGCAGCACGTAAGTCTTTTGCAGGTCCGACTTATCGACCAGCAGGTCTTCCTTGCGCGTGCCCGACTTGAGGATGTCCATGGCCGGGAAGACGCGCTTGTCAGCGACCTTACGGTCCAGCACGATTTCCGAGTTACCCGTGCCCTTGAACTCTTCAAAGATCACTTCGTCCATGCGCGAACCGGTGTCGATCAGCGCGGTGGCGATAATGGTTAGGGAGCCGCCCTCTTCGATATTACGCGCCGCACCGAAGAAGCGCTTGGGCCGTTGCAAGGCGTTGGCATCGACACCGCCGGTCAGCACCTTACCCGATGACGGCACGACCGTGTTATAGGCACGGCCGAGACGGGTGATCGAGTCGAGGAGGATGACTACGTCGCGTTTGTGTTCGACCAGACGCTTGGCCTTTTCGATGACCATTTCGGCCACCTGAACGTGGCGTGTCGCCGGCTCATCAAAGGTCGAGGAGATGACTTCGCCGCGCACGGTGCGCTGCATGTCCGTCACTTCTTCCGGGCGTTCGTCGATCAGCAACACCATCAGGTAGCATTCCGGATGGTTGGCGGCGATCGACTTGGCAATGTTTTGCAACATGACCGTCTTACCGACGCGCGGCGGGGCGACGATCAGGCAGCGCTGACCCTTACCCAGAGGGGCCACGATATCGATGATGCGCCCCGAACGGTCTTTGATCGTCGGGTCTTCGATTTCCATTTTGAGGCGCTCTTCGGGATAGAGCGGCGTCAGGTTATCAAAATGCACCTTGTGACGTATAGCTTCGGGGTCTTCGAAATTGATCGTCTTGATCTTCGACAGGGCGAAGTAACGCTCGCCTTCGCGCGGGCTGCGGATCGGGCCTTCGACCGTGTCGCCGGTACGCAGGGCGTGGCGGCGAATCTGCTGCGGCGACACGTAGATGTCATCGGGACCGGGCAGATAGTTGGCTTCGGGCGAACGCAGAAAGCCAAACCCGTCCTGCAGAACCTCGATAACGCCAGAGCCAGTGATTTCAACCCCTTCTTCGGCCAGCGTTTTCAGAACCGCAAACATCAGGTCCTGCATTCGCATGGAGGCGGCGTTTTCAACACCGATCTGTTCGGCAAAGGCCAGCAGGTCGGCCGGCGACTTGTCCTTCAGTTCCTGAAGCGACAGCTTTTCCTGATTGGGGTTTTCTGACTCGTCATCGCCGTTGTCGCTGTTGTTTTCGTCTTCGGCAGCGTCTTCCAGCGTGGTGTCGTATTCAATTTCGTTGTCTTCGGACATGGGAGGGGTCTCTGATACGGCACGCTGTCACAATGACTTTATAAAAAAAGTCAAAGTCTTAGGCTGTGCCTGTCTGATAAGCCAGCGCGTGAACGCTGTATGGAAACTGGGGGAGGCCTTGAAACCACGAGAACCGTGGGGCCGGGAAATGCGCGACTTGAAGGCCATTCGGCGCGCGCAATGGTTTTGAGCAATACACCCAAACGCCGAAAGGTCAAGGGATAAGCCCTAGCCTACAATCAGGAGAGAGGCTCAAATCAGATCGTGAACATTTCGGTGGTCACGGCAATGACCATGACAATGGCTATGATGGCCGGAATCTCATTGGCGATGCGCCAGAACTTTTCCGAACCAATGTCTTCACCACGATGGAGTTTCTTGAGACGCACGGCGAGAAAATGGTGATACCCGGTGATCAGCACAATGCCGATCATCTTCACCACAAACCACGGCTCGTAAAAGAACTTCCAGCCGAAGCGATCGTGCACATTGCTGTAGATCAGCCCGGCTCCGAACAGCCAGGCAACGATCATGGCCGGATTCATGATAAAGCGCAGCAGACGCCGCTCCATACCGCTCAAAACCTCGACGACCTGCGGCTTATCGCGATTGGCAATATGGTTGATGAACAGGCGCGGCAGATAGAGCAGGCCGGCCATCCACGCAATGACGGCCAGTATGTGCAAGCCACGCAGCAGGTCGTAATGGTTCATCCTCAAAAGCCCTTTCGTTTGGGGCATTGCCCGTGGCAGGCGTCACAGGCGTAATCGGCCATGATGGGGGCCTCTGACCCGATAGCCCGCAGCACCTCGTCGCCCAGCGCGCGGATAAACAGCGGCTCGATACCAACCACCGGCACACGGACATAGTCCTTCGCCCCATGCTCGTCGGCCAAGTGTTTATACTCCATATCAAGTTCGACAAGCGTTTCGATATGTTCCGAGACAAAGGCCACCGGCACAACCACGGGCGATTTCCCGCTTTTGACCGTGTCGATAATTGTTTCGTCGGTCGAAGGCCCGATCCATTTCAACGGCCCGACCCGGCTTTGGTAGCAGACGACGTGGTCAATCTGCATCCCCACCTGTTCCATGATGGCGGCAACACTGGCCTCGACCTGCGCCTGATACGGGTCGCCCTTCTTGATGATCTTTTCCGGCAGGCCATGCGCCGAAAACAGCAAGCGGTAATCCTTGAGGTTGCTGAGACCGGAAAGCTTCTGACGGATCAGATCGGCATAGGATTTGGCGAAGGCCGGATTTTGCGGGTAGCAGCACAGATACTTGACTGGGGCGGCACCCTTATAGGCCTTTTTGAAGGTCACAAACGACGACAGGGTGGTGGTGGTCGAAAACTGCGGATAGAGCGGCAGGGCCACCACCTGATCCGGTTGCCACGCCTCAACGGCCTTCACCGTATCCTCGATAAACGGATGCCAGTAGCGCATCCCGATAAAGACCTTGAACTCCAGATCCTTGACGGTCTTCGACAGATGGCTGCTCAAGGCGTCGGCCTGCGCCTCGGTTTCTTTCACGATGGGCGACCCGCCTCCCATCAGGCGGTAATTGGCCTGAGCCGAGGTTTCGCGCCGTGATGAAATCAGGCGCGCCACCATCTGCCGCAAGGGGGACGGCAGGCCGATGATGTATTTGTCGCTGAACAGATTGTAGAGAAACGGTTTGACATCGGCCTGGGTCAGGGGCCCGCCGAGATTAAACAGAACGACAGCGACTTTTTTCATCAGCTTCTTATGAGATGTAGCGTACGCTCGACATGAGCGATGGGGGTATCGGGAAAGATGCCATGCCCGAGATTAAAAATATACGGCCCCTGCCCCCAGGCGGATTTCATTTTCAGCACCATATCGTCCAGCGCGGCGCCACCGGAACGCAGAACGACCGGATCGAGCGCGCCCTGTATCGGCAATTTTTTCTGGATCGCCTGCCCCAGTTTCAGCGGCGTGGCGGTCCCCAGTGCCATACCCTGCACCTTAACCTGTTCGGCATAGTCAAGACAGCGCGCCTCGGCCCCACGCGGAAAGCCGATGATAGGCAAGGTGATCCCCAGTTCGCGCACACGCCGCACCAATCTTTGATGCGGCTCGATCACCAGTTGGTCGAACAAGGGATCGGGGAAGCCTTCGGCCCAGCTTTCAAAGATTTTGAGGACCTGCGCGCCGCAATCGGCCTGCATCTTCAGATACTGCGCCGACGCCTCGATGACCACGTCCATCACCTGCGCCACCAACTGCGGTTGCTCATAGACAAAGGCGCGGATCAGTGAGCGGTCATGGGCTTTGCGCCCATTGAGCATATAGGTCATCACCGTCCACGGCCCGCCACAGAAGCCCAGAAGCGTCACCTCTTTCGGCAGTTCCGAACGCAGGATTTTCAGGGTCTCACCAACGGCCTTCAAGGCTTCCCCCGCTGAGCCAGCCAAATCAGCCATCTGTGCCACCGGCGGTAAGTCCCCAAGAACAGGCCCCTCACCCGCTTCAAAGCGAACGTCCTGACCTAGCGCCATAGGGATGACCAGAATATCGGAAAACAGGATGGCCCCGTCCATACCATAGCGACGTACCGGTTGCAGCGTCGCTTCGGCGGCTTTTTCGGGATTGAGGCAAAAGCTCAGAAAATCTGGCGTCGTCGCCCGAAGCTCACGGTATTCCGGCAAGTGGCGACCGGCCTGACGCATGAACCAGACAGGGGGCGTTTTCAACGTCTGTCCCTGAAGGACCGAAACTATGGATGGCGTGTGCGAGGTCATGAGTCAATCCATAGGCTTCGGACGGTATTCCCTCAATCCCTCTAAAAGATTTTTAGAAAGATAGAAGGGGTAGTTAGGCCGTGGATGCTGCGCAAAAACGTCGCATCGGGGGAAAATGGTGGCCGTTTTCCCGGCCTTTGCACAGAGCGACGTTAATGAATTTTTAATCTTTCACAGCCTGTGGGAATCCGGGATAATTAACCAAATCCTAACACTAATTAAGAAAATCCTAACGGCTGGGTGTGGCGACCATACACGGTTAATTTTTTGTTAAGATTTACACACAAAGCCGTCACAAAAGAGTCACCGATGCTCGCGATTGGGGAAAACCGGTGACCGAATCCGCCTGATTTTTCACCTTTTCCCCGGTCTACCGGCTTGGCACGGTGAAGGCGAAGGTTTATCCCGATAGAGACGGAAAACATCCCCCGTTTTTCCCCAGAAAGCGTGCACAGATAAATTTCATGACCACATCCGGCGCGAAAATCGGTATCCATTTTCACGTTCATCTGGTGTCCGACTCCACCGGTGAAACCCTCAATGCTCTGGCCAAGGCGGCCGCGGCGCGCTTCGAAGGCATCTTCCCCATCGAACACATCTATGTGCTGATCCGTTCGGACAAGCAGATGGATCGCGCCCTGACCGAGATCGAATCCTATCCGGGCATTGTGTTGCACACCCTGGTCGATGCCGAACTGCGACAAAAGCTCGAAACCTTCTGTCGAGAACGCGACATCCCCACCATCGGCGTACTCGATTCGGTGGTTCTGGCCTATTCGCGCTATCTGGGGGCTGCCGAGTTTTCCAAAAAATCCGGCGCGCAGCACAATCTCGACAGCGACTATTTCGACCGCATCGAAGCGCTCAACTACGCCATTGCCCACGATGACGGCGCTCTGGCCGACAAGCTGCGTCAGGCGGAAATCATCCTGATCGGCGTGTCGCGCACCTCAAAGACGCCGACCTGCATCTATCTGGCCCATCGCGGCTATAAGGCCGCCAATATCCCCCTCGTCCCCGGCCGCGACCTGCCGCCGGAACTGGACGAACTAAATGAACCGCTGATCGTCGGCCTGATCGCCTCCCCTGATCGCCTGATTCAGATCCGCAAGGCCCGCGTTCTGGCCTATACCACTACTGGCGATGAGCGCCCCACCGCCTATACCGACGCCGAAGCCGTGCGTGAGGAAATCATCGCTGCCCGTCGTCTGTTTGAGCGTAAGGGCTGGCCGGTGATCGACGTCACCCGCCGCTCGGTCGAAGAAACCTCGGCTTCCATCATCAGCCTGCTCAATGAAAAACGCACCGGGCGTCTGGGCGGGATTTAGGTTTTGAGTTCAGGGTTAAGACGCAGGGGTCACGGACCCCTGCACCCCGGAAATCAAGCCAGAAATCAAGTATGCGTTGACTGTCTGTTTCAAATCGGAAAAAGCTCCGCGCGTTTTACATAAGGCCTTAAGGCTGCTTCGCCGCGAAAACATATGACCCTATCCGCTCCCCCTCCCCTGATCCTGGCCTCCGGTTCCAGGATTCGTACCACCCTGCTCACCAATTGCGGCCTGAGTTTCACGAAAATTCCGGCCGATATCGACGAAGACCGTATCAAGGACGACTGCCTGTTTCGCGGCTTTACGCCCAAGGCGGTTGCCCTGAAACTGGCGCAGGAAAAAGCTCTGCACGTGTCGCGCGCTCAGGCCGGTCTGGTCATAGGCGCGGACTCGGTGCTGCAACTCGACAAAGAGCTGATTTCTAAACAAAAAACACTCGCCGACGCAGCTGATTTACTGCGTCGTTTTTCGGGTAAGACCCATTACCTGCACTCCGCCGTGGCGGTGGCGCAAAACGGTCAGCTTCTGTGGTCGTACGCCGATACGGCGGACCTAAGCGTGCGACGTCTCAGTGAGGATTTCATAACCCACTATATAGAAACAGCGGGTGAAGACATCCTGTCCAGCGTCGGCTGCTACATGCTCGAAGCACACGGCGTTCACCTGTTTGACTCGATCAAGGGTGATTATTTCACCGTTCTGGGCCTGCCTTTGCTGCCTCTGCTGGCGCAACTTAGACATTACGAGATTATACCGGCATGAAACACCTCCCCACAGGCGCGGCCCTAGTCGCCGGCGTCGTCGGCCAGCCGATCCGGCAATCCCTCTCCCCCTTTCTGCACACGGCCTGGCTGAGGCATATGGGCCTGAATGGTGTTTATGCCCCCTTTGCGCCGTCGGACGATCATGCGTTTGAGCGTCTCATCCTGTCGTGCCGGACTAATGGTATCAAGGGCTTGAACATCACTGCCCCGTTCAAGGAACTGGCGCTGAAGCTGGCCGACACCTCCACCGATCTGGCGCGGCGCTGTGGTTCGGCCAATCTGCTGACCTTTGACGAAGACGGCAGCGTGCACGCGGATTCCACAGACGGCCATGGGCTTATTCAGGCCTTTCATCTACAGGCACCAGACTGTGACTTGACAGCCGGTGCGGTCACGCTTCTCGGTGCCGGTGGGGCGTCGCGCGCCGTGGTGGCCGCCTTGCTCGATAAGGGCTGCCGCGATGTGCGCATCGTCAATCGCACCGTGGCGCGCGCCGAAGAGATCGTCTTTGCCTTCAAAGAAGGCGTCAGTGCCTATGCGCTGAGCGACATCGACCGCGCTTTTGCCGGTTCGGTGGCCGTGATCAACGCCGCGTCGGGCGGACCCCTGCCCCTGTTTGACGCGCTCGATCGGTCGGCAACCGCCATGGACATGACCTATCGGCCTCTGAAAACCCACTGGTTGCAGGCGGCCCAGGCGCATGGGTTGAAGACGGTCGATGGCCTGATGATGCTGATTGAACAGGCGCGTCCGTCGTTCGCCGCCTTCTATGGTCAGGCCCCGGATGCGGACTTCGATGTGCGCGGTCTGGCACTGGAATTTTTGGGTGAGACAAAGTGATCCGTCTGGGTCTCACCGGCTCCATCGGCATGGGCAAATCGACCATAGCCCGTATGTTCGCCGACGAAGGCGTGCCTGTCTGGGATGCCGATGAGACGGTCCACCGGCTTTACGCTACCTCCGAACCGCTGAAAGCCGCGCTGGTCGATGCCTTTGGCGAGGTGGTGACAGAGGGCGTGGTTGATCGCGCCAAGCTATCGCTTGCCCTTAAGCAAAAACCGGACGGTTTTGCTTGGCTGAATGCTTTGGTGCATCCGGCAACCGTCGCGGATCGTGAGGCCTTTCTGACCCATCATGCCGCCGCTGGCACGCCCCTCACCCTGTGCGATATTCCTCTATTGTTTGAAACCGGCGCGGAAACCACCTTAGACAAGGTGGTCGTCGTATCCGCCCCGCCTGAGGTTCAGGCCGCCCGCGTTATGGCGCGTCCCGGCATGACGGCGGAAAAGTTTGCGGATATATTGGCGCGTCAGATGCCCGACGCCGAAAAACGCCACCGTGCGGATTTCATCATCGACACCTCGCAAAACCTGGGGGCTAATCGTCAACAGGTGCGTGAGATTATCCGCGCCCTGCACGCTGCCTGACTCTGGACAAGGCCGGCGAATGGGAGTCAAATCGCATCCATGCGTCAGATCGTCCTCGATACCGAAACCACCGGCATTGACCCCAAAAAAGGCCATCGCCTGATCGAAGTCGGCTGCATTGAAATCGACGACCTCTTGCCGACGGGGAAGACCTTTCACCACTATTTCAACCCCGAACGGCTGATCGAGCCGGACGCCATCCGTGTCCACGGCATCACCGATGAGATGGTGGCGGACAAGCCGAAATTTGCTGATCTGGCTCAGGCCTTTATCGACTTTGTCGGTGACGCGCCGATTATCGCGCACAACGCCTCGTTCGACCGGGGCTTTATCAACATGGAGCTGGAGCGGCTGGGTCTGATGCCCACCGATCCCGACCGTTGGGTCGATACGCTGGAGCTGGCGCGCTACAAGTTTCCGGGCATGGCCAATTCGCTGGATGCCCTGTGTAAGCGCTATAACATCTCGCTGGCCGAGCGCGACAAACATGGCGCCTTGCTCGATGCGCGTCTGTTGGCCAGCGTCTATCTGGAGTTGTCGGGCGGTAAGGAACGCGGCCTTGACCTCAAGATGCATGGCATGGTGTCGGAAGACGGCACGGAAATCCGCGTGATGAACCACGGCCAGCGTCCGCGCCCCCTGCCCTCGCATATTCATGAGCAAGAAGCCGAAGCACACAAGACCTTCTGCCTCAAATATCTCAAAGACCAGAATATGTGGGGCTATACGGCTTAATCTTCTGAACTAAAAAGTGAAAAAGACCCGTCGGGCCGCCCCGAGGGTCTTTTTCTCCGTATTTCCAAACACAAAGTGTTTTCGCGTAGCGAAAACCTTTGTGAGGTCTTTATGCCTGACCCGCGGTTTCGCCGATCTGACCCTTTTGCTGCATATAGAGCGCGGCAAAGTCGATGGGTTCGACGAAGAAGGGCGGGAAGAAGCCGCCGTCCGAGGTCGCGTCGGCGATGATGCGGCGGGCGAACGGGAAGAGGTAGCGCGGGCATTCGACCAGCAGGGTCGGCTCGATCGCCGCTTGCGGGACATTGGCCAACTGAAACAGGCCGCCATAGACCAGCTCGATGGCAAACATCGGACCTTCGGGGTTCGACGCCTTGACCGACAGCTTCAGATCGACTTCGAACAGGCCATCCGGGCGACCCTTGGCGTTCATTTCCACGCCCATGTCGATTTCCGGACGCTGATCCATGCGCAGCGAATTGGGTGCGCGCGGATTTTCGAAAGAGAAATCGCGAATGAACTGAGCCAGAACCTGCATATTGGCAGGCAGAGGGCTGCCCTGGGCGTCGGTGGCCGGGGCGGTGCCGTTTTCGGCGGGGATCGAATCGTCAGCCATTAAACTTAAAAACTCCGTGGGGCGTATAGAGCGCATTCCGAAAAGTGCTTAGCGGTTTTCGGAATCAAATGCGCGACCAAACAAAAAAATTAGAGCGGGTTTTCGTTCAACTTTGAACGAAATCCGATCTAATATCCGGTTGAAAACGGCCCTAGCACGCACAAAATCGATTGGCAATCAAACGAATGGTTCCGTTTACCTCAACTTTGCCTATATAGGGAAGAATAGACCTTGTTGTACCCCTGTTCGGAGACGTTTTGATGCCTTGGGACCTGCTGATTCTGGCCTTGATCGCCGTGGTCGTGCTGTTTCAGCTGTATAACGTGCTGGGCCGCCGCGTCGGCTTCAAGGCCGAAGACAAACCCGTTGTCCCCAAAAGCGAGGAGTCGGAAGGCCTGTTCAACCGGCCAGGACAGGAGCCGAAGGCGCAGCCCGAACGCTTGCGTATGCCTAACCTTGACGCGCTGAAGGCGCGTGATGCCCATTTCAACGAGGTCAATTTCGTTGAAAAGGCGCGCGAAGCCTATGAACAGATCGTGCTGGCTTTCAATCGCGGCGAGATCGAAGGGCTTAAGGATCGTCTGTCAGAAAGCGTCTATGAGGTCTTTGCCAAGGCCGTAGAGGCGCGCGGCGAGCAGAAGGCCATAAATGTTTCCTTTGTTGATGCGCCGAAAACCGACCTCGATCAGATCGACCTGAAAGACGACCGGGCACTGGTGCGCGTGCGCTTCTTGTCGGAACTTCTCTATGAGATGGCCGATCCGGACGGCGGCGAACCGAAAAAGGCGCATCGTCGCACGGCGGAATTCTGGACTTTCCAGAAGAACCTCAAATCGCCGACCAATCCGTGGATTCTGTCCCGTGTCGAGGCCGCCAAGGCATGAGCCTGAGGGGGAGGGCAGGGGTGCTGAGCGTCGCGCGGCGTTTCCTCGCCTATGGATGCGTGTCCGTGGCGGCGCTGAGTCTGGTGGCGTGCGTCGAAACACCCATGCCCCCGGTGGGCCCGTCACCCGTACCGTCACCGCCTGTCCCCCAGACAGACCCACAGCCGGTGCCAACCCCGCCACCGTCTGAGCCTCTGCCGTCGCGGCCGTCGCAAAGTTTGTCGGTTCTGCCGGGTTGGGAGGAGACCGACCCCTTTATTGCCCTTGAAGCCGTGCGTGGGGCCTGCGCCTATCGACAGGGGCGGCAATATGCCAAAGCTTGCGATGCCCTGAAGGCACAGGCGTTTGAACAGCCCGAAGAAATCAAGCAGTGGCTTGAGACGCGCTTCCGTGTTGAACGCATCGAAGGCGAGGGGTTGCTGACCGCCTATTTCGTGCCGGAATACCCGGCGACCACCACCCCTTCGGTCGAGTTTTCACAACCCGTCCGCACCAAACCCGCCGATCTGATACTGGTCGATGGGGCGCAGATGACGCCGCCGCAGCCGGCGGGTAAGCGCTTTGCGGCGCGCCGGGCAGGTGAGCTTTATGTGCCCTATTTCACGCGCGCCGAAATCGAGGCCCAGCCGGTAACGGGCCCGGCCTATTACATGCGGCCCGAAGACTATTTCTTTATGCAGATTCAGGGCTCGGGCTATCTGACTCTGGAAGACGGTACGCGCTTCATGGCGGCCTATGCCGCCGATAATGGTCTGCCGTTTGTGGGGATTGCCAAGACCCTGACCGAACGCGGCCTGATGAAGAAGGAACAAACCTCCGGCGAGGCTATTCGCCAATGGCTGGCCGATAATCGCGGACCGGTGGCGCAGGAGGTGATGAATCAGAACCCGCGCTACGCCTTCTTCTCTATGGATATGACCAAGATGGAACCCTTGGGCGCGGCAGCGATCCCGCTGCCGCCGGGGGCTGCCATTGCCATTGACCCGTCCTTCCACCCTTATGGGGATTTATACTGGGTCGATGCCGATGCAGGCTCACTCAGCGGTGCCTTCCCCGCCTATCGCCGCATGGTGGCGGCCCTCGACACGGGTGGGGCCATTCGCGGAAAGATTCGCGCCGACCTCTATATGGGCCACGGCGACCGCGCGGGCCGCGAAGCCGGGCGCGTCAAGCACAAACTGCGCCTGTGGCGTATCGTTCCGGCGGAATAGATTAAAAATCAAACACCAGCCGGATGGCCCGCAGCGTCATATAGGCCAGTATGCCGGTGCTGGCGGCAAACACGCAAAAGCGCAGGATGACGTGGTTGCCGATGCCCTGCACCAGACTGTGGACGATGCGCAAAAGCACGTAGATCCACGCCAGAACCACGAACAACTGATCAGCCAGACCAGACACCTGTATCCCCAGACTGAGGGCGTAAAACAGCGTCGGCTGTTCGGTCAGGTGTGTGTAGTTGTCCGCCACGGCACGCACATCGGCGGGCAGGCGAAACAGGTGCCGCTTATCGGCAAACACCTGAAAATCCTGACCCAGTTGCAGCATGGCGGGTATGCGCCGGGCATAGAGCCAGACGAGGACAATCAGCGACCAGGCTATGAGGGCAAGGAGCGGGGCAACCATGCCTCCACTCTTGCCGTGGCAACCGGTAAAAAAGCGTTAACCATAACGCCCACACTAGGACGTGCGAGGTATTCTCTTATCTCCGTCGCGTGGCGCGCGTGGGCTTTTTCATCGAGCCCAGAAGGCCGCGCACCAATTCACGACCCAGCGTCACGCCGATGGTGCGGATAACGGAGACGGCGACCGAGGTGACGGCTTTTTCCGTGGCCGAAGGTTTATGCACCTCCGGCTTTTCGTTCTTTTCGGCGCGGGTCGTTTCAACCTCAGCCGCTTCGCCCTCCTCGGCCTTGGCACGTGCCGTCAACAGCTCAAACGCCGATTCACGGTCGCGAAGAGTGTCGTACATGCCCGATACCGGCGATTTGGTGATGATGGCGGCGCGCTCAGCTTCGGTCGCAGGCCCCAGCCGCGAGACGGGCGGGCGGATTTTCGATTTAGCCGTGACGGTGGGCGAGGCCTTTTCGTCGAGCACCGAGATCAGCGCCTCCCCGACGCCCAGACCCTGAATGGCCTCGATGGTGTCAAAGGCCGGGTTCGGACGGAAAGACTGCGCGGCGGCTTTCAGCCCCTTCTGTTCAGCGGGCGTGTAGGCGCGCAGGGCGTGCTGGATGCGATTGCCAAGCTGGGCCAAAACTGAATCGGGCACATCCGCCGGGTTTTGCGTGACGAAATAGATGCCCACACCCTTGGAACGGATCAGGCGCACCACCTGTTCAATCTTTTCCAGCAACGGTTTGGGCGCTTCGTCAAACAGAAGATGCGCCTCGTCGAAGAAGAAGACCATGCGCGGCTTTTCGGGGTCGCCGACTTCGGGCATGACTTCGAACAGTTCGGACAAAAGCCACAGCAGAAAGGTCGAATAGAGGCGGGGGCTGCCGATCAGCTTGTCGGCGGCCAGCACATTGACATAGCCCTTGCCGGAAATATCGGTACGCATCAGGTCTTCGAGGCGCAGCGCCGGTTCACCGAAAAACTGCTCACCGCCCTGACTTTCGAGCGCCAGTACCTGACGCTGAATGGCACCAATGGAGGCAGCGGACACCTGACCATACTGGGCGCTGATTTCCTTGGCATTGTCGGCCACGTGGTTGAGCATGGCGCGCAGGTCCTTAAGGTCAAGCAGCAGCAGCCCTTCCTTGTCGGCCACGTGAAAGACGATGTTCAGCACACCTTCCTGCACCTCATTGAGCTGAAACAGGCGCGCCAGCAGCAGTGGACCCATATCCGAAATCGTGGTGCGGATCGGGTGACCCTTCTGACCGAACAGGTCCCAGAAGACGACCGGGGCGGCGGCGGGCTTAAGCTCGATCCCCATTTCCTGAGCGCGCGCCAAAAGCTTTTCATTCGGATTGCCCGGCAGGCTGATCCCTGACAGATCGCCCTTCACATCGGCAGCAAAAACGGGCACGCCGGCGTCAGAAAAAGCCTGTGCCAGCACCTGAAGCGTCACCGTCTTGCCCGTACCCGTCGCGCCGGCCACGATGCCGTGACGGTTGGCGCGGTTGAGTAGAAGCGTCTGATGGCCGTCGGCGGAAAAGCCGATGTCGATTCCCTGAGTCATGTCGTTATCCTGTGTCCGAACCCCATGAATAAAGCGTCGCGAAGGCCTTTGGCAAAAGGTATTTCAGTTGCGCCGCACCAACACCAAAGAACACAGTTCTCTCACATAGAAGTGATAATAGCGCGATCAGGACTGATTAGGGTCTGAAGGCCTGCGTGTTACTATCACAACAGCTCAGCGATGAGTCGTGGTTTGCGTCGCTTCCCCCCATAGGCCGCGCAGCCATTTCCGGGGTGACCCTTCCCCCCATAAAGGGTAGCTCCGAAGAAGCCGCTCACCCGCCAGACCGGGTGAGCGGCTTATCCTTTTCAGGCGGGCGGTGAACGCATGACCCCATTCCGTTTCGTTAGAAACTTTATTTTCCCCAAGCCGTTGTCTTCGCCTGTGCTTTTGGCGGATAATTCACTTATTATGCCAAGAGTCATTAAGATGACTCGTGGCATTCTGTTCGAGACTGTCTCATCTCACTGACACATATGAGACAGTCTCGAGTTTTCAGCGGCCGGATGCGGTCAGCATCTTCGGCCGCTAGCATTATAAGGTGTGAGCCTTAGCTTTACGCCATTAAGCGCAGTGGATGGAACTTATGGACGACCTCAGCCTTTCGACCGAACTTGACGCCCTTGTCGCGGATGCGCGGGCAGGCATAGAGGCGGCCTTCACCGCCGCGCTCAAGGGTCCGGCGGATGAGGCGGCGCGCAGCTTTCTCGCCCAGTGCCTGGAAGACTATGATCCAGAAGAGATGCCCGAACTGAGCCTCGAAGCCGTGGGCCGCCTGTTCGCCGAATCCTGGGGCCGTGCCGCGGTGCGCGACGGGGCCGGGGCCTTGAAGGCCATCCTCCCGGTCAACAGCGCCTTTGATGTCGTTGAGATTGTTCAGCCCGACGCCCCGTTCATCGTTGAAAGCGTCATGGGTGAGCTGATTGATCAGGGCCTGATCATCCGTTCGATGTTCCACCCGGTCGTTACCGTTAACCGGGACGATACGGGCCAACGCGGCAGCGGCAGGGCGGTCACCGAATCCCTGATGCTGGTCTTTGTCGGCCGTCAGCCCGCTGAAAAACACGCCGCCATCCTGTCGGGCGTGGAGACGACGCTGAATGATCTGCGCGCCGCCGTGCACGACTTCCCGCGTATGCAGGCCTTGCTGGCCGAAGAGATGACGGCGCTTGAGGCCCTGAGCCTGCACCCGGTGGTGCAGATCGACCCGGCGGTGCTGCAGGAAGAACTGGCCTTCCTGCGCTGGGTGTCGGAAAACCACTTCGTCCTTCTGGGGGCGCGCACCTATGTCTATCCGCGCAGCGCCGACGGCAATTACGTCGCCGAAGAACCACTCAACCTGTTGCAGGAAGAATACGGCGTCTTGCGCGACAAACGCGCCATTCTGCGTCGCGGGTCGGAACCGGCCATCCTCAGCCGTGAACTGCTCAGCCATCTGGCCAGCTCTGAGCCGGTCACCGTGGCCAAGGGCAATCTGAAATCGCGCGTCCATCGCCGCGTCTATATGGACTATATCTCGATCAAGCATTACGGCGCCGACGGCAAACCGTCGGGCGAAACGCGCTTTGTCGGCCTGTTCACTTCGGACGCCTATGACCGTCCGGCCTTTGAAGTGCCGCTCATCCGCAAGAAGTGCGAGCACGTCCTGAGCGAGTCGCGCCGACTGGGATTCAACAATGGCGGCTATGCCGAAAAGCGCCTGAAGAACATCCTCGAAACCTATCCGCGCGATGAGCTGTTCCAGATTCAGGAAAGCGATCTGTTGCGTATTACGCGCGGCGTGCTGCACATTTCCGACCGGCCGCGCGTGCGTCTGTTTGCGCGCCGTGATCCGTTTGACCGCTTCATTTCGGTGCTCCTCTATCTGCCGCGCGATACCTATAGCGTTTCGGTGCAGGAACGCGCCGGGCGGTTGCTGGCCGAAGGCTTTGGCGGCCGCGTCAGCGCGCTCTATCCGTTTGTGACGGGTGGTGCGCTGTCGAGCATCCACTACATTATCGGTGTGACGCCGGGCGGCCATCCGGACCCCAATCTGGCCGATATCGAAGACCGTGTGACCGATCTGACGCTCGACTGGGCGCAGCGCGTCGAGGATGCGGCTCTGGAGGCCGGCCAGACGCAGGCCGACTATGTGAAATGGGCGCGCGCCATCCCCGTCGCCTATCAGGAACGCTATGGCATCGCTGAGGCTGTCACCGATATCGCCACTCTGGCCGGTCTGGATGAGGCGCACCCGCTCACCGTGCGCGCCTCTCAGCCGCAAGGGGTCAGCGATCGCTTCTCGCTGAAAGTCTATGACCGCGCCGAAACGACCATTCCGCTGTCCGACATCCTGCCGGTGCTGGAGCGCATGGGGCTGAAGACGCTGGAAGAGTTCGGTCACCGCATCGAATCTGCCGACGTGCCGCGCCATTTCATTCACGAATTTATCGTGCAACTCCCCGCCGCGCACCCGACCGCCTTCGCCGATTTCCGTGAGGATTTCGAAGGGGCGCTGATGGCGCTGTGGCGTGGCGAAACCGAGATCGACGGCTTCAATGCCCTGACGCTTCTGGGTCTGAGCTGGCGCGAAGCCGCGCTTTTGCGCGCCCTGTGCAAATATCGCGGGCAGTCCGGTCTTGATCCCAGCGCTATCGTTCAGCAGCAGGCCCTGCGCGCCTATCCGGATGTGGCGGCGGCCTTGGTCTATCTGTTTGATCTGAAATTCGCCGTCAATGACACGCCCATCGACACGCGCAAGGTCGAGGTCGAGGCGGCGCTGTCGCGTATCAATACGCTCTTGCAAGGCGTGACCTCGCTGGAGCACGACCGTGTCCTGCGGCGCATCGCGACCCTGATCGGGGCCATTCAGCGCACCAACTACTACCAGAAAAAGGGCTATATCTCGTTCAAGATCGCCTCGCGCGAGCTGGCCGACCTGCCCGATCCCAAGCCCTACCGCGAAATCTTCGTCTGGTCGCCGGTGGTCGAAGGCGTGCACCTGCGCTTTGGGCCCGTCGCACGCGGGGGCCTGCGCTGGTCTGACCGCAAGGAAGACTTCCGCACCGAGGTGCTGGGTCTCGTCAAGGCGCAGCAGGTGAAGAACGCCGTCATTGTGCCCGTCGGTTCCAAGGGCGGCTTCTATCCCAAGCAACTCCCGGCCGGTGGCGCGCCTGATGCTATCCGCGCCGAAGCCGTGCGGGCCTACAGGATGTATCTGTCGGGTCTGCTCGATATTACCGACAATCTCGATGCCCAGGGTGGCATTATCGCGCCGAAGGATGTGGTCTGCTGGGACGCGCCGGACCCCTATCTGGTCGTGGCGGCGGACAAGGGCACGGCGACCTTCTCCGACATCGCCAATGGCGTGGCGCGCGATTATGGCTTCTGGCTGGATGACGCCTTCGCGTCGGGCGGCAGCGTCGGTTACGACCACAAGGTCATGGGCATCACGGCGCGCGGCGCGTGGGAAGCGGTCAAGCGCCACTTCCGCGAATGCGGCAAGGACATCCAGAGCGAGGCCTTCACCACGGTCGGCGTGGGTGACATGTCAGGCGACGTCTTCGGCAATGGCATGTTGTTGTCGAAGCAGACGAAGCTGATCGCGGCTTTCGATCACCGCGACATCTTCATCGACCCGACCCCCGATCCGGCGACCTCCTTTGCCGAGCGTGAGCGTCTGTTCGCCCTGCCGCGCTCAAGCTGGCAGGACTATGACAAGGCGAAGATTTCAGCGGGCGGCGGCGTCTTTTCGCGCGGCCTGAAGTCGATTGAGCTGACGCCGGAAATCCGCGCCGCGCTTGATATTCAGGCCACCAGCCTGACGCCATTTGAGCTGATGCAGGCCATTCTGCGTGCCCCGGCGGAGCTGCTCTATTTCGGCGGCATAGGCACCTATATCAAGGCGGTGTCGCAGTCGCATCTTGAGGTCGGGGACAAGGCCAATGACGCTATCCGCGTCGATGCCGGCGATATTCGTGCTGCGGTGATCGGGGAGGGGGCCAATCTGGGTATCACTCAGGCCGGTCGCATCGCGCTGGCGGCGCAGGGCGTGAAGCTCAATACCGACGCTATCGACAATTCGGCGGGTGTCGATTGTTCAGACCACGAGGTCAATATCAAGATCCTGCTGGGTCGTCTGGTGCAGTCCGGTCGCATGACCATCGAAGCGCGAGACGTACTGCTAGCTGAAATGACCAATGAGGTCGGGCATCTGGTGCTGAAGGACAACTATGCCCAAACCCTGGCCCTGACCCTTCTGGAATCGACGGCGCTCAATGACAATGCGTCCATGCAGGCCTTTATGACGGCGCTCGAAAAGCGCGGCAAGCTGGACCGCAAGGTCGAGGGCCTGCCCACCAATGCGCAGTTGGAGGCGCGCAAGGCGCAAAATGCCGGGCTCTATCGTCCGGAACTGGCGGTCGTGCTCGCCTATGGCAAGATCGTGCTGTTCGACGACCTCATTGAGACGACCGCTATCGACGATCCGGTGTTTGAAGAGGCCCTGATCGACTATTTTCCCAAGCCGCTGCACGGCTTTATTGATGACATCCGCGCCCACCGTCTGCACCGCGAAATCGTGGCCACGGTGCTGTGCAATGAGATGATCAATATTCTGGGCCCCAGCTTCCCGCTGCGTTTGCAAAAGGCGGCGGCGGTCGATGCCGGGGCGCTGGCCCTGTCGTTCGAAGGGGCGCGGCGGCTGTTCGGGACCGATGACCTGTGGGCCGAGGTCTCGGCGCTCGATACGCAGATTCCGGCAGCGGCTCAGACCGCGCTTTATAACGCCATCGCCACCTTCCTGCGCCGTCAGGTCTATTTCGTCGCCCGTCGTTTCGCCGGTCGTCCGGAAACCCTGACCGAGGTGATCAACGCCTATCAGACGGGTATTGCCACCCTGCTGTCGGCGCAAGGCGTGCTCAGCCCCAACGAAGCGGCGCGCGTCGAGACACGGGCGCAAAAACTGATCAGTGCCGGGGCGCCCGAGGACCTGTCGCGCCGGGTGTCAGCCCTGCTGTCGTGGACCAGCGCCATCGACATGGTCGATCTGGCCGATGGCGGGGACGTGGTCGAAGCGGCGAGTCTCTATCTGGCGACCGGGGAACGCTTTGGCTTTGACCGTCTGCGCGCCGGAGCGGGCGAGCTTTATTCCGCCGATCCGTGGGACCGTATGGCCATCCGCCGCCTGATCGAAGACATCTATGCCGAACAGAAGTCGGTGGTGGCCGCCGTGCGCCGTGACGCTCAGGGGCTTGAGGCCTGGGCCGAGGCGCAGGCCGCACAGGTGGCACCGTTGCAGTCTTTGCTGGGTGAAATCGAAGGTTCGGGTGCCGGTTGGAGCTTCGCCAAGCTGAGCATCGTCAATGCCGCCCTGCGTCAGTGGGTGCAGAAACTATGAGAAAGTTTCTGGTCATCGCCGACGATAGCGCCGAATTCCGCGCCGCACTGAGCTATGCCTCGGTGCGGGCGCGCGTGACGCAAGGCATGGTCACCTTGCTGCGCGTCCTGCCCCCCACCGACTATAGCCAGTGGGCGGGCGTGCGCGATGAAATCGAGCGCGAACAGCGCGAAGAGGCCGAAACGCTGTTGTCCACCCTGTCCGACGAAGCGGCGGTCAAATCCGGACGCCCGGCGGAAATCATCATCAAGACCGGTCAGATGAAGGATGCCATCCGTGAAGTGCTGATCGCCGACCGCGATATCAAGATTATCGTCATCGGCGCGTCGGGCGGCAATCCCGGCCCGTTGGTCAATCTACTGGTCCGCGAAGGGGTAGGGACGCTGGGTGGCACACGGCCTGTGCCGGTCACTGTGGTGCCGGGCGATATCAGCGACGAAGCGATCGAAGAGTTGATGTAGGCCGATATGACATTCCCCTGCTTTGCGGGGGAGTATGACACGAAGTTGGACACTCAGCGCTTGCCATCCTCTTCATTTACCCCCATTTGAGCTGGAGATTTATCCGGAAAGCCGCTCATGTTTATCCAGACCGAAGCCACACCCAATCCCGATGTATTGAAATTCATCCCCGGCCGTGAGGTTCTGGGTAAAGGGTCGCTGGAGTTCCGCACGGAAACCGAGGCGGAAAAATCGCCGCTAGCCCTGTCGCTGTTTCAGATTGACGGCGTGGCGGGCGTCTATTTCGGCTCTGACTTCCTGACCGTAAAGCGTGACCCGGAGGCCGGTCTGATTTGGGCACAGATCAAGGCCCCGATTTTGGCCGCCATCATGGATTTCTATGCCTCGGGCCGTGCGATCCTCAATGAAGAGGGTGCCGCCAATGAGCGCACCTATGAGGGGGAAGTGGCGCAAATCGTTCTGGAAATCAAAGACCTGCTGGATACGCGCGTGCGTCCGGCGGTGGCTCAGGACGGCGGCGACATCGAATTTGAACATTTCGACATCGAGTCGGGCACGCTTTATTTGCATATGCGCGGGGCCTGCTCGGGCTGCCCGTCCTCATCGGCCACCCTGCGTCAGGGCGTGGAATCCCTGATGAAACACTATGTGCCGGAAGTCAAAACCATCGAGCAGGTCCTGTAAGGTGGCGCTGGCCTTAGTCATAGATACAGCGCTAAATGCCTGTCAGATTGGGCTTTTTTCGCATAAAGACGGGTCCGTCTCTGAGGTGGTGGCACTTAGGGAATACATGACGCGCGGGCATCAGGAATTCATTGGTCCCGCCGCTCTGCACTGTTTCGAAAAAACTGGAATTAATATACGCGACATCGATATTTTGGGCGTGACCTTGGGGCCTGGGTCGTTCACTGGCCTGCGTGTCGGTCTGTCTTTTGCTAAGGGTATGGCGTCGGGACTGGGCATCAGTTTGCGTGGATTTTCGACGCTGGAGCTGATGGGGCGGGCAGCGAATTTTGATAATCAGAGACGATTGGTGGCGCACGATGCCGGACGCGGTCAGCTCTATTGTCAGCGCCTTGACGCCGATAACACGGTTTCACCGCCTGAGTCGTATGATTTTGTAAAATTAGATGAAATTGACATGGGTAACGGCTGGGACTGGCTGATCGGGTCGGGGGCACCGCTTCTGGCCGAACGCTTCCCGCAGGCACAGATTGCCGCGGATGTCCTCCCTGATCTGAGGGCGATGGCGACCCTGTGTTTTGCTTCAACCACCGCCTATGACGACCTGACACCGCTCTATATGCGCGACGCGGATGCCAAGGTTTCAGACAAGTCGGTGGTCAATTTCTCCTGAAAGAAGAAACTTCCAGATAATATGAATAATATTCTCCAAATCGAAGAATTTGACCCGCGATTGGTAGAAATCCACGCGCAGACCTTCGATTTTGGCTGGAATGATTCCGATTTCTCGGAATATCTGAAAAGCGAAAAATACACGGCTTTTGGCATGTACGAGGGGGAGCGGCTTCAGGCCTTCGTGCTGATCTCGGTGGTCGTCGATGAAGCTGAAATCCTGACCATCGCGACTGATCCGACCGCCCAAAGACGTGGCCATGCGCGCGCCCTGTTGCAGCACCTGATCGCGCATCTGGCGCATAAAAATATCCGCAGCCTGTTCCTCGAAGTGGCCGTCGATAACCCTGCCGCCATCGCCCTTTACGAGGGTCTGGGCTTCCGTCAGGTCGGCCGTCGCCCGCTTTATTACAGTCGGCGCGGTGGCGTGCTGGTGGACGCCCTTATTCTCAGTCTTGCGGTTTGAGACGATTGCCCTTAATTCCATAGGGGTGCGGCGCAACGCCGCAATGTATAAACGACAAATCCGGGAGGGCCGCATGGACCGTATCGAACAGCAATGCGTCGAAAAAGGTATGCGCATGACCGATCAGCGCCGGGTCGTCGCCCGTGTGCTGTCTCAGGCTACGGATCACCCGGACGTCGAAGAACTGTACCGCCGTGCCGCTGCCGTCGATCCGCATATTTCGCTGGCCACCGTCTATCGCACGGTGCGTTTGTTCGAAGAGGCCGGCGTGGTCGAACGCCACGATTTCGGCGATGGCCGTTCGCGCTATGAGCAGGCGGGCGAAGACCACCACGACCACCTGATCAATATCAAATCGGGCGAAGTGATCGAATTTTTCGACGAAGAGATCGAGAAGCTGAAAACCGCTCTGGCGGAAAAGCTGGGCTATAAGCTGGTCGGTCATAAGCTGGAACTGTATGGCGTGCCGCTCGACGACAAGTGATCAGGCGCGATTGATCAGGCCCTGAACATTCTGCGTCTGGATCGGCGAGTCCGTCAGGGCTTTGGCGCGTAGCCGGCGAAGAGACACGGTTTTCACAGGCATATCCGCTTCGGCCTTGATCAGACAGAGGTGCTTCGCCTCTTCGACGCGCACGTCGGACAGGTAAAGTCCCTCGATGGGTGTCAGCTTGCGCACATAGGTCGGCAGCAAGGTGCGCCACTGGTAAAGTACATCGGTTTCCACCGCTAAAAGACTGCCCTGAATTTTCGTTGCGCTGACATTGTGCATGTGGATGTTTTTGACGAAACCGCCACGACGCTCGTTGGTTTTGACATAGAGCAGGTTGTTGATGGGTACGGCCCAGCCGTCTTCGCCCTTGCCATCACCCACGAAGTGACAGTTATCAACAAAGACGTTTTCAATGCCGCCGGATAGTTCGCTGCCGACGGCCATAAGTTGATGGCCGTTCTTGATGCGACAATTACGCATGACGACATTCTTTGTCGGCGTATTGAGTCTCCAGGCGTCCATGTCCCGGCCCGACTTGACGGACACGGCGTCATCCCCCTGATCGAACACACAGTCCTCGATCAGCACGTTCTGGCTCATCTCCGGATCAACGCCATCATTATTATGGCCGTGGGCCCGCACCTTCACGCGGCGGATCACCACGTCACGACACAGAAGGGGATGTATCGTCCAGAAGGGACTGTCTTCGATTGAAATGTCTTCGATCAGCACATTGCGGCAACGGTTAAACTGCACAAAATGCGGCCGCAGATGGTTTTCGCCTTCGACCATCTGACGCGCTTCGACAGGTACACCCTTATAGGCCAGATCGTATAGCCTTATAAGCGCATCCATATGTGGCTTCGGGCGCTTGTACCAAAGTTGCCAGACATCGAGCTTTGCCTTGAGCTTACCTTCGCCACTCATCCCCACATTTTCGCAGTCAAACGCATAGACCAGTGGTGAATAGTTGAAACACTCAATCCCCTCCCAAGAGGTCTGAACCGGCGGCAGGTAATCTTCCGGCTTTTCGGAAAAGAGCAGGGTTGCACCTTTCGACAGGTGCAGGTTGACGTGGCTTTTCAGGTGTATCTTGCCGGTGGGCCATATACCTTCCGGTACGATCACATTGCCTGCACCGGCCCGATGCGCGGCATCAATGGCTTTTGTAATGGCGGCTGAGGTGGCCGCCTGATCCTCAGGAGAGGCACCAAAATCGGTGATGGGGAAACGTCGGGCTCGCGAAAAATCGGGCACGCGAAGAGACGGCATATCAAAAGGCGCGCTAACCGACAGGCGTTTGTGGCTCAGGCCGGATGCGGCTTGGGCGGTGCCAGTGAATAGGGGCACGGATAAACCTGCATACAGAACCGACCGGCGTGAAAGGCTCATCTATCTCTTCCCTGAGGGGCCGCTGACAACCGGAGCGCATGACGTGCATAGCTCCGCCGTGTGGCGATCTTCTGTTTCTTATTCGATCAAATTATCATATAAATTAATCAACAACAATCAAAAAGGATCAGGGTCGGTGTTTGGATCGTGCGACACCATGTGGGTAAAATCCGGTGTTTGGCCTTGAAAAACGAGGCCTGAAACCTCATAAGCACCGCATGAGTGAAACCGCATCCGCCGCATCCAAAAAGCTGCACATCAAAACCTACGGCTGTCAGATGAACGTCTATGACAGTGAGCGCATGGCTGATCTCCTGCGCCCGTTGGGTTATGCCGTGTCCGATCAGGCCGAAGGCGCTGATCTGGTGCTGCTCAACACCTGCCATATCCGCGAAAAGGCGGCCGAAAAGGTCTATTCTGAGATCGGTCGCCTGAAGGTGATGCGTCAGGAAAAGGAAGCGCGTGGCGAAGGGCGTATGACGATTGCGGTCGCCGGTTGCGTGGCGCAGGCTGAGGGCGAAGAGATCATGAATCGCGCGCCGGCCGTCGATCTGGTCGTTGGTCCGCAGGCCTATCACCAGTTGCCTGAGTTGATCGCGCGCACCACCCGCGCCAAGGGCGAGCGCCTCAAGGCCGACTTCGCCCCGGAAGACAAGTTCGATGCCCTTTCGACCGAGCGTCAGGCGAGCGGTCCGACGGCCTTCCTGACGGTTCAGGAGGGTTGCGACAAGTTTTGTACGTTCTGCGTGGTGCCCTATACGCGCGGAGCCGAATGGTCGCGTCCGGTGGCCTCGATCCTTGAGGAAGCGCGTTCGCTGGCCTCGAAAGGCGTGCGTGAAATCACGCTTTTGGGTCAAAACGTCAATGCTTATAATGGGCTTGAGGCTGATGGTCAGGAATCGACTCTGCCGCGCCTGATGCAGGCTCTGTCGGAGATCGAGGGGCTGGATCGTATCCGCTACACCACCTCGCACCCCAATGACATGACCGATGAGCTGATCCGTGCCCATGCGGAAAACCCTGCGGTCATGCCCTATCTGCACCTGCCTGTGCAGTCGGGGTCGGACAAGATCCTGCGCGCCATGAACCGCAAGCATGGACGTCAGGCCTATATCGACCTGATTGCGCGCCTGAAGGCCGCCGTGCCGAACATCGCCCTGTCCGGTGACTTCATCGTCGGCTTCCCCGGTGAGACGGACAAGGATTTCGAAGACACGATGGACCTGATCCGCACGGTCGGTTACGCCTCGGCCTTCTCGTTCAAATATTCGAAGCGTCCGGGCACACCGGCCGCTGCCATGCCGGGTCAGGTCGATGAGGCCGTGGCCGATGCGCGTCTTCAGGCGCTTCAGGCGCTGATCAACGAACAGGCGCAGGCGTTTAAGGCCTCGCTGGTGGGGCAAACCATCGACGTGCTGTTTGAAAAGCCGGGTCGCTATGGTCAGCAGGCCGTCGGGCGTTCGCCCTGGCTGCACGCGGTGTTTGCCGAAGACGCGGCGCACCTGATCGGTCAGATCGTGCCGGTGAAGATTGTGGGCGTGGGGAACAATTCTCTGATCGGGGAACTGGAAAAGGTACACGCTTGACCCTTGCCACCGAAGATTTCATCGAACTGAGCGAAGACAAGGTTCTGGCCCTGTCCGGACCGGCGCAGCGCTATCTGGCCCTGATCGAAGGGGCCTATCACGTGCTGATCGAAACGCCCGGCGGCGGCTTTCAGGTGACGGGCAAGGTGCGCGATCGTCAGCGCGCGCACGTCATCCTCAACGCCCTGTCTGAGCTTTATGACGAAGGGGTGGAGATCAGCGAGGTCGATGTTCGCACCCTGATCCAGAACCCGACGGGTAAGTCGCCGGTCTGGGCCGATCACCACGGGCAATCGCATGTGATCGTGATGGGCCGCAAAGGGGCCATTGCCCCCAAGACCGAGGGGCAGGCGAAGTATTATCAGCAATTGTTGCGCAACGACCTGACCTTCGGGCTGGGGCCGGCAGGGTCCGGCAAGACCTTTATGGCCGTGGCGCACGGTACGTCACTGCTGCTCAAGGGAGCGGTGGATCGTCTGGTCATTACCCGCCCGGCGGTCGAAGCGGGCGAAAAGCTGGGCTTCCTGCCCGGTGATCTGAATGAAAAGGTCGATCCGTACCTGATGCCGATCTGGCAGGCGCTGGATGATATTCTGGGGGCGGAAAGCCTGCGTCGCCGCCGTGAGCGCAACGAAATCGAAGTCGCGCCGCTGGCCTATATGCGCGGCCGCACCCTGTCCAATGCCTATGTCATCGTCGATGAGGCGCAGAACACCACCAAACAGCAGATGAAGATGGTGCTGACGCGCCTGGGCGAAGGCTCGAAAATGGTCGTCACCGGTGATCCGTCGCAGGTCGATCTGCCACGCGCTTCGGATTCCGGTCTGGTGCACGCCGTTGGCCTTCTGAACGACGTGAAGGGGGTAGGGGTGTCGCGCCTCACCGCCGAAGACGTGGTGCGTCACGAACTGGTCGCGCGTATCGTGCGTGCCTATGACAGCGAAAAACATGACTGAATTTGCCCCCCTGATCGACATTGAGGTCGAACACGACGACTGGACCGAAGCCTTGCCCGATGTGTCGGCGGTGGTGACCGGTGCCATTGAGGCGACCTTTGTCTATCTGGGCGCGAAGGAGCAGTTGGACCTGGTGGTGCTGCTGACGGATGACGCCGAAATGAAGGCGCTCAACAAAGAGTTCCGTCAGAAGAACGCCCCCACCAATGTGCTGTCCTTTCCCGCGCCGGATATGATGCACCCGCATCTGGGCGATATTGCTTTCGGGTTTGAAACCTGCGTGCGCGAGGCCAAAGAACAGAAAAAAACGCTTAAGGCCCATGTGGCGCACCTCAGCGTGCATGGCGCTTTGCATCTTTTGGGGTATGATCACATCAATGATCCCGAAGCCGAGGAGATGGAAGACCTTGAGCGCAAGATCCTGCACGGGCTCGGCATTGCCGATCCTTACCTAGAGAAATAGGCCACTGACCATGCCGGAGCCTGACAGTCGTAGCGCCAAGCGCCCGACCGGACCCAGAAAGACCCTGTTGAACCTCTTTGGCCTGTTGGGGCCGGATGAGGCGGAAAAGCCGCTCAGTCTGAGCGACCGTCCTGAGGCTTCCAACGACCTGATCGAACACGCCCGTGCCTTTCAGAACCTGCGCGTATCTGACGTGATGACGCCGCGGGTCGATATTATCGGCATCGAAGACACCGCCACCCTGTCCGAACTGGTGCGGGTCTGCGTCGAAAGCGAGCATTCGCGCCTGCCGGTCTATAGCGACAATCTCGATCATCCGGTCGGCGTCATCCACGTGAAAGACGTGTTCAAGCTGCTGGCCCCGTCTGATGACCGGCGCATTCCCGACTGGGACGCCCCCGTGACCGACCGGCTCAAGCGCGAACTGATCTATGTGCCGGGGGCTATGTCGGCGACGGACCTGCTGCTGAAGATGCAAACCGAGCGGTCGCACATGGCGCTGGTGATCGACGAACACGGCGGCACGGACGGGCTGGTCACGCTCGAAGACCTGCTCGAAGCCGTGGTTGGGGACATTGCCGATGAATATGACGACGACGAAGCCGAAGACCTGATCGAAACCGCCGAGGGGCAGATCGAGGTCAGTGGCCGCGTCGAGCTGGAGACGCTTGAGGAGCGGCTGGGTCTGCGCCTGTTCCCCGAAGACGGTGAGGATGAGGTCGATACGCTGGGGGGGTTGGTGGCCGTGCTGGCGGGGCGCGTACCGCAGCCGGGCGAAATCATCCCTTACGCGGCGGCGGGGATAGATATAGAAGTGCTGGACGCCGATCAGCGCCGCATCAAACGCCTGCGTCTGCATCGTCACGAACGCAAACCCGACCTGATTCCGGAAGACGTATGACCCTGACCGAACTCGGTGCCCGTTTGGCGCCCGCCTTCGCCCTGTACCGCCGCTATGTGGGGCCAAAGCGGCAGGCGGCGTTGATGGGGGTGCTGCTGGGGCTGGCGCAGCCGCCGTTCGGATTTCTGCCGGGGCTTCTGGCCTATGCCGTCCTTCTGTGGAGCCTTGATCAGGACCTCGGCCCTAGGCCGTTGCGCAGGGCCTTCGCGATAGGATGGTGGGCCGGGTTTCTCTATTTCCTCGTCGGCTGTTTCTGGGTGGCGGAGGCCTTTCTGGTCGATGCCAGCAATCAGGGCTGGATGGCCCCGTTTGCGGTCTGCCTGCTGCCCGGTGGTATTGCCCTGTTCTGGGGAGCGGCGTTTGCAGTCTATCGCAAACTGGCCAGTGGGCGATTGGCGGGGCACTGGTCACGCTGGCTGGTCTTTGCCGGTCTGTTCTGCCTGTTTGAGTGGCTGCGCGGCACAATCCTGACCGGGTTTCCGTGGAATCCGGCCGGCGCGACGTGGAAGGCGGGTACAGCGATGTCGCAACTGGCCGCGCTGTTCGGCGTCTATGGCCTCAGCCTGTTTACCGTCACCCTATTCGCCAGCCCTGCGGTCAGCCGTCGTGGATACGGCTTGAAGGGTCTGTGGCCGGTGGCCGTGTCGGCGGTGGTGCTGTTCGCAGGCTTCACCTTCGGGGTTGTGCGCCTGTCCACGACCGAGATTGCGACCACGGGCACATGGATACGCCTTGTACAGCCGAACATCGGTCAGCGCGCCAAGTGGACAGAAGGGGCGCTGCTCAAGGTCATGCGCGGCTATGTAACCCACAGTCAGGCACACGCGAAGCGAGAATTTTTACAGTCTGTTACAAAACGTGATAATAAGGGTTACCCAGACGTTATTATCTGGCCGGAAGGGGCGCTTCCGGACGCCGCTGAGAACCTGCTCGATCCACAATCGGAGACTGCAAACCTGTTTGCTGGCCTCCTTAGGCCAGATCAGATTTTGCTGTGGGGCGCCTATCACCGCGCGATAGATGACCATGACGCCCTTGTATGGCGTAACTCCCTGCTGGCGCTTTCCCGCGATGAGAGCGGCACAAACTATCAGGTCGTCTATTCCAAGTTCAAACTGGTGCCGTTTGGTGAGTTTTTGCCCTTTGAAAGCGTGCTGGAAAGCCTTGGCGTAAAGGAGTTAGCGCATGTCGGTGACGGCTTCAGTCCCGGCCCGCGCACGCATCCCGTCGAAGTCACGGGATTGCCGTCGTTTCTGCCGCTGATCTGTTATGAAGGTCTGTTCCCCGCCTTGGCCACGGGTGAGGCCAAACCGCCGTCTGCCCCATTACGGCCATCATGGATTGTCAATATTTCCAACGATGCGTGGTTTGGCCCGACAACCGGACCGGTGCAGCACCTCAACCTGTCCAGCTATCGCGCCATCGAAGAAGGTCTGCCCATGGTCCGGTCAACTCCTACGGGTGTCTCTGCGGTAATTGACCCCCTGGGGCGCATCGTGCCGGGCTCGGAAATCGGCATCGGTCAATCAGGCTTTCGTGATGTGATGTTACCGTCTGCGGTATCATTTACCCCTTACACGCTGTGGCGGCACCTGCACCTCATGCTTGTGGCGCTTTTTTGCTTGATTCCATTGGTATTTGTGACTTTTGTAAACGTTAGCAAAAACAACCAAGAAAGATGACCGCCTCCCAGGTCCGGATGGGAGGCGGTGTTACGACAAAAAGCGGTACGGCGACAACGCCGGCTGTATAAAAGTAAAGAGGCAAAGTTGGACGAAAATTCTAAGACGGACCGCAGTCCGAATCCGGTTGATTTGCATGTCGGTGCGCGTGTGCGTATGCGTCGCAAGTTTTTGGGAATGTCGCAGGAGGCGTTGGCAGAAACCATCTCCCTGACCTTCCAGCAGGTGCAGAAGTACGAGCGCGGTTCCAACCGCATCAGCGCGTCTAAGCTGCATGAAATCTCGCGGGCGCTCAAGGCCCCGGTAGCCTACTTCTTTGAAGGCTACGGTGAGTCCGAAGCCGTCGAGGGCTTTTCGGAGTCACAGTCCGAGCAGTTCGTGCACGGCTTCCTGATGACGACCGAAGGCATCGAACTGGCTGAGGCATTCCCACGTATCAAAAATGCCAAGCATCGCCGCCGTATCCTTGAACTGGTGCGTGCATTGGCCGAAGACAGCGAAGACTGAACGGTTTGATTGACTATACCCCGCAAACCCCGCCCAACGGCGGGGTTTTTAGCATTTCGTGAGGGCCAGTATCGTGAATCTGAAGTTCGCTTCATTCTGATATCGAAAGCCGGGCGAACTTCAGATTCACGATACTCGTCCTGTAGTTCCGCCACAAACGACTTGATCATATAAAGATATGTTTATATGAGAGTGCGAACTGTTTCGTTGAACCGCGGAGGTCCGCCATGCGCCCGTCCTACATCTTCACTTCCGAAAGCGTCTCCGAAGGCCATCCGGACAAGGTTGCCGACCGGGTTTCCGATGTCGTCGTCGATGCCTTCCTGCGCGAAGACCCCGAAGCCCGCGTCGCGTGTGAAACCCTGGTGACCACTGAGCGGGTCATTCTGGCCGGTGAAGTGCGCGCCGCCGATGACAAGATGCGCGAAATCATTGCGGGTCTGGAAGACAAGGTGCGCGCGGCCATCAAGGATATCGGCTACGCGCAAAAGGGCTTCCACTGGGCCACGGCCCACTATGCTTGCCACCTGCACGCTCAGTCGGCCGACATCGCTATGGGCGTCGATTCTGCTGAGAACAAGGACGAGGGTGCCGGCGATCAGGGTATCATGTTCGGCTATGCCTCGGATGAGACCGCAGAACTGACCTCGGCCCCGCTGCAATGGTCGCATAATATCCTGCGTCGTCTGGCCGAAGCGCGTCATGGTGGCGATCATCGTCTGGAACCCGATGCCAAGTCGCAGGTCACGGTGCAGTACGAAAACGGCGTGCCGTCGCGCATTCTCAAGGTGCTGATCTCGCACCAGCATAAGGAAGGCCTGACGCCCAAGGATGTCGAAGCCATCGTCAAGCCCTATGCCCTCGAAGTCCTGCCGCAGGGCATGGTGACGGCGGATACCGAATGGCTGGTCAATCCGACCGGTAATTTCGTCATAGGCGGCCCGGACGGTGACGCCGGTCTGACTGGCCGCAAGATCATCGTCGATACCTACGGCGGTGCCGCCCCGCACGGTGGCGGTGCCTTCTCTGGTAAGGACCCGACCAAGGTGGACCGCTCGGCGGCCTATGCCCTGCGCTATCTCGCCAAGAACGTGGTGGCGGCGGGCCTGGCCAAGCGCTGCACGCTTCAGGTCTCCTACGCCATTGGCGTGTCGCGCCCCTTGAGTTTCTACGTCAATACCCACGGCACGGGTCAGGTGGACGAAGCGAAGCTCGAAGCCCTACTGCCCGAACTGATCGGTGGTCTGACGCCGCGTGGCATTCGTTTGCATCTGGGCCTCAACAAACCGATCTACGAGCGCACGGCGGCCTATGGTCACTTCGGTCGCACGCCAGAAGCCGACGGCGGCTTCTCGTGGGAGCGCACCGATCTGGTTGACGCGCTCAAGCGCGAGTTTTAAGAGAGCGGCTTTCCCGGCACCTCCTCTGACCTCAGGGGAGGTGCTTTTGCAAAAGGCGCTCTATGTCAGACGAAACACCGCCCGCCATTTCGCCGTCGTGGGGGCCCATGCGCTCGTTCGGGCGCATCAAGTCGCGTACGTTGAAACCGCGTCAGGCCGACCTGTTCGACACCCTGCTGCCGACCATCGAAGTCAATGACGCCCTGATCGCGCAACTCGCTGCTGGCGACCTTGGCGACTATAGCGAGTTGTGGCTGGAGATCGGTTTCGGCGGCGGGGAGCATCTGGCGGCACAGGCCGAGCGTAATCCTCAGGCGCTGATCCTCGGTTTTGAACCCTTCCTCAATGGCGTCGGCTCCCTGCTGCGCCATGTCGATGAGCGCGGTCTGAACAATGTGCGCCTGATGCCCGGCGATGCGCGCCCGGTGATCGACCGCCTGAACGCGGCCTCGGTTGATAAGGTTTTCATCCTCTTCCCCGATCCGTGGCCCAAGGCCCGCCACCACAAGCGCCGCTTCATACAGACTGAAACGCTGGATGCTCTGGCGCGCGTGATGAAGGATGGGGCGCGCCTGCGCTTTGCCACCGACTGGGCCGACTATGCCGACTGGACGCTGGAGCGTGCTACGGCGCACGCGGCGTTTGACTGGCCTGCCCAGTCGCAAGCCGAATGGAACACGCCCCCCGCAGATCACGTGACCACGCGATATGAAGAGAAGAAGCTGGGCGATTGCGCGCCGGTCTTCCTCGATTTTTATCGTCATGCGCGAAATTGACACGAAAAGACGGCATTTCACCCCGGTTCGACGCAAACCTGTAGCCATCGCCCCCGATTTAGCCTGTATTAACTATGGTTAATGTCCGGGTAACGGGGTCATCAATGGAAAGCCTGCATAAGGTTTCGGCGGGGTTTGTCTTTGCCTTTCTGTGCCTGCACATGGCCAACCATTTTGTCGGCTTGCAGGGGCTCGATACCCACATCGCCTTTATGGCCGTGGCGCGCATGGTCTATCGCCACCCAGTGGTCGAGATGGTCGTGCTGCTGGCCTTTCTGGTGCAGATACTGACCGGCTGGGCGCTGGCGCGGGAAATCTGGGCGAAGAAGAAGGATTTCGTGCATCAGCTTCAGGCGGCCTCAGGCACCTATATCGCCTTTTTCGCTATCACCCACGTCGCCTTCATCTTCTATGTGCGTCAGTTGCTGACCGTGGACAGCGATATCTACCTCATCGTCGCGGGCCTGATGCAGAGCGGCTGGATGTACGCGCTTATCCCCTATTATGGATTGGCGATCTTCGCCCTGTTTGTGCATATGGGCTGCATCCTGTTCGACATTTTCAAGAAGACCTTGCGGCCTGTGTCGTGGGGCCTTCTGGTCGCAACGGTCGGGGTTGGCGGATACGCCACGTGGTTGCTGATGATGTTTTACACAGGCCACACGGCGGCCCTGCACGTGCCGGCGGAGTATTTTGACCTCTATCCCCTGATCCGTATGAAGTAGGGGCGGCGACCGCCGTTTATTGGGCTTGGCAAACCGGTGGCAAGGGTCTATAAGCACCTCAACATCGTCCGAACGGCCTTGCGGCCCCGGCGGCGGCCCTCAAGAAGGCCAGCCGCTTTTTTGTTGCCCGAAACGCTGCGGACGAACCATCTGAGGACCTATTTTGCGCGCCAAGACCACCGAAGACCGCAAGCTGATCGAAGCCTTTGACCCCATTGCCGAAGCGCTGGGGCTCGACATTGTGCGCGTGCGCCTTATGGGCTCGAACAAGCCGGGCGGCGCGCGCCGTTTGCAGATCATGGCTGAGCGCAAGACCGACGGCGACATCACCGTCAATCAGTGCGCCCGCCTGTCGCGCGCCCTGTCGGCCTGGCTGGAAGAGTCCGATCCGATCACCGGTGAATATATTCTCGAAGTGTCGTCGCCCGGTATCGACCGTCCGCTGACCCGCCTGAAGGATTTCGACACCTATTCGGGGCTTGAGGCGCGTCTGGAACTGGATCGTCTGGCCGAAGGGCGCAAGCGCTTCCGCGGCATACTGAATGGCACCGAAGATGGCGAATACGTCGCCATCGACCTCGAAGGTGAGGAGGATACGGCGATGATCCCGTTCGACTGGATCATCGACGCCAAGCTGGTGCTCAATGACGAACTGCTCAAGATCGGCGCCGAAAAGGCCGCCCTTCGCCGCGAGCAGGGCGAGGATGATGAGGAAGAGGACGAAGACCTCGATTTCGGTGACGATGCCGACGCCGAATTTGACGATGAAGATTTCGACGACGCCGATGACGATTTCGGCGATGACGACGACGACAAACTGACAAAAAATTAAACTGGGAACAGTGACATGAGCTTTACCGGAATCAGCGCCAACCGTCAGGAACTGCTGCAAATCGCCGACGCCGTGGCGCGCGAAAAGCAGATCGACAAGTCGGTCGTGCTCGCCTCCATCGAAGAAGCGGTGCAAAAGGCCGCTCGCTCGCGCTATGGGGCCGACCACGACATCCGCGTGCGTGTCGATCCGCGCACCGGCGAAATGACCATCACCCGTTATGTGACGGTGGTGCCGGACGAAGAGCTTGAGAACGAATACGCGCAGCGCGGCCTGACCGAGGCCCTGCGCGAGGACAAGGAAGCTTTCGTCGGCAAGACCTACGAGGAAGTCCTGCCGCCGTTCGAACTGGGTCGCGTGCAATCGCAGATGGCGCGTCAGGTCGTCACGCACAAGGTGCGCGAAGCCGAGCGTGAGCGTCAGTATGATGAGTTCAAGGACCGCGTCGGCGAAATCGTCAACGGTACGGTCAAGCGCGTCGAATACGGCAATGTCATTGTCGATCTGGGCCGTGGCGAAGGCATCATGCGCCGCGATCAGTCGATCCCGCGCGAGGCGTTTCAGGTCAATGACCGCATCCGCGCCTATATCTATGACGTGCGCCGCGAAACCAAGGGCCCGCAGATCATGCTGTCGCGCGCCCACGGCGGCTTTATGGCCAAGCTGTTCGCGCAGGAAGTGCCGGAAGTCTATGACGGCGTGATCGAAATCAAGTCGGTCGCCCGTGATCCGGGTTCGCGCGCCAAGATGGCCGTCCTGTCCAACGACAACTCGATTGATCCGGTCGGGGCCTGCGTCGGTATGCGTGGGTCGCGCGTGCAGGCCGTGGTCGGTGAACTGCAAGGCGAAAAGATCGACATCATCCAGTGGTCGCCGGACGAAGCCACCTTCATCGTCAACGCTCTGGCCCCGGCCGAAGTGTCGAAGGTCGTTCTGGACGAAGAAGAAGACCGCGTTGAGGTCGTGGTGCCGGATGAGCAACTGTCGCTCGCCATCGGCCGTCGCGGTCAGAACGTGCGTCTGGCCTCGCAACTGACGGGCTGGCAGGTCGATATCATCACCGAGTCGCAGGACTCTGAGCGTCGTCAGAAAGAATTTGCCGAGCGCACCGCCCTGTTCCAGGAAGCGCTCGACGCCGATGAAGTTATCGCACAGTTGCTGGTCACCGAAGGCTTCTCGACCGTCGAAGACCTCGCCTATGTCGATCAAATGGAAATCGCTGCCATCGAAGGCTTCGACGAAGACACGGCGGCTGAGCTTCAGGCGCGCGCCCGTGACTATCTGGAGCGTTTCGAGGCCGAGCAGAACGCCAAGCGCGTCGAGCTGGGCGTCGAGGACGAGGTGCTGAACGTGCCAGGTATCACCCTGGCCATGGCCGTTGCTCTGGGCGAAGCCGGTGTGAAGACGGTTGAAGATCTGGCCGATCTGGCTACCGACGAAGTGCGCGGCGGCTTTGAGCAACGCGGGGCCGAAAAGGTCCGCGTGCCGGGCGCTCTGGAAAGCTTCTCCCTGTCGGTGGCCGATGCCGAGGCCCTGATCCTCAATGCGCGTATCGCTGCGGGCTGGATCGAAGCGCCGGAGCCGGAAGAGGCTTATGAAGAATCCGAAGAGTCTTATGAAGAGGAGGGCGCGAATGACGCCATCCCTGAACAATGAGACCCTTATCGATCTGAATGACGATCTGGCTGAGGCGGGGGATACCCCGTCTCAGACCGTTTCCGTGCGCGTGACTCACCGTCGGGACGTCGCTTCACACCAGTCGGTTCCCCGTGACGGCCTGATCCGCTTTGTGGTCGGGCCGGACGGCTTTGTGGTGCCCGATCTCAAGGAAACCCTGCCCGGACGCGGACTGTGGCTGAAGGCCGATGCCGACAGTCTGGCTCTGGCCATCAAAAAGAATCTGTTTTCGCGTGCGGCCAAACGCGCGGTCAAAACCCCCGAAGGCCTTGATACCCTTGTGCCCGCCCTGATCCGCAGACGCCTGCTGGAGCAGTTGGGGCTGGCGCGACGCGAAGGAAATCTGGTGACGGGGTTTGAAAAAGTCGCCACAGCGCTTAAATTAGGCAAAACCGCGGCTCACGCGGCCGGCCGTGCCGCGTGGCTGATCGAAGCCTCGGACGGGGCCGAAGATGGTCGCAGTAAACTTCTGAACCTCAGTAATGGCCAGACGCCGTCCGTTGGACTGTGCGGCCTGTTTTCCAATGATGAGCTGAGCCTCGCCCTGGGGCTCGAAAATGTAATCCATGCCGCCCTGATCGAAGGTCGGCGGGCGGCGGCGTTTTCGCGTGAAGCGGAACGCCTTGGTGGGTTTGAGGCGTTGTTTCCTGCCCAATGGCGCGAAAGGCCCTTTAACTCAAACTGAAAAGCGACTATCAGGGCGTGATCTTTTCACGGTCTGATCGTGGCCAGAGCGATGTGTCGAGACTGTATGTGGCGTTTATGACGGCCCTATCGCTCAAACCGAATAACGATTGTCCGAAACGAAGCCGGAATGCCGGTTTCATCATGTGTATGTTGCGAGCTGAATGAGCGATCCGAAAGACGATAAACCCGAAGCCCCCAAAGGCGATAATACCCGCGCTCCGCTGAGCCTGAAGCCGCGCGTCGGTGGCAATGTGTCCACCGGCACCGTGAAGCAGAGCTTCAGCCATGGGCGCTCCAAGACGGTGGTGGTGGAAACCAAGCGCCGCATCGGCACGCCTCCGCAAGGTGCGCCTTCGGGTGGGGCTCAGGGCACAGGTGGTGCGCCGCGCGCCGGCGGTGAAAACCTGGCGCGTCCGCGTCCGGCTGCTCCGCAGGGTGCGCCGTCGGCACCGCGCCCGGCACCTTCGGGTGGCAATGCTGGTGGCCTGCGTCAGGATGAGCTGGAACGTCGCGCCCGCGTGCTGGAACAGGCGCGCGTCGATCAGGAGCGCCGCGAAGCCGAAGCGCGCCGTCAGGCCGAACAACGCGCCCGCGAAGAGGCGGCCCGCCGTGCGGCGGCTGCCGAAGCGGCACCGAAATCCGAAGCGCCTGCCCCGGCTCCCGCGCCGTCCGAACCGGCTCCCCAAGCGCCTGCTCCGGCTCAGGCCGAAGCCCCGCGTCGCAGCCCTATCGAAGAGGCCCTGTCGCGTCCGGCTCAGCGCGCCCCGCGCGAAGACCGCCGCGATGGATTCCGTGATGATCGCGCCCCCCGCTCGGATCGTCCGCAAGGCGACCGTCCTCAAGGACAATACGGCGACCGCCCGCGCGGTGATCGTCCGCAAGGTGATCGGCCTCAGGGTCAGTATGGCGACCGTCCTCGCGGAGACCGTCCGCAGGGAGATCGTCCGCCGTTTAACCGCGATGGCAACCGTCCGCAGGGCGACCGGCCTCAGGGTCAGTATGGTGATCGTCCCAGAGACGGGAATCGCGGTGACCGCCCGCAAGGTGATCGTCCGCCGTTCAACCGTGATGGCAACCGTCCGCAAGGCGACCGTCCGAACTATGGCGAACGCACGCCACGTGGCGACCGTCCGCAAGGGGATCGCCCGCCGTTCAACCGCGACGGCAATCGGCCGCAGGGCGATCGCGGCCCCAGAGATCCGAACCGTCCGCAGGGCGACCGCGGTCCGCGTCCGGCCGGTGAAACCGTCCGCTATTCGGCCAATTCCCCGCGTCCGCCGCGTGGTCCGGCCGGTGTGGCCCCGAACGCTCCGGCTGTGTCGGAAGTCGATCGTATCCGCTCCTCGCGCGGTTCGCCGGCAGGTAAGCCGGGTGATGTACGCGCCCGTACCGGGGACGACGATGATCGTGGCCGTCGCGGCGGCAAGGCCGGTGCACCGACCAAGGCCGTCTCGCAGACCCGTGGTGAGCCCAAGCGTCGCGAAGGCCGCCTGACCCTGCAAGCCGTTGTGGGTGACGACGAAGGTGCCGCCGACCGTATGCGTTCGCTGGCCTCGGTTCGCCGGGCCCGTGAGCGTGAACGCGAAAAGCGCAAGGGAGTCACCACCGAACAGGCGCGTGTGTCGCGTGACGTGGTCATCCCGGACGTTATCACGGTTCAGGAACTGTCGAACCGTATGGCCGTGCGTGCTGTGGACATCATCAAGATGCTGATGAAGCAGGGGATGATGCTCAAGATCAACGACGTGATCGACTCCGATACGGCCGAACTGGTGGCCACGGAATTCGGTCACAACGTGAAGCGCGTCTCTGAAGCGGACGTCCTCGAAGGCTTTATCGACGCCGCCGACCATGACGACGATACGGTGGTGCGTCCGCCGGTCGTGGCCGTCATGGGTCACGTTGACCACGGCAAGACCTCGCTGCTCGATGCGTTGCGTAAGGAAGATGTGGCGGCGGGCGAAGCCGGTGGCATCACCCAGCACATCGGTGCCTATCAGATCAAGGTGCCGTCGGGTGAGCGTATCACCTTCCTCGACACGCCGGGTCACGCCGCCTTCTCGGCCATGCGTGCGCGCGGTGCCAATGTGACGGATATCGTGGTGCTGGTCGTGGCGGCGGATGACGGCGTCATGCCGCAGACGATTGAGGCCATCAACCACGCCCGTGCGGCCAAGACGCCGATCATCGTCGCCGTCAACAAGATGGACAAGCACGAAGCCAATCCGCAGCGCGTCATCAACGAACTTCTGCAACACGAAGTCGTCGTCGAAGCGCTGGGCGGTGAAACCCAGATCGTCGAAGTGTCGGCCAAGACCGGCATGGGTCTCGACAATCTGGTCGAAGCCATCCTGCTTCAGGCCGAAGTGCTGGACCTGCGGGCCAATCCGGACCGTACCGCCGAGGGCGTGGTGATTGAGGCCAAGCTCGACAAGGGTCGCGGTCCTGTGGCCACGGTTCTGGTCAAGCGCGGTACGCTGAAGCGCGGCGACATCATCGTGGCTGGTGGTGCCTGGGGCCGCGTGCGCGCCCTCATCGACGAACGCAATGCGCAACTGCCCGAAGCGGGTCCGTCGCAGCCGGTGGAAATCCTCGGCCTCGATCAGGCGCCTGATCCGGGTGAAGCCTTCGCCGTGGTGGAAAACGACGCCCGTGCCCGTGAAATCACCGAGTACCGTCAGCGCGTGAAGCGTGAAAAGATGGTGGCTCCGGTGGGCGTGTCGCTGTCGGACATGATGTCGAAGCTCAAGGACAACAAGGTCAAGGAGCTTCAGCTTATCGTCAAGGCGGACGTGCAGGGTTCGGCCGAAGCCATTATCGGCTCGCTGGAAAAAGTCGGCAACGAAGAGGTCCGCGCGCGGATCATCCATTCGGGTGCTGGCGGTATCACCGAATCCGACGTGCAACTGGCCAAGGGGTCCAATTCGCCCATCATCGGCTTCAACGTCCGTGCCTCCAAGCAGGCGCGTGATCTGGCCGAACGCGAAGGCGTCGAAATCCGCTACTACGCGATCATTTACGACCTGATCGACGACATCAAGGGCGTGCTGTCGGGCATGTTGGCCCCGATCCAGCGCGAAACCTTCCTCGGCAACGCGGAAGTGCTCGAAGTGTTCGATATCACCAAGGTCGGCAAGGTCGCCGGGTGTCGCGTCACCGAAGGCCGCGTCGAAAAAGGCGCGCGCGTGCGTATCCTGCGCGACGATGTCGTCATTCAGGAAATGGGCGTACTTACCACGCTCAAGCGCTTCAAGGACGAGGTCAACTCGGTCGTGGTTGGTCAGGAATGCGGTATGTCCTTCGGTCCCTTCCAGGACATCAAGAAGGGCGACTTCATCGAATGCTTCACGGTCGAAGAGATCAAGCGCACACTCTAATCTGTTAAAAGTGTTTGGCCCGGCGCACTGCCGGGCCAAATGCTTTTCAGCGTTACAGTGTCTCTCACGATTACGGGGTGTGGGGTCCGTGACCCCACGCCTTTTCTTTCATTTGAAACCTTTGACTTTCTGAAAGATTTGCCTGCTATAGGCGGACCATGCCCGATACGACCTTTTTCGACCCGTCCCATTACGTTCTGATCATCAAATGCCCGGACACGCGCGGTATCGTCGCGGCGGTCTCCGGCTATCTGAACGACAACGACATCTCCATTGTCGAGTCGAACCAGTTCAACGACAGTCAGGGCGACATGTTCTATGTGCGCGTGGTCTTCAAACAGGCCGGTGCGCGGATGCCGCCCATGTCGATCCTGCGCGAAGGGTTCAAGCCGATTGCCCACCGTTTCAGCATGGAATGGGACATCCATAATCTGAGTGTGCGCCCGCGCGTCATCATCGCCGTGTCGAAGTTCGGCCATTGCCTGTACGAGTTGCTGCATCGCTGGCGGTCGGGCCTGTTGCCGGTGGAAATCGCCGCCGTCGTCTCGAACCACGAGGATATGCGCTCGTTTGTCGAATGGAACGGCCTGCCCTATGTCCACCTGCCGATCACCAAAGACACCAAGGCCGAGCAGGAGGCGCAGTTCCTTAGCCTGATCGAGACGCATCAGGCCGATCTGGTCGTGCTGGCGCGTTACATGCAAATCCTGTCCGACAACTTTTCGCGCCGGCTGGAAGGCCGCTGCATCAATATTCACCACTCCTTCCTGCCGTCATTCAAGGGCGCCAAGCCCTATCATCAGGCGCATCAGCGCGGGGTGAAGATCATCGGGGCGACGGCGCACTATGTGACGTCTGATCTCGATGAGGGGCCGATCATCGAACAAGACGTGCAGCGCGTGCACCACGGGCTGACGCCGGAACAACTGGTGGCCATCGGTCAGGATATCGAGGCCCGCGTACTGGCGCGTGCGGTTACTTGGCACGCCGAACGCCGCGTCATCATCAATGGCAGTAAGACGATCGTGTTTAGCTGATTTCGCGCTTGCGAAACCCCTGACCGCGTTGCAATGTTAGCCAACGGATCGGGGAAAAAAACACCATGTCAGCGGCCAAGCGGAAACGGACGAAAACGCCCGTTTCGAACCTTTATATCGTGCAATATGCCGAAGTAATGGGCGTGGGCATGGGACGCCTGAGTGATGGCGCGCTGTACCTGACGCAACGTGGGCTGGCACGGCTTTGTGGGGTGCAAAACGCCCATATCGGCACGATCAGCCGCGATTGGGACAGCGACAAACCGCGCATCCGGGCAATCAAGACGCGCCTGTCCGATATGAACGAAGAACGCGCTGCTGCCCATTCGGTCCTGACCTATCAGGGGCGGCGTCAGTACTGTTACGACGTGGCGGTGTGTCAGGCCATCCTCAGCTATTACGCTCACGATGCCGGACGGCATGTGCAGGACGAAGCGGCGGCGCACGTCTATGACGGGGCGGGCCTGAACGCCTATATCGCCCATGCTCTGGAGGGGTTTGTCGCGCCGGTCGAAACGCCGCCGATCCGCTTTCAGCCGGTCGCGGAGACGCCCGTTGACGAGGCCGATATCGTCGTCGGCTATGAGGTCAATGACGCCATTTCGCGCATGGTTATGGCCTATTACCAGTTGTCGTTTGCTATGGCGCAGGCCTATGTTAACTGGCTGCGCACCCTGATGCAGGCGGCGTCGTGGAACCGGCTGGGCCTCTATGTGCCGTTGAACGCCTTTATTTCGCGCGGCTGAACGGGACTTTAAGCGTCAGATAGGTCGCCGCGCTCAAAGAGCGAAGCGTTAGCGCAACAAAAAAGCGGCGACCTAAGCCTTACGTTTGAAAGGTACTTTAAGCGTCAGATAGGTCGCTCGCGCTCAAAGAGCGAAGCGTTAGCGCAACAAAAAAGCGGCGACCTAAGACTTGCGTTTGAAAGGTACTTTGAGAGTCAGATAGGTCGCCGCCCGCCACAGCCATTCCAGCGGGCCATAGTGGAAGTGGCGAAACCACAGATGCGCCAGACCCATCTGCGCCGCAAAGGCAACGAGACCGAGCATAACCGCTTCCGACTGGCTCATAGTGGCGTGCAGCCCCAGACCGAAACTATAGAAGACCGGCACGAAGACCAGTGACTGTCCTACATAGAGGCTGAGTGTCATGCGGCCGGGGGCAGCAAAGGCATTCAGCCAACGATGCAACGGGCCGTAATAGAGGCTGAGGAACCCGAACATCAGGGTCAGCATGATGCTGAGGTCGGTCAGGCTGGACCAGATGCCGGACCACAGGGCATTGGGCATACGCGACGCCTCGGTCGCCGGGATCAGGCCGCTGATCAGGCCTCGACTATACCACAGGATAAGGGCGGCGATCAGCAACAGGACAAGACCGATCAGGCGCACCCGCCCGAAGCGTTCCGGCTGACTGAAAAAGCCGATACGCCCCAGACAGAGCCCGATCAGCGACAGGCCCAATATCTGGCTAAGGCGGCCGGACTCGTACATGAACATCCACTTGAAGGGGTGGCCGTCCACCCAGTTCTGACGCACGGTCTCAAGGAGGCTCTTGCCGGTCAGATAGGCTTCGGGGATCGTACCGCCCCAATAACCGAACGGGCGATTGGCCCAGTCGGCTCCATTTAGCGCGGCCCCCAACTGAACCCACATCAAGGGCTGGAGCAGGCAGATCACGCCGATGGTGGCGATGAGAGCGGTAGATTTCAGCCGATAGAAGGGGACCAGCAGCACACCCATAAGCGCCAGAACCTCCAGTATATCGCCGCGATACCACAGGCCGTGCAGCAGGCCGATGATCAGCAGCACCGTCAGTCGCCACAGAAACCTCCCGGTGAAATCGACGCCCTTACGCGCCGAATTGTCCATGATGATGAAGAAGGAGACGCCGAAGCACAGGGCCATCAGCGCAAAGGCCTTGCCGCCAAACAGGGTGAAAATGACATTGTGCCAGACAAGCTGCGCCGGATCGGTGACCGGATGCGCCCAGTACAGTTCGAACAGTTCCGGCATATGCACCATGAACAGTCCAAACAGCGCAAAGCCGCGCAGGGCATCCAGCCCCTCCAGACGCTGCGGCGTCGAAGGGACGCTCTTGGGGGTGGCCATACTGTCTCTCCCTGAATGGCCCGCTCTGTGGTCGGGCCTTATAATCGGACTATAGACAACGTTATCAGGGACTGGCAAGCGCGCCTTAGGCGTGCAGAATCTCATGGAAAATCTGTCAAAAAGGCTTATAGGGGGCGAATGAAAAGACACTCCGATAAAACCCGCGGCCATAAGGCCGAGGCTCAGGGACCCAGCCAGCGTCAGTTGCGCGCCGGCGAACTGGTCCGTCACGCGCTGGTGGAAATCCTGCGCGAAGAAGAACTGCACGACGAGGCCCTGCAGGGCGTTTCGATCACCATTACCGAAGTCCGCTGTTCGCCGGACCTGCGCCACGCCACGGTGTTTGTGGAACCGCTGGGGGCTGGCCTGGGCGGCGTGACCATCTCTAAGGACAAGATCGCTCCGGCGATTGAAGCGCTGAACCGTCACGCCAAGTTCCTGCGCGGGATTCTGGGGCGCATGATCGACATGAAGTTCACGCCGGACCTGCGGTTCCTGCATGACGAAAGTTTCAATGAGGCGGCGCGTATCGATGCTCTGTTTATGCGTCCGGACGTGGCCAGAGACCTCAGAAACGATCCGCGTCCTGAGGATGAGGACGAGGACTAAACCTTGGCACGTAAGAAAAAAGGTGATCTGGTCAATGGCTGGGTCTGTCTGGACAAGCCCGTAGGGATGGGCTCGACTCAGGCCGTCAGCTTCGTGCGGCGTCTGTTCAATGCGCAAAAGGCCGGGCACGCCGGTACGCTGGACCCGATGGCGTCGGGCATCCTGCCCATCGCTCTGGGTGAGGCAACCAAGACCGTCCCTTACCTGATGGACGCCGATAAGGTCTATCGCTTCACCGTCCGCTGGGGGCAGCGCACGGCCAGTTACGACCTCGAGGGCGAGATCCTCGAACAGGACGATCTGCGCCCGAGTGAGGCGGAAATCCGCGAAGTCCTGCCGCAGTTCATCGGCGAGATCGAACAGGCGCCGCCTGCCTTTTCGGCGATCAAGGTCGATGGGCAACGCGCCTATGATCTGGCGCGCGAAGGCGTGGAGGTCGAGCTGGAGGCGCGGCCGGTGGTCGTGCACGGCCTGACGCTGGAGCGTATTCTCTCTGCCGATGAGGCCGAGTTTCGCCTCCATTGCGGCAAGGGCACCTATGTGCGGGCCATTGCGCGCGACCTCGCGCTGGAGCTGGGCGTGCTGGGCGTCGTCAGCGCGCTGCGCCGTGAGCGCGTCGGCAGCTTCGACATTAATTTGTCCGCAGGGGTGGAAAAGTTAGAGGATTTGAGGCATAGAGACGCCGCTTTGGACGCTTTGCTTCCCGTAGAGACGGCGCTGGACGACATCCCGGCCCTGCCTGTGACGGAAGACGAGGCCACAAGGCTCAAACAGGGTCGCGAAATCCCCCTGTCCTTCTCCCGCACGCAAACGGCGGAAGACGCTCTGAAAATCCGGTCACAGTCGGGAAAATCGGAGCACGGGCGTACCCTTTGGGCGCACCGGGACGGAGACATCGTTGCCTTGGGCGAATTGCGTCTGGGGCAATTTTACCCCACACGCCTTATCAACCTGTAACCCTGCGGACCTCGTCCGTGAAAGGAGACCCCGATGTCGATCACGCTTGAGCGTAAAGCTGAACTGATCAAGACCCACGCCCGTTCGGAAAACGATACGGGTGGGTCCGAAGTGCAAATCGCTATCCTGTCGGAGCGCATTGCCAACCTGACCGAGCACTTCAAGACGCACAAGAAGGACAACCACTCCCGTCGTGGCCTTCTGAAGCTGGTGTCGCAACGCCGCCGCCTGCTGGACTATCTCAAGGCCACCGACACCGCCCGTTACACGGCGATCGTCGAGACCCTGGGTCTGCGTCGCTAAGACTATCTCTCAGGGCCTGACGCCACGTCAGGCCCTGATTGTATTCAAGCGCGTGCCGAAACGTGCCAACGGTTTTCGGACTCACAGGCGCGACAAGGTAAAGTTTAGAGCCGGGTTTCGCACCATCGGAAGGAAACCGGCTATATCGATACCCGGAACGCGATCCGGGCACACAATTCGCGTGACGGTCCCATCAAATCGGGACACTACTCATCTGCCGGACGATACGGCAGATATTTTCGGGAAGGGATTCGCCCTTCCTTACACCGGGTCGCCGCCCAGTCAGGCCGCCACCCTTCAGCCACCCCGTCAGGAATGGGCCTGCCGGGTGACAGAAAGATACACATGTTTGACATCAAAAGAAAAACCATCGAGTGGGCCGGGCGCAAACTGACGCTCGAAACCGGCCGTATCGCCCGTCAGGCGGACGCCGCCGTGCTGGCCACCTACGGTGAAACCACCGTGCTGGCGACCGTGGTTTATGCCCGCGCGCCAAAGCCGGGTCAGGACTTCTTCCCCCTGACGGTCAACTATCAGGAAAAGACCTTCGCCGCCGGCAAGATTCCGGGCGGCTACTTCAAGCGTGAAGGCCGCCCCAGCGAAAAAGAAACGCTCGTTTCGCGCCTGATCGACCGTCCGATCCGCCCCTTGTTCGTCAAGGGCTTCAAGAACGAAGTTCAGGTCGTCGTGACCGTGCTGTCGCATGACATGGAAAACGATCCGGACATCCTCGGCATGGTTGCCGCCTCTGCGGCCCTGACCCTGTCGGGCGTGCCCTTTATGGGCCCCATCGGTGGCGCCCGCGTCGGCGTCATCAATGACGAATATGTTCTGAACCCGACTCTGGATCAGATGAAGGAAAGCGCGCTCGACCTCGTGGTCGCCGGTACGCAGGACGCCCTGATGATGGTCGAGTCCGAAGCGCAGGAACTGTCCGAAGATAAGATGCTGGGCGCGCTGATGTTCGCCCATGCCGGTATGCAGCCGGTCATCGACGCTATCATAGAGCTGGCTGAACACGCCGCCAAGGAGCCCTTCGAATTCGAAGCGGAAGACTTCTCGGACGTCGTGGCCAAGATCAAGGAACTGGTCGGCCCGGACATCATCGCCGCCTACGCCCATAAGGGCAAGCACGAGCGTCATGCCGCCGTCGGCGAAGCCAAGAAGAAGGCCGCGGCCGTTCTGGTGAAGTCCGAAGAGAACCAGGAAGGCGTCGAAGCCGCTGTCTTCGGTTCGGCCTTCAAGGAATGCGAAGCCGACGTCCTGCGTCGTGACATTATCGACCACGGCAAGCGCGTGGACGGCCGTGCCGTCGATAAGGTCCGTCAGATCGTGTCGGAAGTCGGTGTCCTGCCGCGCACCCATGGTTCGGCCCTGTTCACCCGTGGTGAGACTCAGGCTCTGGTCGTAGCCACGCTGGGCACCGGCGAAGACGAGCAGTTCATCGACGCACTGGAAGGCACCTATAAGGAACGCTTCCTGCTGCACTACAACTTCCCTCCGTACTCCGTGGGTGAAGCGGGCCGCATGGGTTCGCCGGGCCGCCGCGAAATCGGCCACGGCAAGCTGGCGTGGCGCGCCATCCGTCCGATGTTGCCGTCGGCGGAAGAATTCCCCTATACCCTGCGCGTTGTCTCCGAGATCACCGAGTCTAACGGCTCGTCCTCGATGGCCACCGTCTGCGGCACCTCTCTGTCGCTGATGGACGCCGGCGTGCCGCTGAAGCGTCCGGTGTCGGGTATCGCCATGGGCCTGATCCTCGAAAAGGACGGCTATGCGGTTCTGTCGGACATTCTGGGCGACGAAGATCACCTGGGCGACATGGACTTCAAGGTGGCCGGTACGGAGCTGGGTATCACCTCGCTGCAAATGGACATCAAGGTTCCGGGCATCACCGAAGAGATCATGACCAAGGCGCTGCGTCAGGCCAATGAAGGCCGTCTGCACATCCTCGGTGAAATGAACAAGGCCATTTCGGGTGCCCGCGAAGAGCTGGGTGAATTTGCACCGAAGATCGAGACGATCAAGATCGCGACCGACAAGATCCGCGAAGTCATCGGGTCGGGCGGCAAGGTCATCCGCGAAATCGTGGAAAAGACCGGTGCCAAGATCGACATCGGCGAAGACGGCACCATCAAGATCGCCGCTTCGGAACAGTCGAAGATCGACGCGGCCCGCGACTGGATCAAGTCCATCGCTTCGGAGCCGGAAATCGGTGCCATCTATAAGGGCAAGGTCGTGAAGGTCGTCGATTTCGGCGCGTTCGTGAACTTCTTCGGTGCCAAGGACGGCCTCGTCCACATCTCGCAGATCAAGAACGAAAAGGTCGCCAAGACCTCGGACGTCCTGAGCGAAGGCGACGAAGTGAAGGTGAAGTTCCTGGGCTTTGACGATCGCGGCAAGACCAAGCTGTCGATGAAGGTCGTCGATCAGGAAACCGGCGAAGACCTCACCGAAAAGCTGGCCGCCGAAAAGGCCGCCCGTGACGAGGCCCGTGCGGCTTCGGGTGAAGCACCGGAAGCCGACGGCGATGAAGGTGGCGAAGAGCGTTCGGGCGGTGACCGTCCGCGCCGCTCGCGTCGCCCCCGCCGCGACTAAGCTATGGGGTCAAGGGGGCGGTGCCCCCCTTGTCTTAGACAAAAGAAAAAGCGGTCCCGTTTGGGGCCGCTTTTTTGCGTTGATGAGGTGCTAAGTTTTTGTTTTGTCACGCAATTTTTTCGAAATGAAGTTCGGCGAAGCCAAAAGTGGTGCCCACTTTATCGGTTGACGCTCTAAGCTTCAGGGTTGGGAGAACCCAAAGGATTGTAAGGTGCAGGGGGCGGAGAGGCATCAAACATGCCTTTTGGAAAGGTGATCTTTGCTGTGCCTTCGAACGTTTCGGGCGGCACAATATCTATATAAACACGGGCACATGGCGTTTCGGGCAGGGCGGCCATAAGGGGACGGGCCGACCAAAGATGTTCCGACTCATCGGGTGCGAAGCCCTCGGTTTTGGCTGAGTCCTGATACTGCGGCCTTAGCTCCGGGCTGGCATCCGCACGTGGGGCCATCAGGCCCGGTGAGATCGCAAAGACATGAAGGCTTAGCGCGGTCGGCGAACCCTCATCACTCACGGGTCGAAGCTGCGTATAGCCACCATCTGGCAGGCGAACAGAGTCGAACCAGGGTTGATCCGGGATAAGCAGAAAATTGCGGGGTTCAGAGCGTGGCGCCTCATTGACCACCTCTTGCCCGCTGAGTGGATTTACCCCATTGATCCCAATAATAACGGCGTAGTTATGATCCGGGTCGCTCTCAAACCCCAGCCACCAAGCCTCATGAGGGGCGATAGCGGTCTGAAAGCGCGTGCCATCAGACGTAAGGCGCAGTAGGGGAGCCGTGCCTTTGAAGGCCGCGCGGGGCCGTTGGTTCTGCTCAGCTTCTACCTGCCAGCTACGGTTTACCGACACCCACAGATGGCCGCAAAGCTTTAGCCTGTCATTTTCTAAGCGAATGGGTATCTGGTCCATAAGGCCGCTCTGCCACACATTTGAAGCCGCGTCCCTTAACCGGGACGCGGCAAGTGAATTGAAGGGATATGCGCGAGCAGACCGTTCTAATCCAGAATACGCACACAATCGACCTGAAGCTTGTGGATCCAGTAATTGCTGCGCGCGTTCTTGAAATTCAGACGGATGACATTATCGCCGTCTTTCATGTTGGCGGTGATGTCCCACTCTTCAGTGAGGTAGTTGCCCGAAGGCGGGCTGTAATCGCTCTTTATCGTCGTACCATTGACGATGATATCAATGGGGGAAAAACCGGGGTTGGGATATAGCATTGAGGTGAGGTGAACCAGTCGCAGCAGGGCGCGGCTGTATATGTTCTTGCCTGCATACTGCTTGGGCTGATTGAAGCGAACCTCGATAAAGCTTTGGTTCGGAAAATTCATCAACCAGCTATTGCCGTAGTAGTTGTTGAACTGGGTACCAGGGCCGACGCTAACCTTACAGGCTGCCGTAGCGATCTGGGGTTTTGAGAAATCGGCGGTACAGCCGGGATAACAGCGTCGAATAAAAGCCAGATCAACGGCTGACAATGTGCTGTTGGCGTGCGTCCCCCTTCCGTTCGTTGTCCAGTTATCGGGAAAGAAATACAGCATGATCGAATTAGGGTCGAAAGCTGAATATTGCGTCTGCGCCGCTGAGTATTTATTGAACACATTGAAATCGACCTTTGCCTGATCCCAATAGTTCGGTGGCCCACCCAGAGCCTGATAAACGACGGGTTTGTTCCATTCTATCGTCGAGGCCGGCTGCTGGTGTTCGTGGATGCAACCCAGCGCATGTCCGACTTCGTGCAAGGCGGAGCCATCCTGTTCAATATTCATCGTAGGGTCAGGTGATTTGATGCCGAGATTGTCCAGTCCGACATAGGACCAGTTTCCAACCGCGTTAAAGGCGACCCGAAACTCAGCGCCTTCGATCGGGACATCAAATCGCATCAGCAGATTGGCAGCTTCGCTCCACTTCAACGCGCTCTGGCGTACATTTTGCTTTTGTGCCTCGGTTCCACCGAGAAAGTGGAAGTCCAGAGTCCGACCCACATCCCACAGCTTCGTCGTCGGAAGCCCGAGCCTGAGTGCGCCGTCGGGTGCCGTGCGCTTGTCAGTTGGGGGCGGTGGGGTGACATCTACGCAGGTATGGTACAACAGACTGTGAGCTGGTTCGGTCATTTCTGTCTCCCCGATCAGAGCGCTTTCCGGATAAAAAAGCGTGTTAAACCAAAAATTTAGAGTGTGGTTTCTGTTTTCAGCATAGCGAAACACGCTCTACCCTGGGCGCATCTTCATCTTTGGGCACCTATTGACAATCGTGTTATTTAGATAAAAATCAACCTTAAGTATAGTAACGCACAATGGGTATTTGATTTTCCATTAAAGATTGTATTGTGAAGAGTTCGCTAAGGCGTTGGCGGTTGCCGAATGCGCACAGGGCCCAGAATTATCTTGCCAGTTTGTGGGGGAGCCTGTGTAAGGACGAGATGCACACACTCAGCGACCAAATCCTCGACCGGGGTGCGATCCTGCTTCTGGCCAACAGGGGCGAGCCTGTGCGACTGGTCGGCTGTGAGGCCGAGGGGCTGGACCTCAGCGATTTTATTCTGAACGGCTGGGTGTTCGAAGACTGCATCCTGCGCAAGACCAAGTTTCGCGGGACAAAACTGGAGCAGGCGCAGTTTATTTCCTGCAAGGGCGGGCAAGCCGATTTTACCTCCGCCGATCTGACCGAGGCGCAGTTCACGGCGTGCGATTTTAACAACACCCCGTTCAAGGGAGCGGGCCTCGCGCAGGCGCGTTTTCTGCGCTGCAAGCTGACCGGTGCCGATTTCAGCCATAGCCGCAATATGGACGTCAACTTTGAGGATTGTCGCCTCAATGATGCGCGGCTGAAGAATTTTTCCTTTGTCAAACAGACGCTGAAATCACTCGATCTGACCAATGCCGACCTTCAGGGCTGCGATTTCCGGCAGGCGGTGTTCGAAGAATGCAGCCTGCGCGACGCCCTGCTCGATCATGCTCGCTTTGAAGGGGCGGATCTGCGCGGAACCGATATCGGCGGGGTGCGTCTTGAGGATGCGCGCCGTTTCAAAGGGGCGACCATTTCGCGCTCTCAGGCCGCAGAACTCCTTTCGGAACTGGGACTTAAGGTGCGATAACATTTCGCACACGCAACAAACGCCACAAAATTACCTAAAATTACAAACGTTTAACGGGTCATATCTGCAAAATAATGTATGGAGAAAGCAACGGGGGTGCGCCATCGCGTCGTATAAGGACGGCGGACCTGCCCGCCCATACATTTTCTCAGAGCACCCACATGTCCTCTTCCAAACGCCTCGCCGGCACCAGCCTGTCCGTCCTAGCCTCGCTTTTGCTGGTGTCCGCCGCGGCGGCGCAGACCACGACCGCCCCCGCTGAAAAGCCTGCCGAACAGAAGGCCACGGAAAAGACGCCTGAAAAGGTGGAGGAGCCGACGACTGTTACCGTCACCGGCGCCAAGTCGCAGAACCGTATCGACCGGCAGGTCTATGACAACAGCAAGAATGCTGACGCGGCCATTGGTACGGCGGCAGATACGCTGAACAAGGTGCCTGGCGTCACGGTCGATGCCAACGGTAATGTCGCCCTGCGCGGCAATACCAATGTGCAGGTCTATATTGACGGCAAGCCCTCGGCCATGATGCAGGGCGACAACCGCGCCGGGGCCATTCAGGCCATGTCGGGCGGTGATATCGCTTCGGTCGAGGTGATGAACAATCCGGGTGCGCAGTTCTCGTCCGAAGGCACCGGCGGCATCATCAATCTGGTGATGCGCAAGAACCGCCGTCCGGGCGGCTTCGGCTCGGCGAACGTGGCTGTGGGGGATGGCCGATACAATGGCGGCGTCAACGGCAGCTATACGGTGGGTAAGATTTCGCTGAATGGCGGTATCAACTATCGCGACGAAAGCGGTACAGGCCGCACGACGCGCCGCCTGATCAATCGTGATGCTAATGGCAATATCGTTTCGCGCACCGACTCCAATGGTGAAGGCACCGGCGGTTTCACCAACTTCGCCCTCAATGGCGGTATCGACTATAATCTCGATGACACCAATACGCTGAGCGCGCAGGTCACCTATAACAAGCGGGAATTCACCAGTGAAGGTACCGGTGTTTCGGCCACCTATAATGCGCTGGGGGCCGCGACGCAGCGTTTTATCAACCAGTCACGCTCCAAAAACCCCGGCTCGGACCAAAGCCTCGCCCTGACCTGGAGCCATACGGGTAATCTGCCGGGTGAAACCCTGAAGGCCGATCTGCGCATCAGCCGTTCGACGGGCGGCAGCGAATACGTGAATATCAATAATTTTACGGTACCTACCGTATCGACGACCACCGACACCAAGATTTCGTCGCGCGCGCTGAGCAGTACCGTGTTCAGCATCGACTATAACCGCCCAGTCGGCACGGATCAGTTGACCACGGGTATTCAGATCACGCGCGACGACAATACGGTCAGCAATGAATCGACCGGTATCGGCGCCGACGGTCTGAGCAATGACCTCCTGTCGAGCCGCTTCCAGTACAAACAAACCATCAGCGCGGCCTATGCCACCTATCAGAAGCCGTTTGGCGAAAAGTGGGTGGTTCTGGGCGGCGTGCGCGTCGAAAACCTCGACCTTGACACCCTGCTGGCCAGTACGGGGACGCGCACCAGCATCAACTACACCAAGGTCAGCCCCAGCCTCTTCGCCACCTACCTGCTGTCGGATACGGCCAAGCTGCGCTTCTCCTACGCGCGTCGTTTGCAACGTCCGAACCCCCAGGCGCTCAACGCGGCGATCACCTATGTCGATGCGCAGAACGTCAGTCAGGGCAACCCGAACCTCAAGCCGCAGGAAACGGACTCGTTCGAAGTGGGTTATGAGGTGACCAAGCCCAAGATCAACTATCAGATCCGTGGCTATTACCGCGAAAACAACGACGTCATCACGCAGACGAGCCGATTCCTGACGGGCAATGTGCTGCTGACGACGCAGGAAAACGGTGGGTCGAGCACGGCGGGCGGCGTGGAAGTCAATATCAATGGTCAGGTGACGCCAAAGCTCAACCTGTCTCTGGGTGGCGATGTTGCGCGCACCGAACTGACCACGCCGGCCAATGGCACGCAGGAAGCGGACTCGGTCAATGGTCGTATGAACTTCACCTATACCCTGACGCCGAAGGATACGCTTCAGGCCTTCTTCTTCGCGCGCGGCAAGACCCTAACCGGGCAGGGCTATACCGAGCCGTTTGGTATGGGCAACATCACCTACGCCCGCAAGCTGACGCCGAAGGCGACCCTGACGGTGACGGTGCGCGACCCGCTGAATACCGGCAAGTCGGTGAGCTATACCGACACCAAGACTGTCTATTCGGAATCGAGCCGCAGCCAGCAGGCCAGTGTGTTCTACGTCGGTCTGCGCTACACCTTTGGCGGCCCGGCTCCGGCCAATGCCCAGCAGAACCAGATGCGTATGATGGGGGGCCCCGGCATGGGCCCGCGTCCGGGCGGGATGTAAAAGGGGTCAAGGGGCTGCGGCCCCTCTACCCCATAATTCTCGGCGTTACTTCGGCACCACGCGCACAATGCGGCCTTCGGCATTGTCAAACGCCGCGTAAAGCGCGCCGTCCGGCCCCTGCACCACGTCGCGGATACGTTCCCTGAAGTTGGTGAGCAGCTTCTCTTCCTTCACTACCTTGCCGTTTTCCAGCGTAATCATGCCGAGGTAGCGGAACTTCAGAGAGGCGACGAACACCTTGCCCTGCCACTGTTTATACGGCCCGTTGTAGAAGACCATATTGCCAGGGGCCATTGACGGGGTCCAGTAATAGAGCGGCTGTTCCAAGCCTTCCTTTGCCGTTTGACCGATCTTGCCGCCGCCATATTCTTCGCCATAGGTGATCAGCGGCCAGCCATAGTTCTTGCCCGGCTTGACGATGTTGATTTCGTCACCGCCCTGCGGACCGTGCTCATTGGTCCACAGATCGCCGGTTTCCGGGTGCACAAAGGCCCCCTGCTGATTACGATGCCCAAGGCTCCAGATTTCCGGTTTGGCTCTGGCCGTCTTCACAAACGGATTGTCGTCGGGGATCGAGCCGTCCGGGTGGATGCGCAGCGTCTTACCGACGGTGGTATCCAGCCGCTGCACCAGAGGCCGTTGATTGGCGCGGTCACCGACGGTGATAAACAGGTACTGCCCGTCTTTTGAAAAGACGATGCGCGACCCCCAGTGGTTGGCACTTTCGACCTTGGGTGTTTGCCGCCAGATGACCTGAAGACCGGTAATGGCCGAACCGTCGAGCTTGCCGCGCGCCACGGCCGTACCCGCCGTATCGTTTTCGCCCTCTTCGGAGAAGCTGAAATAGACGAGGCCGTTTTCGCTGAATTTCGGATCGACCGCGACGCCCAGAAGACCGCCCTGACCATAATCGACCACGGTGGGGCCACCGGAAATCGACTGAAGGCTCTTGCCGTCTTTACTGATCAGCTTGATCCCACCTGCCTTTTCCGTAACCAGCAAACGCCCGTCGGGCAGGAAGGCCATGCCCCAGGGCTGTTCGATCCCTTCGGCGAATACGCTGGCTTCAAAAGCGTTCGATTCAGGCGCAGGGTGGCTGGCCGTCTGGGCGCAGGCAGGTGTGGTCAGGAGCAGGCTCAGGCTCAAACCGGTAAGCAACAGATCGCGGCGTTTCATCAGGGCCTCTTTTCGCAAGGGTTTGCGCGAGATTAACACTCCCTGATACGGCCGCCACTTAAAAACCGATTGCACAATGGCTTGATAGCGCAAGAAAAAACCCCGCCGGACGAACCAGCGGGGTTTCAATTTCGACAAGCGGTAGAGGGTTAGCCCTCGGTGGACTCGCTGGCCGCCATCTGGGCGCGCAGTTCGTCGCCCTTCGAGCCGCGCGTCGAGTTTTGCGAACGCTCGACGATACGGGCCGACTTGCCGCGACGGTCGCGCAGATAGTACAGCTTGGCGCGACGCACGACGCCACGGCGCTTGACTTCGATCGAGTCGATGTTCGGCGACAGCAGCGGGAACTTACGCTCCACGCCTTCGCCGAAGGAAATCTTGCGGACGGTGAAGGTTTCGTTGATGCCCGTGCCGGCGCGGGCGATCACGACGCCCTCATAGGCCTGAACGCGCTCACGGTCGCCTTCCTTGATCTTCACGTTGACGCGGACGGTGTCACCCGGTTGGAAAGCCGGAACGGTCTTACCAGCCTTCAGCTTGGCGACTTCTTCGGCTTCGATCTTTTGAAGCAGGTTCATGATGTAACTCCAATTTTGGGCTTACTCCGCTTTGGGAGCGCCTTTTGCCTGTGATTTGGAAAGATACGCCGCCCAGAGGTCGGGTCTGCGTTCCTTCGTGGTTGCCTCTCTTTGTTTTTGCTTCCACACGGCTATCTTCTTGTGATCGCCGGACAAAAGCACTTCGGGGATGTCGAGGCCCTCAAACGTCCGCGGTCGCGTGTACTGCGGGTGTTCGAGGAGACCATCCTCAAAACTCTCGGTATCGAGGCTTTCGGCGGCTCCCAGTACACCGGGGATGAGCCGCACGACTGCCTCTATGGTGACCATCGCCGCCGACTCTCCGCCCGCAAGGACGGCGTCACCGACGCTGATTTCCTCAAAGCCGCGCGCATCGAGCACGCGCTGATCAACGCCTTCGAAACGACCGCACAAGACGATCAGGCCCGAAGCCTTCGACCATTCCCTGACCTTGTCCTGAGTGAGCCGCCGTCCACGGGCGCTCATATAGACTTTGGGCCGGTCATCGGACCCCAGACTGTCCAGCGCCTTGGCGATTACATCGGCCTTCAGCACCTGTCCGGGACCGCCCCCGGCAGGGGTGTCGTCGAGAAAGCCGCGCTTATCGCTCGAAAAGGTCCGAATGTCCACAGGCTCAAGCGCCCAAAGGCCAGATTCTTTTTGTGCATTCCCCAGAACCGATACCCCTAGCGGGCCGGGAAAGGCTTCCGGGAACATGGTCAGCACCGACACGCGATAGGGCGCGGGGGTCTCAGGGGGATGTTCAGGCAGATCGGTCATTGGGCGGGGCCATAGCACAGACCCCGACCGTACCGCAAATCGCCTGTGCCTTAACGACGCCTGAGGCTATCAACGCCGCAAACGCAGCGTCAGGCCAACCGTGCGCGGCTGACCGACAAAGGCATTAAACGTACCCGACTGCAAAGGCGCGCCAAACACCACCTGATAGTAGGTTTCATCGGTCAGATTGGTCCCCCACAGGTCGAGCGCCACCGTCTCATTACGGTTCGCCACACTGAGACGGCCATTCATTAATGTATAAGCGCCCTGAATCTTGATGGGGGCGAGATCAGAACCGGTATTGTAATCGGAATTATAGCGCGCATCGAGCGCCGCGCCCCAGTTCAGGCCCTGCCATTCGCGGTGGTAATCGGCCTGAAGCGTCGCTGACCATTTGGGGGCAAACGAGGCGCGGGCATCGGCGAGGCGCGGCAGGCCGGGCACGGGCTGCGATCCGAACTGGCTCTCGGACCAGGTGACCCCGCTGACCAGACGCAGGCCGTTTTTCAGCGTCAGGCGCGTTTCCGTCTCTATGCCGTGCGATGTCAGCTCTGGCACTGAGGTGACAAGGAAGGTCGCACCGAGGAAGGTATTCAATTGAAAGTCGCGGAAGTCCTGATGGAAGGCGGCGGCATCAAAGGCCAGACGCCCGCGCCACCAGCGGCCTTTCAGCCCGACCTCATAGGCGGTGACGGTTTCCGCACGGAAAGAGGTATCGCGATCGGCCGCATAGGTCGTCGTCTGTTCGCGGTCGAGATTGAAGCCGCCGCCCTTCCAGCCGCGCGCCACCGAGGCATAGCTCATCAGCGAAGGCGTGGTTTGCCAACTCAGCTTGAACGTGCCGGTCACGGCATCGTCCGACATCTTTTGCGTCAGGTCGAGACGGTTGAAGGCGGGGTTGGAAAAGGACTGACACAGCGTCCCCAGACCCGACGACCCCAGCTTTTGTGCCGCCGCGCAGCCGACGCCGCCATCCGTATTGCTATAGGCGGAGTTCAGCGTCTTGGTCTGACGGTTGAGGCGCAGCCCCAGTACCGCCGACACCTCTGTTGTGAGGGCCCAGTCGAGATTGGCGAACAGGGCGGCATTGCGTTCCGTTTGACGGTGAATGTCGCGCGCCCCGCCGCCGATGGGATAGGCGCTCCCCGCAGTCAGACCGGTCAGGCTGGATACGCGGGTCGTCGAAGCGCCGCTGGATAACAGCAGGCTGAGATAGGGCTCATAGTCTTCGCCATAGACGTAGGAATCTCGCCGCGTCACTTTTTCCGAGGACAGATAGACGCCGGTCAGCCAGTCGAGCGGGCCGTTTTTCCCGGACAGTCGCCATTCCTGACTGAGCGTATCGAAGCGCGTGCCGAAATCATCCGGAATGCGGTAATAGATGTCCGCGCCTGAAAAGTCGGCATCATAACCCTGACGGTGATCGAAGCGCCGTGCGGCCGTCAGGCTGGTCAGGGTCGGGCCGCTGTCGAGCCGCCAGTTGACCTCCGCAGACAGGCCGCCATCCTTGATATGCTGAGCGGTTGAGCGGTTGCTGAAGGTACGGCGCCCGTCGATATTGGCGGTGGTAGCCACCCCCTGACCCGATGCCAGACCGTTGATCCACGGCGCGGTTGCGCCCACCTGAACCACCGTGCCGGTGCAGCAGTTTTCATCGCGCGCCGTATAGTCGGCAATCAGCCGCACCTTGAGACGGTCGGCGTCCATATACAGCAACTGACCGCGCAAAGAGTCGTAGTTCTGATCGCCGTCGCGGCTGTCGCTGCGCGGCCCCTGGCCTGTATTGATCCGGTATTGGCCATCGCGTTGCCGGTGAACCAGAGACAGCGATCCGGCCCATTTGTCGGCCAGTGGTCCCGACACATAGGCGGTTGCGGCGAAGGTGCCGCGCTCACCCGCCGTAAGTTCATAGACCTGCTCCGGCGTAAAGCGCGGGGCCTGAGTGACGGCCTGAATAATGCCCGCCGATGCGCCCTTGCCGAACAGGCTGGTTTGCGGCCCTTTGAGGATTTCGATGCGCTCAACGACGCCCAGATCGCTCATGGCCGTGGCCGTGCGCGCCCGCACCACACCGTCGATGACGACGCTTACCGAAGACTCCAGCCCCGGATTGTCGCCCACCGTGCCGACACCGCGCAACCGCGCCGTGGTCTGGGCCTCATTGGCCGTGGAAGTGATCAGAAGGGACGGGGTCAGCACCTGTGCATCGCGCAAATCATAGGCCCCGCCACTGCGCAATTGGTCGCCGGTGATTACGGCCACAGAGATCGGGGCGCGCGCCAGCGATTCCGGCTTCTTACGCGCCGTCACCACCACTTCGGTTACCTCCTGTGCCCATACGGGTACCGCTACAAGGCTGACCAAGGCACTGGCGCTCAGCAGACGGACAACGAGGGGGAGTACGCGGCGGCGGGAAGATAAACGCATGCGGGAACCTTGGACATTTTATTTTATTGAACGCCACCCAATAAAACGTTCAAAAAATATGCGCAAGGTCAAATTACTGTCCTCAGGTGCACGGACTGAAGTAGGTCAGATGTGAAGGTAAATGGGATGACGCCATCCTTCAGAGGGGGGGTTAGTTGGTTAGAATCCATACAGAGAATTGGTTTCTCCAAACTTATCGGCCTGTTCGTTGACGCGGACAGGTCTGAAATTTTATCGACCTATTTCAAACACAATTCAGATATATCTAAATACGCATCAGAGACACGCGGGTTTCACCGTGTTTCTGATAGGTATACACACACAGAAAGGTATCTGAATCATGAGGGACTTTCCCTTTGGACGCGGGCGGGGCGGTGGTCATCATCGCGGCTGGCCCGAAGAGGGCCGTGGCGGCCCGTTTGGTGAGCGCGGGCCTGGTCGGCATGGCCGGGGCGGTCGCGGTCGCGGCTTCGGTCATGGCGGCCTGCGGCTGGTGCTGCTCAGGCTGATCAGCGACAAACCCAGCCACGGCTATGAACTGATCCGCGCCATCGACGACCATTTCAACGGTCAGTACGCGCCGTCGCCCGGCATTGTCTATCCGGCCCTGAGCTGGCTGGAAGATGGCGGCTTCATCACCATCACCCCCGATGCCGAAGGCCGCAAGGTCGCCACCATCACCGAAGCGGGTACGGCTTTTCTGGCTGAGCGCGCCGAAGAGGTGGAACGCCTGTTTGCCGAGGCCCCGCAAAGCGCCCCGGAAGGGCCGGATTTCGCGCCGATCTTTCGCGCCATGGACAATCTCAAGGCGGCTCTGCGCAACCGCGCGGCGCGACCACTGACGCAGGACGAACTGCACGCCATTGTCGACGGCATCGACGATCTGGCCCGCCGTATCGAGAGGTCGTGAGATGGCCGAAGACAATCGCACACCCCTGCGCGTTCGCTTCGAACTGCGCCGCCGCGAACTGCGGGTGGCTGAGCGTCACCTGCTGACACCGCATATGCTGCGTCTGGTCCTCAGTGGCGATCTGGAGGGGTTTCAGTCGCTGGGCTTTGATGATCATGTGAAGCTCTTGTTTCCCGATCCGCAGGGCGGAGAAACGCCGGTCATGCGCGACTACACGCCGCGCGCCTTTGATGTGAGCAAGGGGCGGCTGACCCTCGACTTTGCCCTGCATGACCCGGCGGGACCGGCCACCCAATGGGCGTTACAAGCGAAGATCGGCGATACGCTCCACATTGGCGGCCCGCGCGGTTCCCAGGTGTGGCTGGATGCGTTCGACCATTATCTGCTGATCGGTGATGAAACAGCCTTGCCGGCCATCGGCCGTCGTCTGGAAAGCGCCCCGGCGGGTCAGGTGATTACGGTGCTGGCCTTGGTCGAAACTGCGGCTGAGCGTCAGACGTGGGTCACTCAGGCCAAGGCGGATATTCGCTGGCTTTATCGTGCCGAAGCCGATGATGTGCTGAGCGCCATCGACGCTCTGACCCTCCCTGCCGATCCGCTGGTGTGGATCGCCGGAGAGGCGCAGTGGGCCCGCACGGTCAGGAGCCATCTGCACGACAGGGGTTTTAATCCGAAGGGATAAAGGCCTCTGGGTATTGGCTCAAGGGTGAACCGGGTGCGCACACCTCGCTCGATTAACGTACCTTCCGCAAGCTTGATCTGTAACGGCCTGTGTGGCGTATTAAAGCCACATTGACGTTTGATAGTGGAGGCTCGATACTCCCTCGCCAATACGGGCTTTTTCACAGGGAGTTGAGTGTTAAGACCATGCGTAAGATGATGATTGGTGCGGCACTTGGCGTCTCTCTGGTAACGCTCGCCGCCTGCGCGACCCCCACCCCTTATCAGCCTGTGACGGGTGACCCGTCTTCGTCTCTGGCGCGCGGCTATTCCGACCAGCGGATCGAAACCAATCGCTACCGCTTGAAATTCTCCGGCAATTCCTCGACCTCGCGTGAGACGGTCGAGGACTATATGCTGTACCGCGCCGCCGAACTGGCGCTGGAAAACGGCTATGACTGGTTCAGTCTGGTGGGCCGCAACACCAAGGAAGACCGCACGACCAGCACCACCTATCGTGACCCGTTCCCGCGTCTCTATGGCGGCTTCTACTACCGCTATTATCGCGGCGCCTGGGGCTCCTGGGGGGCGTGGGAAGAGGATCAGACGACCTTTTATCGCTATGAAACCTCGGCCGAGGTCATCTTCGGCAAGGGTCAAAAGCCGAGCGACCCTAATGCCTATGACGCGCGCGAGGTGAAGCAGAACCTCGACCCGCGTATTGTGCGACCGACCACGGATCGCCGCTGAACCCTAAAGGGAGCCCAAAGGCTCCCTTTTTTATTTCGGTTCGTCGATACCTTCGTAGCGCACAGGGTTCACGCGGCGGCGGTTCATATGCTCCTGCGGGGCTTCGGACTGATCCGGCAGCTCGCCCTTGTGGTAGAATTTTTGCCAGGCCTGTTTGATGGCCGCCGGGTCGCGATTGACGAGGCTTTCATTGAACCTGGCGCGGCTTTCCGACCACGCCTTGAATTGCTCCAGCAGGTCCGGGTCGGCCTCGATCGGCTTGACCACCGGCTGCACCTCATCCGTCTTGCGATGCTCGATGACATTGATGAAGCAGAAGGGTTCGCCTTTCTGGAAATGCACGACGCCCGGCCGCGTGAAGCGCCAGTTCATCGTAAAGGGAAACGGCAGCCAGTCGGTTTCGATCAGGCCGGTCAGGGGCGCGATGCCGTCCTTGACGTGGTTGGGTGCCCCTGTGGCCCACAGGGCAAAGCCTGGCGGCGTGCGAAACAGATAGCCGGTATGGAAGGTGACGATACCCTGACTGAAATGGCTCTGCACAAAGTGTTCGACGTGCGCGCCGGGGCGGTCGCCGGTGATGATGATGTCGCTGGCCAGCTTGCCACCGTTCCATTCGATCGTAATGTCTTCGGGGACCAGCAGCTCCCACCCGGTCGAATTGGCCATGGTAAGCGGCAGGCAGCGATAGGGGAAGCGGTTGGAAAACGCATCCATCCAGTCGCGATCGGTGCGGCCGGGAATGATTTCACGCGGGCCGGCCTGAACGACAAAACATTCCAATTCCATTACGCTTCGGGCTCCTGTAAACGCGACGAATGACCGAAAACAGCTTTTATACGCAAAGCACCCTGCTTCAAGCCCTAAACGGCTGGGGCCTGTTGCCGCGGACCACTGAACATGAGGCGGTGTTTCGCGTCGGTGAAGGCGAAGGGATTAAGGATACTCTCCCCGGTGCCCACAGCAAAAACCTGTTCCTGAAGGACGATAAGGGGCAATTGTGGCTGATCAGCGCCGAACAGCAGACGCAGATCAATCTGAAAGCCCTGCCGAAAGTGATCGGGTCCGGGCGTCTGAGTTTCGGTTCTGAGGAACGCCTGTATCAGGCGCTGGGCGTGCGACCGGGTTCGGTGACGGCGCTGGCTCTGATCAACGACCCGGAGCACAAGGTCAGATTTATTCTTGATCAGCGGTTGTATGACGCTGACATCGTCAACTTCCACCCGCTGATCAATACGGCGACCACGGCGCTCGATCAGGCCGATTTTCGGCGTTTTCTGGATAAGCTGGGCCGCGACTACCGGGTTATCGACTTTTCGGACGTGTAGATGTTTCCCCACCTGACCCACGGCCATCGCAAGGTGCTTGAGGCGCTGGTCCGCCACGGGACGGCAGCGCGTGCCGAGCTGGCCGAGGCGTCGGGCTATACGCGACCGGCGGTGACCAATCTGGTGCGCGACCTGATGGATTGGGGACTGGTCGAGGAAGATAACGGAGCCTATGTGCACACCGGGCGGCGGGGTCAGCCGCAAAAGCCGGTGTCGCTGCGGTCGGGTGCGGCCTACGCCTTCGGTATCGGCTTTACGACCGGGGCGCTTGATCTGGTGGCGATGGATCTGGGCGGTCGGGTGGTCGGCCGCACGCGCACGCCGCTGGTCGAACCGACGCCGCGCGCCGTGCTGGAGGCCGTGCAGCAGCAACTGGAAAGCGCCTATGGCAAGAGCCATGTGGTGCGCTGGCGACAACTGGGCTTCGGGATCGGTGTGGCCTCGGACCTGCCGCCCGAACAGGCACAGGCGTGGAACCTCGCCTATCGCCGCGAGGAGCTGATCAGCTATTTCGCCAACAATCTGGAAGGTCCGGTCTTTATCGAAGCCGAACCTCTGGCCTGCGGCATTGGCGAACGCGTCTTTGGCATTGGCGCGCGCTATCAGACCTATCTGATCGTGCATATCGGGCTTGAGATCGGCGGCGCGCTGTTTATCGAGGGGCGTCCGTTCCGGGGAGGGCAAGGTATGTCAGGAGCGGGGCAGATCGGGCAGTTTTTCAGCGAGGCGGAGTCTCCGGATGGTCGCGACCTTATGAAGCTTCTGACCACCGCCGGGTTCGGGGTAGGTGACCTTAGCGATCTCGATATCCTGCCCGAAGCGGCGCAGGGCGTCATTGAGGACTGGACACATAGCGCGGCCGCGCGTCTGTCCGTGGGTCTGGCCAAACTCAGTCCATTCCTCAGCCCCGATGCCATCATCCTGACGGGGCGCCTCAGCCCTTCAATCTTGAAAGCGCTGGCCGAGGCGATGCAGTTTGGCGAGGGCGCGCCGGTGGTTGAAGCCTCGCGTCTTGGGGCGTTTCAAACCGCCATCGGGGCGGCGGCCTTGCCGGTGTTTTGTAACCTGCTCCCGCAGGGGTAAGTCCGTAAGCCTTATCGGAACTTCGGAACAGGGTCGAGTTGTCCACCCCAAAGTCAATGGGCCTTGCCTGACGACAACAGAACCCAGTATGCAAACAAAATAACATTAGAAAATAAAGGAAACGCGCCATGTTGACACGTCGGGGAGCACTCTCAGGTGCATTGAACGGCGCGGGTCTGGCCACCGCTGCACTCGCCGTTCCGGCGTCTGCTGCTGAAAAGCGAGATAGCTTACGCCTGACGCGGTTGAAAGCCAATCTGTGTGACAACCCGTTAGGTGTGGAAAATCAGGATGTTCGCCTCTCATGGCAGTGCGCCTCCGCGCGGCGGGGAACGATGCAGACCGCCTGGCGGATAGAGGTCGCGTCAAGTGACGCAAACCTTCGGGCCGGCCTTGCCGATCTCTGGGACAGCGGCCGTGTTGAAAGCGATCAGACCTTTGACGTCATTTATGCGGGAAAGCCACTCGGCTCGCGCCAGAGGGCGGTCTGGCGGGTTACGGTGTGGGACTGTCACGGACGTGTCGCGACAAGCGCTCCCGCCTTCTGGGAGATGGCACTGCTGTCACCAGATGACTGGCAGGCCCAATGGCTGGCAGCGGAAGATACCGATATGCGCGGGGATCGTGAAGCCGGTCTCTATTGGGTTACGGCCGATGCGTCATCGAAAGCTCCGTCCTGTCAGGTCCGGCTGGTCTTTGATCTCGAGACGGATGCCGAAACAACCCTGATGACGATTTCCTCGACCTCTTACGAGGCTCGAATTGACGGCAGCCTGATTGATCTGCCGCCTCGGCCTGCCAATGCCTGGGGGCCGCGAGGTGTGGTCGAAACCGTACGGACAATCAAAGCTGGAACGCATGTTCTGACTCTAAGTCTGAAAGGGGAAAAACCCCAGTGTGCCATGTTGGTGCGTGCCCGGTTGCGCGACGGTCGGGTTGTCCGTTTTGACGATCTAACCGCCCGTGCATCCTCAGAGAAACCTGAAGGCTGGACCCAGCCGGATTTTGATGCGTCGGCATGGCCAACGGTGAAACGTTCGGCGCGTGAAGATCAACCTTTACCGGGTAAAGGCGCTTTTTTGATGCGCCGCGATTTTACAGCCACGGATGCGGTGGCTCAGGCTCGGCTGTATGTGACGGCCTTGGGCGCCTATGAGACCTATATCAATGGCAAGCGGGTCGGCGATGCCCTGCTGGCCCCCGAATCCATGGATTTCTCCAAACGCATCCTTTACCGCGTCTTTGATGTGACAAACATGGTCGGACGCGGGGCAAATGTTATCGGTGCCATGGTCGCCGATGGCTGGTATGGCAGTTATACGTCACCTCAGGGTCGTTTTGCTTTTGGCAATCCGCCCCTGCGCTTTATGGCTCAGTTGGAACTGACCTACTCAAGCGGTAGGGTTGAGCGCGTCGTCACGGATCAGAGCTGGATGATCAGTGCCTCTCCTATCCTCAAGTCAGATATATATGACGGCGAAGACTATGATGCGCGTCGTGAGCAGCCCGGTTGGGCCGCGCCGGGGTTTCACCCGGACGCGAAGTGGTCGCCTGTGGCGATTGCCCCGTCGGTGACCGCAAAGCTTCAGCCGACCGTAAGCCCGCCAATACGACGCATGGGCCTGTTGAAGGCGAAATCCCTTAAAGCTGTTAACGGGAGCTGGGTGGTTGATTTTGGCCAGAACTTTGCGGGCTGGGCGAAAATAAGAGTAAAGGGCATCGCCGGGCAAAAGGTGACCTTGAAGTTTGCCGAAATACTCAAACCCGACGGCAGTGTTGATCAAGCCAATCTGAGAGCCGCACTTGCCACAGATACCTATGTGCTGAAGGGCGACCCGGCGGGTGAAGTCTGGGAGCCGCGCTTCACCTATCATGGCTTTCGATATGTCGAAATCTCCGGCTTATCAAACGCGCCGACGCCTGATGACGTTATGGGCGTCGTCATCCACAGCGACACATCAAGAACCGGGCATCTGCGCATCGGCCATCCAATTATTCAGACCCTTTGGCAAAACAGCCTGTGGAGTCAGAAGTCGAATTTTATGGGTATTCCTACGGACTGTCCTCAACGCGACGAACGCTTGGGATGGATGGGGGATGCGCATGTCTTTTGGGACGCGGCGGCCTTCAATATGGATGTCGGCACCTTTACGCAGCGCTGGATGGCTGACGTCCGTGATGCCCAGTGGCCGAATGGGGCTTTTGCCTTTATCTCGCCTAACAGCATGCGCGATACGGCCCCTAACGAGGCCTCACCCGGGTGGGCGGATGCCGGTGTCATCCTGCCCTGGACCACGTGGCAACGGTACGGCGACACTGAGGTTATCAACCAGAACTGGGAGGCTATGTCCGCCTATATTGGCTATATCGCCGCTCTTAGCGATGACGGCATTTGGAGTAAGGGCCACGGATGGGATTTCGGAGACTGGCTGGCGCTCGATTCTCGCTGGCCCGGCGATCATACGACGCCACCCGACCTGATCGGGACGGCCATGTGGAAGCATTCGACGCTGGCCATGATGGATATGGCGAAGGCGACAAAACGGCAGAAGGCCTTAGAGGACTATACGCGTCTGGCGGAGAAGATCGACGCGGCCTTTGCCAAAGCCTTTGTCCATTCGGACGGGACCGTCGGCAATGGCTCCCAGACGGGTTACATTCTGGCGTTGCGCTATAATCTTGTGCCGCCGCAATTGCGGGCCGAAGTGGCCGGAAGGTTGTATGACAATATTGTAAGTCGGGGCCGTTTATTGACTACGGGCTTCCTTGGGACACCCCACAGCCTCGACGTACTAGCCGACAATGGCTATGCGTCACTGGTGTATGACCTGTTGCTACGCACAGAATACCCTTCCTGGGGCTATATGGTCATGAAGGGGGCGACAACGACCTGGGAGCGTTGGAATGGAGATGCTGGCGACATCTCAATGAACTCCTTCAACCACTACGCGCTTGGGGCGGTTATTGGTTTTGTCTATCGCCGCATTGCCGGAATTGACCCGATCGAACCGGGCTTCCGTCGTTTCCGCTTCAAGCCGGTACTTGATCGCCGCGTCGCTTCCGGAGGCGCGCAGTATGACGCCGTATCCGGGCGTATTTCAACCGACTGGACCCTGAATCCGGAGGGTCATTTCAGGCTCAGGCTCAGTGTGCCGCCCAACACCCGCGCCGAAGTTCATTTACCTGCTACGAATCAAACGAATATACGCGAAAACGGCAAGCCTCTCGCGTCACAGTCATTGGGCATTGTTAATGGCCGAATGGTTATCGAGGCCGGACCGGGAGACTATGATTTCGCCGTAAGGGCGTGAAGCCTTCGGTCCTCAATGTCCCAAAAATCTTGTTAGTTGCGCCTTTCATCAAAGACTTCGGGCGTCCTGCACAGAGCCCTTGGCGATGCAGTGGGCGAAGGCGCGCCGGTGGTCGAAGCCTCGCGTTTGGGCGCGTTTCAAACCGCCATCGGTGCGGCGGCCCTGCCGGTGTTTGTAACCTGCTGCCGCAAGGATAGTTTATAAAAACAACCCTTTGGCGGCCCCTCACAACCATTGCTGGTAATAATTTATTCTTTAAAAATCAATACATTCATAATACTGCATTAACCAAGACTGACTAAAATCTGAGGGTGTACTTTCAGGGATAAAGTCGGCCTTATGTCGTCATCGCAAAAAATCACTCCTTTGACGGCCCTGAGTACGGTCGCCTGTTTTCTTCTTTTATCGTTTGGCGTTTATCTGACGCCCAGAGACGATCAGACCGTAGCGGTACTGGCATCGTCGTATGACAAGACTTCAGCCGCCGCAATTATCGCGCAGGCCGATGGTTTGATTGAAGATTCTGCTTTTGGCGGACATATCATTCTGGCGCGCGCCCAAACCCCTCAATTCGTCCGCAGGCTCTATGCGCATGGAGCCGTACTTGTTTTCAATCCGCGTGTATTGGCAGGATGTAAAAGGTCATCACGATGAACCCCATTGAGTCTTTGAGACAACGTTTTGCCACAGCGCTGATCGCGTTTCTGTGGCTGAATAGTCTGGTCCTCCTCATCCTGCCTCTGGTTTTTAAAACCGGCGCGGACCTCGTTATGTCGGCGGTCGTAGCGGTTGGCGTTTGCGGGTGGTCAACGCTGTTGTGGCGTCAGGACCGTACTGGCGCTTTGACCCGTCTGGTCTCATCCCTATCGCTGGCGGTGCTGGTCAGTCTGATGGTCTACGTTTTCGAAGGCCATGCCTATCAGATCGATATGCACATGTATTTTTTTGCTGCTTTGGCACTTATCGCCGGTTGGTGTGATTGGCGAGCGCTTCTGGCCTATTCGGGTCTGGTGGCTATCCATCACCTCGGTCTCAACTACCTTTTGCCGGCGGCCGTTTTCCCTGACAGTCAGCCTGATCTGGCGCGCGTCCTTATGCACGCAGTCATCCTCACTCTGCAAACGGCCCTTCTGGTATGGCTGGCGGTAACGCTTGAGCGCAGCCTTACAGAGGCAGACGAAGCATTGAAGACTGCCAATGCGGCAGATGCACAGGCGAGGCACTTGGCCACTCAACAGGCCGAAAGTAAAGAGCTTGAACTCGCGCAGATTCGTCATCGTGACCAGTTGGCAGGACAGTTAATAGACCGCATTCAGACCTTGTCCAAGGCGTTCAATCAGACGTCTGTTGAAATTGCCAAGGCCGCGACTGGACTGGGAGAGGTGGTAGGCGAAACTACTCGCACGGCAAAGACCGTGAAGGTTTCAGCAGACACCGCCTCTGGAAATGTGCAGACAGTGGCCTCAGGCGCTGAGGAATTAGCGACATCTATTCGGGAAATTAACGCTCAGGTCAGCCACTCCGCTCAGGTCGCTCTGACAGCGGCAGAAGAGGCCGACGCCACTAACCGCAATATCTCTGTCCTCAGCGGAGCGGCGTCGCGTATTGGGGATGTCATTGAGTTGATCCGGGCCGTTGCCGCACAGACCAATCTGCTTGCCCTCAATGCAACCATCGAAGCTGCTCGCGCCGGTGAGGCTGGCAAAGGTTTTGCCGTTGTGGCCACGGAAGTGAAATCCCTCGCTCAGCAGACGGCTAAAGCCACCGACGAAATTGCGACGAAAATCAGCGAAATACAGTCTGCGACCCATGTAACCGTGCAGTCCATCGGACGAATTGTTTCGACCATTGACATGATCAAGGCCTCAACCACAGCTATTGCCAGTGCCGTGGCGCAACAAGGTGCGGCGACACAAGATATAGCCACCAACACCGCAAGGGCAGCAGCCGGCACAGAAGGTGTTTCTGATCAAATACATACTGTATCTGTGGCTGCAGAAGAAGCCGGTACGGCCGTCAATCAACTCCGTGACCTCTCAAAGACCCTGGCCGAGCAGGCTCAAACACTTGGGACGGAAGTGACGCAATTTGTGGACAAACTCAAGGCTTCGTAGTGCCTTAAACGGTTTTTGAACGCTATATCGCTGCGTCAAAGTGGAGTGCCCTAGATCATTATGATTTCTGGTAGAAACATAATGATCTAAAGCGAAATGACTTTAGGCGGAAACGCCATTTCGCTCTAAATTTTTGTTTTGTCGCGATGTTTTAGCGGAAAACCGCTCACACTTTTCCGCACATCGCTCTAGATTTTTGTTTAGTCCCTCGCCGGGCGGTGGCTTCGCCACCTTGGCCGCCGCCTCAATGGCGGCTAGAGCGGAATGATTCCACTAGAAATCATTCCGCTCTAGCTTTTGCAGCTTTCCTGTTGAACCTATATTGCTTCGGCGACCAGTATCGCTGCGGCCATGGCCCCCAGAAGGCTCAGGAAGGTCACAAAGCCCACACGTGTCCGCGTCACGAGGCGGCGGCCCAGTTGCCAACCGGCGCGGACCTGACCGGAAAGGTGCACTTCGCAAGCGCGCATGATCATCAGTCGCGGCTTGAGGAAGGGATCAAAGCGTGCAGGAAGCTCGATTGATTTCTGGCTGACCACATAGCCGGCATAGCAGGGCGTTTTGTGCGTGGTCATGGACAGCTTGTAAGGCTCATCCGCGCAGCCGAAATCCACGCGCTTTATGCCCTCAGACGCGGCAGCATTCAGGATATCGAGCGACAAAAGGATACCGGGGCTGTGCCGCGCGGCGCTGCGGTCATAGGCCGGGAACCACAGGTGCAGGTCGTCTGAGGTACACAGGCCGATCTCGGCGGCGATAATGTCCGTGCCATTCCGATAAACGCCCGCCATCAGCCGCAGATCGCTGTCCTGGCGTTGGGCCAGTGCGTACAGAACCTTGCGCGTCCAGCCACAGGCAAACACATCGTGCAGGCCGGTGCGGGCGTACTGATGGCGCTTTCGCGTAATCACCCAATCGATAACGTCTTCTGACGTCCCTTCCCACGAAAAGCTCAGTTGCGGATAGGCGGCGTCCAGATTGCGGCGGCAGCGTTCCGCGTTACGGAAGAACTTCTTTTGCTCGCTGCGCTGTTGGGTATAATAGTGGTCAAACCCGCCCGACAGATCGGCATACAGGCGCTCACGCACTTCGCCTGCGGTGAAGTGGCTGTCTGCGCCTAACCAGCCAGCCACTTCAAAACGGTGCAGTTCCAGTGCCTGCAGCACGGCGCGCAGATCAATGCCGACATCGGGCAGCGAGATCAGGCTATGGAAATCGGTCAGGGGTGCGCCCAGCGGCTGCGCCACCCGCCCGCGCATCTGAAGCGGCAGAAAGCCCACGGTGCGGCCATGGCGATGAAGGCGGATAAGGCGCGCCTGAGGCACAACGGGGAACAGCGCCTCGACATAGGCCAGTGTGCAGTAGGGGCTGTTGAGGGCCGGATTGAGAGACACGGCCTCGGTCCATAAATGACGATCTGCGTCGGATAGCTGCGCAGGGGTCGTTATCTCTACGCTCAGTCCGTTCATATCGTCTCCTGCACCACGCTCTGCGTCCTTTTGCGTCAAACCTGACACAAAAGGGTTAGCATTCCGATTACAGGGGCGAAAGAGCGCTATTCTACCGTCACCGACTTAGCGAGGTTGCGCGGCTGATCCACGTCCGTGCCTTTATGTACGGCGGTGTGGTAGGCCAGAAGCTGGATCGGCACCGCATAGACCAGAGGCACGACGAAGGGATCGCAGGTCGGGCCTTTGACGATTTTCAGCGTTTTGGCGGCATCACCGGACAGGGCCGGAACCTTTTGCGGGGCGTCGGTGATCATCACCACGCGGCCGCCACGCGCGGCGACTTCCTGCACATTTGAGGCTGTCTTTTCAAACAGTTCGTCGTCCGGTGCGATCACCACCACCGGCGTGTTTTCGTCGATCAGGGCGATGGGGCCGTGCTTTAGCTCGCCCGCCGCGTAGCCTTCGGCATGAATATAGGAGATTTCCTTGAGTTTCAGCGCGCCTTCCAGCGCCAGCGGATACATGGCCCCGCGCCCCAGATAGATGACGTCGCGCGCCTTCGACAGTTCGTAGGTGATGCGCTGCACGTCCGGGTCCATCAGAAGGGCCTCGGCGATCAGGCCGGAGGTTTCCAGCAGGCATTGCACCAGACGCGCCTCTTCCGTGGCGTCGATACGGCCGCGTTGCGCGGCGGCAGCGACGGCCAGAGACAGGAGTGCGGCGACCTGCGCCGTGAAGGCCTTGGTCGAGGCCACGCCGATTTCCGGCCCGGCGTGGGTGGGCCACATCAGGTCGGCTTCGCGCGCCATGGTCGAGGTGTGGACATTGACGAGGGCGGCGGTTTTCAAACCCTCGGCCTTGCACCAGCGCAGCGCCGCCAAGGTGTCGGCGGTTTCGCCCGATTGCGACACGGCCAGACCTAGCGTGCCGGGCGTCATGGCCGGTGTACGGTAGCGGAATTCAGAGGCCACTTCGACATCGACGGGCAGGCCCGCGACCTTTTCAAAGGCGTATTTGGCGATGCAACCGGCATAATAGGCTGTGCCGCAGGCGATAATCTGAATGCGCGCGACGCTGTTGAAGTCGATGGCGGCCTTGATGTCGGCGCGCGCTGACTTGGCCACCGGATCGAGATAGGCCGAAAGGGTGCGTTGCACGCTTTCGGGCTGCTCGTGCACTTCTTTTTCCATGAAGTGACGATAGGCCCCCTTTTCCACCAGCGCCGCCGAAGCCGAAACGGTGGTGATGGGGCGGTTGACGCGGAAACCCCTGGCGTCATGGATGTCGGCAGCGTCCTGGGTGAGGACCACCCAGTCGCCTTCTTCCAGATAGGTGACGCGGTTGGTGAACGGGCCGACCGCCAGCGCGTCGGAACCCAGGAACATTTCACCCTCGCCCCAGCCGACGACCAGAGGTGAACCGCGACGCGCGCCAAACAGGGTGCGGTCTTCGCCTTCGACAATAATCGCCAGCGCATAAGCCCCGTTCAGGCGATCCAGAACGGCCTTGAAGGCGTCCTTGGCCTTGAGCCCGCTTTTCAGCGTCGCATCAAACAGATGCGCGATCACCTCGGTGTCGGTGTCGGAACTGAACACATGGCCAGCGGCGATCAGTTCGGTCTTCAGCTCAGCAAAATTCTCGATAATGCCATTGTGCACAACGGTGACCGGGCCGGAGGTATGCGGGTGGGCATTGGCCACCGTCGGCGCGCCGTGCGTGGCCCAGCGCGTATGGCCGATACCGACCTGCCCCGACAGCGGCGTTTCTTCAACCACGGCTTCAAGCTGACGGATCTTGCCTGCCGCGCGTCGGCGTTGCGTGCCTGTCTCTGTGACGACCGCGATACCCGCGGAATCATAGCCGCGATATTCGAGGCGACGCAGGCTTTCGATCAGGCGCGGGGCCGCTTCGGACAGGCCGATAACACCGATAATGCCGCACATGGACAAGGCTCCATAACAAGGGAAGGGGCTATTTGCGCATTTTAAGTAGCAGACAGATTTTTAAAATGCTATGAAATTATTTCACAACACATTAAGCCCTTGGCCTTAAAAGGGTCACGAAAGCCGTATTTTAAGATGTTTGCGTCCAAAATACGGTAAATTTGCTATTAACGCATTGCGTTTCGGTCTGTAACCGGACGCTAATCCCGATACAGAGTCTGGCCAATGAGTGAAAACAAGTGGGAAAAGCTACAGGCAGCGCTGGGGGCCACAGGCATTTCCATCAAGGACGTGGCCGAGGCGGCGGGCATTGCGCCGTCATCGCTGTTTCGCGCCCTGAGCGGTCAGACCAAGGCCCCGCGCGCCGAAACCGTCGATAAGCTGGAGGCGGCGTTTGTCGCCCTGACGACCGCCCGCATGGCCAGTTTTCGTGACACCCTAGCTCTCTATGGCTTCAACCCGATCAAAAACCCTAACGACCTGATGGCTTCGCACATGAGCACCCTGAACCGCACCCGCAAATATTTCGGCACCGATGGTATCCGGGGCCGCGTCAACAGCTTCCCCATGACCGCTGAAGTCGCCTACCGCGTCGGTATGGCGGCGGGCAAGATGTTCATGTCTTCGGACAATCGCCGGCATCTGGCGGTGATCGGAAAGGATACGCGCCTGTCAGGCTATATGATCGAACCGGCGTTGGTGGCCGGGTTTACGTCGGTCGGCATGGACGTGCGCCTGTTCGGCCCGCTGCCGACGCCGGGTGTGGCCATGATGACGCGGTCGATGCGCGCCGATCTGGGGGTGATGATCTCGGCCTCGCATAACCCCTATTATGACAATGGCATCAAGCTGTTTGGACCGGATGGCTACAAGCTGTCGGACGAGGTGGAGCTGGCCATCGAAGCGCGCATGGACGGCAATATTCTGGACGGCATTGCCGAGCCGCAACATCTCGGCCGGGTGCATCGTGTCGATGATGCACAATACCGCTATGTCGAAATCGCCAAGGCAACCTTCCCCAAGAACCTACTGCTCAAGGGGCTGCGCATCGTTATCGACTGCGCCAATGGCGCGGCCTACAAGGTGGCCCCGACCACACTTTATGAACTGGGCGCGGAAATCTTCTGTCTGGGCGTATCGCCCGACGGCATGAATATCAACGAAAAGTGCGGATCGACCCAGCCACAGGCCATGGCCGAAAAGGTCAAGGAGCTGCGCGCCGATATCGGTATTGCGCTCGATGGCGACGCCGATCGTCTGGTTATCTGCGATGAAAAGGGCACGATTGTCGATGGCGATCAGATCATGGCCATCATCGCCATCAGTCTGGCCACCAAGGGTCAGCTCAAGGGCGGGGGTCTGGTGGCCACGGTGATGTCGAATCTGGGTCTTGAACGCCTGATGGCCTCGAAGGGCCTGACGCTGGAGCGCACCAAGGTCGGTGACCGCTATGTGATGGAAAAGATGCGCGAAGGCGGCTTCAATCTGGGTGGTGAACAATCAGGCCACGTCATCATGCTGGACCACGCAACGACGGGTGACGGCCTGATCGCCGCGCTTCAGGTGCTGGCCGTTCTGGTCGAAAGCGGCCGCCCGATGAGCGAGCTGGCGCGTCAGTTTGAGCCGGTGCCGCAATTGCTGAAGAATGTGCGCTTTACCGGCGACAGCCCACTGAACCGCGAAGACGTCAAGCAGGCTATCGCCGATGGCGAAGCGACACTGAAAGGCACGGGCCGCGTGCTGGTGCGGCCGTCAGGCACCGAACCGCTGATCCGCGTGATGGCCGAAGGCGACGATGCCGCTCAGGTGCGCGCCGTGGTCGATCAGATCATCGGTGCGATCTCAGGATAAAACTTCGCTCTTATTTCCGGGTGCAGGGGTTGAGCCCCTGCCCGGCGGAGCCTTTGACAAAACCGATCACACACCCGGCGGCGGGCCGACCAGAATGTCGCGTTTGCCGACGTGGTTGGCGGGGCCGACGACGCCTTCCTGCTCCATCTTTTCCATCAGAGAGGCAGCGCGGTTATAGCCGATTTGCAACTTCCTCTGGATGTAGGAGGTTGAGGCTTTACGGTCGATGGTGACGTAATAGACGGCCTTGTCATAGAGGTCGTCGCCCGAACCGCCCCCCTCGCCGCCAAAACCGCCGGACTCGCCATCGCCGTCATCATCGCCACCGGCGGTGATGTCTTCGAGGTAGTTGGGTGAGCCTTGCGAGCGCAGATATTCGGCCACGGCCTCGACCTCGGAGTCGGCGACGAACGGTCCGTGCAGGCGGGTGATGCGCCCGCCGCCCGCCATGTACAGCATATCCCCCTGACCAAGGAGCTGTTCCGCCCCCTGCTCACCAAGGATGGTGCGCGAGTCGATCTTGGACGTCACCTGGAAGGAGATGCGCGTCGGGAAGTTGGCCTTGATCGTACCGGTGATGACATCGACCGACGGGCGCTGGGTGGCCATGATCAGGTGGATACCCGCGGCGCGCGCCATCTGGGCGAGGCGTTGCACCGCGCCTTCGATGTCCTTGCCCGCCACCATCATCAGGTCGGCGACCTCGTCGATGATCACGACGATATAGGGCATGGGTTCCGGCACCATTTCCTCGATTTCGAAGATGGGCTGACCCGTTTCGTCAAAGCCGGTCTGGACCTTACGGATAAAGTTCTTGCCTTCGGCGGCGGTCGCCTTGGCGCGCTCATTAAAGGAGGCGACATTGCGCACGCCGATCTTCGACATGCGGCGATAGCGGTCTTCCATCTCCTTGACGACCCATTTCAGCGCCACGACGGCCTTTTTGGGGTCGGTCACGACGGGTGCGATCAGGTGCGGGATGCCGTCATAGACCGACAGTTCCAGCATCTTGGGGTCGATCATGATGAACTTGCACTGTTCCGGATCGAGCCGGTAAAGGATCGACAGGATCATGGCGTTGACGCCGACAGACTTACCCGAACCCGTGGTCCCGGCGATCAGCAGGTGCGGCATCTTGGCGAGGTCGGTGACGTAGGGTTCACCACCGATGTTTTCCCCCAGCACCATGGGCAGGATGTGGCTCGATTTTTCGAACTCGGCTGAAGCCAGCATGTCGCGCAGATAGACCGTTTCGCGCACCGCATTGGGAAGCTCGATCCCGATGGCGTTGCGGCCTTGCACGATGGAGACGCGGCAGGAGCGCGCCGACATGTTGCGGGCAATATCGTCAGCCAGCGCCACGACGCGCGCGCCCTTCACGCCGGCCGCCGGGGCCAGTTCATAGAGGGTGACGACGGGGCCGGGGCGAATCTGGTCGATGACCCCCTTGACGCCGAATTCGGCCAGCACGCTTTCCAGCATGCGGGCGTTCTGGCGCAGGGCGGCTTCGTCATAGCCGGCGGCGCGCGGCTTGGGCTTAGCGAGGATGGACAATTCGGGCAGGCGGAAATTGCCCGGCTTGAGGAACTCAAAGCTCGACTGACGCTCATCCTGTTCGCGCGCTGAGGGTTTCGGGCGCGGAGCCTCCATGCGGATTTTCGGTTCCGGAGCGGCCTGACGCGGGGCCGGGGCCGACAGTTCGGATTCAGGGTCGAGATCGTCAATGTCGAAGGGCGGGGCGTCTTCGTCATAGACCGGCGTGGCGGGGGCGCGGCTGTTGACCACCGGTTCGGGCATGGCGTCGGGCGTGTAATCGGTCTCGTCAATGAAGGGCTGCGGTGCCTTCTGGCCGCGTTTCGCTTTGGTCGCCTTGGGCTCGCGCGTCACGGCGGCATTGACCTTTTCCGGCAGGCCGGAGGCGGTCAGCGCGCCGCGGAAACCGCCCAGAACGAAACCCGCGGCGCGGACATAGCTCTCAGACGTCAGGCGCAGGGCCTGATTAAACGCCCACAAGGCGGCCGCGCCGAAGATCAGGCTGGCGATTACCTCACCGGCGGGTAGGCGCATGAAGTCGAACAGGCTTTTGAGCAGATGGTGCGTACCTGTACCCCAAAACCCGCCAATCGAGGGCGAATTGGCGTCGCCCAGATGCAGGGGCGCCAGCGCCGCCGCCAGCATCAACACGAACAGGGCGCCATAAAGGCTGTGGATACGCAGGGTGCGACGGCCTTCATCGGGGTCAAGTTGCATCAGACGCGCCAGACCGAACCACGTCATCAGGGCCGCCATCGGCCACGCGGCCAGCCCCAGGGATTGCAGGCCAATATCGGCAATGATCGCCCCAAAGCCGCCCAGAAAATTATGCACGGGCTCGGCACTGGCCGTATTCCAGCTCGCGTCGGTTGCCCGATAGGAGGCATAGGCGATCAGCGAGGCCAGACCCAAAAGGCAGACCAGCGCCCCGCGCAGACGCGCCATCGGCACCGAACGCCAGACATAGGTGAAGCGGGACTCCAGATGATTCCAGACGAGGGCGGTAACCGTGCTCATGCGGGGCAGTCTCTAGGCTTATGGTTAAGCCCGGTTAATCGCATGCAAAGGGTTAAGACCTGTTTACGAAGACCTAAAAAAGTCATCGCCCCGCTACCGCGGTCAATCCTTATGGTGAGGCCTTTGACGGTCAGAATGATGACCGCGAATACGATGTCAGCGAAACCATCCAGAAGACGACGGGATTTGATCCCCACAGAGGGAAAGCCCGAATACAAAAAGAGGACTGTGTGACATCACACAGTCCTCTCTCTTGTCTTTAGCCGTTATGGCCTCAAAGGCGATCCGTACCCATAGGCTGGATCGTGATCCCCTTATCTGCCGTCTTCGGCCTATGACGATTAGACATCGGATCACCTCCCTTCGCTGTTAAACCTGATCAGGAGCGTCGCACAGGGCGCATGGAAATCAAGCGAAAAGGCGTCGCCTCGCTCTAAAACCGGTAGGCCAGCCCCACCGAGGCGACGACCGGATTGAGATCGACCTCTGATTTCAAAGCCCCATTATTGATCTTGGCATCCGTGCTGAACCACACCTTTTTCAAGTCGGCATTGAGCGACCAGTTACCTTTGAGGGCAATATCGACGCCGCCCTGAAGCGCATAGCCCAGACCGTCATCCAGCCCGACCTTGAAGCCATTATAGTCCTTGCTGTTGTAGAAGATCATGCCATTGACCCCGGCCCCCACATAGGGGCTGATGCGGCCTTTGGGGTTGAAATGGTATTGGGCAGCAACAACCGGCGGTAAAACCCAGGTTGAATGGACCTGCACATTGGTGTTGCCCCCTACGGCACGCACCTCATGCCGCGATGTTCCCAGAATGGCCTCAACGGCGATATTGTCCGTAAGAAAATAGGTGAAGCCGAGGCTGGGGATGGTGTCGTCACCCACCTTAACGTCCAGACCGCTATCGACGCCGGCGGCGGTTCGAATGTCGCCTGATTCATCCGGGGCGACGCTGGTTACGCGGCTGGTGACGATGAACTGCCCTTTGGCCTTGGGTTTGAAATCCTGAGCGGAGGCTGTGGTGGTAAGGCCCATGGCCAGAGCCAGTCCAAGGCCACCCATGGCCAGCGTTTTCATGTTTGTCATCTCGTCACCTTCTTGCTGATTGTGGTTTGACGGTCGAAGTGCATCGAAGCGCACTTTTCGCGATCAGCCCCAACCTAAGCAGCCGGTTAGCCAGACAGTAGACGCCATATGGCACTGTTGCTGGCCTAGGCCAGGTGGCGGAGTTAGGCTTAATGCCTCAGCAGATCAGCGGCGCTGTGCGTCAGTATGACGACAGCGATCAGGCCCAGAAGCCCGCCGACGCAGACCTCGAAATATTCGCGATTGCGACCCCGGCTGAGGAAGCGCGTCAGGGCCAGACCGCTCAGGCCGTAGGTCGTCATGGTGATCACATCCATGCCGATGGCTGTGGCGGCAAAGACCGGCATCTGCGTCGTCATCGGGCGGTCGAGTGCCAGAAACGGCGGCAGGACAGCGGTGAAGAACAGGGTGACCTTGGGGTTCAGGAACTGCACCATGAAACCGTCCTTCCACGTCGCCCACAGGCCTTCGCGGGCAAGGGTCTGCGCATTTGCAGGCAGGTCCAGCTCATGGGCGCTGTGTGATTTGCGCGCCCGGATGGTCTTGACCGCGATCCACAAAAGATAGACGGCACCCGCGACCGTCATCGCGTGAAAGACGACGGGCAGGGTGGTGATCAGAAGGTGCAGGCCGAAGGCGGCGGCCACAAACCAGATCAGGGTGGCCGTATTGATGCCGAAGACGCCCATCAGAACCCTGGGTGCGGAACGTCCCAGTCCGGTGGAAATGCAGAACAGGTTGGCAGGTCCGGGTGTAATGGCCATCAGGAACATCGCCCCCAGAAAGGCGGTGTATTTGGACGGATCGACAGGCAGGGCGGACAACATGCCGTTCTTATACCAAGGGTCATTGAAAATGAAACTTGGTATTCTGTTCGAGACTGTCTCATGCCATGAATGCAGATGAGACAGTCTCGTGTCTTCAACCGCCGGATGCGGTCAGCATCTTCGGCGGTTGCCACCGTCTATAAATCCTGCAACTTGTCGAGAGGGGCTACACCTTGGTGTGAGTCACTGCCGACTGGGTCACAAAGCGATCGCCGCTGAGTTGGTGAAGTTCGATACGCACGCTCTTGTCTGTGAAATCCAGCAGGTTGAAACCCTGCGGTTGTTTGCGGATACGTACCGACATGGCGGTCGAGGCGCAGACAAACAGGGTGGTGTGCCCATTCATCACCCGCGTTTCGACATAGGCATGATGCTGGTGGCCCGACAGAACGATATCGACCTTTTGCTCGCCGACGGTTTTCAGGAATTTGTCGCTGTTGAACACCGTCACATCCAGCGGAAATTCCGACGGGTTAAGCGGCGGGTGATGCACGGTCAGCACGCGCCACGGCGTCGTCGAGGCCCCGAAGAAGTCAGCAATATCCTGTCTTTGACGCGCGCTGATCGAGCCATAGGCCCAGTTGAGCGCCGGCAGGATCATACGCGCCGAATTGATGCCCTTGATATCGACCAGATCCGCGTGCAGTTCGGGCTCAAGCTCTTTGGATATATGGTCGCGGTATCGCTTCCACGGCTGGATGAAGCGGCGCAGGTCAAGGCCCGGCAGGTCGTGATTGCCAGGAATGACAAAGGCCGGCATGGGTAAAATTTTAAAAAAGTCTGCGGCTTCGGCAAATTCGGCCACTGTTGCATCCTGCGTGATGTCTCCGCTGGCCAGCACCAGGTCGGGTTCCAGCTCGATCAGGGTACTGATCAGGGTTTCGGTCACGCACCGGTCGTGCGCCCCGAAGTGCAGGTCGGAAATATGGGCTATGCGCATTCAGGCCTCGCGCAACGGGATCAGCAGGGGCACGTAGCGCGCTTTGAGCTTGATCTCCAGCGGCGTCTTGAGGTCCGTCACCTCGCCATCAACCGAGACCTTTTCCTTGCGATGGCGCGTCCACAGCGTCATCTGCGTCCCGGTCAGTTCGGTCAGGTCCGGGTCCGACTTCCAGTTGCCGACCAGAAGCCGGGTCAGAAAGCGCAGATGCGAGACACGGGTGCGGGTCGAAGCGATATAGGCCGCCAGTTCCCCGCCCTGAAGGTCATTGCGCTTGAAATTACTCTCGTCGATCCGCGTCGTATCGGCATAGCGATTGGCTGAAATGACGACGGCGGGCGAACGGAAGCGATGCAGACGCTTGCCATTCTGAAGCACGATGCGCGCATTTTTGCGCCGTTCGAAATAGTCGGCTACGAACCAGAACAGGTAGGGCACCATCAGCAGGAAGTTATTGGTGCGGTGCTGTTCGCGAAACACCGAGGCTTCGGGCATAACGCCGACCGAGGCACAGCACAGAAACAGCTCGCCATTGATTTCACCGGCGTCGATCCGCGTTTCTGAAGCGCCTTTGGCATAGGCTTTCAGCGCCTCATCCAGCGTGTTCATCCCCAGATCGTGCGCCAGCAGGTTCATGGTGCCGAACGGCAGGATACCAAAGGCCTTGTTCTTGCGGCTGAGGGTATCGGCGCACGAGCGCAAGGTGCCGTCACCGCCGCCCACCAGAAGAGGATGCGGAGATTGAGCGAAGCGGTCGAGGGCCGCTTCCATCTCAGCGGGCTCGGCGAACAGCAGTTCGTTCACCGCCATGCCGCTGGCTTCAATCGCGGCGGTGATGGAGTCGTGCCCCAGGTTCAGGACCGTGCCCGCCTTGCCATTGATCAGGATATTGTACGCTGTTGCCGCCATGTCGCTGATGTGCCGGGGGGAGTGCAAAAAAACAATGCGGGCGTGAAGCCTGCGCTCCACGCCCGCACCCTATCAGCTTTTGGCTTCAAGACTAGGCGATACCGGCTTCGGCCAGCCATTCGACCAGTTTCGACTTCGGCATGGCCCCGACCTTCATCGAGGTCATCTTGCCGTCCTTGAACAGCATCATGGTCGGGATGCCGCGCACGCCGAACTTCGACGGCGTCAGGGGGGAATCGTCGATATTGATCTTCGACACGGTCAGCTTGTCGCCATAGGCTTCGGCCACTTCGTCGAGAATCGGGGCGATCTGCTTACACGGGCCGCACCATTCGGCCCAGAAATCGACCAGAACCGGCTTGTCGGATTTGAGGACGTCGTTTTCAAAGGTCTCGTCGGTAACCTTGACGGTGGCGGTGGACATGGGTGCACTTCCTATCTCGCCCGAAATGGGCACAGATTCAAACGTGTCACAAAGGTAAGTAAGCCCGCATCAGAAATCAATGGCCCCTGATTTCGCTGAGCCTGAGATTTACTAAAGCCTCGCTTAAGGGCGTCAGCTTAGGGCCGTCCGTCCACAACAGCGCCGCTTCGACGGACTTGTCCGGATAGATCTGCCGCAAAAGGGCAACGTAACCCGCCATTTGCCGCTGATAGTCGGCCGCGGCCTCTTCGGCGCTGTCCGGGGCGGGGCGGTTCGATTTATAGTCGATGACCAGCACGCGCTCAGGCCCGATCACCAGCCGGTCGATGCGTCCGGACATAAAGACCGCTTCGCCGCGCGCATTGACACCAACCTGTCCGGCCAGCGCCACTTCCGGCCGCGAATCGGGCCCGAAGGCGTCGGCAAAGCGCGCATCGGTCAGCACCCCCATCACCGCCTGACGGATTTCGTCGCGCTGGGCGTCGTCTAGATCGGGCTGCCGTTTCAGCCAGCGTGCGGCTACGTCATCGCGGTCGGCCACGGGCAGGGCGGGCAGGATTTCAAACAGCTTATGGATTTTCAGGCCGCGCCCGAATCGTCCCTGCCCCTTCTGTTCCGCCAGAGGCGAGGGCGCGCGGTCTTCGGCGGAACGATCCTCATCACTGAGCTGCGACACAGCGCGCCAGACGACATCGGCTTCCGGATCGGGGGTGGGCGCGGCGGAAATGAAAGTAGGTAGACCGGTCTGTATCTGAGCGGCCTGCGCCTCAGCGGTCATTAACGGTGCGCGTTCGCCGAATAAAAGCAGTTCCGTTTTTTCAGAAGGTTCGTGAGCATTTTTAGACGCGCCTGCGCTTCCGAAAACCGGTTCCCACTTTTCGGAAGGCGCTTTGGGCGCACCAAACTCCACCACCGTGTCCAGTTCTACCCCCACCACAGCCTCACGCGGCAGGCGGTCGAAACCGTCCTGCGCCAGATCGTACCAGTCGGGGAAGGGGCCATTCGCCGCGCGGCTGCCGCGATAACCACACAAAGTCAGGCGGTCACGCGCCCGCGTCAGGGCCACATAGAACAGCCGCAAGCCTTCTTTGGCTTCGCGTAAGGCGCGGGCGGATTTGAGCGCGCTGACGGCTTCGGGGTCACCGTCCTTGCCGCGCGCCGACACCAGCAGATCACCCTCATCCGACATCAGCAGCAGGTCGTCATTGCGCGTCGATTTGAAACCGGGGGCCATGGGCAGAATCACCCACGGCGCTTCGAGACCCTTGGAGCCGTGCACGGTCATCACCCGCACGCGGTCGCCGCCCTCTTCCTGTTCGCGCTTGATCTCCGAGGCATTGAATTCACACAGGTTCAGGAAGTCGATCAGGCCGATCGCCCCCACCCCTTCGCCTTTCAGCGCCAGGTTTAGCGTCTCATCCAGCACATCCTCACACTCGACGCCTAACCGTGTGACGAAGCGCTGACGCTGGGTCCGGCCCGCGCCGTCGCGGCGATTGAGCACCAGACCCAGAAAATCGAACGCCGTGCGCTGCGGCGCTTCGGACAAGGCCCAGCCAATGAAGTTCTGCGCTTCGGAAAAGCGCGGATTGTCTTCGGCCAGACGGTTCAGCGCCTGCCACAGACTGGCCTTTTCGTCGCGCGTCAGGGTGAACAGGTCGTCTTCGCTGAGGTCGCACAGGGGGCTGCGCAGGACCGCGGCCAGAGACAGGCTATCGCCCGCCTGCAAACAGACGCGCATCAGGGCGCGCAGGTCCTGAAACGCGATGTGGTCCGACAGTTTGAGCCGGTCGGCCCCGGAAACCGGCACGCCCGCCTGTTTCAGCTCACGGATAATATGTTCGAACAGAGCGTCGCGTTTGCGCACCAGAATGAGCACATCGCCGGCGTGCATAGGGCGCGCCTGGCGTGACCCCTTGTCGATAACGCTGCGGCCCTGTTTGATGTCCTGTGCGATATGGAAAGCCAGTTGTTGCGCCAGCCGCTTGGCCGGGGCCGCACCGGAGGCATCGACGGGCGCGATGTCTTCGTCATCGCTCTCGCCCAGATCGGGCACAGGCAGGGGATAGATGGGCGGCCACAGCTCGACCGTGGCCGGACGTTCGGAACGGCGCGCATCGTGGAGGATGCGTTCGGCGGTGAAGTTAAGCGCTTCGGAGAGGTCAGGGGCGTCAAAGGCGCTATCGACAAAGCCCAAAACCTGCGGCAGGGAGCGCCAGCTTTGCACCAGTTGCGGCACGACGAAGCGTTTCCCAGCGCGCTCAGCCCGGGTTTGATAATATTGCCGCTTGCCTAAAAACAAATCAGGTTTGGCGCCCTGAAAGCCATAGATGGACTGCTTTTCATCGCCCACGGCAAAGATGGTCCGGTCAATGCGCGCCTGAAATATCGGCGCGCCCGCTCCGGAGAAAAAATCATCGACAAGGGCATCAATGATATCCCACTGATCTCCGGACGTGTCCTGCCCCTCATCGACCAGCACATGCTCCAGCCCGCCATCCATCTTGAACAGTACCCACTGCGACATGGTGGCCCCGGACAGGAGGCGCTTGGCGCGGCTGATCAGGTCCTGAAAATCGAGCGCGCCGGTGCGGCGTTTCAGGTCCTGATAGATGACGCTGAAATCCTCAAACAGCCGCAGCGTATAGAGGGTGTTGAGCGCGGTTTCGGCGGCCTTGCGCTTTTCCACCGCCTCGGCCAGCGGTTCGCGCCAGCGTTCCAGCGTATCGCGGTCAGCCTGAGCGCTTTTGGACGAGCACAGGTCTTTTCGCGGCTCGCCCTTGGCGGTGTAGAACACGGCATGGAGCGTTTCAAAATCAAACGGCTCGCCGTTTTTGCGCGCTTCGGACAGGCGTAGCAAGGTTTCCGACAGGCTCTGATTGCCCTTGGTATTGATGGTGGCCAGTGACCGCGCCATTTCCGGCATCACGTCCCAGTTCAGGCCGTCGGCAAAGGCATCGACCACCTGTTCCGGCGTCATCGGCGGGTCGAGATCAAGGCGTTTGAACAGGTAACCACTAAAAGACAGACCGTTGTGTTCCGCTGCGGCCAAAAGGGTATCCAGCGCCTCGCGGATACGGTCGTGCTGATAGATGAACTGCGACAGAAGCTGTTCAAACTTCTGGGCTTTCAGGGTGCGGATCAGGTGGTCGCGGTGCGCGCCTTCGGGCAGGGTCAGCAAGCCTTCCAGCGCCTTTTGCGCCAGATCACGCGCAATCAGATCGTCCAGCACCTGAAACGACGGGCTTAAACCCGCCTCCAGCGGAAACCGCCGCAGCAGCTTTTCGCAAAAGGCGTGGATGGTCTGAATCTTCAGCCCGCCCGGTGTTTCCAGCGCCTTGGCAAACAGGGCGCGCGCCGTGGCCAGATCATCAGGGTTTTCGTCGATGGCTCGCAACTGATCGGCCAGCTTTTCGTCTTCGGCCACGGCCCAGCCGCCCAGCCGCTCATACAGGCGACCCTGCATCTCGGCGGCGGCGGCCTTGGTATAGGTGACGCACAGAATGTGCTCTGGCTTCGCCCCGCGCAGCAGCAGGCGCGCCACGCGGTTGACAAGCGTTGAAGTCTTGCCCGAACCGGCATTGGCGGTCAGGAAGCACGATACTTCCGGATCGGCGGCGGCGTTTTGCGGGTTCATTCGCCCTCCTCCGTTGCGGGTTCGGCCTCGCGGTCGCCCAGAACGTGCCATTCATAAAGCCGTGCCAACTGGTCGTAATCACCGCCGCGCTCCAGCCGGTATTGCGGCGCGCGCCAGGACAGATAGCCCTGTCTGGGGTTTTCGTATTGCATCAGGCGCGTCTTGAGGCGGCTCAGCGCGCTATCGGCCATCTCATCGGCGCTCAGCGGGTTCTTTTTGTCGTAAACCACGCGCGGTTTGACCACATCCTGCCCCAGTCGCACATAGACCAGCTCGCCCAACCCCTTGGCGCGATGGATGTCCTCAAAGCCGTTAAAAGTGCCGTATTTGAGGATGGCGGCAGTCAGGGTGAGTTGCGGGTAGAAGCCGGCAATCACCGCCCTGGGTGCCGGTGGCTGACCGGTCTTGAAGTCGATCACATCGACGCCGCGATCATGAATTTCCACGCGGTCTGCCTTGGCGGTCAGGGTGAAGGGGCCACGCGGCAGGTCAATGGTCAGCTTGCCTGACTCTTCGATCAGAAGGCGCGGACGGTCAGCGCGACGCTCGGCCTCAAAGGCCACATAATCGCGCGCCAGCAGGGGAAACAGCGGGCGTTGCAGGGCCAGTTGCGCTTCGCTGAGGTTTTCGGCGCGCAATTGCGCCTCCAGCAGGTCGCAAAAGACCTGCACCCCGGCCTCGCCCAGAGGCATGTCGTCCGCCGCGAATTTTTCGGCGACGGCGTGGATGGCCGTGCCGCGACGTAGGGCCTCGAAGGGCTCGTTCGGCCGGTCGAGGGGTTTGAGGCCCAGCACATATCGCGCATAGACGGCATAGGGGTCGCGTTCCAGCATCTCGACCTGCGTCACCGGCAGTTGCAGGGGTCGCGCCTCGACCGGTGGCGCAGGCTGGGGCCGGGCGGCGGGTTTCAGGGCCTCAGGCACGACGCTCAACGGGCCGTCCATGCGCCGTGCCCAATCGAGCCATTGCGGTTGGGTCGGCAGGTGTTCGCCCGCCCCGGTGGTCAGGGTTTCCAGCCGCCACAGCCAGCGCGACTGCACCTGCGGCTCGCCTTCGCGGCGCTGGCGCGTCACCATCCACACCTCCGGCTGACTGGCGCCTTGCACAAAGTCATGCGCCGACAAGCCGGTGCGGCGTTCGGGCGAGGGCAGGCCCAGCGCCTTGCGCATCGGGCGTGACAGGAAGGGGTCGATTTCGGCCGCCTGCGGCCACACCCCTTCTTCCAGACCGGCCAGAATCAATCGGTCGGCCGAGAACATGCGCGCTTCGATAGCCCCCAATATGGTCAGGCGCGGATGGGTGTGCCCGCCGGTGCGCACGGTAGCCGTGCGTAGCGCCCGGCGCAGAATATCGACAAAGACCTGATCGTCCTCGACCACGAAATCGCGCCCTTCGGCGATCAGATCGGCCAAAAGCGCCGACGCCGCAGCGCCTGCCGCTCCGTTCCATAGGGCCTGCCCGTCGTGCGCGGCCACGGATTCGGCCCAGACGGTCAGGGTGCGAACGTATTCGGACAGGTCTGTCTTTGGCTTCTGCCAGACCGCGCAGGTGCCGACATAGTCCTGCCATAGGCCAGCGGCCTCAAAAGCCTCTTTCTGCGTCAGACGGCTCAGAACCTCGTCGGCATCACGAGGCTTGGCACCTCGTAAGCCTATGATTTCCAGACTATTTGTGTGGCGGTCGTCGGCGAAGCGAGACAGAGGATGCTTCAACAAAGCCAGAAGCTTCACCGCATCGAAGGGCTCCAGAATCAGATCGAGCAGGCTGTGCAGGAAGCGCCCGACCGGGCTGTGTATCAGGGCGTCGCCCGCAGAGGAGTCAGGGCGCACACCCCAGCGCGACAATCGGGCCGTTACCCGCCGCGACAGGGTGATATCAGGTGTGATCAGGGCGGCCGTCTTGCCCGGTGTTTCCAGCGCTTCGCGCATCAGAAGGGCGATGACGGCGGCGGCTTCCTCGTCATTGCGGCCTTCGATGTGGGTCAGGCCGCTCAAGCCGTCCTTAATGGCGGTTTCCGATCCAGCCTTCAGCGCGGCAATCTGGGTACGCCAGTCCTTGGTGGCCTCGGCGGGACGCAGGGCTTCGTTGAGGACGCGCCGGCGGGCGTGGCGCGCGCGGTCAGCTTCGATCGAAACAGGCCAGGTATGGACGACTTCACGGCTGACCCGGTGGCGATCCAGCAGGGCCTTCATGGCCCCCTGCGGGTGCGAATCGCCGACCTGCGCCCACACGTCCTCGGCCAGCGACAGGTCGAGACCGGGCAGGACGACGGCCCCTTGCTCAAAACGCGAGGCCAGCCCCATCAACCGCGCCGTAGCCGGTGTGGTGCCGGTAGTCCCGGCGATAATGACCGGATGGGTGGGTGGGGTCTTTTCCCACTGATCGCCAAGGCGATGAATCAGCGTCACCAGCCTCTGACTGGGGTCCATCCTGTCGAGTTCGGCCAGACGCTTCGGCCACAGATCGACGGCAATGGCCAGAAACTGCGCCGATACTTGCCAGTGTTCGGCCAAAGCCCCCATACCGTCGTGCAACAGGTCCGGATCATGGACAAGACGGTCCAGTCTATCTGCGGCCTTCACCTCTTCCAGAGCCAAGGAGTCGAAAAATTTCGCCAAGGAATCAGCGAGTTCCAGGGCCGTTCGTGCGTTTAGCGGCACATCGCTTTCGTAATGCGCCTTGATCAGCTTCGCCAGTTCGAAGCGCCGCCGCGTCGCCGATAGGGCAGGCGGCAGGTCGAGCCCCAGATGCTCCAGATCAAAGGGTGGCTCCCCCTCTTCGAGATCACCCAACGCCCGCACCTGCGGCAAAAGCAGGGCCTTGGCCCGGCACTGATCGGTAAAGGCGTGCGCCATCTGACGCGCGCCGCGCCGGGTCGGGGTGAGGATCAGGGCGTGCGGCAGGTCATCACCCAGCGCCTCACACAGTCCCCGTGCCAGATCATCAAGGAAGGGCCGCCCGGACGGAATGGAGTACCAGCGCGGGGCCGGGGTGACGAAGAGGTCGCGGCTTTTCATGCCCGTTGCAACCGCGCTTCGGCGGCATCGCGCGCGGCGGGGTCACCGACATGCATCCAGTCGCCGTGCATCCGGGCCCCGAACAGGCGACCGTCGGCCGCCTTTTGCCGCCAGATGGGCGTCAGGGAAAAGGCGTCTTCGGCCACTTCCGCCACTATATCCGGATGGGTGATGTGTACACCCATATAGTTGAAGGGCGCGGACACGGCCTGACCGCGGAAGCTCAGGCGCTGATCCTCAGCAAGGAAGAAGTCGCCTGCCCCATCAAAACCGCTGGAGCGCGCCATATCGGCCAGCAGCAACAGGGCGTCCATGTCGTCGGGCTGCCATTGCCTAAGCATATCGGCAATGGCGCGGTCGTGGCCGCCGTCTTCGATCCACACACTGTCGATATTGGCGACGAATATCGGATCATCGCCCAGCAGTGGACGCGCTTTTTTCAGGCCTCCGCCGGTTTCCAACAGCTTGTCGCGCTCATCGGAAATGATGATCTCGACATCGTTGCGGCTTTTGAGGTGCGCCTCCAGCCGATCGGCGAAATAGTGGACATTTACCACACAGCGTTCGACGCCCGTGCTTTTCAGGCGGTCGATCATGTGGTCGATCAGCGTGCGCCCGCCGACTTCAACCAGGGCCTTGGGCCGATCATCGGTCAGCGGCCGCATCCGCGTGCCCAGCCCTGCCGCTAACACCATAGCGGTTTTGATCTGTGTCATGCGATGCGGCCCCCTAGACCGTTGGCCATAAACCAGTTCCGCACCCCGGCCAGTGCGGGTGCCGTGAGATTGCGCCCCAGATGTCGCCACATGCGCGGCATGAAGGCCTCATAGCGTGGTTTGTGGTCGCGCGTGACCAACCGGGCGAAGACGCCCAGAATACGCGCCTGATTGAGCGCCGCCAGCGCTGTGTAGAGGCGCATAAAGGCCTCGCGGTTCTGTTCGGGGCGCAGGCTGAAATAGTGCTCTAGGCAAAGCGCCTCCACCTCAGGTGACACATCGCGGCGGGCGTCCTGCAACAGCGAATGCAGATCCCAGGCCGGATGCGCCTTCAGGCAGTCCTGAAAATCAATCAGGCCGACGCGCGCCACGCCTTCGTGACCCCCCAGCCACAGCAGGTTTTCGGCGTGGTAATCGCGGTGGATGAAGACGCTGGCGCCGGCTTCGGCTTCGGCACGCAACGGAGCCCACAGGCCGTCCCAATCGACGCGCGCCTGTTCGGAAAAGCGTAAGCCGGGATCATACTGCGGCAACCATTCCAAAAACAGGTCGGCACCGGTTTTCAGCGCCAGCGCGTCATAGGTCAGCAGCGGCCAGTCGCCCACCTTGGCGGGTGGTGGCGCCTCGTGCAGCTTCGCCAGCACGGACACCGCCGAAAGGTACAGCGGCGCTTCGTGCTCACCCTCTTCGATCAGACGGGCAAACAGGGCATTGCCGAGGTCTTCGTGCAGGATCAGGCCGTTGTCCAGATCGCTCTCATAAACGGTCGGTGCGGAAAAGCCCCGCGCGCTCAGATAGCTGGCCGCTCCGACAAACGCCGTCAGATCGCCCGCAGACAGACGAGTCTGTGCAAAATAACCAAGCCGTTGACGGTCCTCGATACTGGCGTCCGGTGGGCAGGGCTGCGCGCCCGTCGGCGGTTGATCCATCAGCATCAGGGTTGAGCCGTCTGACCGCGTCAGGCGCTCATAGCGCCGCGTCGAGGCATCACCGGGCAGCGGGTCACGCCGTGCTTCGTCAAGGCCCGCCTGTTGCAGAAAACGGACGCGGAGGTCTTCTCGATCGGTCATTTAAAGCTCTTATGGGGCGGGCCGCTTAAGCGTCACGCGACGGCCCGCAGCCTCTTCTTTTAGGCGCACGATCCACGGGGCGTCAAAGGCGAAATGCCCCAATCTTTGTGGCCATTCGATCAGACAGAGATGCGTGTCGGTCAGCTCAAACAAGCCGATCTCATGCACCTCTTCCGGGTCCGTCAGGCGATAAAGGTCGAAATGCGCGATATCGAAATCGCGGCCTTCGTAGGTCTGAACAAGGGTGAAGGTCGGTGACGGCACGTCTTCGTCTGGCGTCGTCAGCGCCCGGATCAGGCCGCGCGCCAGGGTCGATTTTCCAGCCCCCAGATCGCCCAGCAGATAGACCACGTCCCCCACTTTGAGCTGCGTGGCCAGCCACGCCCCCCACTCGGCAGTGGTACTATCGTCGGCCAGAAAGCAATCGTCGGAAAAGGTCATAGGGCAGGGCGGTCCGGATCGAGCGGCAATTCCCGTTCGATATAGGTCTTCAACCGCTCGCACAACAGGCCCACCTCGGCGTCGAGCTGATGGGGCGGCATGACCGGCCCAACGGTCAGGTCGAATCGCTGACCCGCCTTGTTCAGGAACTCATGGAACAGGGTGATGTCGCGCAATTCCTGCGAGACGCGGTTGAAGGCGTGAAACCACATCGAATTGGGACCCGACAGGTGCATAGGCACCACAGGCGCGTCGTATTTCTGCGCCAGCGACAAGGCGGTGGTCTGCCACGGCGGATCACTGAGTTGTCCGTCCGCCCCGCGTCGCGCCAGCCGCCCGGCGGGAAACAGCACCACACACGTCTCGCTCTCGAACGCCGCGCGTGCCGCACTCAGCGTGGCGCGGGTCTTTTCGCGCGTGCGCTTGGCCTCAACCCACTCGACCGGGATCAGCACCTCTGCAAAGCGCGGATTGACCCGCAAGGCGTCGGCATTGGCGAAAAAGGTAATGTCGGCGCGCACTTTCCGCAGACAGTCATAGACGGCAATGCCATCGGCTATGCCCGTCGGGTGATTGCAGATGACGACGCAGCGCCCCGTGGCCGGGATACGCTCGACCCCGCGCGCCATAACCTCAAGCGACAGAAGGCGGGAGATATAGTCAAGCGCTTCGGCTCCAGACAGGTTCGCAATCGCCTGTGCCATACGCACGGCCCGTTCGTAGCCCAGCAGGCTATACAACATCGGTCGCGCCACGGGCCACGCAACCGATGAGGCCAGACGCGGTGCGCGTTCGATGATCAGTTCTTCGACAATGTTACGCGGCGTCGGTAACGCCATCCTGCCCCTCCCAAGTCTTTCGCTGTCCCGTTATTCTTGCTAAGGCTATCACATGCCCGCTTCGCACACCCCGAACCCAGCCCCCAAAAGTGAGGATTCCCGCCGCCCGAAGGCCAGGGGCCCCTATCTGTGGCTGTGGTTTGCGGCCCTCACTGGTATCATATTCGGCCTTGTTGCCCTGTCATGGGGCTGAATCTGTTAACCAAACCCTTAACAGATGCCGCACAACGCGCGTATAGTCATCAGGTTCAAGAGGGGCTGAGCGCCGGATGACCAGAAAGCATATACTCTACGCCATACTGTTCCTGATTGTCGCGGCTGTGCTGGGCATTACCGGTTACTGGCTGTACTGGGACAATTTCGTGCGCTGGCAACCGGTGACGATCACGCAAAAGCAGAAGGATATTCAGGAGCTTCTTGATTCGTCGGGCTATGCGGCGTCGGGTAAGGAGGGGCCGGAAATCTGGGTCATTACCTATCGCAACTGCGCGACGTGCAAGGTGTGGGAAGACCAGGAACTGCCGAAGTTCGAAGCCATTGGTGCCGATATCCGCCTCGTGCCCTTCGCCCCTATGGATGTCGAAGGCAAGGTGACGACCACCGCCTCGGAACGTTCGACCATCGCCGAAATCTGGCTCAACCGCTCCTATCCGCTGTATAAGCAATGGCGTGCCGCCAGCGAAGAGGCGTGGCAGCCGACCTTCCGCGCCGCCGACGGTGATCTGGCGCGCTCAGCGGTGGTGCAGGCCAGCCGTGACTTTATCGCCAAACTGGAACCGCTTCTGGGCGATAATGGCGTGCCGATCCGCTATCCGCTGATCATCTGGCGCGATGGCACCCAGCATATCCGCGTTTGCGCCTGTTCGGATGAGCGCATGTACCACTATGTGCGCGACGATCTGCACGCGCCGTCGAAGCTCGAAGGCGCACAGGCGCCCGCGCTGAAAATCGAAGCGCCCGCCACCGCCGCCGCTGAAACCGTAGCCAGCGACAGCGCCAACGGCAATTACGGACCTGATAGTCGGTAGGGTGTCAACGAACGGTACGACCTGAGTGGTGGAGGCTTTTTACAAACCGACCCCATCGGATCCGAGGATGATCTGAACCTGTATGGTTACACGGGCGGGGATCCGGTGAACAAAATTGACCCTTACGGTTTATCAGGGCACGATAAAGAAGAAAAGAAAGAAGAACCAGTAAAGGAGAAAACGTGTCCATCTGGACCTGATATTTGTGAGGTCGTCATTCGTGGTCGCAAGGCAGTTTTTAGCTATAGTCTGCCAAAGTTGTTTCCTGCCGAGCACACACAGAGATACAGGGTGTACAAAACGAGCAACGACGGATGTTCCTTCCAGCAGTATATGGCAGACTCACTCAGTGATGCGTGCGATGTTATGTTGCGAGGAGACGCCGCAAACGAGTTGTTCGGAAAAAATTTGCCTGCTAAGGCTCGACCGGCGGCGCGTTTTGCTGGCAAAGCATTAAAAGTAGGCGGTGTCATTACCAAGGTAAGTTCCTTTTTTGGGGTGCAAGTGATGGGGACATTCTAGACACCGTGGAACGCGGTGCCGGGCTTGTGGGCGGTAAGTTTGTTAATGGCGCAAAAGGTGGGATGTCGTCAGTTGGAATGACGATCACTGAGAGCCTGACCGAAAAGTAAGTGATATTTTTCAATAGGTTGCCAACAAGATCGACCTTTGGCAAATAGCCACGAAATGGAAGCGGCACCAACAATCCGGGCCAAAGGCTGCCGTTCTTACGAATTTGCGGATGCTTTTCAATGAGTTGGTAAGTCACTGATTTAACGTCGATACTTTTGAGTCAGGCTCTGAGGAAGTTGCGGGCGAGGCTAACAAAACCATAATTAATGCAGCATATGGAAATAGCAAGGAATGCTCTCAGCTCATGCAGGCTGTAAATTACTATGGAGGTGGATGATGAAAGTGCGTCTATTTCGATTTATGGACTCTCTGATGAATCAATCTGCTATGATTTTTTTAAGTTTATACTTTTCCTGCGATCAAATTTCAGTTTTATTTCAGGGGATTGATAGCGGAAAAATTTTTTACATTATAATGGCGCCATTGCTTGTTTATATGGCTGACCGTTTCCGCAAGAAATATTCAATTGAGTATGGATTTATTATGGGGGGCTTGTACACAATTGGATTTATGCTCACAATATACATATTGATATTTACATTCAAAGGTCTACATACATCGATTCAAAATATTATATATGCGCACGTGGGGATAATATTTATTTCCTTAGTCCTTCTAGTTGGCAGCCTCTTTGATTCGAAGAACCCACAATAGCAGAATAAGCAGAACAGAATAGGGGGACGGGGTAACTGCACACGTGGTTGGCAGCATTGGGCTTGCGAGGTGCATTGAGTTCTGAATCCATGAAGACATGATTTGTCACTCGCTTCGCCCTCTTTCGAATAAGAAAAAGGCAACCCTACGGTTCATGCCCCCCCCTTGGCGTGGGGCATGAACCATGTCGTGGCGACGGTGTCCTGCAAGAGCTTTACGCGCTCGGCGCGCCAGTCGCGTTCTTCATCGGTAACGGTGTAGTCGGCAGAGTATCGGGCCTCTACACAGGCGCATCCGCATAAGACCCTGATTTGCCTGCCCCAATGCCGCCCCATTGAATGGGCAGTGTAAACTCTCATATGATGCGTGAGATACTGTCCGGGAGACTCTTCATGCGTGCGACCCTGATTTCGCTGGCCCTGTTGTCTGTGCCGGGCGCGGTGGTGGCGCAGGACGTCATCGATCCGAAGCACAAGCCCAACTTTACCGAGCGCACGGACAAGATGACCCCGGCGCAGCGTGAAGCCGAAATCAAACGCATCTTTGCCGAATTTGACCGCAATCGCGACGGCTTCATCACCGAAGACGAGGCCCCGCGTCTGCCGCATACGGGCAATGATCCGGAGGCGATAAAGGCCGATGCCAAGTTCTTCATCTCGCTCTATGACGACAACGAAGACCACAAGGTGTCGCTTGACGAATACCGCGCCAAGGCGGCTCTGGCCCTGATCGGGCGGGAAAAAACGACGCAGGCGTCCAAATAAGGACTTTCCTTATCGCCAAAGCCGCGCGGCTGGTCTAAAAACCCTCGCATGAGCGAACAGACGGCCCCCTCCGAATCCCCCAAAATGTCCACCTTCGGCTTCCGCGATGTGGAAGCGAAGGAAAAGGTCAATCTGGTCCACGGCGTGTTCAAAAACGTCGCCGCCAAATACGACCTGATGAATGATGTCATGTCGGTGGGCGTTCACCACCTGTGGAAGGACGCAGCCTGCGCCAAGCTCAATCCGCAGCCGGGCGAGGTGATCATCGATTGCGCCGGCGGGACGGGCGATATTGCGCGGCGTCTGGCCAAGCTGGCGCGCGCCGCCAAAGCGCGCCGGGGGGGCAAGGACGCGGAAATCCGCATTATCGACTATAATCAGGCCATGATCGAGGCGGGCATCCAGAAGGGGTCTGAGCCGGAAATCACCTGGTCGGTAGGTGATGCGATGAATCTCGCCATCGCCGACAACAGCGTTGATGCCTACATCATCTCGTTCGGTATCCGTAACGTCGCCGATGTGCAGGTGGCGCTGAATGAGGCCAAGCGCGTGCTGAAGCCCGGCGGCCGTTTCTTCTGTCTGGAGTTTTCGCACCCGACGACGGGCCTTGTCGAAAGCGGCTACGAGTTTTATGCCTTCAACATCATACCCTTCATGGGGCAGATGATCGCCAATGACCGCGATTCCTATCAGTATCTGGTCGAAAGCATCAAACGCTTCCCGGATCAGGAGACCTTCCGCGGCATGATGGACAAGGCGGGTTTCCGTCGCACGGGCTATACCAACTTCACCGGCGGGGTGTGCGCCCTGCATTACGGCTGGGCGTAAGCCTTGGCGTCGGTGTTCGCTTCGTTTTTCCGCCTGATCAAGGCCGGGTTCGTCCTGATGCGCGAGGACGTGCTGATCCCGCGCGAACTGAGCTATCAGCTCAATCCGCTGTCGCGTTTCTTTTCGAACTCCCTGCGCTTTTTCTTTGCGCGTCGCGGGCCGCAAGACCGCGTCGGGCTGCGCTATGCCCGTGCCTTTGAAAAGCTGGGTCCGGCCTTTATCAAGCTGGGGCAGGTGCTCTCAACGCGCGGCGACATCTTCGGGGATGAATTTATCCGCGACCTTAGCCATCTGAAGGATCAGTTGCCGCCGTTTGATGCGGCGACGGCGCGGCGTCTGGTCGAAGAGGCTTTGGAAAAGCCCGTCGATGACATCTTCTTTGAATTTGGCGAAGTCATCGGGGCGGCCTCCATCGCGCAGGCGCACCGCGCCATCCTGAAAGACGGGCGTCAGGTGGCGGTGAAGATTCTGCGCCCCGGCATCGAGCAGATCATTGCCGACGACATCGCCATGATGACGCTGGCGGCCAAACTCATCGCCTTTCTGTCCCCCGCCTCGCGCCGTCTGGAGCCCGAAGCCTTTGTCGCTACGGTGGCGCAGTCGCTCCTGCTGGAGCTGGACCTGCGGCTTGAGGCTTCGGCGGCGGACGAACTGGGGCAGATCATCAATGCCGAACCCTATATGTCGGTGCCGAAGGTCGTCTGGCACCATGTCGCCAAGCGCGTTCTGGTCATCGAATGGGCGAAAGGCATCCCGCTCAGCCGTCCCGAAGCCCTGACCCAGCCGGGGCTTCAGCCGCAGGCCATGGCCGACAACCTGATCCGCGCCTTTCTGTCTCAGGCGCTGAACCACGGTATGTTCCATGCCGATCTGCACGAGGGCAATCTGTTTGCGCAGGCCCCGGATAAGCTGACGGCGATTGATTTCGGCATTGTCGGGCGGCTCAAGCCCAAGGAGCGGCTCTATCTGGCCGAAATGCTGTGGGGCTTCCTGCGCCGCAACTATAGGCGCGTGGCCGAGGTGCATTTCGAAGCGGGCTACGTTCCCAGACACCACGATGTTCAGGCCTTTGCACAGGCCCTGCGCGCCGTGGGGGAGCCGGTGCTGGGGCGGGCAGCGACCGAGGTGTCTATGGGGCGGCTTCTGACGCAACTGTTTGAGATTACGGCGCAGTTTGACATGCACCTGCGGCCGGAACTGGTCCTGCTGCAAAAAACCATGGTCAGTGTCGAAGGCGTGGCGCGGCGCATCTATCCGGAGCACGATATCTGGGAAGCCGCCCGGCCGGTGGTGCGCGACTTCATTCAGGCGGAACTGTCGCCGGTCGCCGAAGCGCGCCGCCTGATCGACAAGCTGGTGCATAAGCTGAAGCTGGATGACGACGATGAGGCGGATCGCGAACGCGAACGGCGAGCGCGCATCTCCCTGCAATCCGAACTGCGCCACAGCCGCACCGTCTCGACCCTGGCCCTGATCGCCTCGGTACTGGCGCTGGGCGTTATGGTGTGGATGGCCGTTGTTCATTCCTGACGCGGCCTAACTCACCTTTATTTCCCCGCAGAGTTGTCATTCATAGCGTGGTTATCAGGAATTTTGCGACGTTAAGCCGAATTTAAACATCCTCTCCCACCTTTAGATAACTGAAATCCTTTACAAGGGATAATCCGCCATGGAGCGGGTTGTATTTGGGGTAGGGTAAACCATGCGTACGCTTCGCGCGCGCCTGCAGGGCGTGATGTCTGTGCTGATTATCGGCGCGCTTTTGAGCTGTGGACTGGCTTTTCTGATCGCTCAGGCGGGGCGGCAGGGGCTTCAGACCGTCTATGCTGACCGGGTGATCCCGCTGGAACAGCTTAAAGGCATCAGCGACAACTATGCGGTCCTGATTGTCGATAATGCGCACAAGGTTCGCGCCGGCACGGTCAGCTTTGACGATGGCGTACGCAATATGGACGAGGCCCTGACGCGCTCGGATCAGCTCTTTGACGCCTATATGTTGACCTGGATGGACGCGAATGAAAAAGCCCTCGCACAGGCGGCCAGGGATCAGAAAGAGAAGGCCAAGGCCTCCATTGCCCGCTTGCGGGACATCATGGTGCGTAAGGATCAGGCGGCGCTCGAAACCTATGTGTCCAGCGAGCTTTATCCCGTCATTGACCCGGTGACGGCGGCTTTCGATGTGCTGGTGAAGCTACAGGTTGCCGAGGCCAAAAAATCGTTTGATGTGGCCTCACAAAAACAAACCACCCTTTTGTGGGCGTTGGGGGCGGCGTTTCTGGTCAATTTCACGCTGGGTGCCGCCGGCATCTGGATTGTGCGTCATCGGGTCATCGCGCCGATCAACAGCCTGACGGCAGTCATGACCCGTCTCGCCCGGGGTGAATACCAGACCGAAGTGCCTGCCCGTGACGCGCGCAACGAAATCGGGGAAATGGCGCGCGCCGTTGAGGTGTTCAAATCCAATGGCCTTGAGCGACAAAGGCTGGAAGCGGGGGAAAAGGCCGCTTTGGCGCAGCGTGAAGCGCGGGCGCGTCTGATTGAAGAACTGGTCCAGCGTTTCGACGCCCATACCCGCGAAAGTATTCAGTTTGTCTCCGTGGCTGCCACGGAACTGGAGGCCTCAGCCGAAAGCCTGACGTCCGGTGCGGAAGAAACGACCCGTCAAAGCACCGTCGTCTCCTCGGCCTCGGAAGAGGCTTCGATGAACGTACAGACCGTTGCCGCGGCGACCGAAGAAATGGCCGCGACTGTACAGGAGATCGCCCGGCAGGTTCAGGGATCGGTGCAGATTGCCCATAGCGCCATCGCCGAAGCGCAGCGCTCCTCAGAGGTGATTCACAAGCTGTCGGACGGCGCGCAGCGGATCGGTGATTTCGTCAGCCTGATCACGCAGGTCGCCTCTCAGACCAACCTGCTGGCGCTCAACGCCACCATCGAGGCGGCGCGGGCTGGCGAGGCGGGTCGAGGCTTTGCGGTGGTCGCCAGCGAGGTCAAGACGCTGGCACAGCAGACCTCAAAGGCGTCGGCGGACATCGAAGCCCAGGTGCAGGAGATTCAGGCCATCGTCGGCGAGGCGGTGGCGGCCATTGATCACATCCGCCGCACGGTGGATCAGATGTCCGAAGCCTCCATGGCGATTTCTGCCGCGGTCGATGAGCAGCATGCCACCACACAGGAAATCGCCCGTAATGTGCAGCAGGCGTCGCAGGGCACGGTCGAGGTGGCGCAAAACATGTCAGGCATCTCGCGGGCGACCGAAGAAACCACGGCGGCCGCCACACAGGTGCTCGGCGCCTCCGGTGAACTGTCGCGTCAGGCCGACAGCCTGCGCAAAGATATCCATGAGTTCATTTCGGGAATCCGGGCTGCCTGAGACAGCCGCCGACAGTGCAGGGCTATTCCATGATCACCATATTCCATCGCCTGGGCGAGCGTATCGCGGAAACCCAACAACGGGCCGACCAGAACGTCCCGGACGAACCGGTGTGGATCGACCTGCTCAATCCCACCGAAGAGGAGCTGCGGCATCTGCCGCAAAACCTCAATATCGCCCTGCCGACGCGTGAAGAAACCTGGCGCAATCATGCGCTCAACCGCATGTACACGCGCGACGGTACGGCCTATATGACCGCCGCCGTCATCAGCGACGACCGCGATGCGCGCGCCTGCGGGACGGTGACCTTTATCCTGACGCCGGATTTCCTGATTACGCTGCGTGACATCGATCCGCCGCCCTTTCTGGCGCTTCAGGAACGCCTGCTGCTGATGCCAAAGGCCTTTCCGGACAGTGTGGACGTCCTGACCGGCTTGCTGGAAGCCATTGTGCTGCGGACCGTTGTTCATTCCGATGAAGTCATTACCGGGCTGGATGGCCTGTCTCGACGCATCTTTTCGTCGCGCGGATTTGAAGGCGAGAAGGGGACGCCCTCGGACATCATGCACGGTGTGCTGCAATCGCTGGGTCTGCTGGCAGACCTCAACTCACGCATCCACGAAAGCATATCGAGCCTTCAGCGCGTGGCGGGCTTTCTGCGCACCCATACGCCCGCCGGTCAATCGGACCACAGCCGCGCTCTCGGTACCCTGCTCAAGGATACGCAGTCTATTGCTGAGCAGACGACCTTCCTGTCGAACAAGATCAGCTTTCAACTCGATGCCGCGTTGGGGATGATCAATGTTGAACAGAACCAGATCGGTAAGATTTTTTCGACCACCGCGGTCTTCTTTCTGCCGCCGGCGCTGGTCGCCGGTGTTTACGGCATGAATTTCGACCACATGCCGGAACTGCACTGGTCGCTGGGCTACCCGCTGGCGCTGGGCCTGATGGGGGTGGCGGTGCTGGTGCCCTACTGGGTGTTTAAACGGCGGGGCTGGCTTTAGACTTTCGACCTTCTATTGCGCCTGAACCTTAATCCGGTTGGTGTCGGCCAGATAACCGGCGATCATGCTGGGGTGCATCGGCTTGGCGAACAGATAGCCCTGCGCCATGTCGCAGGCCATTTCGCGCAGGCGTTCCAGCTGTTCCGGGGTTTCGACGCCCTCAATAATCGATTTCAGCCCCATATCACTACACAGCCCGGTCATGGAGCGTACCACCTTGCTGGCGCAGTCGTTTTCGATATCGGTGACGAAGCTGCGATCGACCTTGATGCGGTCGAGCGGCAGGCGGTGGACATAGCTCAGCGACGAATAGCCGGTACCGAAATCGTCCAGTGACAGATGACAACCGAGGGTCTTCAGCATCTGCATGGATTGGCGTGCCTTGACGAAATCGTGGGCCATGGCGGTTTCGGTGATTTCAAAGTCGATGCGTCGGGGGTCAATGCCGGACGCATTGACGATGGCCACCAGACGTACCACGCCTTCGGCGGCGCAGATATCGTGTGCCGACAGGTTAAACGACAGGCCGATATCTTCGGGCCAGTTGCGCATCTCACGTAGCGCCTTTTCCAGTAGCACGCGGGTGACGCCGCCAATCAGGCCAGCGCGTTCGGCCACGGGAATGAATACATCCGGGGCCACCAGACCCAGTTGCGGACTGTACCAGCGGGCCAGAGCCTCAAAAGACAGCACGCGACCGCTTTTCAGATCGACAATGGGCTGGAACAGCTGGATCAGCTCCTGTTCGAGATCGGCGGACAGAAGATGGCGTTCGATCTGCGTCTGGGTACGGATTTCCGCGGCGTGCTTGTCACTGAACAGAACGGTCTGACCCCGTAAGTTACGCTTCGCATAATAGAGTGCGTAGTCGGCATTTTCGAACAGGATTTCCGCAGACTGTATGGTCTCGCACCACGTCGCCATGCCGATGGAGCTGGCCATATGGGCGTGTGTGCTGCCGATGGTAAAGGGCAGGCGTACAACATCGGTCAGGTGGCGACCGACTTCGCTTAGGGCCTCGTCGGACGCAGCGTCGCGCACGATCAGACCAAACTCATCCCCCCCCAGCCGGTAGATGTCGGCCTTGGCGTCGATAAAGCCCAGGCAGGCCTTTTCAAGGCGCCGCGCGGTTTCACTCAACACCCGGTCACCGGTGGCGTGCCCGTAGGTGTCATTGATCGGCTTGAAGCCGTCGAGATCCAACACGCCGACGGACAGGGCCAACCGCCCGGCCTGCGCCTCGGCAAAGGCTTTTTCCAGATCGTGAAAGAAGCGGCGGCGGTTGGGCAGTTCAGTCAGGGCGTCGAGATTGGCGATGCGGAAGTTTTCGTCCGATAAGGCTTGCGTTTCGGCCTGCTTGGTCATCAGGTCGCGACGCGAACGCACCAGATCGGCAAAGTCGCGATAATGCGTCATCAGGATGGTCAGGATAGCGGCGCTGACCAGCACGATATTCACGGCAATCGCTTTTTCAGTCTGATCACCCCACAAACCGAAAAACAGGATAAACGGCACATTGACGATCAATGTCACCAGAATAGCCGCCGATCTCAGATGCATCAGGCAAAAGATACAGCCAACGACGGTGATACCCATGTAGAAGATCACATGACCTTGCGCGTGGGCGTCTCCATAGGGGTGCAGGCTCAGGCCCCAGCTCATAAACCCGATGGCCAGAAACGCCGCCATCTTGGTGGTGCGGCGAAGCTGAGCCACGGCAAATTCGGGCGTTACGTTCTGGTGACGGTTGCGCCACCAATGAATCCCGCGCACGCCGGCGATCAGGCACAGGGTGCCTGGCAGCCAAACCGACAGCCACAGAGGGGCGAGGTGAGAAAAGGTATAGCTGACGGCCACAGAGCTGACGATCAGCAGGAAATAAAGCAGAGGCACCTGCCGTGACAAGGCGCGGAACTGCGCCACCGCCAGTTCGGGATCATTGGTGGAGACGCTGAAAAGGGTACCCAGGGTTCTACTTAATGATGTCACGGCTCTGACCGGCAGGTTATTCATTCCAGCCATCTTAAGCCATTTTATCTAAAAAGAATTTAATCGACGTTTTAGTCAAAACTATCGCGGGTTATCGTGCGGCGCTCCGCTTCGATCTGTTTCTGTTTCTGCCAGTAGGCGGCCCCCTCATAGGGGCGGAACAGGGTGCGCGGCGCGCCTTTTTTGGTCATGACGGCAAAGACATTGCGTCTGGAATCATAAAATAAAGTGTCGCCATTGTTGCGGGCCAGGGTTTCGACCCCCTTGGGTGGCGCATGGATAAAACCGTGCACCATGCCCAGCCATTCTTCATAGGAACGTGCGCCGACCTCGGCCCCGTGCTTTTCATAATGATAAGTGGCGTTCTCATAGGCGCTGTATTTGCGGTTCGACGACCAAAGGGGCCAGTCACCATAGCGTGTAGAGGTGATTTCGACCTTGGGGCCGATGGGCAAGCGTATGGCGTCGCTGTTTTCGCGCGGGGCCGGGGCTTCGGCCTCAACCGGCGGCGGTGCCTCGGACGGCGTGGCGCGGGGTGCTGGCGCTTCGGCCGGGGCCACCTGTTGCGCCGGGGCCTCGCCCTTGCCATCGGTCAGGACGGCGGACGGTCCGGCATCGCAGGCCGTCAGTAGCAGCAGCAGACCCACCGCCGCCAGAAGTCGTTGTGCGATCCTCATGCGTCCCCCATATGTCTTGCCAGACCCTCGCAAAGGCCATTAAAGACCATATCATGACTGTTGCAAGCCCACCCCGTATCCTGTTGATCGTCGGCGGCGGTATCGCCGCCTACAAGTCGCTGGAGCTGATCCGTCTCCTCAAAAAGGCGGGCCTGGCGGTGCGCGTCGTGCTGACAAAGGCCGCTCAGCAGTTTGTCACGCCCCTGAGCGCCGCCGCCTTGTCGGGGGACAAGGTCTATACGGACCTGTTTGACCTGACTGATGAAACCGAAATGGGCCATATCAGCCTGTCGCGTCAGGCTGAACTGGTGGTCGTCGCCCCGGCAACCGCCAATCTGATGGCGTCGCTGGCCAATGGTCAGGCCGATGATCTGGCGACCACGCTGTTGCTGGCTACCGACAAGCGCGTCCTGATGGCACCGGCGATGAATGTCCGCATGTGGCATCACTTGGCCACGCAGCGCAATCTGGCGACCTTGCGCGCCGATGGCGTGCTGTTCAGCGGGCCTGACGAAGGGGATATGGCCTGTGGTGAATACGGTCTGGGTCGCATGAGCGAACCCGACGCGATTTTTGCCGCTATTCAGGCCGCCCTGAAGCCGAAGGCGCAACCCTTAAAGGGCCACCATGTGCTGATCACTGCGGGGCCGACATTTGAGCCTCTCGACCCCGTGCGGGGTATCACCAACCGCTCCTCCGGCAAGCAGGGTTATGCCATCGCCGCTGCGGCGGCCGAGGCGGGGGCGCGTGTGACACTGGTCTCCGGCCCGGTCAGCCTGCCGACCCCGGCGGGTGTCACCCGTATCGACGTGGAGACGGCGGCTGAGATGCACGAGGCGGTGCACGCGGCTCTGCCTGCCGATGTCTTTATCGGTGTGGCGGCGGTGGGCGACTGGCGCGCCAAAGAGATTGCCCGCGACAAGCAGAAGAAGGGCGTGGACGGCGAACTGACGGTGACGCTGGTCAAAAATCCCGACATTCTGGCCAGTATTGGCCACCACCCGACGCAGCGTCCGACGCTGGTCATCGGCTTTGCGGCGGAAACGCGCAATGTCGAGGTCTATGGCCAGACGAAGCTGCGCACCAAGGGGGCCGACGCCATTCTGGCCAATGACGTGTCGAAAGATGTCTTTGACCGCGACACCACCAATATGATCCTTATCGACGCTTCGGGCCCGACGGCCGGCAAGCACCTGACCAAGGCCGAAGTGGCCGCCGACCTCATCCAGTATCTGACGACAAGGCTGAAATGACCTATACGCCCACCGCCCACATCATCCAGTTGCCGCACGCCGCCGGTCTGGCCCTTCCCGCCTACGAGACGGAAGGCTCGGCGGGTCTCGACCTGCGCGCCGCTATCGCCGAGGGTGAGATACTGACGCTCAAGCCACTGGGGCGGGCTCTGGTCCCTACCGGGTTGAAGGTCGCCGTGCCGCTGGGGTTTGAGGTGCAGGTGCGCCCGCGTTCAGGGCTGGCGCTGAAATTCGGCATTACCTGCCTCAACTCGCCGGGAACGGTGGACTCCGATTATCGTGGCGAGGTCGGGGTCATTCTGGTCAATCTGGGGACCGAGGATTTTGAAATCCGCCGCGGCGACCGCATCGCGCAGATGGTGGTGGCGCGTCACGCCCGTATCGAATGGGAATTGGTCGAAAGCCTTGACGACACGGCGCGCGGGGCGGGCGGCTTCGGTTCGACCGGGCGGGGCTAATCCCCTTATTTCACGCAATTGTGCAGGATCGCCGGGTTTACCCGCCCGGCGAAGCACCCCAGACTCGCCCAATACGCGAATATGGGTGATGAGCCATGACAGAAACCCTCGAACTGTACGGATTGCTGAGCGATCTGGTCGAAGCGGCGCTGAATGGCCTCAATCTGTGGCCAGCGCTGCTGGCGGGCGTCATAGCGGCCCTCCTGATCTGGCTGCCGGTGGCAGCGCGATTGTTGGTCGCCCTGTGCCTGACCCTCGTTTTCAGTAGCCTTTGGCCCCTGCTGTACAGCCTGCCGCCCCTTGCCCCGGATTTTGGTGAGCCGGAATACAGCATCCAGTTTGCGCTGATGGCGCTGGTGGCCATTGGGCCTGTCTGGCTGACCGAAGCGCTGGGTATAAGGCGATTGACTCAGCGAAAGCCCAGAACGTCCTGCATATCGTAAAGGCCGGGCGATTGCGCCGTAGTCCATAACGCCGCTTCGACGGCTCCGCGTGCAAACAGGGTGCGGTCGCGCGCCGAATGCGACAGGGTGATCATCTCGTCTTCGGCGGCAAACAGCACGCTGTGTTCGCCGATAATGCCGCCGCCGCGAATGACCGAAAAGCCGATCGTTCCCGGTTCACGCTGTCCCGTCAGGCCGTCGCGTGCCGCCACGCGCACATCCTTGAGATCGACCCCGCGCCCATCGGCAGCGGCGTCCCCCAGCATCAGGGCGGTGCCCGACGGCGCATCGACCTTGCGCTTGTGATGGGCTTCCAGCACTTCGATGTCCCAGGCGTCTGGCCCCAGCTTGGCCGCGGCCTGTTTCACCAGCCCCATCAGCATGTTGACGCCCAGAGAGAAGTTCCCTGAACGCAGCACGATATTACGGTCGCCATAGGCTTCGAGGGAGGCAATCTGTTCCGGCATGAAGCCGGTCGAACCGATAATATGCGCCAAAGGCTTGCCGCGCTTTTGTCCCTCAGCGGCACAGGCTTCGGCCAAAGCCAGAGTGGCCACGGGGGTGGTGAAGTCGATCACCGCATCGGCCTGCGACAGGTCGATGGCGTCGCCCTTGTCAAAGGTGGTGGCGACGATCAATTCCCGCTCATTCAGGACACGGATAACGGCCTGACCCATGCGGCCCTTGGCCCCGGCAACGGCAAAACGAATCTGGGTCATGATCACTCCGGGGGTTTATAAGCTGCCCGCTCCTCTAGAGCGATGTGCGGAAAAGTGTAAGCGGTTTTCCGCAAAAAACATCGCGACAAAACAAAAATTTAGAGAGAAATGGCGATTCCTCTTAAAATCATTTCGCTCTAGGGAGCGGGCGCCAATAAGTCAAATCCGGCGACGGGCCGCCCCGAGCCGGATTTGTCTATTGAGATCCATGAAAAACGTATTGCGCGTCAGCGCAAGACTTTTTCATGAGGGCTATGCCGTTCCCGTGATGTCGTCCCAGAACCGCTTGGCCTTGTGCATAAAGCCTTGCGACTGAGCGTAGGACTGTGCCTCGGCGATCTCGGCAAATTCCTTCATCAGTTCCTTCTGGCGGGCGCTGAGGTGCTTTGGCGTTTCGACGAACAGCTCGACCAGCAAATCGCCGCGCTGCTTCGAATTGAGCACCGGCATCCCCTTGCCCTTGATCTTGACCTTGTGGCCGGTCTGCGCGCCTTCGGGGATGGCGACTTCCAGCTTGCAGGTGCCGTCGCAGCCTTCACCGCCCATCAGGCACGGCACCTCGACCTCGCCGCCCAGAACGGCGGTCGGCATGGGTACGGGGATCTGACAGTGCAGATCGGCGCCATCGCGCTCGAAAATCTCGTGCTCGGCCACTGACAGGAAGATATAGAGGTCGCCGCGCGGCCCGCCATTGGCCCCGGCCTGACCTTCACCAGACAGGCGAATACGCGCGCCGTCATCGACCCCGGCGGGGATGCGTACGTTCAGCTTGCGATTGGCGCGAACCTGACCATGGCCGTGGCAGTTGGTGCAGGGCTCCTTGATTACCTGACCCTGACCGTTACAGGTCGGGCAGGTGCGTTCCACGGCGAAGAAGCCGTTGGAGGTGCGCACGCGCCCTGCGCCGCCGCAGGTATGGCAGGTGACGGGCTTGGTGCCGGCCTTGGCGCCTGAGCCCTTACAAACTTCGCAGGTCAGGGTCGTCGGCACGTTCAGCTCGACATCCGCGCCCTTATAGGCCTGTTCCAGCGTAATTTCGTAATCATAGCGCACGTCGGGGCCGCGTTGCGGCCCTGAGCGGCGGCCACCGCCCCCGCCACCGAAGATGTCGCCGAACATTTCGGAGAAGATGTCTTCGACATTGCCGAAGCCCTGTCCGCCAAAGCCACCCTGACCGCCGAAGCCGCCGCCCTGACCATTGACACCGGCGTGTCCGAAACGGTCATAGGCCGCGCGCTTGTTGGCGTCGGACAGGACCGAATAGGCTTCGTTGACTTCCTTGAAGCGCGCCTCGGCCTGATCATCACCCTGATTGCGGTCAGGGTGATGCTCCATCGCCTTTTTGCGGAAGGCCGATTTCAGCGTCGCGTCATCCGCATCGCGGGCCACACCCAGAATTTCGTAATAATCACGCGCCATTATACACAGCAGTCCCGCTTAGAGATTTTGAACACAGGCCGACAATACAGCCGCCTGTGCTCAGAACACCCGCTACATCCCCTGCTCATGCTTTCCGACTCCAGTCGAAAATCCGGAAAAGGGAACGAATTGAAAATCCACACGCGCATCGGGTGAGTGTCCCGATGGACAGCCCTCAGAGACGCCTGCGTCGCCAAGGGAGACATAAGTTGGGGGAGCCCAACCGAAATCAGACTCCCCCTTTTGACTTGTCAAAGCGCTGGCTTACGCGCTCTTCTTGCCGTCGCCATCGACTTCTTCGAACTCGGCATCGACGACGCCGTCATCGGCCTGAGCCTCTTCACCGGCTTCGCCCGCCCCTTGTGCGGCGTACATGGCTTCACCCAGCTTCATCGAAGCGGTCAGAAGGGCCTGATGCTTGGCCTTGATGTCTTCGACGTCTTCGCCGTCCTTGGCCGTCTTCAGATCGGCCAGAGCGGTTTCGATAGCGGTCTTGTCTTCGGCGGCGACCTTTGAACCGAAGTCCTTCAGGGCCTTTTCCGTCGAATGGACCAGAGCGTCGGCCTGATTGCGGGCCTCGATCAGCGCCTTGCGCTTTTCATCTTCGGCCTTGTTGGCCTCGGCCTGCTTGATCATGTCCTCAATGTCGGAGTCGCTCAGGCCGCCATTGGCCTGAATACGGATCGAGTGCTCCTTATTGGTCGCCTTGTCCTTGGCATTGACGTTGACGATACCGTTGGCGTCGATGTCGAAGGTGACTTCGATCTGCGGCACGCCACGCGGGGCGGGTGGGATGCCGACAAGGTCGAACTGACCCAGCAGCTTGTTGTCCGCAGCCATCGGACGCTCGCCCTGGAAGACGCGGATGGTCACGGCCGACTGATTGTCATCGGCGGTCGAGAAGGTCTGCGACTTCTTGGTCGGGATGGTGGTGTTGCGTTCGATCAGCGGGGTGAACACGCCGCCCAGCGTTTCGATACCGAGCGTCAGCGGGGTCACGTCGAGCAGCAGCACGTCCTTGACGTCGCCTTGCAGCACGCCGGCCTGAATGGCGGCACCGAGCGCCACGACTTCATCCGGGTTCACGCCCTTGTGCGGCTCGCGACCGAAGAAGGCCTTCACGGCTTCAACGACCTTGGGCATACGGGTCATGCCGCCGACGAGGACGACTTCGTCGATGTCCGAAGCCTTCAGACCGGCATCCTTCAGCGCCTGCTGGCAGGGAGCGATGGTCTTCTGGATCAGGTCCTCAACGAGGCTTTCCAGCTTGGCGCGGGTCAGCTTGAGGTTCAGGTGCAGCGGGCCCGATGCGTTCATCGAGATGAAGGGCAGGTTCAGGTCGTATTGAGCGACCGTCGAAAGCTCCTTCTTGGCCTTTTCGGCCTCTTCCTTGAGGCGTTGCAGGGCCAGCTTGTCCGAACGCAGATCGACGCCGTTTTCCTTCTTGAACTCGTCGGCGAGGTAATCGACGACGCGCATGTCGAAGTCTTCACCGCCCAGGAAGGTGTCGCCGTTGGTGGACTTCACTTCGAAGACGCCGTCACCGATTTCGAGCACCGAGACGTCGAACGTACCCCCACCGAGGTCATAGACGGCGATCTTCTTGCCGTCATTCTTGTCGAGGCCATAGGCCAGAGCGGCGGCGGTCGGCTCGTTGATGATGCGCAGCACTTCGAGACCGGCGATCTTACCGGCGTCCTTGGTGGCCTGACGCTGGGCGTCGTTGAAGTAGGCCGGAACCGTGATGACGGCCTGAGTGACGGTTTCACCCAGATAGGCTTCGGCGTCTTCCTTCAGCTTTTGCAGGATGAAAGCCGAGATCTGTTGCGGCGAATAGTCCTTGCCGTGGGCCTTGACCCAGGCGTCGCCGTTCGGGCCCTTGGAGATTTCATAGGGCACCATGCCCTTATCCTTCTGGACCATCGGGTCATTATAGGTGCGGCCGATCAGGCGCTTGATGGCGAAGAAGGTATTGGAGGGGTTGGTGACCGCCTGACGCTTTGCGGGCTGCCCGATCAGGCGCTCCGAGTCGTCCACGATGGCGACCACCGACGGCGTGGTGCGAACGCCTTCGGCGTTTTCGATGACCTTCGGGTTCTTGCCGTCCATGACGGCGACGCACGAATTGGTCGTACCAAGGTCGATACCGATGATTTTAGCCATGAGTCCAGATTTACTCCGTTTAAGGCAATGGGCTTTCGAGGCCTTTTGAAGATAAGCACCCCGCTTGTCCATCCCCGGTGAGATGAATTTTACCAATTTTGGAAGCCGCCGGTGATTTTCGGCGTCCCCAAATCTGCAACCGATATAAGGGGCGCGTGGCGGCCTGCAAGAGGGGGCCCTGCAATGCTTGCATTATTTTGAGGGTTTTTCAGAACGCGGTCATAAAGGTGGTCCGTATTGCAGTGGCCCGCATCCTGTTGTTAGGTAGGGCACACAAAGACAGATACCGGGAGACTCGCCAATGACCACGAACAATCTGCCCCTGACGCGCCCCGAAGGCAGCGAAGCGCGGGATTTCCACGTCAGTCGTCGCGGCATAGCCGGGCTGTTTTTTGCGGGTTATGCGCTGGGCGCTGGGGCCGCCGCCGCGCAATCGCCGATCACGACACCTTCGGCCGGTCTCATCGCCAAAGACCTGACGGTGCCGACCGATAGCGATTACGCCATCCCGGCCTATATTGCCTTGCCCCAAGACGCCAAGCGTCGTCCGGTGGTGCTGGTTGTGCCTGAAATTTTCGGCCTGCACGACTATCTGCGCGATGTATGCCGCCGTCTGGCGCATCAGGGCTATGTGGCCCTGACCTTTGACCCCTTTGCGCGCAAGGGCAATGCGGCGGCGTTGAAAGACACAGCCGAAATCCGCAAGCTGGTCGAAACCGCGACCAATGAACAGGTGATGGGCGACCTGAGAACCCTGATCGCCTGGTTGAAAACCAATCCCGACGTGGGACAGTCAAAGGGTGTGTTCGGCAAGACGAAGTTCGCCAATACCTCGCGCATCGGCATTACCGGCTTCTGCTGGGGCGGTGCCGTAACATGGATGGCGTCGTCGTCCATCCCCGACATCAAGGCGGGCGTGGCGTGGTACGGGCGTCTGGAGCGTCCGGCGGCGACCGATTTCCTGGGTAAGGAAGACCGTCAGTGGCCAATCGACCGCGCGGCCGACCTGCGTCGTCCGGTTCTGGGTCTCTATGCCGGGCAGGATGGCGGCATTTCATTGGAAAGTGTTGAGCGCATGAATGCGGCGCTCAAGGCCTCTGGCAAGACCCCCAGCCATATCGAGGTCTATAAGGACGCCAAGCACGGCTTCCACGCCGACTACCGCGCCCTTTATAACGAGAAGGCCGCCAAGGAAGGCTGGGCCGAATTGCTCAAGTGGTTTGAGACCTATTTGTAAGCATACCGCGCGTACCTCCCCGTCAGACGGGGAGGTGTTTTCGTCGGTTACGCCTGCGTATTGACCGTGCCGCCGGAGGCGTTGTCGCCGCCATTATAGGCCCCGTTGGCGGCGCTGGCCGTCTTGGCCGCCGTCACGACCATGGCCGGGCGGATGGTGCGGCCAAACAGCTCATAGCCCGCCTGCATGACCATCAGGACGCTGCCGCCCTCGACCTCGGTGGAGGGTTGCTCCATCACGGCCTGATGGAAGTTCGGGTCGAACTTGTCGCCTTTGAGCGGCGCGATCTTCTTGACGCCGTTCTTTTCAAAGGCTCCGGCCAGTTCCTTTTCCGTCATCTCGATGCCGGAGACGAAGTTCTTGAACGCCGGGTCTTCGATCTGCGCCGGGACGGCCTGAAGCGCGCGTTGCAGCACGTCGGCGACGCCCAGAAGGTCGCGCGAAAAGCGCTGAATGGCATAGGCGCGCGCGTCGTTCATTTCGCGCTCAGCGCGGCGTTTGACGTTTTCGGCTTCGGCGGCGTAGCGCAGCGCCTGTTCCTTGAGTGCGGCGTTTTCAGCTTGAAGCTGCTCCAGCGCCGCGTTCAGCGTGTCGATGGCGTCATTGGCGAACGGGGCGTCTTGTTCAGTATGTTCTTCGCTCATTACTCTTTAGACTCTGTGGGTTAGGACCGTTCCTGCTCCAGCAGGCGGCCGAGGATTTTCGCGGTGTAATCCACAAGTGGGATGATGCGCGCATAATTCAACCGGGCGGGCCCGATGACGCCGATGGCGCCGACGACCTTCTGGCTCTGACCGCCCAACATATAGGGCGCTGCAATAACAGCCGAACCGGACAAAGAAAACAGTTTCGATTCCGATCCGATGAAAATTCTTACCCCCTGCGCCGAACGCACATTGTCGAGCAGGTTGATCAGCTCTTCCTTTTCTTCCAGATCCTCGAACAGGGCGCGCACGCGCTCAAGGTCTTCGAGCGCCGAAGCCTCCAGAAGATTGGCCTGCCCGCGTACGATCAGCGCGCGCTTATCCGCCTCGCCGCCCGCCCAGGCGGCCAGTCCGCGCGCGATGAGACCCGTCGCCGCCTCATTGAGCTGCTGACGTTCGGCCTCAAGCTCGGCGCGCAGGTCGCGCCCGGCCTCACCCAGCGTGCGCCCTCTCAGGCGCGTACTGAGATAGTTGGAGGCCTCGATCAGGTCGGCAGGTGTCACCCCCAGATCAAGCGCCATCAGGCGGTTTTCGACCCGCCCGTCGTCGAAGACCAGCACGGCCAGCGCCTGATCCGGGGCCAGCTTGACGAATTCGACGTGACGCACCCCGGCCTCAAACGACGGCGTCATCACCACACCCGCCCCACCGGCAAGGCCTGACAACAGGTTGGAGGCTTCGCGCAGGGCGCTGTCGAAGGTCATACCCTTGGCCGTCAGGCGCGCTTCGATTTCGCGCTTGGCGTCCTGCGCTACGTCGCCGACCTCCAGCAGGCCATCGACGAACAGGCGCAGGCCCTGATGCGTCGGCATCCGCCCGGCGGAAATATGCGGGGCACTGAGCAGACCCAGTTCGGCCAGATCGGACAGGGTGTTGCGGATCGAGGCCGGGGACAGGGCGATCCCGCCCTTGGACAGGGTGCGCGATCCCACCGGCTCACCGGTTTCCAGATAGGCCTCCACCACGTGACGGAATACCTCACGCGCCCGCGCGTCCAGTTCGGTCAGCGAGGCCGTGCCACTCATCAGGGTCGAGAGCGATGTCTTCATGGCTTAAGGATATAGAAGCCTTTGCGCGCTTGTGAAGAGGCTTCGCGAGGGCCGTCGCATTTGCCGCCAAATTGCCACGATTGCAGGACTCAATCAGAATATCTGAACAGGGAGGTTTTGATGCGTAACATAGTCTGCATGACGGTCGCGATGGGGCTGGTGATGGCGGGGGCGGCGCAAGCCGATGAGGTGGTGACCCTGACCAAACCCCCCGTGTTCAAAACGCGCACCGACACTGCGACGACCGAAATTCCCAGCGCTTACAAGCCGAAACCAAAGACCAAAACCCGTGATTTTGAGCCCCTCAGAGGCCTGTGGCGCGTTACCAAATCGCTGAAAAACAAGGGCAAAGAGCCGGTCGATGAGAACGGTAACACCTATGCCTGCGTCGATAAGGACTGCAAGGTGTCGCGCAAGGTCGATGAAAAGCGGGACTAAAAAACGGCTGGTGTGCTGTTTAGTTTTTCATCGTTAGCCGTCGGATTAACAGACCGAGGCCGGTCACAACAAGACCGGGTATTAGCCAGTAGATCGTATTCCAAGCTACTATTTCGAAATCAAACAGACTTCTCCAAAAGCCCGCCAAAACAAGTTGGGCCAATGGTATTGCAATCCCCAACGGGAGTGCGAAAAACGCAAAGCGCCGGCCACGGAATAAAACCCCCACAAACAGGATTATCCAGCCTGCAAACAGGCTCAGAAAGAACGGCGTATAGTCGGTGTGTACGACGGCGGAATAGACAATATCGTCTGACACGACCCCTCCTTTTTTATCACAATAGCTGAGCGAAGCGACGTGTCAACGACAGGTGCTTTGGTACACGGGACGGCGGGCTTAAGTCGGATTCTTGTGTTATTATTTATGTTTATGGAGCACGCCACAAAAACCTTTGCCCAAGCGAACCTATGCTGATAGGCACGTCCGCATACAATGGAGGTCCCCGCCATGTCGCAATTCGACGCCCTGAATGCCCTGAAAACCTTTCGTCCGTCCAACCGTCAGGCGGATCAGTTACGTAAGGTGACGCTCGAAACGGGTGTGACGCGCTATGCCGAAGGTTCGTGCCTGATCACGGTGGGCCATACCAAGGTGCTGGCCACAGCGTCCGTGGAGCAGGGCGTTCCGCCCTTCCTGAAGGGCAAGGGGCAGGGTTGGGTGACGGCGGAATACGGTATGCTGCCGCGTTCGACCCACACCCGTTCGCGCCGCGAAGCTGCGGCGGGCAAGCAGTCAGGCCGCACGCAGGAAATTCAGCGCCTGATCGGGCGCTCTTTACGCGCCGTGGTCGATCTCAAGGCGCTGGGTGAGCGTCAGATTACGCTGGATTGCGATGTGATTCAGGCCGATGGCGGGACGCGCTGCGCCTCGATCACGGCGGCGTGGGTGGCCCTGTCTCTGGCCTGCGACAAGCTGCTGGAGCAAAAGCTGATTTCCGCCAACCCGATCATTGATCAGGTCGCGGCCGTGTCCTGTGGTGTCTATGAAAACGTACCGGTGCTCGACCTCGACTATGATGAGGATTCGACCGCAGAGACGGACTCGAACTTTGTGCTGACCGGTTCGGGCCACATCGTCGAAATTCAGGCCACCGGCGAAAAGCGTGGTTTCTCACGCGATGAATTCAACACCCTGTTCGATCTGGCCACCCAAGGGGCGGCGGAACTGTTCGCCCTGCAACGCGTAGCGGCGGGCAAGTAAGACCTATTCCTCGTCCTTGATAACCAGCAGATCGCCGGGCGTGCAGTTGAGCGCCCGGCACAGAGATTCCAGCGTGCGCAACCGCACGGCCACGGCCTTCTGATCGCGCAGCAATTCCAGATGCCGCACGGCAATCCCTGTCCGGTCGGACAGTTCGACCAGAGACAGACGCCGCCGCGCCAGTTGCTCACTCAGACAGATCGTCATACTCATATGGTCAGATTGGCTTCGGCCCTCAGCCGCGCCCCTTCCTTGAACACTTCGGCCAGCACGAAGACGACCAGCACTGAAAACCACGCCGTTACCGCCCGCATCCCATAGACCGGCTCCACCGGCATTTTCAGTATGGCCTCGGCCAGAGCGCGCGACGCATAGGAATAAAGCTCCACCCCGGCCAATCCGAAGCCGATCCAGCGCAGGCGCAGCGTATTGTCCGGGTGGAAGACATCGCCTTCGGCCAGGGTGCGAAATACCTGTCGTGTCCAGCGCATGATCAGCAGATAGCCCGACAGCGATACACCGAAGGCCAGCATCAATATCGCCTGCTGCGTGCCGTTGATCTGCGCCACCATCTTCATGCGCGCCATCACCTCGGCGGCGAGAGTCGGCACCGACAACAAACACAGGGCGGCGATCCCCACCGCCACGATCATGGCGAACAGGCCGTAATAGACGACATCGAGGGCCGTCTTGAGCAGGCTGGAGATCGAACGCGGGCCCAGAAAACGCATGAGCTACCCTATGCCGAGGAATGAAAACGATCTCTGCCACAAAAAACCGTCATCGCCAAATTACGGCTTTTTCATTGCGCGCGGCATAGGCTACACAGTCGGCAAACGGAGACTGTTCATGTCGATTGCGCTTGTTGCCGGTCAGAAACTGATTGCCGCTACCCACAATCCGGGCAAGGCGCGCGAAATCGACACCCTGCTCAATGGCCGGTTTGAGATCGTCTCGGCGGGCAGTCTGGGCCTGCCGGAGCCGGATGAGACGGAAAACAGCTTTGTTGGCAATGCCATCCTTAAGGCCCGTCATGCGGCTATGGCGGCGGGCCTGCCGGCTCTGGCCGACGATTCCGGCCTGAGCATCGCGGCGTTAAACGGTGATCCGGGGATCTACAGCGCGCGCTGGGCCGGACCGCAGAAGGATTTTCCGCGCGCCATGGAAATCATCCATCACAAGATGATTCAGGCCGAGGTGCACAATCCCGACACCTATTCGACACAAGCGTGGTTTACCTCGGCTCTGGCCGTCGCCTGGCCCCAAGGCCATGCGGTGGTCTTCGAAGGCGTGGTGCACGGTGACATCGTCGCGCCGCGCGGGGACAAGGGGTTCGGTTACGACCCCATCTTTCAGCCGGATGGCTATGAGATCACCTATGCCGAGATGGACGAAGCGCTGAAGGACAGCCTCAGCCACCGCCATCTGGCCTTCGAACAGTTGAAAGCATGGCTGTTCTGAACCCGGCCCTCGTCGCCCTCTATATCCACTGGCCCTATTGTTCGCGCATCTGTCCCTACTGCGATTTCAATGTCACGCGCGATCGCGGTCAGACCGACACGCAGCAGGCCCTGTTTGAGGCCATCCGCGCCGATCTGAGGACCCAGGCGTTATGGCTGGGGCCGCGCCGTCTGGCCTCGGTGTTTTTTGGTGGCGGCACGCCGTCGCTGATGAAGCCCGACTGGGTGGGGGCCTTGATCGCCGAGGCCAAAACCCTGTTTCCGGTTACTGGCGATATTGAAATCACGCTGGAGGCCAATCCAACCGATGCCGAAGTCGCCCGCTATCGCGCCTTTAAGGCGGCGGGTATCAATCGCCTGTCGATCGGGATTCAGTCGCTGGATGACGCGGCGTTGCGCTTTCTCGGGCGCAACCATTCGGCGCGGGAAGCGCTCACGGGATTGGAGACCGCCCTTTCTGTCTTTGAGCGCGTGTCGCTGGACCTGATCTATGCCCTGCCGGAGCAAAGCCTTGAAAACTGGGAAGCCGAGCTACGACGGGCCGCGCGTCTGGGTGTCGAACATATCTCACCCTATCAACTGACCATCGAATCCGAGACCGCCTTCGGGCGTGCCGCCCGCCGTGGGCAGTTGCGCATTCCCGATCCCGAACAGGGCGAAGCCTTCTATGATACAACTCAGTCTGTTCTGAGCGAACTGGGCTATGAGGCCTATGAGGTGTCGAACCATGCGCGCGGCGTGGCCGCACGGTCCCAGCACAATATTAATGTCTGGGAAGGTGTGGACTATGTGGGTATCGGACCCGGCTCTCATGGTCGTTTGACCTTAGACCATTTACGCCACACGACGGTCGCTGAGGCTGATCTTAAAGTCTATATCGCCCGTGTCCGCGAAACCGGCCACAGCGTGACGCCCGAACCCCTATCGCCCGAAGAGGCCAGCGAAGAGGCGCTGATGCTGGGTCTACGTCTGATCGAAGGGGTGCGGCTTGAACGCATTGCCGGGTTGCCGCTAAACAAGCGGGATCAGCTGATCGCCGAGGGTTTCCTGGAATTGACGCCGCAGCGTCTGCGCGCCACGCCTAAGGGCCGGGTGGTACTTGATCGGCTGCTTCTGGAACTTCTGTCATAATTTTTTCCGTTTTGCCTCTTATACAAGCGGTGAAAAGGGGGCTTCCCATGCACAAATGGCGCAGAATTCTGATCGTACTGTCGGTTCTGGTGGCGGTCATCGGCGGTGTTGTCTGCTGGGATGTCTATCGCGCGCAGGCCGTGGCCATCGACACCCTGACCTATGCCAGCGCCGGTAAGGTGGCCCGCGTAGAGGCTCTGATCGACGGCACGTCCATCACCAACCGTCTGTATAACGAGATCGCCCCCTATGAGGTGATCCCGGTAGCGGCACCAAGGCCTGCCGAACACAAGGAAGGCTTCCTGCAACGCATGTGGGACAAGAGCGCGTCTCTATTCGGCAGCAAGCCCAAACCGGCCCTTGAACCCGAACCGCAAAAGACCATTGACCTGCATCTATGCGCCCAGACGGCGGGTGAGGCGCAGGGCTTCGTCGCCCTGCTCAAATACCTCAAGCCACAACCGGCCAAGCTCAACTGGAAGCCCGATCCGCGCATCCGCTACGGTAGCTTTGCCGCGCGCCAGTACCGCATCAGCGGCGACGACTATCTGGTCGTGTCACGCAACGGTCTCGACTGGAAGGTGACGGGGCTGGAGCTGAGTGTGGCGCGGCGCAAGGCATTGGCCCGCACCTGCGCCGGCATTATTTAGGCTTTCCAAACGGCGGCCCATGCGCCAGATAGGGGCATGAGCGATTTCTTTGCCCCACCGCCCCGTCCTGTTGAAGGGGGGCTCTATATTATTGCGACGCCGATCGGTAATCTGCGCGACATCACCCTGCGCGCGCTCGACGTGCTGCGCGCCGCCGATGTGGTGCTGTGCGAAGATACGCGGGTGACGGGCAAGCTGCTCTCGGCCTATGACCTGAAGAAAAAGCTGATCCGTTACGACGACCATTCGGGGCCGCAGGTCATTCCGGAAATCCTGACCCGGCTGCACGCCGGTGACATCGTAGCGCAGGTGTCGGATGCCGGCACGCCTCTGGTCTCCGATCCGGGCTTCCGGCTGGTCAATATGGCGCTGGAAGCCGGGGCACGGGTGCATCCCATTCCGGGCCCGTCGGCCGTGATGGCGGCTTTGTGTCTGGCTGGATTGCCGACGGATCGGTTTATGTTTGCGGGGTTTCTGCCCAATAAATCAGCGGCCAGGAAGACCTTTCTGTCCGATTTTAAAGCGCTTGAATCAACAGTGGTTTTTTTTGAAACCGGTCCCCGCCTGCACGAGTCTCTGAGCGATATGCGTGCCGTTCTGGGCGAGCGTCCGGCGGCTGTGTGCCGAGAACTTACCAAGCTTTATGAAACCTGCGTGCGCGGTACGCTGGGCGAACTGATCGATTGTCGCGAACTTCAGGAGCCGAAGGGCGAGATTGTGGTGCTAATCGGGCCGGGTCAGGCCGAGGCAGCCTCTGCCGACGATCTGGATGCGGCCATTATCGACGCGCTGAAAACCCTGCCGCCGTCCGAAGCGGCGGCTCTCCTGGCGCAGAAGTTCGACCTGCCGCGCAAGGTCATCTACAAGCGGGCGCTGGATTTGAAATGAAACGCCCCAATGCCCACAAGGTAGAACGCGGGCAGAAGGCGCACAAACGCGGGCATCTGAGCGAATATATCGCGCTCGTTCATCTCTTGCTCACCGGGCACCGCATCTTGGGGTTTCGCTTGAAAACACCGGAAGGTGAAATCGACATTCTGGCCCTGCGCGGTCAACGCCTTGCGGTCATTGAGGTCAAGCAACGCCGCACCGTTATGGAGGCCCTGACAGCGGTCTCTCCCACCCAGAAATACCGTCTATGGCAGGCGGGTCATCAGCTTCAGGCCCGCCGCCCGCAACTGGCCAAACTCAGCCTGCACGTTGATCTCTATGTCGTGACGCCACGCGGTGTGCGCTACGTGCGCGACGCCTTTGCCGACGGAATCTGACCCCCGTCCCCTTGTGCTGACGCTCAAGCTCTATAAATAGATGGCAAGAAACGAGAGTTAGCCCTATGACCCTGCGCGTTGCCGTCCAGATGGACCCGATCGAAACCATCAATATCGCCGGGGATACCACCTTCCTGCTGATGATGGCGGCGCAAGCGCGCGGGCACGAACTGTGGGTCTATGAACCGCAACACCTGTCTCTGGAAGACGGTGAGATTTTCGCCCGCGCGCGCAAGGTAACGCTGCGGCCGGTCAAGGGCGATCACGTTACCGCCGACGCCTACCAGAAGCTCAATCTGGGCAGCGATGTCGATGTGGTGTTGATGCGTCAGGACCCGCCGTTTGATGTGGCCTATATTACCGCCACCTACCTGCTCGAAATGATCCATCCGAAGACGCTGGTCGTCAATGATCCGCGCAGCGTGCGCGATTGTCCGGAAAAACTGTTCGCCCAGCATTTTCAGGGTCTTCAACCGCCGACCCTGATCAGCGCCGATCCCGAAGCCCTGCGCGATTTTCAGCAGCGCCACGGTGACGTGATCCTGAAACCCCTGCATGGGGCGGCTGGTGGCGGTATCATCAAGCTCAAGGCGGATGACCGTAATCTCGATGCCCTGATCGAACTGCACGCGGCGATTGGTCGTGAGCCTCTGGTGCTGCAAAAATTCATCCCGGCCGTGTCGGCGGGTGACAAGCGCATCATTCTGGTCGATGGCGAAGTGGTCGGGGCCATCAATCGCGTGCCGCAAAAGGACGCGGTGCGTTCCAACCTGCGCGTCGGCGGAACGGCGGCGCCCACGACGCTGACGCCGCGTGATCTGGAAATCTGCGCGGCGGTGGGCCCGGCCCTGCGTGAACGCGGCCTCATCTTTGTGGGTCTTGACGTCATCGGGGATTATCTGACAGAAATCAACGTGACGTCGCCGACGGGCGCGGTGCAACTTAAAGCGTTTGACGGCATAGATGCGGGCGACGCTTTATGGAACGCGGTGGAACGTAAGCTGTCCACAGCCAAGGCTTAGAATCTAAAGGAAAATATCCGAGATTTCGTGGTTACGGCAGGTCTCATATTACAGTTTTGTGTATTTATGCCATTTTGTTCGATTTTTGTTCTTGATTTGTCTAAATTCATTCCCTAGGGTGTGGATAAGATTTGCGTAAGGTTAGCGCTTTGGCGTTTCCTTATGCAGTTATCCATTGGAGGGGACTATGCCGGCGCGTGTAACAACCGTGGCGTTTGAGGGGGCGAAGGCGCATCGCGTTGAGGCTGAGGTGCAAATTACCTCGGGTAATCTGGCCTTCGTGGTGGTCGGTCTGGGCGACAAGGCGGTGGCCGAAAGCCGCGACCGGGTGCGCGGGGCCTTTGCGGGCATGGGTTTGAGCATTCCCGCCAAGCGCATTGTCGCCAATCTGGCCCCCGCTGACCTGCCCAAGGAAGGCTCGCATTACGATCTGCCTATCGCGCTGGCACTGATGGTGATGATGGGCGTTATCCCGCAGGATGCGCTGGATGGCTATGTCTGTGCCGGTGAATTGAAGCTGGACGGGCAGATCGGGGCTATGGCCGGTGCCCTGCCCGCCGCCATTGCCGCAGGCTCTTACGGCATGGGGCTGATCTGTCCGGAAGCCAATGGCCGGGAAGCCGCCTGGGCCGGGGATGTACCCATACTGGCGCCACGCTCGCTGATTGACCTGATCGCGCATTTCAAGGGACAGGCGGTGCTCAGCGCACCGCAACCCGGCGAAGTAATATCAAAAGGGGCGCAGCCAGACCTGAAGGAGGTCAAGGGGCAGGAGGCCGCCAAACGGGCCCTCGAAATCGCCGCCGTGGGAGGACACAATCTGTTGTTTGTCGGCCCGCCCGGATCGGGCAAGTCGATGATGGCGCAGCGCCTGCCCGGCATATTACCGCCATTGACCGCCACCGAATTGCTGGAAACCTCGCAGATATGGTCGATGGCAGGTCTGCTGGAAAAGGGCAATCTGACGCGCGAGCGTCCATTTCGCTCGCCCCATCATTCTGCCTCAATGGCCGCACTTACGGGGGGCGGTTTACGCGCCAAGCCGGGGGAGGTGTCTTTGGCGCACAATGGCGTCCTGTTCCTGGATGAATTGCCCGAATATTCGCCACAGGCCCTCGACAGCCTGCGGCAACCGCTGGAAACCGGCGAAGTCGTCGTGGCGCGCGCCAACCATCACATCCGTTACCCGGCGCGGGTGCAACTGGTCGCCGCCATGAACCCCTGCCGCTGCGGTTATGGGGGTGTGGGGAAGGGGGCGTGCGGCAAAGCCCCGAAGTGTCAACGCGACTATCAGGGGCGTGTGTCCGGGCCGATGATGGATCGCATCGACCTGCAAATCGATGTGCCCCCGGTGACGGCGGCCGACATGGCTCTGCCGCCACCGGCTGAAGGTTCAGCGGAGGTCGCCGCCCGTGTACAGGCCGCGCGTCATATCCAGACGGAACGGGCGCGCCGCCTGGGCCTGCCGCCGGAGGCAGGTATCAATGCCACGGCGTCGGGGTCGGCGCTGGAATCCATTGCGCCACTGGACGAAGCGGCGCGTACCCTACTGGTGCAGGCGGCGCAGCGCGCCAACCTGTCGGCGCGGGCTTGGACACGCTGTGTGCGACTGGCGCGCACCATTGCCGATATAGAAAGCGCTCTGAGTGGTGAGAACACGCCCCTATTGCGTCGGCATGTGGCTGAAGCGCTGATCTATCGACGGGCGACATCCGAACCGCAGCCGACCGCCGTTTTATCGGGAAAAATACCGACCGCTTGAGCCGACGTTAAGGATTTGCCGCTAGGCTGCAACGGACTTCAAAACGAAGTACGGAGACACACGCCCCCCATGTCCAGACGCCAGACGTCCCTCGCGCCGGATCAGACAGACAGCCGTCTGATGACCGAAGCCGAAGCCCGCGAGGCGGCGCAGAAGCTCAAGGCGCGCGAGGATTTCTTCAAGCTGATGAGCCATGAAATCCGCACACCGCTCAATGGCGTGCTGGGGATGCTGTCGCTGCTCAATCGTACGTCGCTGACCGCTGAACAACAGTCCTATCTTCAGACTGCGCGCGAATCTGGCGAACATCTGCTGACTCTGGTCAACGATCTGCTAGACTATGCGCGTATCGAAGCCGGGCATATCCATCTGGAAAGCCATCTGGTCGAACTCGAACCCCTGCTGCAAAGCGTGGCTGAGCTTCTCTCACCGCGCGCCTATGCGGGGGGTATTGAAATCGCCTGGAGCCTCGATCCCCGTCTTGCGGCCATTGAAATTGATGAAGGACGTTTGCGTCAGATTCTGTTCAATCTGGCGGGCAATGCGCTCAAATTTACCCAGTCCGGCGGCGTTCTGATGGATGTGACGCTGACGGAGGCCGGGGCGGTGCGGTTCGGCGTGCGCGACACAGGGGCCGGTATTCCCGAAGAGGCGAGGGCGCGTATTTTCGAGGCCTTTGGGCAGGTCGATCCCTCGCACGCCGGGGCGCAATACGGCGGGGCGGGATTGGGGCTGGTCGTCGTCAAAAAACTGATCGAGGCCATGAATGCGGAACTCGACCTTCAGTCAGAGCCGGGCAAAGGGTCATTATTCACCGCAACCTTCCCCGTGGCCTGCACCCTGCGCGCCACACCTGAACTTCGCGCTGCCCCCGATGTCATATGCGTCACGACCAATCCGGTTCTGGCCGAGGCGGCGCAATCGCATCTCGACAGTTGTGGTATCCGTGTGCGTCAGGCCACTCAGCTTAAGGGCATTGGCCGTCGTTCACGCGCTGTGGTGCTGGCGGATCGCCGCGGCCTGTCTGAACCGGTGCCTGCACCCAACAACCGCAGTCTGATCCTGCTGGCCCCAGAAGAACGCGATGAAATCCCGGCCTGGCGCGATAAGGGCTGGGCCGGCTACCTGATTAAGCCCTTGCGCCGCAGTTCGCTGAAAGAACGTATCGAAACCCTGTCGCTCAAGCCTTTGCCAAACGAGGAACTGGCCGCGACGACCGAAGACGACCGTATCGTCCCGGTGGTTGCCCCCGGCGTGCAGGTGTTGCTGGTCGAAGATAATCCGGTCAATGCGTTGCTGGCGCAGATCCTGCTGCAACGCGAAGGCTGTCGGGTGGAGCGTGCCGCCAGTGGTGAAGAGGCGCTGCGTCTGATCGAAACGCAAAACCTCTATGATATTGTGTTCATGGACCTTGGTCTGCCCGGTCTGGATGGTATCGGCACGACAAAGGCCTTGCGCGCCAAAGGCGTGAGGGTGCCGATCATCGCCCTGACCGCCAATGCCTACGAAGAAGACAGGCGCGCCTGTCTGGCCGCAGGTATGGATGACTTCCTGACCAAACCCATTGAGCTGCCGGCGCTGCGCCATCGGCTGAGCCAATGGTGCGGGCGCGCGAACGCCGCCTGACGGGTTTTTTGCGCCCTTGCCAAATCAATGGCTTCCCCCGATGATCGGCGTTTAGAGCATTCGTCGGCTCAGTTGAGCCGTCGAATGGCTCTAAGTTTTTGCTTGGTCGCGATGTTTTTACGGAAAACCGCTCACACTTTTCCGCACATCGCTCCAGATCATTACCGGGGATACGCATGACCACGACGCCACCCGCCCAGCCTGAGACCAAGACCCTCTGGCAGGCCGTGAAGCCCTTCTTCACGCGCAAGACGCTGGCCATGATTTTTCTGGGTTTCTCGGCCGGTCTGACCCTCAGCCTGATCTTTGATACCCTGTCCATCTGGCTGCGCGATGAGGGTCTGTCGCTTGAGGTCATCGCCTTCTTTTCGCTGGCGACCTTTGCCTACAGCCTGAAATTTATGTGGGCCCCGCTGGTCGATCGGGTGCGTATCCCCGGCCTCACGGCGCTTTTGGGACACAGGCGAAGCTGGATGCTGATCATGCAGGTGGCGATCCTGCTGGGCCTGTGGACCATATCCGGGCTTAATCCTCAGGACCATCTGATGCTCATGGCTCTGATCGCTGTGTTGTTGGGATTTTTGGGGGCAACGCAGGATATTGTCATCGACGCGTGGCGGATTGAAAGCGCGGGCTCTGGGGGGCAGGCGGTATTGACGACGGCCTATACCTGGGGGGCGCGGGTTTCGACCTTTGTGGCCGGTATCCTGCCCCTGATCATTGCCGAACATTATGGCTGGCGACCGGCCTATGCACTGATGGCGGCCATGATGCTGATCGGTATTACGGGAACCCTGCTGGCGCGCGAAGGCGAGCATATTATCCGGCCTATCCACTACGGGGATTTGCCACCGCATCCGGTTACTGAAGCGCTCGAATGGGGCGGGCGCGTGCTGCTGATGCTGCTGGCGGCCTCGCTGATGGGGTCGGGGCTGACCGGTAATATCAGCCTGTTCCAGTTCCTGTTTCCAACCGCAGACGCCTATGAGGCGGCCAAAGCCGTGTGGACCAGCCGTGAAACCGGTATTTTTCTGCAATTCCCGGCGGTGCTGATCGGGTTGGGCCTGCTGTTTGTCGCCTGCCTGCCCTTGCCGCGCACGCCCACACGTCCGGGGGCCTATCTGCGTCAGACCTTTGTTGAACCGATGACCGATTTTCTGGTGCGCTATGAAAACCTCGCCTGGCTGATTCTGGCGGGTATCTGCGTCTATCGTCTGTCGGACTTTCTGCTCAATATCAATGGTGCCTTTTACCGTGATCTGGGTTTTGACCTCTCTGTGATCGGCGAAGTGCGCAAGATTTTCGGCGTCATCATGACCATTATCGGGGTGACGGCCGGCGGGCTTTCCATGACCCGGTTGGGCATGAAAAAGAGCCTGATCGTTGGGGCCTTTGCCTGCGCCGCGTCCAATTTTGCCTATGCCTGGCTGGCGACGCAGGGCAACAGCATTCCGGCCTTTTCCATCGCTCTGGCCATCGACAATATCTCCGGTGGCTATGCCGGGGTGGTGTTGGTCGCCTATATGTCGTCCCTGATTTCCGAGCGCTTTGCCGCCCCGCAGTACGCACTTCTGTCCTCGCTTTACGCGCTTCCGGGTAAGCTGCTGGCGTCACAATCTGGGCGCATCGTCGAAGGCGCAGCGCGCGGCGCCGATCAAGGCAATGTCGCAACACCCTTCATGGGCTATCTCAACAACCTGCCCGCTATCAGCTTTGCCAAACCGGCTGAGGCTCTGGGCGTCAGTCGCGAAGCACTGGGGGCGGGCTATATGCTGTTTTTCACCTATACGGCGCTGGTGGGGCTGGTCGCCGTTGTGCTGGCCCTCTGGCTGATCCGGGCGGGCGCCGTAAAAGAACAGGGCGAAGCCTGACGGCTCCGCCCTGTTTCATGTGTGGTGGGCTCGCCTTAAGGCTCAGCTATGGATATTGGCGCGGATATCATAGGCCGCGAAGGTGGCCATGGTCAGGATTTTAGTGACCGAATCCGACAGTTGACAGATCTGCACCGGCTTCGACAGGCCCAGCAGCAGGGGACCGACGACGGTTGCCCCGCCCAGAGCCTGCACCAGCTTGGTCGAGATTGACGCCGAGTGGATGGCCGGCATGACCAGAATATTGGCCGGAGCGGTCAGGCGCTGGAACGGGTAGTTGGCCCACAGGGCCGGGTCGAGCGCCACGTCGGGCGGCATTTCGCCTTCAAACTCGAAATCGACGCCGCGTTGTTCCAGAAGCTCAACCGCCTTGGCCACGCGGTCGGACCGCTCACCGGCCGGGTTGCCGAAGGTCGAATAGGACATGAAGGCGACGCGCGGCGTATGGCCCATGCCGCGCACAGCCATGGCCGCTTCGACGGCGATTTCGACCAGTTCTTCGGGATCGGGCAACTCGGCCACGGTGGTGTCGGCGATGAAGACCGTCTTGCCGCGCGCCAGCACGATGGATAGACCCATCACGCGCCCGCCGGGGGCCGGATCGACGACGCGCAGGACCTCCTCAAAGGCCTGATCGAAGGAGCGGGTGACGCCGGTGACCATGCCGTCAGCGTGGCCGGACAGGACCATGGCGGCGGCGAACGAGTTGCGGTCCTGATTGATCAGACGGTCTACGTCGCGCTTGAGGAAGCCCTTGCGTTGCAGGCGGCTGTAAAGAAGCTGTGAATAGGCCGAATTGCGGTGGCTCAGTCGGGCGTTGACGATTTCGATATCCTCTTCCGCCGGGTCGAGACCCGCCGCGCGCATATTGGCGGTGACAAGGTTTTCGCGGCCGCAAAGGATGGGTGTGCCCAGACCCTGCGCCTTGAAGGCGTGGGCGGCGCGGATGACCGAGATGTCTTCGCCTTCGGCAAAGACGATGCGCTTGGAGGGGCGTGACCGCACCGTGGCGGTGATGTTTTGCAGGAAGCCCGCCGACGGATCGAGGCGCTTTTCGAGCGTCTTGCGATAGGAGTCCATGTCCTCGATCGGCTTGCGCGCCACGCCGGTATCCATGGCGGCCTGCGCCACGAAGGGCGGAATGTACCAGATCAGGCGCGGGTCGAACGGCGTCGGGATGATGTAGTCCTTGCCAAACTTCAGGTGACGGCCTTGATAGGCGGCGGCGACTTCGTCCGGCACATCTTCGCGGGCCAGTTGCGCCAGCGCCATGGCAGCGGCCAGCTTCATCTCGTGATTGACGCGGCGGGCGCGCACGTCCAGCGCGCCGCGGAAGATATAGGGGAAGCCCAGAACGTTATTGACCTGATTGGGATAGTCCGAACGGCCCGTGGCGACGATAGCGTCATCGCGCACCTTGGCCACGTCTTCCGGCGTGATTTCCGGATCGGGATTGGCCATGGCGAAGATGATCGGTTGCGGCGCCATGGTGGCGACCATTTCCGGTGTGATGACGCCCTTGGCCGACAGACCGAGCACCACATCGGCACCGACCATCGCCTCCGCAAGTGTGCGCTTGTCCGTATCGGTGGCGTGGACCGACTTCCACTGATCCATCTCGACCGTGCGGCCCTTATATACCACGCCGTGGATATCGACGACGGTGGTGTTTTCCGGCTTCACGCCCATGGCCTTGATCAGGCCGATGGAGGACAGTCCCGCCGCGCCCGCGCCGCACAGCACGACCTTGGTGTCCTCGATCCGGCGGCCGGTGATTTCCAGCGCGTTGATCAGGCCGGCGGCGGCGATAATGGCCGTACCGTGCTGGTCGTCATGGAAGACGGGAATGTCAGCGAGGTCCTGAAGCGCCGACTCGATGATGAAGCATTCCGGCGACTTGATGTCTTCGAGATTGATGCCGCCGAAAGATGACGTAATGTTCTTGACCACGGTGATGAATTCATCGGGGTCCTGCGTCGCCACTTCGATATCGAACGAGTCGATATCGGCAAAGCGCTTGAACAGGACGGCCTTGCCTTCCATCACGGGCTTGGACGCCAGAGCCCCCAGATTGCCAAGACCGAGAATGGCGGTACCGTTTGAAATCACCGCGACCGTATTGCCTTTCGACGTATAGTCGTAGGCGGCATCGGGATTTTCGGCGATCTTGCGCACCGGCACAGCAACACCCGGCGAATAGGCCAGCGCCAGATCACGCTGCGTCGCCATAGGCTTGGTCGGTTGAAGCCCGATCTTCCCGGGGGTGGGGTACTGGTGGAAATTCAGGGCTTCTTCGTCACTGACCTTGGTCTTGTCGATGGGCATTCCGGCGTTCCGTCTCGCGCTTATTTGTCTGACAATTATAGGTTTACTTAGGGTGTTAGTATGGCAGTATAGGCTTGGGATAAACACCCTATTCCCCCTAAAACCGTCAAAAAAGGTTTTATTTCATTTCAATATCTGAAACGGAGGGCGGAATTCCGCACATAAGCCGGACCGCCGGATGAGGACGGCTGTGGAAATCCGCGCCATGCTGCATTTCGTGCGGGTGAGGTTTGTTAACACTGACTTAAGAACGCGCATCGGGTCCGAAAACCGCTTCACACTTTTCGGGATGCGCTCTAAACCAATCCCATGAACGCGACCCCCTCTTCCGAAAAAGACCTCAAAGCGCAACTCGACGGCGCGACGCCGGTGATGGCCCAGTATCTGGAGGTGAAGGCCGCCAATCCCGGCTCGCTCCTGTTCTTTCGCATGGGTGATTTTTACGAGCTATTTTTTGAGGATGCCGAGCAGGCGGCCGGGGCCCTGTCTCTGGCGCTCACCAAGCGCGGCAAGCATCAGGGCGAAGACATTCCCATGGCCGGTGTGCCCGCCCACGCCGCCGAAGCCTATATCGCCAAGCTGATCCGCCTGGGGTTCCGCGTCGCCATCTGCGACCAGCTTGAAGACCCGTCCGAAGCCAAAAAGCGCGGCTATAAGGCGGTGGTGAAACGTGGCATTACGCGCATCGTCACGCCGGGCACCCTGACCGAAGACAGCCTGCTGGAGGAGCGCGGCGCCAACCGACTGGTAGCCCTGTCACAGAGGGCGGGCGTGATGGCGCTGGCCTCGCTGGAACTGTCCACGGGTGAGGTGGAATGTCTGGAACTGACGCCGGAGACGCTGGGCACGCATCTGTCGGCGCTGCGGCCGTCCGAAAGCCTTGTGTCTGATCGTATTCTTCAGGATGAGAACCTCTACGCCCTGCTGAAATATTGCGGCGGCGCGATTCAGCCGCAACCGGCGTCTCTGTCCGATCCGGCGGCCGGCGCGGCGCGGCTGAAGCGGCTTTATGGCGTTGAAACGCTGGACGGGTTTGGGGCGTTTAGCCCGTCCGAACTGTCGGCGCTCGGGATGCTGGCGGCCTATATCGACTTGACGCAGGCGGGCAAGGCCCCGGTGCTCAAGGCCCCCAGAAAGGTCGCCTCTCTGGCCTATCTGGCCATCGACCCGTCCACCCGCCTCAGTCTGGAGATCGAGCGCACGCAAAAGGGCAGCCGCGAAGGCTCGCTGATGTCGGCCATCGACCGCACCATCACCTCCGGTGGCTCCCGCCTTCTGGCGGCGCGTTTGTCGCGTCCGCTGAACAACCCGGTCGAGATCAATCGCCGACTGGACGCCGTGCAGTGGTTCCTGGCTCAGCGGTCGCTGCGTCAGGAGGTGCGCGGCCGTTTGCGCGGCATGAGCGATATGGCGCGCGCCCTGTCGCGGCTGGGTCTGGGGCGTGGGGGGCCGCGAGATCTGAAGGTCATCCGCGACTGCCTCGATCTGGCCAGAGATATGGTCGGCCTGTTGCAGCCCAATAACCCGGAAACCCGGCTCGACCCTGAGTGGCCCGCTGAAATTCATGCCCATGTCGAGGCCCTGACCGCGTCGGAAAACGTGCTGGACCTGTTGTTCAAGCTCGACATGGCGCTGGTCGATGAGCCGCCCCTTACGACGCGCGATGGGGGTTTCATCAAGCCCGGCTACAACAGCCATCTTCAGGACGCCATCAGCCTGCGCAACGACTCGCGTCAGATCATACTGCGCATGGAGTCCGACCTCCAGCAGGAAACCGGCCTGCCGCTGAAGATCAAATATAATGCGGTTTTGGGCTATTTCATCGAACTGACGGCCAAACAGGCCGAGGCCTTGAGCGACACCCATCGTCAGCGCTTTATCCATCGTCAGACGCTCGCCAACCAGATGCGTTTTTCGACGCCGGACCTGATCGATCTTGACGCGCGCATCGCCCGCGCCGGGTCCGATGCGCTCAATCTCGAACTGGCCATTTTCGAGGACCTGCGCGAGGAGGTCCGCCGCAACGCGCATCCGTTGCAGGATATGTTCGACGCCTTCTGCGCGCTGGATGTCGCCGCCGCCGCGGCCGAATGGGCCGAAGACCTTGAGGCCACCCGCCCCGTCGTGGACGACAGCCTTGTCTTTGACGCCAGGGGGGCGCGTCACCCGGTCGTGGTGGCGGCCCTGCGCGCCGAAGGCAAGCCGTTCACGCCCAATGATTGCTGCCTCGATGCGTCGGGCCAGAGCGGGCCGCGGCTCGACCTCGTGACGGGGCCGAACATGGCCGGTAAATCGACCTTCTTGCGCCAAAACGCCCTGCTGGTGATCATGGCACAGGCCGGCCTGTTCGTTCCGGCGGCATCGTTCCGGCTGGGCGTGGTCGATCGCCTCTTTTCGCGCGTCGGGGCCGGTGACGATCTGGCGCAAGGGCGTTCGACCTTCATGATGGAGATGGTTGAAACCGCGGCCATCCTCACTCAGGCGACCCAGCGGTCCTTCGTCATTCTGGATGAGATCGGGCGCGGTACGGCGACCTTCGACGGTCTGGCCATCGCCTGGGCCTGCGCTGAGAACCTGCATGAGGTGGTTAAGGCACGCGCCCTGTTCGCCACCCACTATCATGAGCTGGCCCAGCTTGAATCCTTACTCGCCCATACCCACAATATCTCCATGACGGCGCGTGAGTGGAATGGCGAGCTGATCTTCCTGCACGAAGCCAAACGCGGCGCCGCGGATCGATCCTACGGCGTGCAGGTGGCGCGTCTGGCCGGAATGCCGCCGGTAGTGGTGGCCCGCGCCAAAGACATACTGGAGCGGCTGGAGACCGATAAGGCGCATCAGCTCAAACTGGATGATCTGCCCCTGTTTGCCACGGTTCAGGCACAGGTCGCGGTTGCTGCGGTGCAAAAGTCCGCCGAAACCGAGCTGGAAAAAGCGGTCAAAGGCATCAATCCGGACGACCTCAGCCCCCGCGAGGCCCTGGAAGTTATCTATCGTTTAAGGGGTTTGGTGTAATACAGGGATACGTCAATGCCGCCCGCAGGTGAACCCGCCCCCATGCTGACCAAGACCAGTCCCGCCCTGCTGAGCCACAGTATTGACGGCGCTCTGCTGCGCCGCAAACTGACCGAGGCCTATGAGGACTCGACCGGTGACGTGGCCGACCTGCGGCGCAAGGCGGTGGCCATTCTCAAGCGCGAATGGGATATGGCGCGCGAAAGCCTTCTGTCACATGTGGAGGACCACCGCGGCGGGCTATCCACGGCGCGTGAGCTGTCGAAACTGGCGGACGAAATCATCACGGCTTTGTGGGACTTTACCCTGACCCACGTCTATCGCGCGCGCAACCCGACCGAGGGTGAGCGTCTGGCGCTGGTGGCGGTGGGTGGCTACGGGCGTGGCGAACTGGCCCCCTATTCCGATCTCGACCTGCTGTTCTTGCGGGCGTGGAAGGAAACCCCGCACTCCGAAAGCGTCATCGAATTCATCCTCTATTCGCTGTGGGATCTGGGCCTGAAGGTCGGGCACGCCTCGCGCACGGTCGATGAAAGCCTCAAAATGGCGCGCGAAGACCACACGGTCATGACCGCGCTTCTCGAATACCGCCCTCTGGCCGGCGATAGCGGGCTGGTGCAGTATCTGAAAGAAAAGCTGGCGCTCGATGTCATGCGTCACGGCGCGTCTGATTTCGTCACGGCCAAGCTGGAGGAGCGCGATTTCCGTCACGCTAAGGCCGGAACGACGCGCTATGTCGTCGAACCCAATCTCAAAGAGGGCAAGGGCGGCTTACGCGACCTGCATACCCTGTTCTGGATCGCCAAATACCTGGCGGGGGCCACCCCTGCGCCAGTGCTGCGCGAAAGCCAGAAACCGCAGGCGGCGGGCGGCTGGGGCGTGCTCGACCCACTTCTGACCGAAAAAGAGCGCACCGCCTTTGTGCAGGCCTTCGACTTCCTGTGGAAGGTACGCATTCTGATCCACATGACGGCGGGGCGCGCCGAAGAACGCCTGAGCTTCGACCTTCAGCCGGAAATCGCCCGCCGCATGGGCTATGTCGAAGCCGATGGCGAGCCGGCGGTCGAACGTTTCATGCGCCGCTATTTTCTGGTGGCCAAGGAGGTGGGGGCGCTGACCCGCATCTTCTGCACCAAGCTGGAGGCGCAGCAGACCAAGCCGCTGCAACGCCTGACGCACTTTTTCCAGTCGGGGCTTCTGTCGCTGAGCAAGCCCGAACATCCGGGCCTGATCATCGACTCCGGTCGTCTGAGCGTGCAGAGCCCGGACGTGTTCAAAAAGGCCCCGATCGCCATGTTCAAGCTGTTTCGCATGGCGGACCGGCTGGAGATGGACCTGCACCCGGACGCCTTCACGGCGGTGGCGCGTAACCTGAAGCTGGTCAATGCGGCGCTGCGCCGTGACAAGGCCGTGGCCGAGGTCTTTCTGGATATACTCGTGCGCGGCAAAAACCCCTACCGCACCCTGTCTCTGATGACCGAGACGGGGCTTCTGGGGCGCTATATCCCTGAGTTCGGGCACATTGTGGCCCAGACCCAGTTCAACATGTACCACACCTACACGGTCGATGAGCATACCCTGCGCGCCATTGGTATCATCCGCGATATCGAGTTGGGGCAGCATAAGGAAGACCACCCGCTGGCCACGTCGCTGATCCCCAACTTGGCCAATAAGGAGACCCTTTACCTCGCCATGCTGTTGCACGATGTAGGCAAGGGCGGCGAGTTGGGGCAGGAGATCGAGGGCGAAATCGCTGCGCGGCGCGCCTGTGCGCGGCTGGGCCTCGAAAAGTGGCAGATTGATCAGGTGGCGTGGCTGGTGCGCCACCACCTTGTCCTGTCCGACTATGCGCAAAAGCGCGACGTGTCGGACCCCGAAACCGTGGCGTCTTTTGCGCGCATCGTTGAAACGCCTGAGCGCCTGCGTCAGCTTCTGGTTCTCACCGTCGCCGATATCCGCGCCGTGGGGCCGGGCGTGTGGAACGGCTGGAAAGGGCAGTTGATGCGTGAGCTTCAGGCCGCCACCGAAGCCGCCTTCCGTGGCGGGCGTGGCAGCGAAGGCGACGCCGTGACCCAGGTGCGCGAAGAGATTCAGGCGCGCGCCGCCGCCCTGCGTGAGTCCTTAAGCGCCGGGGATGCCCGGATGCGCGGTTGGCTCGATACAATGGAAGAGTCGTATCTGTTTGCCTTTTCTGCCGACGAAATCCGCCAGCACGCCCGTCAGGTGTGGAGCGCTGCCGAAGGCAAGGCCTCGGCTCAGGCCTATATCGACCATACGCGCAATGCCGCCCGTTTCTGCATTACGGGGCCGGACCGTCCGGGCCTGTTTGCTGATCTGGCGCGCTGCTTCACCAATATGGGTGCCAACGTCGTGGGGGCACAGGTCTTTACCTCCACCACGGCTCAGGCGCTCGACGTCTTCTACGTGCAGGACACGCAGGGCAAGCCCTTTGGCCATGACGATCCGGGCCGCATTCGTCAGATGGAACAGGCGCTTGAAAAGGCCGTCGGGGGTGAAGTGGCGGCGCCCCTGATCCATAAGGCGATCAATGCCCACCGCACGGCGGCCTTTGCTATCGCACCGACCGTGGTGTTCGACGATGAATCCAACCCGCAAATGACGATTATCGAGGTGTCCGGCCGCGACCGTCCGGGTCTTCTGGCCGATGTGGCCAGCGTGCTGGCGCGCGCGCATCTCGATACGGCTTCGGCCCACATCGACTGCTACGGCGAACGCGCCGTCGATGCCTTCTACGTGGTCGATCACTTTACGCGCAAACAACTCACCAAATCGCAGCGCGACAAGGTTCATCGCGCCCTGACCGATGTGCTGGACCCGCCCTCGGCCCCGTCACGTACCACCCCTACGCGGGCAAGGGCGTCGATGGCGCGGTAAGGAGCAGATTTAACCTCTTATTGAGACCCTTCCGTAACAATGTCATCCATTGTGTTGCGGAGTGCCGTCCATGTGGTCAGCGTTTGGTGGAAAAAAGTCGCATAAGGCCGATGGCCTTAATCTGGACCTGCTGACGGCGATTAACCTCAGTCAAGGTCTTATCGAATTTGACCTCGACGGGCATGTGCTCTCCGCCAACGCCAACTTTCTCAACCTGATGGGCTACTCGGCCTCTGAACTGGTAGGAAAACACCATTCGGCGTTTGTCGATGCGGGGGAGGTTCAAACGCCGGCCTATCGGCAATTCTGGGCCGACCTGAAACACGGGGTCGCGCAAAAAGGAGAGTTCCGCCGTCAGACCAGAGACGGGCGAAACGTCTATCTGGAAGCCGTTTATAACCCCATTCTCGACCGTTCGGGCAAGCCTTACAAGATCGTCAAAATCGCCTCCGATGTGACCGCTCGAAAGCTGCGCGACCTCGATCTGGAAGGTAAGGTCGCGGCGATTTCGCGCTCTCAGGCTGTCATCGAGTTCGCTCTGGATGGCACGGTGATTACGGCCAATGACGCCTTCCTGAAGGTGATGGGCTATCGTCTGGACGAAATCGTCGGACGGCATCACCGCATGTTTGTCACGGATAACGACGCCAAAAGCGCGGCCTATGCCGATTTCTGGCGGCGACTATTGGCGGGTGAGTTCGTCTCTTCGCAGTTCAAGCGGATCAATAAGGACGGGCGTGAGGTCATCCTTCAGGCCACCTATAACCCGATACTGGGCATAGATGGTCGCCCCCTGAAGATCGTCAAATTCGCCTCTGACATCACTCAGCAGGCTCAGAAGGATGCCGACCTTTTGAGCCAGGTGGAGGCTATTTCGCGCGCGCAGGCGGTCATTGAATTCAGTCTGGACGGTACTATCCTCAATGCCAATGACAACTTCCTGAAGGTCATGGGCTATGGGCTGGACGAAATCCGTGGCAAGCACCACCGGATGTTTGTGGATGAGGCCACGGCCAACAGCGACGCCTATCGCGAATTCTGGACCAAGCTGGCGCGCGGCGAATTCGTCTCCGCAGAGTTTCAGCGTCAGGCCAAGGGTGGGCGACCCGTCTATATTCAGGCCTCTTACAACGCCATTCTCGACGTGAATGGCAAGCCGTACAAGGTCATGAAGTACGCCACCGACGTCACCGCCCGACGCATAGCGCTCAACCGGACGACCGAGCTGTCCCACTCGCTTCAGGACCTCTCGGCGGCGGTTGAAGAAATGGCGGCCACGGGCCGGTCGATTTCCGACACCATGTCGCAAACCAAGGCGGCGGCGGATCAGGCCAATCAGTCCGTCAACGAAGCCGACGACAGCGCCCGGCAACTGGCCGTTGCGGCGGCGCAGATGGACGGCATTGTCGAGATGATCAGCAATATCACCAGCCAGATCAATCTTCTGGCGCTGAACGCCACCATCGAATCGGCCCGCGCCGGCGAAGCCGGGCGCGGTTTCGCCGTCGTGGCGACCGAGGTTAAAAATCTGGCGACTCAGGCGCGCAGGGCCACCGAACAGATTGTCGGCGAAATCGCCGGCGTGCGCGCCTCCTCTGCCGCCGTGGTCAATGCCCTCGATGCCATCCGCACCACGGTTTCCAATGTGCAGGAACAGGTCCTGTTCACGGCAGGTGCCGTCGAAGAACAAAGCGCCACGTCTCAGGATATGGCGCGCAATATGCAGATTGCCTCCTCGGAAGCTGAAAACATCGTCCGCGCTGCTTGAGCCGTTGGGATCGGCGCGGCTTAACCTGAAGGCTGAGCTTGTGCGGAGGGCGTGTAGCGTATCTTCAATCTTCGCCCCGCTCTGCCGCCATGCGGGTGTAGCGCTACTTTAATTCACTCATCAGAGTATCGTGCGGGATCAGCGCTCCTGCGGACGCTTCGGACAGGCTGGTGTGCAACGCGCGGTCCAGCTCAGCGAAACGGCGTTCACTGGCCTCTATGATGCGCTGCGCTTCACGCACCAATTCGCTGGTGTTGTTGTAGCGCCTGCTTTACGCCCCAAGCGGAAGAATATTCATTTTTGCCGTAAGCGCGAAAGTTGTCTTTTTTGCAGCGACGATTACAGCCGTCAGGTCAAAGTACCTATGCTGTAGGGCCAGCCTTTCGAAGGCCCGCCGATTAGTCCTCACCCGATCACTTGGCTTGCTGGCGTTTAGGCTTGGAGCGGACCTTATGCCGACAATAGAACAGACCGCTTGGTACCACCTGCAAATCTGCGCGGAGTTTCATCGGTTAAAAATTCAAAGCTTTCATCAAATCTAAACCAACAAAACTTGTGATGCTAAATGGCAATGGATCAGCCTCATAATCGGGGATTATGCTACCCAAAGTTTGCCCTACTGGCACCTCCCATGGCTTATCTTTATTTAGAATTGCACAGATAAGCTGGCGGATATTCTTAATTTTCACATGCCTTAAACGGTCTTCAGAAGCTATAAGCTGCTCGACAAGTTCACGATCCTTGTGGGTCGAGTTTCCTGCCAACCATGTTGTCGCCTTGGCCTGAAAATCTTCCCATGAGGAATCCAGCCTTTGTAAACACTCATCCGTCAGCAGGAGGTTTTCAATGGCATAGCAGCCAAGCCTAAATCGTTTGACACATCCTTCATCAACTAGTGCCTCTGTGCTGCCGTCTCCGTCCCTAACGGAAAATCCAACGGGATCGTCATAGATTGCCGTCAGCATCCTGTTCGTGAACCTCTCAAGCTCGGTCTGTTGAGCAACCGATCCAGCTAGGCAAGCGAATAGCTTGATACGGCCTTGAGAACTTCGGCTCGCCTGTCGCCAAATTTGTTCATCATCTTCCCCTTCGACGATCAAGATCGGGTCATCGCTTAAACTTTTAGATAAAGGATGAGCGAAGAATGGCGCGGCTTTTCGCAAGCTGTCGTCCACGGCTCTTTGAGTGATTTCTGTGTTACCAAAGTATTTTGTGCCTATTGTGGTCAATGGTGACGAAGACAGATCGCAGATAAGAGGTGAACTGTGGGTGGCGACGACGACGTAGGTGTTGGCCAAACGTTCCGGGGGAATGGAAGCGAACTGATCAATGATAAAATTTGCCATTCGCGCTTGAAGATCAGGATGTTGATGTACATCCGGCTCGTCCAAGAAAAGTATATTTTCTTTTACCGCGTCCAACGTTGCAAAGAAAAACATTATCTCTGTAGCCAATGCTACGGCTTCGGATTCACCACTGCTAATGTTTTCAGGTTCAATTGACGCCGTTCCGTCATAATTTTTAAATTCAAAAAGAGTTCCGGGTTTTGTGCTTCGCTCTATCACAATATTGGTCAGAAGGCCGTTTATTTTATCAAGGTGAACGGTAACGAAGGTTTTCGAGAAATCGCCTCGGATTTCAGAGTCAGTCTCCATCTTTCGAAGAAATGCTGTCTCAAGCTGATTAAAAAGATGAGCTGAAGCGCTCTTAAAATTATTATCTTGGTTTCTGTGCCTTACATTTGAAAGCCAACTGGGATTGGCTGCCATGTTCGTTTCAACGGTAGCATCTCGCTTAAACGAACCGCCTCGTTCGGGGCTCACATATTTGATATTATAGCTAGAATTGTTACGAAACGTTTGAACCAAGTCTCTAACAAAACGGCTTTTGCCTGCACCATTCCGCCCTACAATCACGTTCAAATTTGACAAATTTCGTATCGAGGCCGAGTCACTGACCAACTCATTCAGGTTTGGCATATATTCCCCACATCATGATTGTGCCAAAATGTTAATCTCGCCAAAGGCGAGCGGCAACCGGAACGTCCGATTTTGGATAAATTTCTGTCTCAACGTCCAAGTCACCTTCTGGCCAAAACCGGTCTCCCCCCCCCATCACCAGCCTCCACGCTTGCTAATTCCTGCGGCTAGGGTAAGAGCGAAACCGATTGCTCTCCTTTAAGGCCATGCCGCGTGTCTCAGGAAACCGGGTCGAAACCCACCAGCGTTGTGCGTTCCTCGCTTGTCTTTGGCGGCATGACTCTGGTCAGCCGCGTCATGGGCTTTGCCCGTGATGTGGTCATTACCGCCGTCATCGGGGCGTCGGGCAATATCGCCGCCGATGCCTATGCCACGGCGCTGACCTTCCCCAATTTGTTCCGCCGCATCTTTGCCGAAGGCGCCTTTACCGCCGCCTTTGTCCCGGCTTATTCGGCGGCGCTGGAGACAGAGGGCCCCGAAGCCGCCGACCGGCTGGCGCGCGACGCCATGGCCACCATGACGATGATCGCCATTGTGCTGAGCGCGCTGGCCATGATCTTCATGCCGCAGGTGATGGCTGTCTTTTCGCACGGTTACGCCGATGATCCGGCCAAGATGCGCCTGACCATCATATTGACGCAGATCACCATGCCCTATCTGCCGTGCATGACCATGGTGGCGCTCCTGTCCGGGGTGCTGAATGCGCGCGGGCGTTTTGCCCTGTCGGCCTTTGTGCCGACCCTGCTCAACCTGTTCATGCTGGTATTCGTGTGGTTCGGTAAGGACCCGATACACGCCTCCTATCTGGCGGCCATCGGGGTCTTGACCGCCGGTCTGGCGCAGGCGGCGCTGCTCGTCTGGGGCTGCCGCAGGACAGGGGCGCGCATCGGGCTTGTGTGGCCGAAGCTGACGCCGGAAATACGCGGCCTGCTCCTGCTGGCTGTGCCGGGCGCGCTGGCCGCCGCCGCGACGCAGATCAATGTCTTCGTCTCTTCGCTACTGGCGTCGGGCGTCAACGGGGCGCGTACCTGGCTGAGCGTCGCCGATCGCCTGTATCAGTTGCCGCTGGGGCTGGTCGGGGTGGCCATTGGCGTGGCGCTGTTGCCGACCCTGTCGCGGGCGGTGCAGTCGGGCGATACGGAGCGCTCGCAAAGCGTGATGGACGATGCCGTGCTGTTTGCCATGGCCTTGACCCTGCCCGCCGCAGCCGCGCTGATCGCCATGCCCTTCTTCCTGATCGACGGCCTTTATACGCGGGGGGAGTTCCTGCTGCACGACGCGCAGGAAACGGCCCGCGCCCTGCTGCATTATGGCTGGGGTGTGCCGGCCTTCGTGCTGGCGCGGGTGCTGACCCCGGCCTTTTTTGCGCGTAAGGACACCTATGGGCCGATGAAGTTCGCCATGGTGTCGGTGGTGGTCAATCTGGCCTGCGGCCTGACCCTGTTCCCGCTGATCGGCGTGGCGGGGCTGGCCATCGGCACCTCGGCAGCGGCCTGGGTTAATGTCGGCCTGATGTGGTGGACGCTGAGCCGCCGCAAGACGTGGTCGCTGGGCCCCAAAGCCGCAGTGGGCCTGCTGAAGATCATCATGGCCGGGGCGCTGATGGGGGCCTTCTGCGCGCTGGCTTCGCACTACCGCGCGGTGATCGAAGAGGTGATTGAGCCCATGACGCATCATCTGACCAAGGAAATCGCCATTGTGGGCGTTTGTCTCGTCGGACTTTTCGTTTATATCGCCCTTCTGTTCGCAACACGGGCCGTCCGCCCGTCCGACATCAGGAGAGCCCTGCGTAAGGGGTAAGAAGGTCCAAAAATGCGTATTCTGTCCGGTATTCAGGCGTCCGGTTCGCTTCACCTCGGCAACTATCTTGGCGCGCTTAAAAAGTTCGCCGATATGCAATCCCTTGAGGCCACGCGCTTCTACATGATTGCCGATCTGCACGCGATCACCGTCTGGCAGGACCCGGACAAGCTGTTGTCGCAGACGCGCGAAATCGCCGCTTGTTACCTCGCGGCGGGCGTGGACCCGGCGAAGTCGGCCATCTTCCCGCAATCGGCGGTGCGCGCCCATTCGGAGCTGGCGTGGATTTTTAACTGCGTGGCGCGTCTGGGCTGGCTCGACCGCATGACGCAGTTCAAGGACAAGGCGGGCAAGGACAAGGAACGCGCCTCGATCGGCCTCTATACCTATCCGGTGCTTCAGGCCGCCGACATCCTGCTCTATAAGGCCACCCACGTGCCGGTGGGCGAGGATCAGCGTCAGCACCTTGAGCTGACCCGCGACGTGGCCAAGAAGTTCAACCACGACTACAAGGTGGACTACTTCCCCCTGCCGGACACCCTCTATCAGGGGCCGGGCGCGCGCATCATGTCTTTGCGCGACGGGCTGGCCAAGATGTCGAAGTCCGATCCTTCGGACAATTCGCGCATCAACCTGACCGACGATGCCGACACCATCGCCTCCAAGATCAAGAAGGCCAAGTCGGACGCCGAGGTGCTGCCGACCGAGGAGACCGGTCTGTCTGAGCGCCCGGAGGCTAAGAATCTGGTCGGTATCTATGCGGCTCTGGCCGGGGTATCGGTGCAGGACGTGCTCAACGACTTTGGCGGCAAGGGCTTCGGCGCGTTCAAACCGGCGCTGGCCGAGGTGGTGGTGGACAAGATGTCGCCTATCTCCGAGCGCCTGCGTGGGTTATTGAATGACCCGGCAGAGGTTGACCGCGTGCTCAAGCTGGGAGCCGAAGCGGCCGAGGCGGCAGCGGAACCGGTGGTCAGGGACGTCAAAAAGATCGTTGGACTGTGGGGCTAAATTGGGAGGATACCATGCGTAAGTTTATCGTTCTGTCTGTGGCGGCGCTTTCGCTGGGCGCTCTGGCGGCCTGTGACGGCGGCCATTCGACAGCAGAGGTCAAGACCGAAACGGAATCCCACGGTGTCACTACCGTGAAGACCAAGACCGACGTCGATGGCGTCAAGACCGAAAGCGGCCTTGAGCTGTCGCACTATGCCGTGCGTGCGGCGCTGGGGCAAAACCCGAATACGGGCGGCTATGTCACCGTCAAGAATATCGGCAAGGACGACGACCGTCTGGTCTCGGTGGCCTGTGATTGCGCCGAAAAGGTCGAGTTGCACACCATGAAGATGGACGGTGACAAGATGATGATGTCGCCCGTGCCCGAAGGCTTTGAGGTCAAGGCCGGTCAGACGCTGGAGCTGAAGCCCGGTGGTAATCACATCATGCTGATGGGGCTTAAGACCCGTCCCGCCGATGGCGAAACGCTCAGCCTGACGCTCAACTTTGCCAAGGCCGGGGCGGTGAAGATCGAGGCTCCTGTGTCGAACGCCCCTCTGTCCGACGCGGCGAAACACAGCGGGCATTAAGTTTTAAAGCGCCTTACAAAATCGGCAAAAGCGGCCCGCACGGTGGATACCGATTGCGGGTCGTATTTCATGAAACCGAAGCGATCGGCCCCCAGTTCATCGAAAGCGTGGGTGGAATCGACGACGACCGTCTCCAGGGGCACGCCCTGAGCCCGCAGGCGACGCACGGCCTTCAAAGACAGGCTGAAACGCGCCAGATGATCCTTAAGCGCAATGACCATCAGGGTTGGGATCTGCCGACGCCACGCCTTGTCCATCGAACGGGCGAGGAAGTTGACATAGGGATACATCAGAAACAGGCCACGCACCTGCGTCAGGGGTTCGGGGCTGGGGTCGCTCAGCCGCGCTTCACCGGGGCGGGTCAGGGGCTGCGTCATCAGGTCCATGATCGCCCATGCGCCGTGGCTCCACCCAGCGAGCAGAATGCCGTTCACCTCTGGTCGTTGCGACAGGCCCCACAGCAGGGCCAGCACGTCGCCAGAGCGTGTATAACCCCTCAGCCATAACCCGTTGCAGGCCAGAAAGGCCGCCAGACGCCGCTTCATCCCGCGCGGGGCGTAAGAATCGACAATCACCGCTCTCAGGCCCAGCGAGACGGCATAATCGGCAAACAGGGTGATGTTGCGCCCGACGCCGCCGCAGCCGTGAAACAGCACGACGGTCAGGCGCGGCGTCGAGTCGGGCGCGCCGCGCACCGTGACATGCGGCCATAACCGCTCAAAGCGCTGTTGCAGGCTGTCCATCAGCCAACCGCAGCGGCCTGAGCCGGAGCGGAGGCCTCCACCTTAAACACCTCACGCAGGAAGCCGATCAGGCCTTCGGTGGTGCCATCCACCGCCGCCTGATCGTGGTGCATGGGGTTAAGGCCGCCGAAGCTTTCTTCGTCATAGGCGTGGGTGGCATCGAAGCTGAGGATATCAACCGGAAGGCCGTCGGTTTTCAGTCGCTCCAGCATTGAAATCGCGCGGGCATAGGGGGTCAGATGGTCCTTGCGCGCCAGTGCGACGCGGGTGCGCGGACGATAGAGCCAGGGGTGACGCAGGCTGCGCGCCGGGAAGCTGATATAGGGATAGACGAGGAACAGGCCGCGCACGTGGTCGATCAGGGTGGGGTCGGGATCGGCCAGCTTGGCCTCGCCGGGTCTTTTGAGGGGTTCGGTCATCAGGTCCATGATCGACCAGCCGCCGTGACTCCAGCCTGACAGGACGATCTGATCCGATATCACTTCCGGCAGGGCCGAAATGCCCTTGATGGCGGCCAGCACGTCGCCGGAACGCTCATAGCCTTGCAGGGCCAGCCCTGTACAGACCAGCGACACGCCGTGCGACCGGCCCCAGCCGCGCGCTTTCAGGGAATCGACGACATAGGCCCGCACCCCGATGGCGGCAGCGGCTTCGGCATAGTGATAGATATGTGGACGCACGCCACCACAGCCGTGGAACAGGATCAGGGCCGGGCACGGTACGGCATCCGCCGGTCCGAATGTCTCGGTACAGGGCGACAGGCGCGCCCACCGCTCAGCCAGGGTCTCAGGCATAAAAAATCCCTCGGAAACACGTCCCCGAGGGATAGATACCACGCGATATGACTTTGTACATCCTCCCCGCTATTGCAGGGAGGGATGTAGCCGGTTTAGTGGCGGAAAACGCGGATACCGGTAAACGCCATGGTCAGACCCGCTTCGTCGGCGGCAGCAATGACATCGGCGTCCTTGATCGAGCCGCCCGGCTGGATCACCGCCGTGGCCCCGGCGGCAGCCGCTTCGAGCAGACCGTCCGGGAAGGGGAAGAAGGCTTCCGAAGCGCAGGCCGAGCCCTTGGCCAGAGACTCGCTCAGGCCGATCTTCTCAGCCGCTTCCTGAGCGCGCAGGGCGGCGATGCGGGCCGAGTCGCGACGGTTCATCTGACCGGCCCCGATGCCCGCCGTGCGGCCCTCCTTGGCATAGACGATGGCGTTCGACTTGACGTGCTTGGCGACAGTGAAGGCGAACAGCATGTCTTCGATCTCGGTCGGGGTCGGTTGACGCTTGGTGACGATCTTGAGGTCGGCGGCGGTGATGCGCGCCGTGTCACGCGACTGCACCAGAAGCCCGCCCGCCACGCTGCGGAACACCTGACCGCCCGACAGCGGATCGGGCAGAGAGCCAGTGACCAGCAGGCGCAGATTCTTCTTGGCCTTGACGATCTCAAGCGCCTCGTCATCGGCTTCGGGGGCGACGATCACCTCGGTGAAGATTTCGACGATCTTTTCCGCCGTGGCCGCGTCCAGCTTGCGGTTCAGCGCCACAATGCCGCCAAAGGCCGACACATCGTCGCATTCCAGCGCGCGCTTATAGGCGGTGAGCAGGTCCGGGCCGACGGCCACGCCGCAGGGATTGGCGTGCTTGACGATGACGCACGCCGGTTGCTCGAACTCGGCCACCAGCTCGATCGCCGCGTCGGTGTCGGCGACGTTATTATAGCTCAGTTCCTTGCCCTGGAGCTGTTTGGCGGTGGCGACGCCCGGACGGTCCTCGCCGGTCTTGTAGAAGGCGGCCGACTGATGTGGGTTTTCGCCATAGCGCATGGTTTGCAGGCGCGCCCCGGCAAGGGTCTTGCGCAGCGGATAATCGTCGCCCAGTTGCGCCGCGAACCAGGTCGAAACGGCGCTGTCATAGGCGGCGGTGCGGGCAAAGGCGCGCGCGGCCAGCGATTTACGCAGAGACAGAGGGGTCTGACCACCGCTTTGCAGAGCGGCGATCACCTCATCCATGCCGGCTTTATCGACGCAGACGGCGACATAGGGGTGGTTCTTGGCCGATGAACGGATCATGGCCGGCCCGCCAATGTCGATATTCTCAATGGCCGCTTCGAAACCGCCACCCGAAGCCACGGTGTTTTCAAAGGGATAGAGGTCGATCCACACGATGTCGATAGGGGCGATATCGTGATCGCTCAACGCCTTGGCGTGTTCCGGCGCGTCGCGATAGGCCAGAAGACCGCCATGCACCTTGGGGTGCAGCGTCTTGACGCGGCCGTCCATCATTTCCGGAAACTGCGTAAGGTCTGACACGTCCTTGACGGGGATACCGGCCTTGTCGATGGCGGCGCGCGTCCCGCCGGTCGAGATGATTTCGACACCTGCCGCCACCAAAGCCTGCGCCACCTCGATCAGGCCGGTCTTGTCCGACAGGGAAATAAGCGCGCGCTTGGGCGTGACCAGATCAGGGGCGGGCGGGAAATCAGGGGCGGCGGGCATGGGCGCATCCGTACAGAAGAGGGGGAAAGATGCGCGCGGTTTACACAAGGGGGGGACAAAAGAAAACCCACAATCCCCCTTCATTTGTAACGGAAAATGTGAGGTGTTTAGCTTAAACGTTTAAGTTTGTGTCAGGCTGAATTTCGTCCAAGTTCGAAGCTACTCAGTGGGATGTGTCAAACTTTCCAGACTTAATATCGGCAATCATTTCGCCGAACTCTTCATCGTGGTGTCGGATGGCTTCAGCAATGGAATCCTGCCATTCAAAACTCTGATATTCAGTGAGAACATCAAGACTTTCATGGTGTTCTCGCTCGGCCTGAATATACCCGCCCTCTTCGAGTGGAAGACGAACAATATGAGACAATTGCACGTAGAACCTGTTTGTCAGTAGGTTCTCATAACAATAATAGATTTTAATTGAGCCTTCTAAGGGGGCGAATATGCGATGTAATTTCAGCATAAATTACGCCTCGGCCGGTGACAGCTTCCAGCGGATGCGCAGAGGGGTGGCCAGCCGCACCGTGCCGCGCAGCAAAAGCGTTGTCGATTTGCGCGGCTGACCGCGTTCAAAGACGCTCGACTCTTCGATGCTGACCTCGCGCGCGTCGTGCCTGAGCCACCAGCCGCGCCCGCCGGGGCCGCGCAGCAGGATCGAGCGCTTGTCACGCGCCAGAGACGCCTGCACCTCCGGGTGCAGCACGAAGCGCAGGGCGTAGGGGGCCTGTTCCGGCAGGTCCTTCTTTGGTTCGACGGGGATCAGCTTTTCCTCGCCGCGCAGCTCGTCGCGCTGCGGATCGACATAGAGGCGGCGCTCGTGCTTGAGGCCGAAGACGGGGCGCCAGCCTTCGTGTTCCATCTCGATCAGCGAACCGGCGTCTTCGGATTCGATGCGGCGGCTGCGGATGCGATAGCGCAGTCCCTCAAGGCCGAAATGCAGCAGTTCCCCAAAGCGCCCGGTGATGGGGCTGAGGATGGGCAGATCCCCCAGTGTCAGGGTGTTGGCGGCATTGATGATGCGGAATTCGTGGTGGTCCGAATGCCCCGGTGCCCAGCCCGGCGTGACAAACAGCTTGTCGCGGCCTCCCGACACTTCAAAATTCATAGGGTGGTCGCAAGCCGCGTAACCCAGAGGCCCAAAGCGTGGTTCGCCTGTATCGACAAAGACGGTCAGCGAGCGTCCGATCAGCCGCTGATAACGGCCATGCTCCAGCGATACCGGCAGCGAGGTCGGGGCCAGAGGGCGCCTTTCTTCGTGCAGCAGGGCGGGGGCGACCTGTTCGGCCAGCAGGGATTCCGACCCCTGAAAGGCGCACAGGGAACCGTCCGGATGCGACAGGGTGCGCACAAAGCGGCTGAGGCGTTCGATGGCGGTTTCGAGATATTCCGGAATGGCCAGACCGCGCTGGTTCAGCCCATCCTCGATCAGCAGCAGATCGTAGAGCAGTTCCAGCCCGGCCTGCACGCTGCGCGAGGCGTGCGAACCGTCGGGCAGGATGGTGCGTTTCAGCGCCTTGGGCAGGATGTGCAGCCCCTTGCGCCGCAGATTGTCGCCCGCGCGCCCGGACAGGACGCAACCGACCAGCACCAGCGCCGTGGCTTTTTGCGCATACCAGGCCAGATTGCGCGGCAGTCGCCACAGGTGGCGGGCCTGTTCCGCCATGGATTGCGCCAGACAGTGGGCTTCGGCTTCGGAAGCATAGGCCGACAGGCGGCGCGCAAAGACGCTCAAATTAATCAGGCGGCGCGCCAGCACCCCCTGATCCCAGGCAAAGGGCGTCCATTTGCGGAAGGTCTTGTCCCACAGCAGGAAGAGGCGCAGGCCCTCCTTCACCCCGTCCTCGCCCTGCGTGAACAGGTGACGCAGCCAGCAGAAGCGGTGAAGCTCAATCGCAAAGGCGCGGGTGGGTGAGGGGCGGTTCCACGGATCACCTGTGCCCTGCACGCTCATGCGCGCGCCACCGAGGCTATAGCGACCCGACATCATGGCCTTGCCCAGATGCGGATTGGGCGGGCGGATTTCGTGGGGGGCGGCGATAAAGCCTTCGATGGCGGGGCCGCGTAAGGACAGGCGATAGCCCGGCATCCCGAAGATTTCGGCGGCGGCCTGACGGCGCGCCCACGCCCGCACGACCTTGCCCCACGGTGTACGCACCGCGGCATGACCGGCTATGGCAATGGGCTGCTCATAGACCTGCATCGGGTCAGAGACCCTTGAGCGACTTGATATTGGCGGCGTAGGCGTCCGGCCCGCCCTTGAAGACCGCGGTCCCGGCGACCAGCGCCGTGGCCCCGGCAGCCACGCAGGCGGCGGCGTTTTGCAGGTTCACGCCGCCATCGACCTGAAGCACGGCGGGATGGCCCAGCGCGTCCAGCTTTTTGCGCACGGCTTCGATCTTGCGCAGCTGGCTTTCGATAAAGCTCTGGCCGCCAAAGCCCGGATTGACGCTCATCAGGAGGATCAGATCGAGGTCGTCCATGATCCATTCCAGACCGTCGAGCGGCGTCGCCGGATTGAGCACCACCCCGGCCTTGGCCCCCAGGTGGCGGATCTGCTTAAGCGTGCGGTGCAGGTGCGGGCCCGATTCCGGGTGAACGCTCATATAGTCAGCCCCGGCGGCGCGGAATGCCTCAAGGTAGGGATCGACCGGGGTCACCATCAGGTGCACGTCGAAGGTCTTTTGCGTATGCGGACGCAGGCTTTTCACCACATCCGGCCCAATGGTCAGGTTGGGCACGAAATGCCCGTCCATCACGTCAATATGAATCCAGTCAGCCCCGGCGGCGTCGATGGCGCGCACCTCCTCGCCCAGCTTGGAGAAGTCGGAGGCCAGAATCGAGGGGCAAATCAGCGGCGTAGTCATGCAGAACTCTTAAGCGGGGTTGCGTTTCAGGTGCGCGACGAAGAACCCGTCCTGCCCTCCCTTACGCTGATGCGGCAGCAATCTCAACCAGCCTTCGGGCGCAAATGAGGCGGCGGGTATGTCCGGGTGCTGATCGGCTGTGTGCTTGACCAGAGTGAAGTCCTTGTTCCGGCGCAGGAAGGCCAGAATCTGGGTTTCGCCCTCTTCGCGCTCCAGCGAGCAGGTGCAGTAGAGGAAATCGCCGCCGAGTTTGACGCGGGGGGCCAGTGCATCGAGCAGGCGGTGCTGAACATCGGCCAGCTTGGCGACATCGGCGGGGCGGGTGGCCCACAGCACGTCCGGCTGACGGCGATAGGTGCCGGTGGCCGAACAGGGCGCATCGACCAGCACCACGTCGAAGACACGCGGGTCATCAAAGGTCGAGGCGTCGGCATTGTGGATTTCGGCGCTCATGCCTATGCGCGACAGATTGTCCTCGACGCGCTTGAGGCGGTTCTTGGAGCGGTCAATGGCGACGGTCTGCGCGCCCTTGGCGATCAGTTGCAGCGTCTTGCCGCCCGGCGCGGCGCAGACATCGAGTGCGGTTTTGCCGTTAAGATCCCCCAGCAGATTGACCGGGGTGGCCGCCGCAATGTCCTGCACCCACCACTTCCCCGCCTCGTAGTCTGCCCACTGACGCAGATCACCGCGCAGGCTTGAGCGCAGATTAACCGGGCCTACGGCTTCGCCTTGCAGGGCCTCAGCCAGCGCATCACGTTCGGCGGCATTGCGGAAGCTGAGGTCGGTGGCCGGTTCCTCGGTCAGGACGCTGGCCATGCTCGCCGCAGTGTCTTCGCCATAGGTCTGCACCCAGCGCTGCCATAGCCAGTCGGGTACGAGGCGCTTCGGATTGACGTCGGACAGCTTGCCGTCGCGGATCAGGCCACGCAGGATGGCATTGATCAGCCCTTTGAACGGGCGGGTCTTGTTTTCACGCTCGGCGATTTTCACCGTGGTCGAAACGGCGGCGAAGTCGGGCACCTGCATAAAGAAGATTTGCGCCATGCCGATGCGCAGAAGCTGACGCACGGCTTCGGGGGGCATCTTCTGCGTCTTTTTGTGGATGACGTGATCAAGCTGCCCCAGACGGCGCAGGACCAGCAGCGCCAAGGCGCGGGCAAAGGCGCGTTCGGTTTCCGACAGTTTTAGGAAGTCAGCGCTGGCCGCCGCCTCATCAAAGCCGCTGCGCTTTTCAAGCGCCGCTTCGATCAGGGTAATGGCCGCCACGCGCGCCGCGATGCCGATGTCATTTTCCATGCTTTCCGAAGCGTCCGGCTTCGGACGGCTGGGGCGGGCGGAAGGCCGGGGCTTTGCGGCAGGAGCGCGAGAGGGCTTGCCAGAGGGGCGGCCGGAATTTTGGGACATGCAAACTCTCAGAAGATGCTGTGCGTTACAACTGTCTCCCCGTTTGAAGGGTAGGCAGGGGCCTGAAAGGCCGGATGAGGCGCCGCTATATCAGCAAAAGGCCCGCACCCCAACCCGCTTATACCCAGGGTCATTGGAAATGACTCTGGGTATGCCTTTCGAGACTGTCTTATGTCGCTGATTTATATAAGACAGTCTCGTGGTATTAGGTCGTCGGCACGCTGGTCATGCCGCCTCGGCGATTGCCCATCCGCACGCCCAGTTCCATCAGGGCCCTGACGCGGTTGTCCGTCGCCGGGTGGGTTGAGAAGAGATTGTCCATCCGCTTGCCCGACAGTGGGTTGATGATGAACATGTGCGCCGATGCCGGGTTGCGCTCGGCCTCGTGGTTCGGGATGCCGTGGGCGTACTGCTCGATCTTGTGCAGGGCGCGGGCAAGGCTTTCCGGATCACCGCACAGTTCGGCACCCACACGATCAGCCTCGTATTCGCGGACCCGCGAAATGGCCATCTGCACCAGCATGGCGGCCAGAGGCGCGACAATGGCCATCAGGATGGCGGCAATCGGGTTGATACCGTCTTCGTCGTCATTGCTGCCGCCAAAGAACATGGCGAAGTTGGCGATAGACGCAATGGCACCGGCCAGAGTCGCCGTCACCGTCATGATCAGGGTGTCGCGGTTTTTCACGTGCGCCAGTTCGTGCGCCATGACGCCTCTGATCTCGCTGCGGTCCAACATGCGCAACAGGCCGGTCGTGGCGGCGACGGCAGCGTTTTGCGGATTGCGTCCGGTGGCGAAGGCGTTGGGCTGATCATTATGGATGATATAGACGGCTGGCATGGGCAAGCCCGCACGGTGACTCATTTCGGCGATATCATCGTAATAGGTACGGATCAGGCCGGTAGCGGTGGTGGGATCGACGGGTTCGGCCCGGTAGGCCTTCAACACCATCTTGTCGGAGTTCCAGTAGGCAAACGCATTCATGGCCAGGGCCAGACCAAGCGCGATCAGCATACCCGCAGGCCCGCCAATCGCCAGTCCGATCGCGCCAAACAGCGCGGTCATACCCGCCAGAAGCATGAAGGTCTTGAACGGGTTCATGGGTAAGAAGCTCTCCTGAATGTTAAGTATTAGGGTTGCGACAGCAGCCCTTGCGAAATACATATAAGGAAAGCGCAGACAAATTTAAGGCACTTACGAAAATGTCATCTGAAAAAAACGACGAAACGACTTCGCAATCGATTGATGATGCTAAAAAAGAGGTGGTGCCGGAGCGTATTTTGACCCCGGCGGCGCAACGCGCTCTGGCCGAAGCGGCGCAACGTCGCGCACAGGCCGAAAAGGAGACGGCTGAGCGGCCTTACGAAGAGGGCGGGCCAGCGGGTCTCGAACCCACGCGCTTTGGCGACTGGGAACGCAAGGGCATCGTCAGCGATTTTTAGAGTATCCGTTTTGATCAAGCGGATTTTGGTGTCCATTTTCGCTTATTCCGCAGGAGTGCGTTAGCGAGGATGATGAGCTTTCGCATGACGGCAGTGATGGCGACTTTTGGTGGTTTTCCTGCGGCTTTGAGTTGGTGGTATTTGGCCTTGAGATTGGGGTTGAAACGGCAGGCGACGAGAGCAGGCATGTAGAGGGCTTGGCGGACGATGGCCCTGCCGCCGGCGATGAAAGCGCGTCCGTTCCATCGTCCGGACTGGCGGGTCATGGGGGCCAGTCCGGAGAGTGCGGCGGCAGCCTTCTCATCGAGTTGACCGAGTTCCGGCATCTCGATAAGGAGCGTAAAGGCCGTGATCTGCGACACGCCAGGTATCGAGACGAGGATGTCGAACCTGGCGCTCAGGGAGGCATCTGCGCCGATCATTGTCATGATGGCGTGGTCCACGGCCTTGAGCTGGCGCTCGACCTGAGCGAGCCTGTCGGCATTGTGTCTCTTCAAGAGCGGGCTTGTAAGGTTGTTGGCCCTGTTTTTTGTGGCGGTCCTGTCCTTGATCAGGGCCAGCCGTGCGGCGTGTAACTCTTTCAGATCATTGTGGATTTGAGGGTTGGCTTTCAGAGTGCGTGGTTCAAGCAACTGGCCGTAACGGGCCAGCAATTCAGCGTCGATCCGGTCTGTCTTGGCCAGCCTGCCTGTGGCTTCACAGAAGCGACGGGCAAGGCGCGGATTGACTTTGGAGAGCGGCAATCCTTGCGCCATCATGAACTGCTCGAAGGCCTTGTGGTAGGGGCCTGTCGGTTCATAGACAATCCGCGCCACGCCCTTTTCGGTGATCCACCTGACAATGGTGGCAAATCCCTTGCGGTCATTACTGACCCTCAGGGTTTGACCGTCTGGCAGACTGTGCAGGTCGATATGGTCTTTCGAGATGTCTGCACCGATGGTAATATCGTTCATCTTTTCTGATCTCCTATGCTTGTCATCCGAGCCAAAAGCTCCGGTATCCGTTCAGGACGATTGGAAAAGATGGGGGCGATCAAACTCTAAACCGGTCCGGCATTCCTAAGAAGGCTGACCTGCGGAATCACGATCCGTCCCCCATCGCCGGAGACGGATGGCCGTCCTCTCCGGCGCTTCTTTATCGCACCAAGAAGCACAGAAATCATAAGACAAGCGCATTCCGAAAAGTGTGCAACGGTTTTCGGAATCAAATGCGCGACAAAACAAATCGTTAAAGCGGAATTTCGATTCAACCTGAACGAAATCTGCTCTAATCGAAAACCCCCTGATTACAGGGGCTTACCCCTGCAATTCCGCCAGAATGGCCTGCACTGCCACCACGGGGTCGGGGGCGCGGGTGATCGGGCGACCGATGACCATATGCGTGGCGCCATTGCGGATGGCATCGGCCGGCGTGGCGATACGCTTCTGATCGTTGGCATCGGCCCAAGCCGGGCGCACGCCGGGGGTGACAATCAGGAAGTCGGCCGGAACGCGGGCGCGGATCATGGCCGCTTCGTGCGGACTGGCGACCACGCCGTCCATACCGGCTTCGACCGCCTGATCCACCCGGCGTTTGACCAGATCTTCCAGCGCCATGCCATAGCCCATCTCATCGAGATCGTCCTGCTTCAACGTCGTCATAACCGTGACGCCCAGCAGCTTGGTGTGGCCCTGACGGCCGCGCACGGCGGCCTTCATCACCTGCGGCTCCGCATGGACAGTCAGCATATCGCAGGCCCCGCGCGAAATGGCCTCAGCGGCGCCTTCGACCTGAGCGCCAATGTCGTGCAGCTTCCAGTCCTGAAACACCTGCTTGCCGCGCGCCCCCAGTTCTTCGGTCAGAGACAGACCGCCCTGTCCCAAAAGTGTCAGGCCGATCTTGTAATAACTGACGTGATCGCCCAGCGCCTCAACCAGATGGCGGGCAGACGCAAGATCGGGCTCATCGAGAGCAACGATGATACGGGGATCGGCGGGCAGGGTCATGACGGCGCTCCGGTAACACTCGGTTTCACATACACCGGATTTTGCGGGGCACAATGGGGAAAACGCGCCCCTTGTGGCCTCAGTCGCGGCGAAAGTTTTTCCTGTAACCGGATAGACGGGTCTGTTACAAAATGAATCGGTTGCAGGAGGGTGAATGATGTCGGGTGGCTCCTTGGGTCTCGTTGAGCTTTATGTGAACTTCTTCATCACCCTGTTCGCCCTGCTCGATCCCATCGGCAATGTACCGATCTTTGCGGCGGCCACGCGCACGCAGTCGGAATCGGCGCGGCGCTGGTTGGTGGTCTATATCTCGGCCTTTGCCGCCCTGTTCCTCAGCTTCTTCTTCTTTACCGGGCTGGCCCTGCTTCAGTTCTTTGGCATTTCGATGGACGCCTTCCGCATCGCCGGCGGCATCCTGCTGTTTCTGCTGGGGCTCGACATGACGCGCGGCGATTTTCTGGCCATGTTCGAAGAGACCGAATCCCTGACCGAAGATACGGTCGATGCCCACGGCGCGCCTATCCGTGGCCGCGATCGCGCCAAAAAGACCTTTGAAAAGTTTGTCGTGCCCTTTGCCATCCCGCTGCTGATCGGGCCGGGGGCCATCTCGACCGTCATCATTCAGGCAGGTGAGGCGCAGAAATACGGCATTACGGGTATGGCGGTCGGCCTTGGGGCCATCGTCACCACCTCGCTGGCGGTGCTACTGACCTTCCTGTTTACGGGTCATATTTCCAAGATGCTCGGTCGCGTCGGCATGGTGGTGGTCATCCGCGTGCTGGGGCTGATCCTGTGTGCCCTGTCGGTGCAGATCATCATTTCAGCCATTTCGACCGTCACGCACGACATCATCGTCCCGGCGGCCGCGCACCCCTATAGCGGGTCTTAGTTTTAGAGCTATGTGCGGAAAAGTGTGAGCGGTTTTCCGCAAAAACATCGCGACAAAACAAAAATGTAGAGCGAAATGGCGATTCCACTGAAAGTCATTTCGCTCTAGCGCACGATCTTGCGCAGGTGGTTGGAGATCAGCTCCAGTGCCCAGTCGTCGGGGATCATCTTCAACAGTGCCGACAGGAACTTGTTTGGCGCGCCTGGCACGCAGATGGCGCGATTGGCTTCGGCGGCCTGATAGCCTTCGCGGGCCACCTCATCAGCGCCCATCCACATCCATTCCGGCGTCGCCTGACTGATGCGCTCACGCGAGCCCGTGACGTCATGGAATTCCGAATAGGTGTAGCCGGGGCAGAGCGCGCTGACGTGGACACCGTGGTCGCGCGCCTCAAGGTGCAGGCCTTGCGAAAATCGCGTCAGATAGGCTTTGACCGGCGCATAGAGGGTGTCGCCCGGTGAGGCGGGCAGGTAGGAGGCGAGCGAGGACACATTGACGATGCGCCCGAACTTCTGCTCGATCATGCCGGGCAGGACCAGATAGGCCAGCTCGGTCGGCGTGTGCATCAGTACTCGCAAAAACGCTTCATGCGACGAAAAGGCGTTGCCGATAAAGCCTTCGGGCAGGCCATAACCGGCATTGTTGACCAGCCCATCGACCTTGCGCCCCAGAGACGTTACATAATCGATCAGCTTTTGCGGCGCGCCGGCTTCGGACAGGTCGGTCACGACGAAATAGGCTTCGACGCCGAAGCGCAGGCGGATTTCCTCGACCAGCTTTTCCAGCCGCTCCTGACGGCGGCCCGTCACCACCACGTCCCAGCCGTGGCTGGCATAGACGCGGGCGAAGGCCAAGCCAATGCCCGAAGTTGCGCCGGTAATGAGGGCCAGTCTGCGCATCAGATATTCCGGATAAGGTCGGCGACGGTTATTTTCGAAAGGGTTTCGGTGGCTGCCGCATTGGCCGCTTTCATGGCGCTCAGGACGGCCTTGGGGATGGCCTGACCGACGGGGCAGCCATCGGCCCCCGGCGGGGCCGAGCCCAGATGGGCGCAGCCGTGCACGGCGTGCAGCACCTGATCCAGCGGGATGGTTTCGGCGGGTTTGAGCAGCCACGTACCGCCGGAGACACCTGAGCAGGTATCGACCAGACCGGCCTTGGCCAGTTGCGTGGTCATGCGACGGATAACCACCGGGTTGGTCGGGATGGAGGCCGCCAGCACAGACGAAGATACCGCCTGTTCGCGCGAATAGGCCCCTTTGTGAGCCAGATAGGCCAGGGTATGCGCGGCGACGGGAAATCTCTGACTGTCGGACATGATCTCTCTGTAATTACGATAATTTGACCACTATTCCTAGTGGAATCGGCGTGCCTGAGCAGAGGCCTGATGCAATGTGGATTGAATCTGTCTAGAAATGGGCGTAAGAGGCCCGCCGTTCAAGCGAGGACCCTCCTGTGTGGTCTCTCAGGAGATATTGCATGATCGGGGATACCCCTCCCGAAGCCAGTCCCTCCCCGGACGCTTCGGTCTCCACCGGCGACAAGCCCGGAGCGGACGTTGCGTCCGCGCACAAACCCTCACAACCGCAGTCCACCGAAGGCCACGCCAAACACGCGGGCTTCTGGGCGTTGGCTCTGGGGTCCATCGGCGTGGTTTTTGGCGACATCGGCACTTCGCCGCTCTACGCCTTCAAGGAGGCCCTGCACGCCGCGGCGGGTGATGGCGTGACGCGTCCGGAAATTCTCGGTGTCGTATCGCTGGCGCTGTGGGCGCTGATTCTCGTCGTGACCGTGAAGTACGTCATGTTTATCATGCGCGCCGACAACAAGGGCGAAGGCGGCGTTTTGTCGCTGATGGCGCTGGCACAGCAAGCCATAGGCAAACGGACGGCGGTCGTCTTCACCCTTGGTGTGATCGGTGCGGCGCTGTTTTACGGTGACGCCATAATTACCCCGGCCATATCAGTCTTGTCGGCGGTTGAAGGGTTGCGCACCATCGATAATATTGCGCCGTCTATCACGAACGAAGTGGTGATGTTCATTGCCCTGATCATGCTGATTGGGCTTTTCCTGATCCAAAGCCATGGCACGGAAAGAGTTGGACAGCTTTTTGGTCCTATCTGCACGGTGTGGTTCGCCGTCATGTTTGCACTTGGGGCGTTCAATCTTGGGGCTCATCCCGATATTATTGCGGCCTTCAGTCCGTGGTACGCTGTCAAGTTCCTGCTGGAACATGGCATGGCCGGTTTTCTGGTCCTTGGGGCGGTTTTTCTGACGGTCACCGGGGCCGAGGCCTTGACTGCCGATATGGGCCATTTCGGTCGCTGGCCTATTCAGGCCGCGTGGCAATTCTTCGTTTTGCCGTGTTTGATGATGAATTATCTGGGGCAGGGTGCCTTGGCACTTAGCGTTCTGGAAGCCTCTCAGGCAGCCGGTAAGCCCTTTCCGGAGATGAACTGGTTCTTTGAACTGGCTCCGGAGGTCCTGCGTCTGCCGCTGGTGCTGCTGGCCGGGATGGCGACGGTCATTGCGTCGCAGGCGGTTATTACCGGAGCCTTCTCGCTGACCCAGCAGGCCATTCAGTTGGGCCTCCTGCCGCGCCTGAACGTCAAGCGGACGTCGGAAACGCAGGAAGGTCAGATCTACGTGCCTCAGCTCAACACCATGCTTCTGGTGGGCGTTATCGTAGTCATGCTGACCTTCCAGACCTCATCGGCTCTGGCCCACGCCTATGGCTTGGCGGTTACGGGGACTATGGTTGTTACGACACTGATGGCGGCTATTGTGATGCGTCAGATGTGGAAATGGGACTGGCCGCGCGTTCTGGCCTTCATTATTCCGTTTATGATCCTTGATCTCGCTTTCCTGAGCGCCAATGCGTTGCGTTTTTTCACCGGCGGCTGGCTGCCGGTGCTGATCGGGGCGGCGTTGTTCACCATCATGGCCACCTGGGTGCGGGGTTCCCAGATATTGTTCGACAAGTCCCGCCGCGACAGCGTCCTGCTGACCGACCTTATCGACATGTTGAAGGCCCGCCCGCCGCACCGCGTGCCGGGCACGGCCATCTTCCTCACCTCCGACTCCGAAGTGGCACCTGTGGCCCTGATGCACAATCTCAAGCACAACAAGATTTTGCATGAGAAAAACATCATCCTGACGGTCGATACGCGCAACATCCCGCGCGTGCACGAATCCGAGCGCATCACTATTGAAAAGCTGGATGAGGACTTCAAACGGGTCACGGTGCACTATGGCTTCATGGAAAGCCCCAACCTGCCCAAGGCCATGGGTATCTGCCGCAAGCAGGGCCTGAAGTTCGACATCATGGCCACCAGCTTCTTCCTCGGCCGCCGCAGCGTGGTGGCCTCGGCGACGTCGGGTATGCCGCTGTGGCAGGATCGCCTGTTCATCTTCCTGATGCGCAACGCCACCAACCCGACGGAGTTCTTCCATATCCCGCCGGGGCGTGTCGTTGAACTCGGCACCCAAGTCAGTGTATAGATACTCAACCCCGTTCGGCTTACCGGACGGGGTTTGCATTTAGGGGGATCGGTTGTTCGGCATCAAATGGAAGTGCCGTCATTGCGGCCAGGCACATGATGATATGCCTGTGTGCTTCGGGATTGAGGCACCTTGGCGTGCCTTGGTTTCGGAGGAGGCGTTTCACTCGCGTGTCGAGCTTTCTGACAGTTGGTGCGTCGTGGACAATGAGCATTTTTTTGTCAGAGGGCATATCGAAATCCCTATCATAAATCATGCAACGCCCCTGACCTTCTCGGTCTGGTCCTCACTCAGCGAAGAGAACTTCAATCGTAGGCAAGACCGATGGAACGATCCTGATCGGGGTTATGACCCGCCCAGTTTCGGCTGGTTATGCAGCCCTATCCGTCCTTATGATCCAGTTCTTCACCTTCCGCTTTTGGTTCAGGACCGCGAACCGGGAATTGTGCCACTTTTCACGGTAACACAGATCGACCACACTCTGGCTGTAGATCAGAGAAATGGCATCACCATAGCCCAATGGCATAAGATGGTCCTCTCGCTTCTGCATTAATCCTTGCATCTTGAGGGGAGGGGTCTTAAAGGCGCGAGCAACTGTTTTTACCCCCTGACCGGAGTGGTTGCCTCATGACCTCCCCTACTGAAAAGCCCGTCAAGAAAGTCGTCCTCGCCTATTCGGGCGGCCTCGACACCTCGATCATTCTGAAGTGGCTTCAGACCGAATATAATGCCGAGGTGGTGACCTTCACCGCCGATCTCGGTCAGGGTGAGGAACTGGAGCCGGCGCGCAAGAAGGCCGAACTGCTCGGCATCAAGCCGGAAAACATCTATATCGAAGACCTGCGCGAAGAGTTTGTGCGCGACTTCGTCTTCCCGATGTTCCGCGCCAACACCGTCTATGAGGGCCAATACCTGCTCGGTACGTCGATCGCGCGTCCGCTGATCGCCAAGAAGCAGATCGAAATTGCTCGCAAGGTCGGTGCTGACGCCGTCTGCCACGGCGCGACGGGCAAGGGTAATGATCAGGTGCGTTTCGAACTGGGCTATTACGGTCTGGAGCCCGATATCCGCGTCATCGCCCCGTGGCGCGAGTGGGATTTTGCGTCGCGCGAATCTCTGCTGGCCTTTGCCGAGCAGCACCAGATCCCCATCGCCAAGGACAAGCGAGGCGACGCGCCCTTCTCGGTCGATGCCAACCTGCTGCACTCTTCGTCCGAGGGCAAGGTGCTGGAAGACCCGGCGGTTGAAGCGCCTGAGTTCGTCTATCAGCGCACCATCTCCCCGGAAGCCGCGCCGGACAAGGCCGAGGTTTTCACCATCGACTTTGAAAAGGGCGATCCGGTCGCTATCAATGGCGAAGCCCTGTCGCCGGCGGCGCTGCTGACGAGGCTGAACCAACTGGGCCACGACAATGGCGTCGGTCGTCTGGACCTCGTCGAAAACCGCTTCGTTGGCATGAAGTCGCGCGGCGTTTATGAAACCCCCGGCGGCACCATCCTGCTGGCGGCGCACCGCGGTATCGAGTCGATCACGCTGGACCGCGGGGCCATGCACCTGAAGGACGAGCTGATGCCGAAATACGCCTCGCTGGTCTATAACGGCTTCTGGTTCTCGCCGGAGCGCGAAATGCTTCAGGCCGCCATCGACTATTCTCAGGCCAAGGTCACCGGTCGTGTAACGGTGAAGCTCTATAAGGGCAATGTCACGGTCATCGGCCGCGAAAGCCCCTACAGCCTCTATGATCAGGACCTCGTGACCTTTGAAGAGGGCAAGGTCGCCTATGATCACCGCGACGCGGCGGGCTTTATCAAGCTCAACGCCCTGCGCCTGCGTGTGGCGGCCAAGCGCGACGCGCGCGACGCCAAGTAAGCCTCTTAAGTAACGGGGTCTGGGGGCATTTTTGTGCGCTAACGCTTCGCTGTTTGAGCGCGGGCCCCAGAATCTTCTATCAAAGAAAAAGCCTCGCTTTTCTGAGCGAGGCTTTTTCTTTGATCACAGGTTTTGTGGGGTCACGGACCCCACGCCCCATTACTTAAGCCGTTCCACGGTTAACGCCATGAACTGTTTTGAGAGTGGTGCCAAAGGCAGGTTCGGCGCATCTGCCGGATCAATCCATTGTATTTCCGCGATTTCCGATGCCGAACAGACGGGTTTGTCTGTTTCGATCCAGAAGGCTTCCGACGCGACCGTAAAGCCGGTTTCATGGACAGCCGGAGCCGTGAAATGACCCAGATAGACAGCTTCGTCTTCTCTGATCTCCAGCCCGATTTCTTCGCGTAATTCGCGGCGCAAGGCCTCAATGGCCGTCTCATTGGCGTCTATCTTGCCGCCCGGCTGAATGAAGGTCGCTGAGCCGTGCTTGCGCACGACCAGTGCCTGTTTGCGCTGCGGATCGACCACAACGGCCGTGGCGAGAGGGATGATCTTACTCATGACAAACGGGCACGGAGCCTAACCCATGCCTGTCCTTACGCATCCACCTCGGCATCGAGCGCATTGTCCTGAATGAACTCACGACGCGGCTCGACCAGATCGCCCATCAGCTTGACGAACAGGTCGTCGGCTTCGTCGGTCAGGTTGACCTTCACCTGAAGCAGGGTGCGGGCGTCCTTATCCAGCGTGGTTTCCCACAACTGATCCGGGTTCATTTCGCCCAGTCCCTTATAGCGTTGGATGCTCAGGCCTTTGCGCCCGGCATCAAGAACGGCGGCGACGAGGTCCAGTGGCCCGCGGATGTCGGCGGCCTTGTCCTTGCGGCGGAAGGTTGAGACTTCGTTGAACAGGTCGCCCAGTTCCAACGTCCGCTCATTGAGGCGGCGGGCGTCCTGCGAATGGATCAGGCCGTCATCCAGCACGATCTTTTCCGACACGCCGCGACGCACGCGGGTAAAGACATAGCCGCCGTGGCTGGTCGTATTGGCCTCGACGCTCCAGTCGCCGTCGCCGTCTTCCTTGAGACGATCGAGACGTTTGGCGACCAGCGCCAGATCGGGCGTGTCGCCGAACAGGCCCCCGAGAGCCGCCTGTTCAATGGCAAAGGCCGGGGCGCGGCTGGCCAGACGGTCCACACTGCCCTTGAAGGTCTTGGCGATACGCACCTGAGCCTCAAGGTCCTGAGCGGTGATACGCTCACCCGTGCGCAGTTCCAGAACCGCCTCCGACGTACCCTCCTCGATCAGGAAGGCGTCCATTTCGGTATTGTCCTTCAGGTAACGCGACGACTTGCCCTTGGCGACCTTATACAGCGGCGGCTGGGCGATATAGAGGTAGCCGTTTTCGATGATCTGCGGCATCTGACGGTAGAAGAAGGTCAGAAGCAGGGTACGGATGTGCGCGCCGTCCACGTCGGCATCGGTCATGATGATGATCTTGTGGTAGCGCAGCTTCTCGATATTGAAGTCGTCGCGTCCGATGCCGGTGCCGAGCGCCGTGATTAGGGTGCCGATCATTTCTGACGACAGCATCTTGTCAAAACGGGCGCGTTCGACGTTCAGAATCTTACCGCGCAGGGGCAGGATGGCCTGATTTTCGCGGTTACGGCCCTGTTTGGCCGAGCCGCCGGCCGAGTCACCCTCGACGATAAACAGTTCGGACTTGGCCGGGTCGCGTTCCTGACAGTCGGCCAGTTTGCCCGGCAGCGAGTTGATGTCGAGCGCCGATTTGCGACGGGTCAGTTCGCGGGCCTTGCGCGCCGCTTCGCGGGCGGCGGCGGCTTCGATGATCTTGGAGACGATCTGCTTGGCTTCGACCGGGTTTTCCTCAAACCACTGCGACAGCTTTTCGAAGACGATGCCTTCAACGGCCGGGCGCACTTCGGACGAGACCAGCTTGTCCTTGGTCTGCGACGAGAATTTGGGGTCCGGCACCTTGACCGACAGCACACAGGTCAGGCCTTCGCGGGCGTCTTCACCCGACACGGAGACCTTTTCCTTTTTGGCGAGGCCAGAGGATTCCATATAGGCCGACATCACCCGCGTCAGGGCGCCACGGAAGGCCGCCAGGTGGGTGCCGCCGTCGCGCTGAGGGATGTTGTTGGTGAAGCACAGCATCGTTTCGTGATAGCTGTCGTTCCATTGCAGAGCCAGATCGACCTCGACCTTGTCGCGCAGACCGCGCGCCGCAATCGGCTCCTTGATGATGGGCGATTTCGACTTGTCCAGATGCTTGACGAATTCGACGATGCCGCCTTCGTAATGCAGGATGATGTCGTAGGGCTCGGCTTCACGCAGGTCGGCGAAGCGGATATGGACGCCGGAATTTAGGAAGGCCAGCTCACGCAGGCGGTGTTCCAGCGTCTTGCGGTCGAAATCAATAAAGGTGAAGGTGCCTTCGTCCGGGCCGGTCTTCAGCGACGGCAGGAAGGTGACGATGGTGCCGGTCAACGGGTTGCCGTTATCGCGCAGCGGCGCGTCGCCGGTGACTTCGACCGAACGCACGGTTTCGCCCAACTCAAAGCGCGCCTCGTGCGTCTTGCCATTCCGGAAGATTTTCAGTTCGACATAATCGGACAGCGCGTTGACGACCGAGACGCCGACGCCGTGCAGGCCGCCGGAGACCTTATAGCTGTTCTGGTCGAACTTGCCGCCCGCATGGAGCTGCGTCATGATGACTTCGGCCGCCGACACACCTTCTTCGGCATGGATATCGACGGGCATCCCGCGCCCGTCGTCAGACACCGAGCAGGACCCATCGGCATTGAGGATCACTTCCACGCGCGTGGCGTGACCAGCCAGCGCTTCGTCGATGGCGTTATCGACGACTTCATAGACCATGTGGTGCAGGCCCGACCCGTCATCCGTGTCGCCGATATACATGCCGGGGCGCTTACGCACCGCATCCAGCCCTTTGAGAACCTTGATCGAATCCGCGCCATAGGCGTTTTCGACGATTTCCGGATGCTCTTCGTTTTCGGCCATGCCTAGTCCCTAAATTCTACCCATTGGCCCCCTTCGACACGAACCCCAAGCGCGCGCCCGGACAATCCGTCGAAGAGGCTTTCGTCCGTGCCTGTAAACAAGGTTTGCAGGCCCAGACGATCGGTTTCATCAAACAGCGCCGCCCGGCGAATCGGGTCGAGGTGGGCGGCGACTTCGTCAAGTAACACTACAGGATTCGGCGCGCTTTTGACACGCGAAAGTCTCGACCCCTGCGCCAAAATCAGGTTCAGAACGAGGGCTTTTTGCTCCCCCGTGGAACAGTCCGCCGCCGGACGGTCCTTTTCGCGGTGAAAGACGCTGAGATCGGTGCGATGGGGGCCAAAAAGCGAGCGTCCTGCCGCCGAATCACGGGCACGGGCGCGGGCAAATCCCTCGCGCAAGGCGCTATTCAGCGCATCGGGGTCGCGGGCGTCAGACGCTTCGCTGATCAGCCCCAGATCGGCCTTGGGGAAGGCGCTTTCGTGCGCTTCGATCTCGGCCTGAAGATCGCTTAAGGCGGCGCGCCGGGCGACGATCATCTCGCTTCCCGCTTCCGCCAGCCGCTCCTCCAGCGCATCGAGCCATACGGCATCAGCCGGCCCCTGCACCAGCAGTTTCAGGCGCTCACGCAGGGCCTTTTCATAGGCGCTGACCGTCGTGGCGTGTGAAGGCGTGGCGGCGAAGACCAGCCGGTCGAAAAACCGCAGACGTTCGGCACGCGCCTCAAGGAAGATACGGTCCTGTGCGGGGGTCAGCCAGACCAGGCGAATGTGGTCGAGCAGGCGGCCCGCCGGGACGGTCTGCTGGTCGATGCGCACCAGACGTTTTTCAAGGCTGCGTGGGTCGGAGCCCGTGCCGATGCGGATGTCGTCCTCGGCGCTTTTCAGCTCGACCGACACGCCCCAGGCGCGCCCCTTGGCCTCCTGCGGCAGGCGACGCCCCAGATCGCTGACGGCGGCGCCACGCAGGCCCCGGCCAGGGTTGAGGACACTGATCGCTTCGAGGAAGTTGGTCTTACCCGCACCATTCGGCCCGAACAGATACAGCGACCGCCCGGCCAGATCGACATCAAGCCGGTCATAGCCGCGAAAATCAGTCAGGCTCAGGGCGTGAATGCGGGTTTTCATGCGCTCAGCCCTGCGGGCTCGCGGCTGCCCGCAAATCCTTGATCAGGGCGTACAGATGCAGAGGATCAGAAGGCGACGGGATGAAATCGTGGCGCTGATAAAAGGCCCGCGCCCTATCGTCCTTGGCGTGGACGATCAGGGCGCGAATACCGGCAATATCGGCGGCCTGAAGCGTGCGGCGAATGGCGTCTTTCAACAGGCCGCTGCCCAAGTGTTGCTTTTGCCAGGATTGGCTGACGGCCAGACGCGCCAACAGCATGACAGGGACAGGATGCTGCGCGAGTCCTTTTTTAAGTCTTTCCGGGGCCTCGGCGTAATAGACCTCACCGACCACCAGCGAATAAAATCCAATGACCTCATCCCCGCTCAACCCGACATAGGTTACGGCGGAATTGGCGGTCTGATTGACAAGGGCAAACCGCGACAGAAAGCGGTTCAATGCCGTCTCACCACAGTCGAAATCCTCGACGGCGTGTCGCTTTGTCAGTTTTTCAATCCGGAAAGCGGTCACTATCAGGAGCGCTCGAACGGGCTCTGGGCTTCGAACAGGCGGCGGATCACCGGCAGATCACGCGGCTCGGCGTCCAGAGCCTTGCTGAAAGCCTCCCATGTCTCAGCGTTAAGGGCGAAGGCACGCCTTTCCGCCAGAGTTTCCTCGGCCTTAGCCAGAGCGCTTTCCAGAACAAATTCACTGACCGAGCGATGCGCAGCCTGTGCCGCCGCCTGCAAATAGGACTTGGCCTGCGGCGTGATGCGCAGATCGAGCTTCTGATTACGTGTGGGCGTAGCGGGCATGTCAGTCTCCTGCGCTATACGTAACATGCGCGCCAGACATTGTCATGACTATTTTGTTTGTCTGGACTGTTGTTTGCATACGGACACGAATGGATAATCCGGATGCAGAATAAAATGTTTGTTCTTGTCGCTTACAAGGGTTTCCGCGTTCGGAAAAAGCTCGTAACCGACTTCAGTACGCAACTCTTGACGAGGCTCAACTCTGATCTTCCCACAATCCAGTGTTCTGGTCAGACCGCAAACGAGACCGGCGTCTGTATAGAACTGTGCTTTGGCTTTGAGAGGCCCAGATGCCGTCTGAAGCCTGTTTGGGCCAGCAAGCGCACCCTCCTTGTTAACGAAGGCCCAATCATCGCCACTCACACACAAGGCGCGATCATCCTGTGACACGAATTCGAATACGAAGCGCCGATCTTGAGGTTCATCCACCACACGGAATGTGTAGGCCGGTGGCGCGGGAACTGGAGTTGAGGCGCAGGCGGAGAGTATTGCAATAAAGCTCAGAGCTAACATCAAGCGCATTGATCCCCCCACAAAAACGAAAGGCCGCGAAACTATGTTCACGGCCTTTACGATAGTCATTAGCGTTAGATTATACCCGTAGCGGCATTAGTACGTACTGGACGCCTTGATCGGCGGTATCGAGCACCAGGGTCGGAGACGCCGCATCATTGAGGCGCAGTTCGACCTGTTCACCGGCGATCTGACCCATCACGTCGAGGATGTAGCGGGCATTGAAGCCAATTTCGAGCGCGTCGGAATCGTAGTCGATTTCCGCTTCTTCGACGGCCTGACCGGCTTCGATATTGCGCACGGTGAGCGTCAGACGGCCCGGTTCGATCGCCATCTTCACCGAGCGGCTCTTTTCCGCCGAGATGGTCGAAACGCGATCGACGGCGCGCGACAGGATGCCCGTGTCGATACGCATCAGCTTGTCGTTGTTCTTCGGGATCACGCGGCCGTAGTCCGGGAAGGAGCCGTCGATGATTTTCGACGTCAGGGCGGCGGTGCCGAAGTTGAAGCGAATCTTGGCGGGCGAGACCGTCAGTTCGACATAGCCCGTACCGTCGTCCAGCAGGCGGCGGGCCTGATCAATCGTCTTGCGCGGGATGATGACCCCGGCGCTGCCCATCGAGCCGTCGGGGGCCGGCATTTCGGCGAGGGCCAGACGGTGACCATCGGTGGCCACAGCGCGCAGATAGCCCGAACCGTCCTCGGTCAGGGTGTGCAGAAACAGGCCGTTGAGATAGTAGCGCGTCTCTTCGGTCGAGACGGCAAAGCGCGTCTTGTCGATCAGGCGCTTCAAGTCTTCTTTCAGCAGCGCATAGGTCGTGCCGTCGTGGTCACCCGACATGACCGGGAAGTCGCCGGCGGGCAGGACAGGCAGGGCGAAGCGCGAGCGCCCGGCCTGAACCGACAGGCGCGGATCGTCACCGGCCTGATAGCGCAGCTCGACATCGGCCCCATCGGGCAGCTTGCGCACGATTTCGTAGAGGGTGTGAGCCGGTGCGGTGATCTGACCCGGCACGGCAACGATGGCTTCGGCCGAATCCACGATCTCCATATCGAGATCGGTCGCCGAGAACGACACCTGAGACCCTTCGGCCGAGAGGAGCACGTTCGACAGTATGGGGATGGTGTTGCGGCGTTCCACCACGTTCTGGACGTGGCCCAGTGCCTTCAGGAGTGCGCCACGTTCAATGATTAGCTGCATCTTGGCATCCCAGAGCTATTGGCCAGAATTATTGGCCGAATCATTAGCCAGCCTTTGCGGCCGTGTAGGTATAGAGCAAAAGGCCGGGGCAGTTGCCCCGGCGCTTCACAAGACCTTAAATGTTTATTAAGCGGCGTCAACCGGTTAAACCGGTTAATCAGCCACGCAGTTTGCGGGTCAGAGCTTCCACGTCCTTGGCGATCTGTTCGTCGCTTTGCAGCAGTTCCTCAACCTTCTTCACGGCGTGCAGAACCGTGGTGTGGTCACGCCCGCCGAAACGGCGGCCGATATCCGGATAGGAACGTGTCGTGTGCTGCTTGCACAGCCACATCGCCACCTGACGCGGGCGGGCGACCGAGCGCGTGCGGCGCTCCGACAGAAGGTCCGCCTGCTTAAGGGCGAAGTGGTCCGCCGTCAGCTTCTGGATTTCATCGACCGTCACGCGGCGCTCAGCCGATACCTTCAGGTTGGGTTGCAGCAAGGCCATAGCTTCGTCCAAAGTCAAACTCCCCAGACGCGCACCGGCCGAAGCGGCCAGGGTATTAACGGCCCCTTCCAGCTCTCGGATAGAACCCGGTACGCGATCTGCTAAAAATTGCAGTACATCATGTTGCGGCTTCTGGGCGACGCCCAGACGCTTAGCGAGTTGATCGAGCTTGCGCTCGATAATGCCCATTCTCAGGCTTTGATCGGCGACATCCAGAGCGCAGACCAGTCCGGAAGACAGGTGCGATCTGAGACGCGCTTCGATTTCGTTGAGGTGCGACGGCGGACGGTCCGCCGTGAACACCACGCGCTTATTGTTTTCCAGCAGCGCGGTCAAGGTGTGAAACAGTTCCTCCTGCGACGAGGTCTTGCCGCCGATAAAGTGCACATCGTCGATCAGAAGCAGGTCGGCGCTGCGCAACTCATCCTTAAAGGCCGCGGTGGAGCGGTCCTGAAGCGATTTCACAAAGGTCGAGGTGAACTTTTCCGCAGTCAGATAGACGACCTTCGCGTCCTGACGGCGGGCCTTCGCTTCCCAGGCGATGGCGTTCAGAAGGTGCGTTTTCCCATAGCCGTAAGGGCCGTGGAAGAAGACCGGGTTAAAGTGCCCATCCGCCCAGGTGGCCACCTGACGCGACATGGTGTAGGCGAATTCATTGCCACGACCGGGCACAAAGGTCTCGAACGTCAGGCGTTCCTGAAGACCGGCCACGCGGGCCGCGGCGTCGTGAAAATTGACCACAGGGGCCATGGCGGAGGGCGGGGGCGCACTTTCGGCGCTATCCACGCGGGTTACCGGTGTCACGGGGGCGGCCTTCGACTGATCATCGAATTCAGCCCGCGATTTCAGCTCCAGCGAACGGTGGTCCGGATCGTGTTGCGCCCACAGCTCGTTGGCGCGGCGCAGAGCATTGCGGGCGAACCAGTCGCGGGCATAGAGCGTCGGCGTCACCAGCACCGGGTCGCCCAGCGGGTTCTGTCGCAGCGCCGATGGCGCGACATACGAGTTGTACGGCCCCTCACCCAATTCATGACGAAGCGCGGATGCGACTTTAGTCCATACCATTTCAGGCTGGATCGGCGACCAGTTGTTTACGCCTGGCATGTTATCAAAGCCCCGATCATTTTTCCCCAACTCTTAACGCTATGCGGCGACGGCTTCAGACGGGCTGACACAGGCTCTGAGAGAGCCCCTGACACCCGAAGAGGGAGAGCCGCCTCCGGTTACAAAAACCCTTGGCGTTCACACCTTAACCAGTGTCAGGCTGTGTCCACCCCCGATCTAATCCGCATTCCGGCAAAACCTAAGTCATTGGTTTTGTGAAATTTTGGCAACAGACTCTCGTTTGGTGCAAGGCATTGCCCGGCACCACCGTTTCATCCGTATTGGGATGGAAAGGCGAGATGGGTTCACCTTAGCTTTCCCGGCGGTCAGGTCAACGAGGATATTTGCTGACCAGCGCTGATATTTCTGTTGACTCTGATAACGTCTTCCCCGGTAAGGAGAAATTTACAAACTGTTAAGACGTTGTCATTTTGACGCAGGAGTTAAAAAACTTTTACGCGCAAAAACACGCTTCGCCACAAGGTGGCAAAGATGTCAGGTCATTGAAAAATTTAGGAAAACCAAAGTGCGGACGCTCAGCAAGATCGTCCGGACGCATCACAGTCCCAAAGACAACAAACATCAGCGCACGGAGCGGATCGCTCAGTGCCTGATGCTTGTTGTAATCAGGAAAAGGAAATTAGGCAGCCAGCTTCTTGAGAGCGGCGGCCAGACGCGACACCTTGCGGGCGCCGGTATTCTTGTGCACCACGCCCTTCGACACGGCGCGCATCAGCTCGGATTGCGCTTCGATGAAGGCGGTCTTGGCAACGGCGGCATCGCCAGCGGCCAAAGCTTCTTCGAACTTGCGCACGTAGGTACGGACGCGCGAACGGCGCGCCTTGTTGACTTCGGTACGGCGGGCGATCTTGCGGATCGCTTTCTTGGCGCCGGGATTATTTGCCATTCATCACCTCAGGGGACGATAAGTTAAGGGAGCCGCGGCGCCAGCCTTCTAAAGGGGGCCGCGACACGAATTTCAAGGGGGCGGGATATAACCGAAGGGCGCAGGCAGGTCAACGCTTTCGGGGCAAGAATCATCCACAGAACGACTCTTTTTTCGCCTCATCCGATCTCCTTAACCTTTCTGGCACGCCGGACAATAAAAAGTCGAGCGCCCAGAATGGGTTTTGCGGGCAATGGTGCCCCCGCAACCGGGCCGCAGGCAGGGCTCATCCTCACGATCATAGACGCGGAAACGGTGCTGAAAATAGCCCAGTTCGCCGGAAGCCGAGGCGAAATCGCTGATCGAGGAGCCGCCCGCCGCGACGGCCTCTTCCAGCACCTCCCGCACGGCCAGGGTCAGTTCAGCCGCCTTGGCATGGCTCAGCCTGTCGCCGGGCAGGTCGGGCGACAGGGCGGCCCGCCACAGGGCCTCACAGACATAGATATTGCCCAACCCCGAAATCAGCGTCTGATCCATCAGCAGGCTTTTCAGCGGTGTGCGGCGGGGGCTGAACAGGGCGTGCAAGGCGTCGGCGTTCAGGGCGTCCGACAGCGGTTCGAGGCCCAGCCCCTTGTACCAGCCTTGCGCGTAAAGTTCGTCAGGGCGCAGCAACAGCATAAATCCGAAGCGGCGCGGGTCATAGAAGTCGATCAGGCGCGTCACGCCCTCTTTGGTCGCCAGCACCTGAACGTGCAGGTGTTTGGGATCTGGCCGCACCGAGTGGTAATAGTTGCCATCCAGCTTTTGTTTAGCCCCTCGCCGGGCGGTGGCTTGCACCACCTTGGCCGCCGCCTCAATGGCGGCTTGAGCGGAATGATTCCAGTAGAAATCATTCCGCTCTAGGCTTTGCCCGTCGATGTCGGTGACCTGAAACCGCCCGGTCATGCCGAGGTGGGTGATCCACACGGCCTGCGTGTCGAGGTGGAACAGCAGGTATTTGGCGCGGCGCTCCAGCCGCAGGATTTCGGCCCCTTCCAGTTGCTCGGCAAAGCGCTCCGGGAAGGCATAGCGCAGATTGGGCCGATGCAGGCGCAGGCCACTCAGCCGCGCGTGCTCCAGCGCAGGCGTCAGGCCGCGCCGGACGGTTTCGACTTCGGGCAGTTCGGGCATAAACGATCCAGCATGAGAGTGTACCTGCCTGTGTAGATTATTTTAGCCACGAAAAACACGAAAAGAGGTGCTGAGCCCTTTGTTTTTCGGCACACGGATGTTCTGATTTCGAAGTCAGAGCCTTGGCAGGCTTTAAGCGGCGCAGATGACCGAGCGGCGTTCGCGCAGGCGTGGGTCATCGCTGAGATCGGCGTGCCAGAGCGCCGGGTTGAGCGCGATCGGGTCTTCGATGGCAAAGGCGTGCCAGGCGAGGTCAGGGCGCGGGCGATCCGAGGCGGCAATGACGGCGCGCAGTTCGGCGGCCGAGGTGACGCCGACGATCACGGAAGACACGCCCTTAAGGTTCAGGGCGTAGCTGAGGGCCGCGTGCAGCGGGTCGGTCGCGGTTTCCAGCAGATGGCGACGGATGCGCGACAATTGCGGGCCCAGCGGTTGCAGATTGGCAGGCAGGGCTTCGCGCGGCGTGAACAACAGGCCCTGAAGGAAGACCGAACGCACCTGCACCTCGATGCCCATGCCGGCCAGCGCTTCCAGAGCGCCTTCGCGCACCAGCCGCTGATCGAGGATAGAGGTCGGCACCTGAATGAGGTCGGGCTTGAAGCGCTTGGCCAGGGCCACGGGTGAATCTTCGTAACGCGCCGAAATGCCGATGCGGGAAAACAGACCGTCGGCCTTCAGCTTTTCCATACGCGCCCACAGCGCATCGCCTTGGGGGCCCATCAGGTCGGCCGCATCGTCGATCATGCCGACGCCGACGCGGGCCAGTCCCATATGCTCGACCGAACGCTTAAGGCGGGATTCGACCCAGTCGAGCCCTCTCTCGGCGCGGACGCTGCGGATTTGCGGCTTGAACGGCGAAGGGAAAGGCCAGCAACGGCCAAGTATGCGTTCGACATCGCCTTCATAGGGGGCGACGTCAATGGCCTTCAGCCCGCACTGGGCCGCGTATTGCAGGATCTGGCGGACCTCGTCTTCGGACACGCGGCCGCGCAGGTTCGAGATGCCGTAGTCGCATCCGAATTGCGCCGATCCGAGGCCCAGAGCCGCTTTCATTGATCCTTACCCAAACCTTAATGATTCCAACAGGCTATAACCTGTGACATCCGGGATTCTGCGGTCAAAGGTTAAACAACCTCTGAACAGCGGCGGGTATTTATGACAAATATGCAGGAAAAAGCGGTCTTCCACAGTTGAAAACCATAGGACAAAAGCAAAAGGGTTAACGGTATTTGAAAACCGTTAACCCTTGAGCGTTTTCGGGCGTTGTTTGGTCAGCGTCAGGTGTTTAGGGATTGCGCTTCTGGGAGTCCTTTTGGGCGTCTTCAAACACTTCGTCGAGCGTTTGCGGGGTTTCCGTCTTCGCCGGTTGCACGGGTTCGATGGTCACCGTTGGCGCCTCGGCGCTGGTCGCTGTGCCGAGCAGGTCATCGACAGCTGTGGTCGCCCCCGTATCGAGCGTGCCCGTCCCGGTGGGAATGGTCGAAACCTTGATACGGGTCAGGGCGCGCGACATGTATTCGCGCCAGATGGCCGCCGGCGTACCGCCACCGGTCACCTTGGCCATTTGTGAATTGTTGTCGCGACCCACCCAGACGGCGGTGGTGAAGCCACCCGTATAGCCGACAAACCAGGCATCGCGGTAATCCGACGTCGTGCCCGTCTTACCGGCAATATCGAACTGTGACAGGCGAACACCTGAACCCGTACCTGAGCGCACCACTTCGCGCATCATCTGGTTCATGTAGCCCAGCGCCGGGTTGTTGATCACCAGGGCCCGGCTGTCCGCCGCGCTATGTTGATACAGGACTTTGCCCTTGGTGGTGCGGATACGCACGATGCCATAGGGTGCGACCTTATAGCCGCCATTGGAGAAGGGCACATAGGCGCGCGCCATTTCCAGCGGCGTCACATCGGCGGTGCCGAGCGCCATGGCCGGGTCGGTATTGATCTTGGAGGTGATGCCCAAGCGGCGCGCGGTCGCGGCCACATTGGAGCGCCCCACCTGATCGGCCAGACGGGCAGCCACCGTGTTGATCGACTGCGCCAGCGCCGTCGTCAGGGTGATGTCGCCCAGATATTTGTTGGTGTAGTTGGCGGGCGTCCAGCCGTCGATCGTGACGGGCTCATCCACCACGGGCGTATCGGGGCGGAACTGTCCGCTTTCCATGGCCGTCAGAAAGACGAAGGGCTTGAAGGCCGAACCCGCCTGACGCTTAGCGTTGATGGCGCGGTTGAACTGGCTGTCGGAATAGGAGACGCCGCCGATCAGGGCGCGTACCCGGCCTTCGCCGTCGATAGAGACCAGCGCCGCCTGCTCCACCTTCTTCTTGACGTCGCGTTCCATCATCGCCTTGACGGCGCGTTCAGCGTCGGTCTGGATCGGCAGGTCGAGCGTGGTTTCAACGATAATATCGTCCTTGAGCTGGCTGAGGTCGATCATCTGACCGATCTCCGATTGCAGCCAATCGACGTAATATTGCGCGTGTTCGGTGGCGAGCGTGCGCGACACCTTGATACCCGTCTTGAACACGTCTGCGCGCTGTTCCGGCGTGATGACCTTGGCCTCCACCATCTCGTTCAGCACGATCTCGGTGCGGCGAATAGCGCGGTCCTTATCCGACAGGGGCGAATAGTAGCTCGGGCCCTTCATCAAACCGGCCAGCATGGCCGCTTCGCCGATGGTCAGGTCCTTGGCCGGTTTGTTGAAATAACGCTGAGCGGCCGCTTCGATGCCGGTCGCCCCGCCGCCGAACCACACGCGGTTAAGGTAGAGAGCCAGGATCTGCTTCTTGGTGAACTTCATCTCCAGCCACACGGACAGGATCAGTTCCTGCACCTTGCGCTTCACATTCTGGTCGTTGGAGAGGAAGAGGTTGCGCGCCAACTGCTGCGTGATGGTCGAACCGCCAGCCAGATTGGCACCTTCCTTGCGTGTCGCATTGCGGATCAGGGCGCGGCCGACCCCGATGGGGTCAAAGCCAAAATGGTGATAGAAGCGGCGGTCTTCGATGGCGATAAAGGCCGCGGGCACATAGTCCGGCAATTCGTCGATATCGACCGGCGGCGCAAACTGCGAACCGCGCACAGCTACCAGCGCGCCGGAGCGATCCAGATAGGTGATGGAGGGCGCGCGGTCCGTCTTATACAGCGACGACGTATCGGGCAGGTCCAGCGAAAAGAACGCGATAAAGCCGACGGCGAAAATCACCGCCCAGACGGCGAATACCATTAACCAGTACAGGATAGCCTTCACGGGCGGACGCTTCATATCAAAGGCGAGAGCCATACATTATCCCCACGACACCGCGATTGCCTAACCGGGCAAGAGGTGTTTCGCTTATGCTTCATGCAAAGATTTCGTTAAGGATATATCAAAGCCTGCGGCGCGCGTCCCTTATATTTGCGCATCCGACGCCTGATTTCTCCGTGCCGCGCCTATGGCGGCACACGTCATCCTGTCATGGTCGTCCCCGTGCGACACATGACCGGCAATTCCGGCAAAATTAAGGGCGATAAAAAAACACCGCTGGCTCTTGTATCCTGTCCCCCGAAACAGCTTATAGGAAAGGGGTCAAAATTCAGATGAACGGACCGCCCGATGCTTCTCGATCACCCTCATGACCCTGTACCGGAGGCCGCTTACGGCCTGTCGGGCCCCGGTCTGGAGCGGGTGCGCGCGGCGCGCGAGACGCTGAAAAGCGTTTTCCATTATGATGATTTTCGTGGTCAGCAGGCGCGGGTGATCGCGGCCATCCTCAATGGCGAGGACGTGCTGGCCATCTTGCCGACCGGGGGTGGCAAGAGTCTATGCTATCAGATCCCCGCCCTGATGCGGCCGGGCTTCGGGCTGGTTATCTCGCCGCTGATTGCGCTGATGGCGGATCAGGTGCAGGCGCTGGTCAAGAAGGGTGTGCGCGCCGAACGGCTCGATTCCAGCCTGTCTATGGAAGCGCGTTACCAGCTATGGGACCGCGCGCAAGACGGCGAAATCGACCTCCTCTACCTCTCCCCCGAAGCCCTGACCCAGGGTTTTGTGCTCGACAAGCTGTCGCGCCTGCCGGTCAATCTGATTGCCATCGACGAAGCGCACTGCGTGTCGCAATGGGGGCACGATTTCCGACCCGAATATCGCGCGCTGGGTAAACTCAAAGCCCTGTTTGGCAAGGTGCCGACACTGGCTTTGACCGCCACGGCGGACCCGCACACCCGCGCTGATATCAAGAAGGCGCTGCATATCGAAAATGCCGCCGAGGTCATCGACAGTTTCGACCGCCCGAACCTCAGTTTGCGCCTGATGCGGCGCACGGGCAGTGCCCAGAAGATGATCCTCGATATGCTGCGGCGGCAAAAGAATGCGTCCGGCATCATCTATGCCGGATCGCGCGATGGGGCCGAAAAGCTGGCGCGGCAATTGTCGGCGGAAGGGTTCAAGGCGGACGCCTATCATGCCGGACTGCCCGCCAAGGTGCGCGACGAGCGGCTGCACGATTTTCTGGCCGACCGCACCAAGATCATGGTGGCAACCATCGCTTTTGGCATGGGCATCAACAAGCCCGATGTGCGCTTTGTCATCCATGCCGATCCGCCCTCCTCACTGGAAGCCTACTGGCAGGAGGTGGGGCGTGCCGGGCGTGATGGTAAACCGGCGTCGGGCGTCTGCCTCTACAGCTCGACCGATCTCGGCTGGTCGCTGCGGCGGCTGTCGATGCGTGAAAACGAGACGGGGACTGACCTGTCTGTTCAAAAGCAGAAGGCATTGGATTTTTTCCGCTTTGTCCATAGCCCGGAGTGCCGCCGCAAAGGTGTGCGTCGGTATTTTGGCGATGTCGCCGGTGACAACTGCGGCACCTGCGACAACTGCCTGTCGCGTGCGCCGGTGGTCGATGCCACGCAAGCCGCCCAGATGCTGATGTCAGCGCTTTATCGCTTCAATAGCCCACGCGGGCGCAAGAAGCTGATTGAGCACGTGCTGGGGCAGAATGCGCAGGACTATGGCTCGCGCCTGTCCACTTTTGGCTGCGCGAAGGGGCTCTATAAGGCCGATTTCCTCACCGATGTGCTCGACCTGTGCGAGGCCGAGGGGCTGATCGTCGAGGAGCTTTACGACGGCAAGATGCCGATTGTGGCGCTGGATCGCGAACGCTTTGCGGGCCTGATCCGCGGGGAAGTGCATCTGACGCTAAAGGTATAAGGGTTACATTTGTTGACCGCCGCTCTGATGACATAACTTGACCCGCTGACGGGGTACGGCCATTACCGCCGCTACTTCCCGTTATGTGTGTGTCATGTCCGCTCCCGAAGCCGCGCCGCCGGCGCTCAAAAATCCGTTTCTGGTGATCTTTACACTGGGCGCGCTTTCGACCATCAGCCCCTTCGCCATCGACATGTATCTGCCCGCCTTTGGTCAGATCGCGGCGGACTTTCACACCAGCAGCGCCGCAGTCGGCCTGTCGCTTTCGACCTATTTCGCCGGTATGGCGCTGGGGCCGCTGATCTATGGGCCTTTGCTGGACCGCTATGGCCGCAAACCGCCGCTCTATGCCGGGCTGGCCCTGTTCGTTCTGACCTCGGTCGGGTGCGTGTTTGCGCCCAATATCGACGTGCTGATCTGGCTGCGGCTATTTCAGGCGCTGGGCGGTTGCGCCGCTTCGGTGGCGGCCATGTCGCTGGTGCGCGACCTGTTTCCGCCCAAGGATACGGCCAAGATCATCTCGCTGATCATCCTGACCATCGGCGTGTCACCACTGCTGGCGCCGACGCTTGGCGGGCTGGTCACCACCTGGCTCGACTGGCATTGGGTGTTCGCGTTTCTGGCGGCGATTGTGGGGTTGATCCTCGTACTGGTGCTGACGGTACTGCCCGATGGCAAGCCCGCTGATCCGACCGTATCGCTTAAACCCCTGCCGATCCTGACCACCTTCCTGGGTCTTTATCGCAACCCCGCCTTTGTCACCTATCTGTTTGCAGGCGGGTTTTCCTTTGGCAGCCTGTTTATCTATGTCTCCGCCTCACCGGTCATTTTCATGGAGATATTCCATATCAAGCCGGAAATTTACGGCCTGATCTTTGCGGGCCTGAGCGTCGGCTTCATTGGCTCCAGCCAGCTCAATGTTTTCGTTAACCGCCGTTACAGTTCAAAACAGATCCTGCGCGTCGCCCTGAGCGTGCAGTGCGTGTTCGTGCTGGCCTTCTTGCTGGCGGCGGCCAACGGCTGGCTGAATGTGTGGGGCACGGTCGCCCTGCTGTTCCTTATTCTGTGCTGTCTCGGCTTTATCGGCCCCAATTCGTCGGCCACAGCCATAGGCAGTCTGACGCGCGACATTGGTTCCGGCTCGGCCCTGATGAGCTTTACTCAGATCGGGCTGGCGACACTGGTATCGGCGGTGGTGTCGGCGCTTCAGGCGCAAACCCTGACGCCGATTGTGCTTGTCATGACGGTGAGTGTGCTGATTGGGCGCGTCGTCCTGTTCGTCGGTGAGCGCCTGGGACGCCCCACACATGACTGAGGGAGCGGCCGGACGTTACACCCTGTGGGCCATTATCGGCGTCATTGGCGGCATGTTGTCGTTTCAGTTCGGCGCCGGCATCGCCAAGTCGTTGTTCAGCAGTGTGGGGCCGTTGGGGGCGACGGCCCTGCGTCAGACATTGGCGGCGATCTTCCTGATGGCGCTGTTTCGCCCGTGGCGGAATTGGCCGCCGCGCTCGGCGTGGAAGTGGCTGATCGTTTTCGGGCTCAATCTTGGGCTGATGAACCTGTGCTTTTACCTGTCGTTTCAGCGCATCCCGCTGGGCATTGCCGTCGCCATCGAATTTATGGGCCCGCTCAGCGTCGCGGTATGGAGTTCACGCCGGGCGCTGGATTTCGTCTGGGTGGCCTGCGCCGCCACGGGCTTATGGTTTTTGTTGCCTCACGCGGGGGGCGGGGCGCTTGATCCTATCGGTGTGGCGCTGGCGGTAGCCGCGGGGGTCGGCTGGGCCAGCTACATCCTTCTGGGGCAAAAGGTCGCCCAGCGCGTGCCTGAAGGACAGGCCGTCAGCTTTGGCGTGGCCTTTTCCTGCCTCGTCACCCTGCCTCTGGCCCTGATTACCATTGGCGCGCCCCTGTTTCAGCCGCAGATATTGCTGACGGGGCTGATGGTGGCGCTGTTGTCGAGCGCGGTGCCCTATACGCTGGAAATGTTTGCGCTGAAACGTATCCCGGCGCACACCTTCAGCATCCTGATGAGTCTGGAACCGGCTCTGGCCGCCCTGTCTGGCCTGATCCTGCTGCACGAGGCCTTAAGTCCGCAGCAATGGCTGGCCATTGCGCTGGTGGTACTGGCGTCCGGAGGTTCGGCCCTGACGGCGCGACGCGCTCAGATGGCCCCTCAGTAGGTATCAGAGATTGTCACCGAGGAAGTCGATGGTGCGCTCCCAAGCCAGATCGGCGGCGTCTTCGTCATAGACTTCCGGGCGGGTCTTGTTGAAGAAGGCGTGATCGGCGTCGTAGCTGTAAAGCTCCGGATGGCGACCGGCGGCGCGCATATCGCTTTCGATCTTGGCCACGACTTCTGGCGTGACCCAATCGTCCTTCTTGCCGAAATGGCCCTGAAACGGGATGGCGATATCGCCGGGCTTGGCAAATTCACGCGGCGGAATGCCGTAGAAACAGACGGCGGCAGAAAACCCGCTCAGGCGCGCGGCTGAGGCAATGGTCAGGGCCCCGCCCATGCAGAAGCCCATCACCGCCACCTTGTCATTGATGTCCTTGAGATAGGCCAGAGCCGCCGCAATATCCTCATGCACCGCGCCGGGGAAGTCGAGGCCGTTCATCATGTGGCTGGCCTCATCGGCGTCCTTGGTTACGCGCCCATGATAGAGGTCAGGTGCCAGGGCGTTGAAGCCTTCGGCGTCAAAGCGATCGACAATCGCCTTGATATGATCATTGAGGCCCCACCATTCCTGCAATACGATGACGCTAGCGCGTGCCGGATCGACTTCCGAACGGTAGGCCGACAGCGTGCCCCCATCGGGGCGGGTGAGTTCAATCATCTGGCCCATGCGGTAATCCTCGGATATATTTTTGCTTTTTGGCGGTGCGGTAGGGCTACCATAAATTCATTCGGCCCACCCTGTAAAGCCATCTGCGCTGCCCTATATCCTCTGGGTGTGGGTTTAATGCTGCATTGCAAACGTTTGGCAGCGCTTTTCGAGATCAGATGTGTGGTGGATTTATGGGAGGCATAAGGCTATGGCAGTCTTGATGGGGTGGCTGCTTGGCCTGTCTCTGGCGGCCCCGACCGGAGCGGAAGAGGCTGAGATCATCGTGCGCGGACGGCTCACGCCGTTTCGCGGGGATGCCGCTTTTTCGACCCTCAGCGTCGGCAAACCGGCCATAGATGCCGCCAGCAGTCTGGATGAGGCCCTGAAGGCAGAAGCGCAGGCCTCCCTGTTCCGTCGGCAATCCAGCCTGAGCGCCAATCCAACCATTCAGGGCCTGTCCTTGCGGGCCATAGCGCCGTCCGGAGCCGGGCGGGCGCTGGTGACGCTGGATGGCGTGCCGCAGAATGATCCGTTCGGCGGCTGGGTCATCTGGGCCAGTTTACCGGCGGACGCTATCGACCGGGCCCGCGTGGTGCGTGGGGCAGGTGGCGGGGCCTATGGAGCCGGAGCGTTGACGGGGGTTGTTGACCTCGACCTCGCGCCGCCGCAGACCAGCGTGTCGGGCGGTCTGGATTGGGGCGACAGCGGAAGCTGGGGCGTGCAACTCAATGGCGGAGTGGGTGGATTGGCCTTGCACTACAGTCGCGCCCGCCGATACGGGGATGCGGCAGCGCGCGGCACTCAGCGCGGGGCGGCGGATGAAGGCGTCTTCGGTGATGATGAGGCCACACTGGTAACGTGGCGCGGTGAGGCGAGGGGACACGATCTGACCCTGATCGCCGGGCGTTACGACAGCCGCCGCGATACCGGCCTGTCGGGGGCCACCGCGCGCGCCAGGGGTCATCAGTACGCCCTCAGTCTGACCCGCCCCACCGCAGAGACAGGCGCCGGCTACCGGCTTCAGCTCTGGTATCGCGACAGCGACCTCTCCAACCGCTCCGTGTCGGTCCTGAGCGGGCGTGCGGGCACAAGTCTGGCCAATGATCAGTTCGCCACGCCGGCCGAAGGCTATGGGTTTAATGCCGCCTGGCGTCGTGAAAGCGATGACGGCGAGTGGGAGGTGGGGGTTGATGCCCGCCGCAGCGAAGGCGAGGCGCGCGAGCGCTTTCGTTATGTCAGCGGTGTGGCCACGCGCTATCGCGAAGCAGGCGGGCGCACCGATCTGAGCGGACTGTATATTCAGGGCACGCGGCGGTTCGGTGCGGTCAGCCTGACCGGAGCGGTGCGCGCCGATAACTGGCGGACGACCCGTGGGTTTCGCCGTGAAAGCGACCTGAGTACGGGGGCATCCGTACTGGATTTACGTCCTTCGGAGGCGGAAACGACGGTGGTATCGGCGCGTCTGGGCCTTACGCGGCAAGTAGGCACTCAGCAGTGGCGCGCGGCGGTCAATAATGGTTTTCGGCCGCCGTCCCTGAATGAACTTTATCGCCCCTTTCGCGTCGGCAATGATGTCACTGAGGCCAATAGCGCGCTGAAACCGGAAACGCTGAGCGGCATAGAGGCGGGCTGGCGCTATGCAGTGAACGGGCTAAGCGTCGATCTGGGTGTGTTCCATAATCGGCTGAGTGATCCGATCAGCAATATCACTGTGGGTTTTGGACCGGGCACCTTCCCGACGGCGGGCTTTATCCCGGCGGGTGGGGTGCTGCGGCAGCGTCAGAATGCCGGTGAGGTGTGGGCCACGGGGCTGGAGCTGTCGGCGCGTTGGCGGGCGGCTGAGCGTCTGACCCTCACCCTGTCCGGTACGGCCACCGATGCTGAGATGGCCGGTGGCAATCCGGTTCTCAAGGGCAAACGCCCGGCGCAGGCTCCGGCCTATCTGCTGTCGGTGGGGGGCGATTATCGGCTGGACCGGACGCGGCTCAGTGCCGACTGGTTGTTTATAGGTGAGTCGTTTGAGGACGACCTCAACCGGCAGCGCCTGTCGCCAGCTTCCCGACTGCGTTTGATGGCTGAGCGTCCCGTAACGGAGGCTCTGAGTTTGCGTCTGAGTGTCGATAACGCTCTGGACGCGGATATACCTATTCAGCGCACCGCCGACGGTGTGCTGAGCTATGATAACCGCCGGGCGGTAATGCTGTCTCTACGCTGGCGTTAGACCAGAAGATCGTGGCTCTCGGATGAGCGTTTCAGCCACGCGGCCGCATAGCCGCAGATCGGATGCACCTTAAGGCCCGTGCCGCGGGCATGGGCGACAATGCCCTTCATCAGGTCGCCGGCCGCACCAGAACCGCGCAGTTCAGGCGGCGCAAACACATAGTCGATGTTCAGCACCTGACCGCTCAGATGATAGTCGGCATAGGCGGTGTTTCCGTCGCGGCTCAGCTCAAAGCGGCTTTGGGCGGTATTGTCGATGATAGGGCTCATGGCGGCCTCCTTCAGTCAGAGATGGGAAGGATCAGGCTTAAGCACCAGAGCGTAAAAAGAAGAGAGGAAATGGTGCAGGTGAAGGGGCGACCTGATGCGCCTTCGTGTGTTCAACGGCCGGATGCGGTCAGCATCTTCGGCCGTTGGTATTACCCTGTCTTTCGACGAAACCATTAAAAAAGGCTCTCCCTACGGAGAGCCTTTTTTAATGGTGGAGCTAAGCGGAGTCGAACCGCTGACCTCTTGAATGCCATTCAAGCGCTCTACCAACTGAGCTATAGCCCCATCTCTTTTCGATGGTCTCGTTGGCGTCGCCGCCGCTGAGGTCGCGACTTCTAGGGCAAGGCATTTTGACATGCAAGCGCTTTTTCGAAGTTTTTTTGATTTTTTCACAGGTCCGTGAAAGGGGACGCCTAAAAGTTTTTCGGGCGCTTGGCTGAACGGTTCCATCCCGGTTGCGAGCCGGGTTCTATGGAATAAATCCCTTTGCTGTTACGCCAGATGTGATTGGTGCCGGGGACCGTGAAATACTCGAAATAAAGCGCATGGCGATGATTTTCCAGCATGTCTGACGTCCAATCGTATAGCCAGTTGTCGCTCTTGTGCGGGCGCTCCATAATCCCGTGGTAGATGGAGGCAATCTCAACGTCCACCCCAAATATGTTGCGCAGCGGGTGGCCGGGTACGAAATCTGCGGCCCGAACATAATGCGTCGCCCTATCGGTCAGTGTCTGTGTCAGCCCGTTTTGCTGCGCATACGTCTCAAAAGCCTTCGCAAACCCTGCGGAGGCCGTGCCAATCGCTTTGATCGTACGGCCGCCAAAGTCGCGTGGGCTGAGTAGGCTGCGTGCGTAAACCGCAAGACCGTCTATCAGTCCGCCTCCTAGCGACGTGCCGGCCAAAAACAACCCATCAGGGGCATGTTTGCTCATCGCGAGAGCCCAGGCGTTTTGCAAAAAGTCGAAAGCATCGGGTATCTGACCGGCATTCGTCCTCAGGGCTTGGCTCACTGACGCGATCCAATCCTTTTGAGACGTGAAACCGTCCGTCCCCCGGCAGACGACGATCACCTGGCGGCTGGACGAATGCCAATAGGCGACGGCATCGAATCCACTGTGCGGCTGGTTGGCGGTCATCAGCATTTCGATGCCTGGAATGGCCTGGGTCCAGTTGTCACGAAAGGCCATGCAGGCGAACGCCGCACCATCCTTGTCTGAAAATTGTGCTTGCAGCGAAAGTGTCGCCAGATGTGCAATAACGGTTTTGTCCATGTTCCCACCCTTTCAGTGTTATTTATACCATTGGTTGTAATTTTGGGAACAAAAAAAGCCGCGAAGCGCAAACTTCGCGGCTTTTCTATCCTGTGACGGACGATCAGATATCGTCTTCGTTGCCTTCGCCGGGCAGACCGTCGATGTCTTCGTCGAAGGTGTCGTCCTCATCGTCTTCGAGGAAGGGCACATCATCGGCATCGTCGTCCGCCAGGTCGGCGTCTTCGATGTCCATATCGACCGGATCGGGCGCGACACGGGCCGGATCGGCGGGATCAAGCTCATCGTCTTCGTCGGCCAGAAGCGTGTCATCAGCAACGACTTCGTCGATTTCCGGCGTGATGATTTCCGGTTCTTCGTCTTCGTCCTCTTCGCCGGGGGTCTTGCCCTTGACCTGATCTTCGGCCTCATCGTCCATTTCATACTCGTCCGGCGCGACCGGACGGACGCGGGTGCGACGGGTACGCAGCGCTTCTTCGGGATCGAACTCGAAAGCGCATTTGGGGCAGTGGGCCGGACGTTTGTTCAGGTCGTAGAACTTGGCCGTGCAATTCGGACAAATCTGTTTGGTGCCAAGGGCGGGATCAGCCACGGAGCGTCCTCATAAAGTGGAAAACTATAAAGCTTTGGCCTCCCTTGCCACCAGATCGCGCGCCTGTCAAAACGGATTTTCGGCATTTTGCCCCTTTTTATGACCTTCCGTATGCCGGTTTATCCTGAGGTTAGGCGAGTGAAGGGGGTTGCGGGCTTTGTCAGGCCTATCTAAAAGCGGCCCTTATGACGCAATCCCTCATCATCGCCTTCGACGGTCCCGCGGCCTCTGGTAAGGGGACCTTGGCCTCGGTCATAGCGCAGGACTATGGCCTGCCGATGCTCGATACGGGCCTGATCTATCGCGCCGTCGGGTTTTTGCGGGCGCAGCAGGGGCTCACGCTCGAAGACGTGCCGCAATTGGTGGCTATCGCGCGGACGCTGGATACCCAAACGCTTGACAATCCTGACCTGCGCGGCCGCGAGGCGGGTGAATGGGCCTCGCAGGTGGCCGCCATTCCCGAAGTGCGTGACGCCCTGAAACGCTTTCAGATCGACTTCGCGCATCAGCCGGGCGGCGCTGTGCTCGATGGTCGTGATATCGGCACGGTGATTGCGCCCGATGCGCCAGTCAAAATCTTCGTCACCGCCCGTGCCGAGGTGCGCGCCCATCGCCGCTGGCTGCAACTGGTGAAGAGTAATCCCGAACTGGCCTATGAGGATGTGCTGGCCGATATCCGGCTGCGCGATGAGCGCGACTCGTCGCGGTCTTCGGCTCCGCTGTCCATGGCTGACGATGCCGTCTTGCTTGATACGACCGATTTAGGTATAGAGGCGGCCATCGAACATGCGCGACGCATCGTGAAGGACCGCCGCGGCTCTTTTTAGAAGGGTCAATCTCACCGGCGCTCTTTTATCAGGCAGGATCACGAACGGCGCTTTGCGGAACCTTTTACGGGGCCTCCGGCATGTGACATTCCCCTTCAAAAAGCCGCTGTCCGTGTGGCCGAAGCCGTGCGCTTCGCCGTTCCTGTCCGACGTCGCCGTCTTCGTCACGGCCATGCCTCAGCGCCAACCCAAACTGAGATTACATGAGCGATTATAATCCGTCGCGTGACGATTTCGCGGCCCTTCTGGACGAATCCCTGCACGGCCGTGACATGCTCGAAGGTCAGGTCGTACACGGTCTGGTCGTCGGCCTGGAAAAGGACTTCGTTATTGTCGACGTCGGTCTGAAGACCGAAGGCCGCGTCTCGCTGAAGGAATTCGGCTCGGACGCCGCCAGCATCAAGACCGGCGACACCGTCGAAGTCTATCTGGAACGCGTCGAAAACGCCATGGGCGAAGCGGTCATCAGCCGTGAGAAGGCCCGTCGCGAAGAAGCCTGGACCCGCCTCGAAGCCATCTTCAACCGTGGCGAGCCGGTCATGGGCACCATCGTCGGCCGCGTCAAGGGCGGCTTCACCGTCGATATGGACGGCGCTTCGGGCTTCCTGCCCGGTTCGCAGGTCGATATCCGTCCGGTGCGCGACATTGCCCCGCTGATGGGCAAGGAACAACCCTTCGCCATCCTCAAGATGGATCGTCCGCGCGGCAATATCGTCGTGTCGCGTCGCGCCATCCTCGAAGAAGCCCGCGCCGAACAGCGCACCGAGCTGGTCGGTCAGTTGGCCGAAGGCGAAATCCGTGACGGCGTCGTCAAGAACATCACCGACTACGGTGCGTTCGTTGACCTCGGCGGCATCGACGGTCTGCTGCACGTTACCGACATGTCGTGGAAGCGCGTGTCGCATCCGTCGCAGGTCCTCAATGTTGGCGACAGCGTCCGCGTCCAGATCATCAAGATCAATCCGGACACGCAGCGTATCTCGCTGGGCATGAAGCAACTGCAATCCGATCCGTGGGACGGTGTCGAAGCCAAGTACCCGGTCGGTGGCAAGTTCACCGGTCGCATCACCAACATCACTGACTACGGCGCGTTCGTCGAGCTGGAGTCGGGCGTTGAAGGTCTGGTGCACGTTTCGGAAATGTCGTGGACCAAGAAGAACGTCCATCCGGGCAAGATCGTTTCGACCTCTCAGGAAGTCGAAGTGGTCGTGCTGGAAGTCGATGCCGGCAAGCGCCGCGTGTCGCTGGGCCTTAAGCAGGCTCAGAACAATCCGTGGGATGACTTCCTGTCCAAGCACCCGATCGGTTCGGTGATCGAAGGCGAAGTGAAGAACGCGACCGAATTCGGTCTGTTCGTCGGCTTCGAAAACGACATCGACGGCATGGTCCACCTCTCCGACCTCGACTGGAACGTCGCGGGCGAAGAAGCCATCGCCAAGTACAAGAAGGGCGACATCGTCAAGACCAAGGTTCTGGACGTTGACGTCGAAAAGGAACGCATCTCGCTGGGTATCAAGCAACTCGGCGGCGATCCGATGTCGGGCGACACCTTCCGCAAGGGCCAGACCGTGACCGTCACCGTCACCGAAGTCACTTCGGGCGGTATCGAAGTCAAGTTCGGCGAAGACGATGCTCCGGTGTCGGCCTTCATCCGCAAGTCGGACCTGTCGCGCGACCGCAACGAGCAGCGCGTTGAGCGCTTCGCCGTGGGTGATCGCGTCGATGCCCAGATCACCAATGTCGATAAGGCCGCCCGCAAGGTGTCCGTCTCGATCAAGGCTCTGGAAATGGCTGACGAAAAGCAGGCCATCGAGCAGTACGGCTCTCAGGACTCCGGCGCTTCGCTGGGCGACATCCTGGGCGCGGCCCTGCGCGGTTCGACCAAAGAGTAAGCCTTTCAGACTTAATTGTCTTTAATGCGGCCCCCGCCTTTCAGCTTCGCAAGAACTGAAAAGCGGGGGCTTTTTTTGTGCGCCGCAGCGCCTCACAGGCGCGGCATCGTGCGGATGAGCGCATATTTCGTATACATTTCGTCGCAACGGCTATTAATTTTTGAAACAACCCCTTGAAGCGGCTTTCGTTTTCGATCATGCTCGCAAGATGATGTGCTGGCGGGTGTCCGGCTGCGTTGCAACGTGGTCATAAGATTCAGACCGTGGATCACCGGACGCCTATATATTTCGAACCTGTGTTCGGGGGATAAGATGTTAAAATCGGAACTGATCGAGCGTTTGGCGTCCGAATATCCGCATATGACGCAGAAAGACGTCGAGCGGATCGTCAACCTGATTCTGGAATCCATGATCGAGACGCTCGAAAAGGGTGGCCGGGTCGAGCTGCGGGGCTTTGGGGCCTTTTCGGTGCGCTCGCGTCCGGCGCGCGTGGGGCGTAACCCGCGCACCGGTGAAGCGGTCTCGGTCCCCGCCAAGCACGTGCCCTTCTTCAAAAGCGGCAAGGAATTGCGCGAGCGCCTGAACCTGTCGGGCGACGACAACGAATAAAATAAACACATAAACAGAGGGGGTGCCCGTGAGCATTGTTTCGGAATTCAAAACCTTCCTGATGCGCGGCAATGTCATCGACCTGGCGGTCGGTGTCGTGATTGGCGGTGCGTTCGGCAAGATCGTGTCCTCGCTTGTGGACAATATCATCATGCCGCCTATCGGTCTGTTGACCGGCGGCGTGGATTTTTCGGACCTCAAGCTGGTCCTGAAAGCCGCCGTGGGTGACACGCCCGAAGTGGCCATCAGCTATGGCATCTTCATCAATACACTGATTCAGTTTGTGATTATCGGCGCGGCCATCTTTATGGTCGTCAAAGCGATCAACCGCCTCTTTCCACCCCCCGCCGCGCCCGCGGCTGATCCGGGGCCCTCGGAAAAGGATCTGCTGGCCGGTATTCTTGAAGAGTTGAAGAAGAAATAATACCAAGGGTCATTGAAATGACTCTTGGTATGCCTTTCGAGACATGTCTCATGTTGCTGACACATATGAGACAGTCTCGTGTCTTCAACGGCCGGATGCGGTCAGCATCTTCGGCCGTTGGTATAAGTAACAAGGCGCGGTGAGTTCCGCGCCTTTTCTTTTACCCAAAAAGGGTGGTCAGACCGATCAGTTCCAGATCACGCGCCCGGATGAGATAGACCGGTATGTCCTGCATATAGCCACGCAGCCGTCCCTTATCAGTGAAGCGCGCCTCAAAGCCCTTCCAGTCGATCAGGTCGCTGATCAGTTCCACATACTCACCGGCGAGATAGATGCCCCCGCGCGCCCCCAGCATCAGAGCCGTGTCGGACGCCATAGCGGCCAGAAAGCCCTGACTGAGGCTCACGGCTTCTAGTGCCCGCGCATCGCCGGTATGGGCGAGGGCGACCACCTCGGAAGCATTGACGCGGCGGTTATCGCCGGCGTCCACCTGTCCTAAAATTTCGTAGATTTCCGCCAGTCCCTGCATGCTGACGACGCGTTCGCGCGACACGTGGCCGTATTTGCGCTCTAAATGTTCAAACACCTGCGCTTCACGCGGCGTCGTCACCGCCAGATCGGCATGACCGCCTTCGCAGGGCAACACCGTCGGATGTCCCAGATCATCCATGATAATGGCCGCCAGCCCAAGGCCGCGTCCGGCCCCGACAAGGGCGCGGACCTGCCCGTCCTCGCCTTCGCCGCCACAGACCTTGAACAGTTCGGAAGTGAAGAGACGATCCACCGCCATCGCCTTGCACACGCAGTCATTGACGACGTGCAGGCGCTGAATGTTCAGAAGCTCGCGCAGGTGCTGCCGGTCGATGCGATAGCCGTGGTTGGGCATGGAAAAGCCGCCATCCACTTCCCAGCCACAGGCCGAAACCGCCGCGGCCATCAGCTCAGGCTGGTTGTTGGCTTCGAGGAAATCGACTATGGAAGCGTTGAATTCTTCGATCGACTTGCATGGATAAAGCGTAGCCTCTGTCGGGCGCGCCCCCGGCGTTACCAGCGCCAGCTTCATGTGGGCACTATTGGAGAGGTCGCTCAAAAGAACGGCGGTCATGTACTATCCCCTGTACGGTACGCCGTTTGTCCGGCGCGTTTTATGTGAGTCGAGAATTAGCGCCCTAATTCTTGATTTTTCTTAAAGCTCAGCGCATCTGGTACGAAAATCAAGGCGTTTCATGACGATTAAGGCGAAAATCTGCGGTATAACGGATGATGATAGCGCTCGCATTGCGATAGATGACAACGCTGGCATGTTGGGCTTCATCTCATTTCCGAAAAGCCCGAGGCATCTTGACTTGGATCGCATGGCGCAGTTGATTGCAAACGCGACTTCCTATACTGCGCACGCGAATAAAAAAACGCAGTGCGTCAGTGTTGTGGTCGATCCGGACGATGCGCTGCTTGAGGCCCTCATGCAAAAGGTTCGGCCCGACCTGATCCAGCTGCATGGCCATGAAAGCCCTGAGCGTGTCCGCCATATCCGCGCGCGCTTTGGTATTCCGCTGATCAAGGCCATCAGCGTCGAAAGCCGCGCCGATGTGCTGGCCGCCGCGCCTTATGAAGACGTGGTTGAGCATTTGCTGTTTGATGCCAAACCGCCGAAGGATGCCACCCTGCCCGGTGGAGTTGGCGCGCGTTTCGACTGGACGCTGATGGAGGGCTACCCGTCGTCACGCCCATGGTTGCTGGCCGGGGGGCTTACCCCCTGGAACGTCGCCGAGGCGGTTTCGCAGTCGAAAGCGAAGATGGTCGATGTTTCTTCTGGTGTTGAGCGGGCACCGGGACTAAAAGACGCAGCACTGATCTCTCAGTTTCTTAAGGCCGTAAAAGAGCTTTAATCCAGAAGGACCTTTCACCGTGGATGACGCCATCCTGACCAATCGCTACAATATGCCGGACGCCAAGGGGCGCTTCGGCGAGTTCGGTGGGCTCTATGTCCCCGAAACCCTCATGCCGCTCGTTCTCGAATTGGGCGAAGCATGGGCGCAGGCGAAACAGGATGAGGCCTTCTGGGCGGAGTACCACCATCTTCTCAAATACTTCGTTGGTCGCCCCAGCCCGCTCTATCTGGCGGAGCGCCTGACCGAGTATTTCGGTGGCGCCAAAATCTATTTCAAGCGCGAAGAACTGAACCACACCGGCGCGCATAAGATCAATAACTGCATCGGTCAGATCCTGCTGGCGCGACGTATGGGCCGCACGCGCATCATCGCCGAAACCGGAGCCGGTCAGCACGGCGTGGCTTCGGCCACGGTGTGCGCCAAGTTCGATCTTCCGTGTACGGTCTATATGGGCGCATTGGACGTTGAGCGTCAAAAGCCCAATGTTTTCCGCATGCAGCTTATGGGCACCAAGGTGCACCCGGTGACCAACGGTAATGGTACCCTGAAGGACGCCATGAACGAGGCGCTGCGTGATTGGGTCACCAATGTCCACGACACCTATTATATGATCGGCACCGCCGCCGGTATGCACCCCTATCCGGAGATGGTGCGCGACTTCCAGACGATAATCGGCAAGGAGACGCGCCAGCAAATTCTTGAGGCCGAAGGCCGTTTGCCGGACGCTGTGATTGCCTGCGTCGGCGGGGGCTCCAACGCCATCGGCATGTTCCACCCCTTCATCGACGATGAGAGCGTGAAGATTGTCGGCGTCGAAGCCGCCGGTCACGGGCTGGATGTCTATAACGGGCACGCCGCCTCGCTGAATGGCGGCCGTCCGGGCGTGCTGCACGGCAACCGCACCTACCTGCTTCAGGACGAGGACGGTCAGATTCTGGAAGGTCACTCGATCTCGGCCGGTCTCGACTATCCGGGCATCGGGCCGGAACACGCCCACCTGTTCGATACGGGCCGCGCGCGTTACGTCTATGCCACCGACGAAGAGGCTCTGGAGGCATTCCAGCTCACCTCGCGCCTCGAAGGCATTATTCCGGCGCTCGAATCCTCGCACGCCATCGCCCGCCTGGGCGATCTGGCCAAGGAGGTCGGTAAGGGCGGCGTCATCGTGCTCAACCTGTCGGGCCGGGGCGATAAGGACATTTTCACCGTCGCCAAGGCGCTCGGTCAGCAAATGGGGAATCTCTAACCGTGTCAGTCGCGCGTATCGACGCCCGCTTCGCCCAACTCAAGGCGGAGAACCGGGCGGCTTTTGTCTCCTACATCATGGCCGGCGATCCGGACCTCGACACCTCTTTCGACCTGCTGAAAGGGCTGGTGGAGGCCGGGGCCGACATTATCGAGCTGGGCTTCCCCTTCTCCGACCCGATGGCCGAAGGCCCGATCATTCAGCTCGCTGCCGAACGTTCGCTGAAGAACGGGACAAAGATGGCCGACGTGTTTGCCCTGGCTTCACGCTTTCGTGAATCGGACGCCGAAACGCCGCTGATTCTGATGGGGTACATGAACCCCGTTGAGAATATGGGCTATCCGGCCTTTGCCGAAGCCTGCGCGAAGGCGGGCGTCGATGGGGTGATCGTCGTCGATTGTCCGCCGGAAGAGGCCGAGCGTCTGATTGACGCGCTGGATGCTGCCGATGTGGCGCTAATCCGCCTGATCACGCCTACCAGCGACGACAACCGCCTGAAAACGCTGGTGAAGCGCACCAAGGGCTTCGTCTATTACGTCTCGGTGGCCGGTGTCACCGGCGTCAAGGAGGTTAATGCCGAAGGTATCCGCGAGGCCGTGGCCCATGTGCGGGAGGTCGCCAACCTGCCCGTTGTGGTGGGCTTCGGCATCAAGACGCCGGAGCGCGCCGCCGAGGTGGCCCGCATCGCCGATGGCAGCGTTGTCGGCTCGGTGCTGGTGGACGCAATAGCGAAATCTTTACTTGAAAATTCCCCATCCAGCACAAAAGTGCTGGAAACCGCGAGCCTTTTGGCTCAGGCTGTCCGTAACGCGAGAAACTAGGCCCTCAAACTGTGGAAGCCGGTGAATGAAAGGGTTCGTTAACCCTTTATTGGCACGGCTCACCTCAGAAAAAACGCATAGATTTTTGAGCGCCCCCGGAGTTAGTGACCTTACATGGCCATTGCCGATAAATTAGCCAAGAGTAGACGCGCCTTGACGAATACCGCCCGACCCACGGACCGCCGCGACAGCGGTGGATGGCTCGCCAAGATTGCCCCCGGCGTCTCCAAATTCGTGTCCAAGCGTGAAACGCCCGAAAACCTGTGGGTCAAGGACCCGGATACGGGCGAGATGATCTACCGCCCCGATCTCGAAGCGTCTCTATGGGTGACGCCGACCGGTCGGCACATGCGCATCAATGCCCAGACGCGCCTGTCCTTCACCTTCGACAACGGCGAATACGAGGCCCTAGATACGCCCGCCGTGCCCGAAGACCCGCTGCATTTTTCCGACGGCAAGCCCTATGCGCAGCGCCTGAAAGCGGCGCGTGAGGCGTCGGGTGCTAAGGACACCATGCAGATCGGCTATGGCAAGGTGTCGGACGTGCCCTGCGTGGTGCTGGTGCAGGATTTCACCTTCATGGGCGGCTCGCTCGGCATGGCGGCCGGTGAAGCCTTTATCGCCGCCTGCCGCTACGCCGTTGAGCGCAAGGTGCCGCTGGTGGCCATCACGGCTTCGGGCGGGGCGCGCATGCAGGAGGGGACCCTGTCCCTGATGCAGCTGGCGCGCACGACGCTGGCCATTCAGGAACTGAAGGCCGCGCAACTGCCCTATATCGTTGTCCTGACCGACCCGACCACGGGGGGCGTGTCGGCCTCCTACGCCATGCTGGGCGACATCCATCTGGCGGAGCCGGGCGCGCTGATCTGCTTTGCCGGGCCGCGCGTGATCGAAACCACCATTCGCGAAAAGCTGCCCGAAGGCTTCCAGCGGGCCGAGTATCTGGTGGATAAGGGCATGGTTGACCGCGTTGTTCCGCGTGCGGAGCTTCCCGAAGTTCTGGGTGCGCTGATGTCCATGCTCATGGATGGCAAACGCCGGCAGGGTCATTGACCCTGCATTCGTAACAGGGCGCAGGTGACGAGGGGGAGCCTGTGATGTTTGACCGTTGGCCGCTGATAAAATCCCTTGGTGCCTGCATCATTGGTGCGGGGACACCGGCATTCATTTTTTTACTGATATTAATTCTTTCCGTGTTCATAGACGGGATAGGCAACCCAGAAAAGTTAAGTAGCATCTTAACGTATTTCTCGTCGTTTTCGGCTTTTTTTGCTTTTACCTACATCTTCGTTTGCACGCTTTTGCCGATGATTTTTATAGGCCTACCCGTCCAAGCGCTTTTGCAGAAGTATCACCAAACGGGTTATTGGGTTCATGCCATTTGCTCGGTTGTGGGCGGAGCGCTAGCGTCTTTGTTTTTGTTTCCCAGTCTGCCCTTAGCGGGCTTTTGTGCGGCCATAGGGTTTACTGCGGGCTCTGTGGCATGGCTCATCCGCCGTCCTGACAGGGATGTGGCGAAAGCCCTCCCTTAAATCAGGTAGAGATGCTAAAGGGGCGGTATGACCGACCGCCTGTTACCCTTTGATGCGCCGCTGGAGCGGCTCAAAGCGCTTCACCCCAAGAAGATCGACCTGACACTGGATCGAATGCTGCGGGTCTGTGAGGCTTTGGACAATCCGCAGGATCGTCTGCCGCCGGTGATCCATGTGGCGGGCACGAATGGCAAGGGTTCGACCCTGGCGCTCCTGCGGGCGATGGCCGAGGCGCAGGGTCTGCGCGTTCATGTCTATACCTCGCCACATCTGGTGCGCTTTGCCGAACGCATCCGTGTGGCCGGTACTCTGATTACGGACGATTATCTGGCGGACGTGCTGGATCGCGTGGAGAAAGCCAATGCCGGCGAGCCCCTGACCTTTTTTGAAGCGACGACAGCGGCGGCCTTTCTGGCCTTTGCTGAGGTCGAGGCCGATGTGCTGCTGCTCGAAACCGGGCTGGGTGGTTTGCTGGACGCCACCAATATAGTCCGTGCACCGAAGATCAGTATCATCACGCCGATCGACTACGATCATCAGGCCTTTCTGGGCAATGACCTGACCACCATCGCCAAGCAGAAGGCCGGGATAATCAAGCCCGGTTGCCCTGTCATCAGCGCGCGTCAGGCGGATGAAGCCGAAGCCGTCATTGAGCGGGCCGCCCTCAAGGCGCGCAGCCCGCTCTATACGGCAGGCCAAGGTTTTGATACGCACGAAGAAAACGGTCGCCTCGTTTTTCAGGACGAAGATGCCTTGTTGGATCTAAGCCTGCCGCGTCTGCCCGGCGCGCATCAGATTGACAATGCGGCTCTGGCCATCAAGGCGGCGCGGTTGATGGGCTGGTCGTCAGAGGCCATGGATCAGGGCTTGCAAGCCGCCGTCTGGCCCGCGCGGATGCAGCGTTTAAAGACTGGCCCTTTGGTGGCGGCGCTTCCCGAAGGCTCGGAACTGTGGCTCGATGGTGGGCATAATCCGCACGCGGCGCGGGCTTTGCGCGCCCATATCGACCGGCTCCAAGTGCGTGACCCCAAGCCGTTGCATTTGATCTGTGGGCTGATTAATACCAAGGACGCGACCGAATTTTTCGCGCATTTCAAAGGGCTTGAAGCCAAAATTACCTGCGTCGGCTTTTCGTCTGATGCCGTCATCACGCCCGCCGAGTTGGCGGCCAAGGCGGCCCAAAGCGGCTTTGCCGCGACCGTCTCGGAGAGCGTAATGGAAGCTATGTCGCGTATCACCGACGGCCCCGCGCGCGTGCTGATCTGTGGCTCTTTATACCTAGCCGGAGATGTGCTGGCCCTGTCGCCGGATACTTGGCCTGTTTAATGGTCTTTCAATTAAAGGGGTGTGGGGTCTGTGACCCCACACCCCGTTAGCTGTCCAAGAACGAGCGCAGTTTGCGCGAGCGACTGGGGTGTTTCAGCTTGCGTAACGCCTTGGCCTCGATCTGGCGGATACGTTCGCGCGTCACCGAGAACTGCTGACCCACCTCTTCAAGCGTGTGGTCGGTGTTCATACCGATGCCGAAGCGCATCCGCAGCACGCGCTCCTCACGCGGCGTCAGAGACGCCAAAACGCGCGTCGTGGTTTCGCGCAGGTTCGACTGGATCGCCGCGTCGATAGGCAGGACGGCGTTCTTGTCTTCGATGAAGTCGCCGAGGTGCGAATCCTCTTCGTCCCCGATGGGGGTTTCGAGAGAGATCGGCTCCTTGGCGATCTTCAGAACCTTGCGCACCTTCTCCAGCGGCATGGCCAGCTTTTCGGCCAGTTCTTCCGGCGTCGGTTCGCGGCCGATTTCATGCAGCATCTGACGCGAGGTGCGGACGATCTTGTTGATCGTTTCGATCATGTGCACCGGGATACGGATGGTGCGCGCCTGATCGGCAATCGAGCGTGTGATGGCCTGACGAATCCACCAGGTGGCGTAGGTCGAGAACTTATAGCCGCGGCGATATTCGAACTTATCGACGGCCTTCATCAGGCCGATATTGCCTTCCTGAATCAGGTCAAGGAATTGCAGGCCACGGTTGGTGTACTTCTTGGCAATCGAGATAACGAGACGCAGATTGGCCTCGACCATTTCGGTCTTGGCCTGACGGGCCTCGCGCTCGCCCTTTTGTACCGTCTGCACGATGCGACGATAATCATCGACGGCCACGCCCATGTCGGTCGCCAGTTGAATGATGTCGGCGCGGATACGGCCAATGGGACCAGCTTCGTTGTCGGCAAACTTCTGCCAGCGCACGCCCAGCGCACGCACTTTGTCCGTCCACTGAGGATCAAGCTCGCGGTGGTAGTAGTTCTGCAAAAACTCTTGTCTGGAAATACCGTAGGAGTCGGCCAGACGCAGCAAGCGGCCTTCCAGCGACATCAGGCGCTTGTTGATCGTATAAAGCTGCTCGACCAGCGCTTCGATGCGCTGATTGTTGAGCTTCAACGTCTTGAGGTGACGGGTAATCGCCGAGGTGACTTCGTCATAGGCCACCTTGTCCGCCGGATCGACGGGCGACCCTTCGAGACGCGCGCCCAGAATGCGCTCCTGAAGGCTGCGATAGGTTTCAAACTCACCGGCAATGGCGTCCAGTGTCGCCATCACGCCTTCGCGCAGTTCCGATTCCATCGCCGACACCGAAGGCCCGGCGCCGTCGTCGAAATCGTCTTCCTCTTCTTCTTCCGGCTGAGGCTTCTTCTCTTCCTCATCCATCGGGACGTAGTCGTCTTCGTCCTCGTCGTCGCCATCCGCCTTCTTCTTTGGCTCCGGCTTTTTGGCCTCAATCTTGGGCTCAGGCTTGGGCTCCGGTTTCGGCTCAGGGGCCTTCACAACCGGCTCAGGCGCGCGCATGGCGATCGGCGCGTCGGCGTCCTCTTCTTCGGCGTCGTCATCCAGCGCTCCCGGAGGCGGGCCTTCCGACGGGCCACCGCCATAGGTGCCTTCGAGGTCGATGATTTCGCGCAGCAGGATGCGGCCCGACTCCAGTTCCTCGCGCCAGATCATGATGGCTTCGAAGGTCAGGGCCGATTCACACAGGCCACGGATCATAGTGTCGCGACCGGCTTCGATGCGCTTGGCGATGGCGATTTCGCCTTCGCGCGACAGAAGCTCGACCGAGCCCATTTCGCGCAAATACATGCGCACAGGGTCATCGGTGCGGTCGTAGGACGAGGTCTTTTCGGCAACGACTACGCCGCCGGTTTCCTCGCGGACCGCGATTTCGCCACCCTCAGTCGCTTCCTCTTCGGAATCGACGACATTCACGCCCATCTCGGTGAGCATGGCCAGGGTGTCTTCGATCTGCTCCGAAGTAAACTCTTCGGACGGCAGCACCTTGTTCAGCTCGTCCATAGTGACGTAGCCGCGGGCCTTCGCATTCTTGATGAATTTCTTGACGCCGGCATCGGTCAGGTCGAGAAGGGGGCCGTCAGAGGGCGTATCGGCTTCGGGTTTGTCCGTCGCTGTGCTCATCTATCTCTCCGCCCATGACGCAGCCGTCATGAGACCTTGGAACCAGATGCGGCATTTTTGCCGCACCAAACCTATATTTACGAAGAAGATCAACGAAGTCTTAACCTAGACGTCGCTTTCCGCTTCAAAAATTTGTCCGCTTTTCAAGGCTTTGCGCAAACTGTCGCGTTCCTGCTTGGTCCGGACGAAAATTTCGGCATCAAATTCTGCCGAAGCGTCGTCACGGGCTGCCTTCAACGCACGATCCAAGGCCGTCAAACGCGCGAACGCATTGAACGCTTTGATCCAGCCGGCCTGCGCATCTGCGAGAGTTGTGTCCTGTGCGAGGATTGGCGAGGCCGATCTGAGGGCCGCCTTTTGTATCTCGCTCAACAATGCGCCGAAACCTTGATTTTGCAGATGGCGGTTCACAGCGCCTGAGTCAAGGGGGCTTGTGGAAAAACTTAAAGCGACCAGAGCGCGAACCAGTCCGTCAAGCGCCGGGTCGCCAAGTCCATAGGATTCCAGCGCTTCCATATGGTCAAACATCCAGTCGGGATGATCGAGCAGACCCTGCGCCAGTGCCGCGGCCATCGGATCGAGCGCTTTCGACAGGGCGCGGGCGGCCTGCTGACCTTCCGGCGTGGCGATGGTCGGTGGCTCGATCAGGCGGCCTTGCGCGTCGCGGCGCGGAAAGCGCCCGCGGGCCTGTGCGCCCTGAAAACCGGCCTGAAACCCCGGCTGAAAGGTTTGTGGCTGACGCTGGAACAGGGCGTCGTAGCGCGCCATCAGATCCTGCCGATAGGAGTCGGCCAGGTCCTTGTCCTCGATCTGCGCCGCTAGTGCCCGCAACCGCTTGCGCAGGCCGGCCTTGCGCTCCGGCGTATCGAGCGGTTCCAGCTCCAGTTCGCGTTTGAACAGCACCTCGACAAAGGGCTGGGTCTCGCTGAGGGATTCGCGCAGCGCCAAAGCGCCCTTTTCGCGCAGGACGTCGTCCGGGTCCTTGCCGCCGGTGATCAGGCAGACCTTGAACGACTTACCCGGCTTGAGTTTCGGCAGGGCGCGGTCCAGCGCCCGGTTGGCGGCGCGCATACCGGCCTTGTCGCCGTCGAAGCACAGGGTGGGCTCCGGGTGGCGACGCCACAAAATGTCGATCTGTTCTTCGGTCAGGGCGGTGCCCAGCGGCGCGACGGCGGCGATCTGCGCCCGCTGACAGGCCAGCACGTCCATATAGCCTTCGACCACGACCAGTTCCGGCCCCGTCTGGCTGGAGCCGAGAATTTTCAGCGCCTTGGGCAGGCCGTACAACAGCGACCCCTTGTGGAACAGCGGAGTTTCCGGCCCGTTGAGATATTTGGCTTTTTCGTCGGGATCGAGCGCCCGCCCGCCGAACGAGACGATCTTTGAGCGCGCGTCCTCGATGGGGAACATCAGGCGGTTGCGAAAACGGTCATAGGGGGCCTTACCCTCAATTTCGATCAGCAGGCCGCATTCGACCAGTTCGGAAACCTTGGCGCCTTTCTGCACCAGCGCATCTTTCAGTGCCGTCTGCTCCTTGGGCGCGTATCCCAGACCGAAATGCGCGACGTCCTGTTCAGACAGGCCGCGCTTTTTCAGATAGTCACGCGCGGCCCTGGCGCCCGGCGTGTTATCGTGCAAACGGGCGGCAAACCAGCGGGCCGCCAGTTCCATCCAGTCGTTCAGCGATTGCCGCTTCTGTTCGGCTTGCGCCGCCTGTGGCGTCTGCACCGGCAGGGCCATGCCCGCTTCGCTGGCCAGCCGTTCGACGGCCTCGACAAAGCTCAGACGCTCCGTCTCCTGAAGGAAGGAGATGATGTCGCCGTGTTTGCCGGAGGAGAAATCATGGAAGAACCCCTTCTCGTCATTGACGTAGAAAGACGGTGTTTTTTCCTTGGAAAACGGCGACAGGCCGACCCATTCGCGGCCATTGCGGCGCAGCTTGACCGCCTTGCCAATGACCTCAGACGGCCGCAAGCGGGATTTCAGTTCTTCCAGAAAACGATCGTCGAAGCGCACGGTTTACATATACGCCTTGCACCCGGAAAGAAAAGAGAAAGCGGCTTTGCTTACGCAGAGAAAAGCGGTTCCACCTTGTCGAAATAACGGTTGGGTTTAACGAGCAGACCATCTTTGGCGAAGATGTGATTGAAGCGGCCGATAGCGCCCATACCGATAATCCCGTCATCCAGACCAAAACCGCTGTTAGCTTGTGGGTCAAGTAGGGTCACGGGGGCCCCCTTTATCGGAAATCCGCCTATGTCCAGCGAGTCCGCGTGCACATAGCGCGATTTGGTGGTGTCGCCATGTATGCCCTTGATCGGTTGCTCCCGAGGATGGGCATAGCGGTCCCACAGTTTGTTCTTTCTAACAAACTGAGGATGCAAAATAAGGGCCGGAGGTGAGCCCGTATCAAGCAGGCAATTGGCCTTAATGCCGTCGATCATGACATCGACATAGATTTTTTCACCCGCACCCTGCTGCTCACGGCGGCTGGGCCACGGATGATAACCCGTCGTGTCAAATCTTTCGCCGCCGGACTGGAAGCGAATACGCGAGGCTTCAAAATCGAGCTGGCTGGGTACACCCGTCAGAAAACCAGCCGCCAGAAGACCCTCGTAATCCCGGCTTTCGAGAATCTCCAGTCCGCCCATGGCCATGGCCTTGACGCGAAAGCTCTCGCCGAAGACCACATCCGTTGCTTCGTATATATGGGTGTAATCGCTACCGCCAAGGCCGGATGTGCGCATACTCTCAACACGGCGCAGGCCCAGCTTACGGGCCAGAGATGGGCGGATACCGCTGATGAAAGCACCGGTATCTACAAAAAAATAGAATGGCCCCTGGTCGTGGATGGTGAGGCTGGTCATTATCCGCCGCGATCGGGCGACCGCGATCGGTACTGAAATCTCGTTTGCGTGCGCGGGTGATGTGGCGAAAGCAAGACCCGACAGTCCTGCCAGACACTGACGTTTGCTAATCATTTTTCCCTCCCCCCGGTGTTTCCCCGGTTGTCTTAACGCATCTCACGTCCTTGGGTGGGTGTCAACCTATACCAACGGCCGAAGATGCTAACCGCATCTGGCTGTTGAAGACACGAGAATTTCTCATATGTATCAGCAACATGAGGTATTCTCGAATGTAATACCAAGAGTCATTTTCAATGACCCTTGGTATTACACGCAAGAAGTACGGGACAGGCACGGCAGGACAACGCACCGCACGACCTTTGCGTACTCGTTGTGGTTCATATTTTCGCATGTTCAGTTTTGTCGGGCCGTTTACGGCAGCGGCGGACAACCGTCATCACGGATCATGCCCGCACACCGCACACCCGTCAGGTCATTGACCCAGCCCGTGGTGCCTTTGGCGCGCTTGATTTTGAGCCACATGACCGGCGCGGGGCGGTTTTGGGGAACCGGGTCCCAGGCGATTTCGGCAAGGCCGGGCTCTATGTCAGACTCAGCCCAGCCCAGGCGCTGCCCGGACCGCCACAGTACCAGCCAGCCCTCACCCGAATAGCCAATGATGTAAACGACATCGCCCTTGGCGAGTTCGTTGGCTTGGCTATTGGGCTCGACCACGACACCCCGCAGGGGAGGGTAATGGAACTCCCGCTCGACGACGTCCGCCCATTCATTGGCGCGCAGCGAGCCAATCTTGCGCGCCTTGGGAGAGGGGCGATCATAAACCGGGACGGGCCGCGTCCACTGCAACTTACCTGACAAACCGCAGGCTTCTCCGGGGCAGGCCCCCTTGTCGACAAAGACGCCATGGGTCAGGGGCGGCGGAATATCGGCGACGGGTTTAGCCGGCGTTGAGGCCAAAAGCAGCGCGGCCAGCACACTAAGTATCATGGCGACGGTCTCCCACCCTTCCGGTTTACCCGGCACCAGCCAGTGGTCTCACGCCTTCATGAGGGCGTCAATACTCAGAAATAGGCCTGACCTGCGGCAATGGAGCGATGGTAATCGAGCCGCCGGTAAAAGGCTTCCGGGTCCTTCGGTTTGACCACCCAAGAGGGATCATGGTTCAGCAGGTCGTAGAGCCGCGTCAGGGTGAAACGCACGGCGGACCCGCGCGCGAACAGCGGCAGAGCCGCGATTTCGGCCTCCGACAGAGGACGCTCATCGTGATAACCCTGCACAAAGGCGGAGATCATGTCGGGCAGGGGCTGGCCGCCCGGCGTAAAGCCCCAGGCGTTCAGCGCCACAGCCAGATCATAGGCGTAGACGTCGGTGCAGGCGTAGTAGTAGTCGATCACGCCTGTGACCTGCCCCTCATCGTCCATCAGCACATTGTCGGTGAAATAGTCGGCATGGATAGCCCCCGACGGCAGATCGGAGGGCCAGCGCGCTTTCAGCCACGCCACTTCGTCGCGGAAATCGGCCAGCACGGCTTCGGCGCGTGGCGATTGCGCCGCGCGCGGCTCGCAACGGCTGATCAGGGCGTCCCAATGCGCAATGCCCATGCTGTTTTCGCGGGTCTGGGGGAAATCCGCTCCTGCGGCGTGTAGTTTGGCCAGATATTGACCCGCCGAAGTGGCGTGCCGGGTATCGGGATTGCGCGGCCAGCGACCGGGCAGCCACTTGATCAGGGCGCACGGTTTGCCATTGATGCGACCGACGGTCGTCCCGTCTGTCATGATGGCCGGACCCGGCGCCGGATAACCCTTGCGGTCCAGATGCAGGGTATAGTCCATGAAATAGGGCAGGTCTTTTTCGGGCGTCGCGGCCTCAAACAGGGTCAGGGCATAGAGGCCGGTCGTTGTTTCGACCTTGAAATTGGTATTGGAAACGCCCTCTTCGATGCCTTCCAGATGGATCAGGTCGCCGATTTCATACCGGCTCAGATAGGCGCGGGCCTCTTCCAGAGATACCTTGGTGAAAACGGCCATATGCCCGAACGCCTCTAAAGTATTGTCTCGCTCTGATCCTCAGGCGAGGGTACAAGCCTATACGCAATGCGACGCCCTTTCGACAATAGGGCCGTTATCTAGTGTCATGCGTCATTCGCGCCGTGGTCCGAAGATTGACCATCCTCAAAGCCTTGCCCTATAAGGGGCCGCGCCGATCTGTAAGCCGCGCTAAACCCGCCGGTAAGAATCTATCGCTTGGGATTGCGGCTTAAATCCCATAGGCGCAAAGGCGAAAACAGGAGTTGTTTCGTGGCCAGGACCGTTTCTTCCGTACTCGACCTTGTCGGCAATACGCCGCTGATCCGCCTCAAACGCGCGTCGGAAGAGACCGGTTGCGACATCTATGGTAAGGCGGAATTCCTCAATCCGGGGCAGTCGATCAAGGATCGCGCCGCTCTGTGGATCATCCGCGATGCCGAGGCGAAAGGCCTGCTGAAGCCCGGCGGCACCATTGTCGAAGGTACGGCGGGCAATACCGGTATCGGTCTGGCCATGGTGGCCAATGCGCTGGGCTATAAGGCTGTCATCGTCATTCCGCGCACGCAGGCGCAGGAAAAGAAGGACGCCATCCGCATGTTGGGCGCGAAGCTCATCGAGGTCGATGCCGTTCCCTATTCCAATCCGGACAACTATGTCCGCTATTCCGGGCGTCTGGTCGAAGAACTGGCGAAGACGGAGCCGGGCGGAGCCATCTGGGCCAACCAGTTCGACAATGTCGCCAATCGTCAGGCCCATATTGACGGCACCGCTCCCGAAGTGTGGGCGCAGACGGACGGCAAGATCGACGGCTTTATCTGCTCGGTCGGGTCCGGCGGCACGCTGGCCGGTATGGCGTTGGGGCTGCGGGCGTTCAATCCGGCGATACAGATCGGTCTGGCTGATCCGTTCGGCGCGGCCCTGTTCAGCTACTACACGACGGGCGAACTGAAATCCGAAGGCACCTCGATCACCGAAGGCATCGGTCAGGGGCGCATCACTGCCAATCTGGAAGGCTTGACGCCGGACTTCACCTGTCAGGTGGCTGACGAAGAGTGGCTGCCGGTGCTTTATGATCTCGACCGCTACGAAGGCCTGCTGGTCGGTGGCTCGGCGGCGCTCAATGTCGTCGGCGCGATCAAGATGGCCAAGGCGATGGGGCCGGGCAAGACCATCGTCACCGTCCTGTGCGACTATGGCAACCGCTACGCCTCGAAGATTTTCAACGCCGAATTCCTGAAATCCAAAGGCCTGCCCGTCCCGCCGTGGAGCGAGGGGTGAACCGGAGGGATTTAGATTCCCTGCGCGGCAAAGACCGGTCTGTCCTGCGGCTGAGCGGAGGCGTGGCCCAGATCGCGCGCCTGTGCCCGCAGCCAGTCCATGAAACGCACCTGCGCCATCGACGGTTCGCGCGTTTGCGGCCACACCAGGTGATAGCCGAAGCTGACCGGGGCATCTTTTTCGTTGAACAGGCCGCGCAGACGACCGGCGCGCAGATCGGCCTCGGCAATGGTACGCTTGGCCAGAGCCACGCCGCGTCCGGCGACGGCCGCTTCGATCACCATATGGCTTTGGTTGAAGCGCGGCCCACGCGAGGCGTCAATCTCATCGGCACCGTGCGCCTTGAGCCACATGGCCCAGTCGGGATCGGACGGGTCGAGGTCCGAGGAAACATCGTGCAACAGCGTGTGGTGCGCCAGGTCCGCAGGCTTGCGGATCGGCGCGGCCTCATACAAGGCGGGCGAGCAGACGGGCAGGACCGCTTCTTCGAGCAGGTGCTCGACATTCAGCCCGTTATAGTTGCCTGTGCCATAGCGGATGGCCAGATCAATGTCCGAAACCGCGAAATCGGTCGGGGCCATATCGGCCGACACCCACACGTCGATGTCCGGATTGGCGGCCGAAAAATCACCCAGACGCGGCATCAGCCATTTGGCCGCAAAGCTGGGGGCCACCGACACCGTCACGCGGCCTTTTTGCTGCGTCTGACGCATGATGCGCGTCGCTTCGAACATCTTTTCAAAGGCTTCTTTGAGAATGATCGAGGAGGCCTTACCGGCGTCGCTCAGCACCACACGGCGGCCGTCGCGCACGAACAGCTCGACACCGACATGTTCTTCCAGCAGACGGATTTGCTGAGAAACCGCGCCGGGCGTAACGAACAACTCCTCGGCGGCGTGCTTGAAACTTTCGTGGCGCGCGGCGGCTTCGAACACCCGAAGCGCCGACAGCGGCGGCAGACGGTCACGCGACATTGAAAACTATCCAATCTAAACCCAGCGCTCTATATAGCGCATCTATCGTTTAACAAATCTAATCTTTGCGTTCCGGAGACAAAAATGAGTGACGCGCACCCGTCCCCCGCTATCGAAGTCCTCGAAGCCGGTCAGGCCTGGGAAACCGATGCCGTGATCATCGGCGCGGGCCCGGTGGGCCTGTTTGCCGTGTTTGAACTGGGCCTGCTCGATATCAAGGCGCACCTGATCGACATTCTCGACAAGGTGGGCGGTCAATGCGCCGAGCTTTATCCGGAAAAGCCTATCTACGACATCCCTGCTTGGCCGATCATCACCGGTCAGGAAATCACCGACCGCCTGCTGGAACAGATCGCGCCGTTTGGGGCCAAATATCACCTCGGTGAAATGGCTGTGGCGGTCGAAAAGCTTGAGCAGGAAGACGGCACGACCAAGTGGAAGGTAACGACCGATCAGGGCACGTCGGTCATCGCGCGCTGTATCCTGATCGCCGCCGGCGGTGGCTCGTTCCAGCCGAAAAAGCCGCCCATCCCCGGCATTGATGGCTTTGAAAACATCGGCGCGGGCATCGGCGTGCACTACGCCGTGCGCAAGATGGAAGCCTTCCGCGGCAAGCGCATCGTCATTTCGGGTGGCGGCGATTCCGCGCTCGACTGGACGCTTAACCTGCAACCCATTGCCGAGCGCGTGACCCTGATGCACCGCCGCGACGACTTCCGTGCCGCTCCGCACAGCGTGGCGCAGATGCGCAAGCTGGTCGAAGAGGGCAAGATGGACCTGATCATCGGTCAGGCCACAGCCCTGTCCGGTGAAACGGGCCACAAGCTGACCGGCGTCACCATCGAAGACAATGATGGTAAGGAAATCCACATCGACGCCGATACCTTCCTGCCCTTCTTCGGCCTGACCATGAAGCTGGGGCCCGTGGCGGAATTTGGCCTCAACCTGCACGAAAACCTGATCCCGGTGGATACGGAAAAGTTCGAGACTTCGACGCCGCAAATCTTTGCCATCGGCGACATCAACTACTATCCGGGCAAGCTGAAGCTCATCCTGTCGGGCTTCCACGAAGGCGCTCTGGCGGCGCAGGCCGTCTTCCGCTACGTCTTCCCCGACAAGAAGCTGCGCTTCCAGTACACGACCTCATCGTCGGACCTGCAAAAGAAGCTGGGTGTGAAGTAGCCGGGGCACGCCCCTGCCCCCGGAATTGGGTGTATGTGACCCCGTCTCAGTTCACACTGAGGCGGGGTTATCGTTTGCTCCCGTTAACCGGTGCAGGGTCCGTGACTTAACCGTTACAAAACTGTTGCCAAATCGCGCCACAATTCGACGTATGAAAGTCTTTCGTCTTTTCCTGCTCAGCCTGTGTGTTGTTCTGCTACCTGTTACCGCCTCGGCGCAGGAGGATTGGGCGGATGAGGTCGTGGTGCGGGGCAGGGCGGCGGTCGGTCCGGCCTTGTGGCGCGTGTCGGATGACGACAGTCAGGTCATCATTATCGGCGTGCTGCCGGTGTTTCCCAAAAAGCAGGTGTGGAAGACGACGCGCATTGAAAATGCTCTGCGCGGGGCCAATGGGCTGATCACGCCACCGGACAACAGCACGGGCCCCGGCGACGTATGGTCCCTGATGCGCAATAAGGGTTTGCCGGGTGGCGGTCGGCTGAAAGACGCCTTGCCCGGTGATCTCTATGCCCGTTATGAGGCCACGGCGCGCCGGGCGGGTGTGTCCACCCGCGATTTTGCTAAAGACAAACCGGTCTGGGCCGGAGCGCGTTTGCGCCGTGAGGTGCTGCAAAAATATGGCCTCAGTGAGAACGAGCCGCTGACGACGATCAGGCGTCTGGCGCGTACGGCTGGCGTGTCTTCTCGCGCTGCCGGGCGTTACGACAGCGGGCCTTTGTTCAAGGCGGTTAATGCCATGAGCGAAGAGGCGAGCGAAGCGTGTTTGCGCTACACGCTGGACGATATCGACTTCGATATGGATCGGGCACCGCGCGCCGCTCAGGCCTGGTCCGTCGGGGATATAGCCACGCTGCGCAGCCTCTATCAGGGCTCGGTCCTGATGAAATGCCTGTCGGGACCGCCCACCGCCACGGCGACGCTGAACCGCAGCATTACCGACTCCGTCAGCGCCGTCAGCGAGGCCCTGAACAAACCCGGCAAGACGGTCGCCGTCCTGCCCTTAGGCCAGTTGTTGCGCAAAGGCGGCGTGCTCGAAAAGCTGCGCGCCAAAGGCTACCGGGTGTCCGCACCTGAAAACTAGAGCGATATGTCGAAAACCGCACCATCAAAGGCCGGGATCAAACACCTAGACGATGAAGCGCGATCTCACGCTCTCAAATGCAAACCATCGGCGCAGCTTCGTTAGCTATATACGAAGTGGTCGGCGCTGAGGGAGGGCTTGTTATCAAACCGTGCCAGTTGGATCGCAGCTTCACTGCCAGTGCCATCACCATCATAATACAGGATTCCTGTATCGGTGTCGTAATAGACCGTGACTACCGCCGTCTTTGGGCCGACTCCTGAACCGGCAAAAAAATTAGTGCCGGAAACCAGTCGCAGTGACGCGCTTCCCAGGGTCAATTGGATCCGGTCACCTTCGGCTGCGTTGAAGTCCCGCACCGTGTCCGTGCCAAACTGACTTGAAAAGACAAAAATATCCGCGCCGCCTCCCCCGGTCACCGTATCACTGTCAGCGCCGCCTTCAATGCGGTCATTGTGCGCGCCCCCATCGAGAACATCGCTGCCAAACCCTCCATAGAGGGTGTCTTCGCCATTTTGGCCGAACAGGAAGTCGTTACCGTCTTCGCCAAACAGCGTATCCTGATGTTCGCCGCCATAGAGGACGTCGTTGCCAGCCCCGGCCCAGATCGAATCGTCCGAATCTTCGCCGGTCAGGAAATCGTCACCGTCACCTCCCCGCAGGATATCATTACCCTGGCCGCCGATCAGGCTGTCATTACCTGCATCGCCATAGATGGTGTCATTGTCGCCTTGACCATACAGGACATCGTTACCGGTGCCACCATAGAGGATATCCTTTCCGACACCCCCGACCAGCAAGTCGTCATCTTCCTGACCCGAGAGCGTATCGTCACCACTTTCTCCATAGAGTGAATCCTTACCCAGGCCGCCTTCCAGTGCGTCGCTGTCATCGCCACCCATCAACAGGTCGTCACCTGAGCCGCCATAGAGCGTGTCACTACCGCCTTGGCCGTACAGGTTGTCATTGCCATCCCCGCCGTCCAGTATGTCAGTGCCATCCTGTGCAAAGGCCGTGTCATTACCGGCCCCGCCATAGATCTGATCATTGCCCGTGCCGCCCGCGAAAAAGTCGTCTCCGTTTTCACCAAACAATGAGTCGTTTCCGGCATCCCCATATAACTGGTCGCTGTCATCGCCGCCGTAGAGTTGGTCAATCCCGTTACCACCAATGACAAAATCGCCATTGCGGCCGCCGCGCACGATGTCGTCTCCGTCTCCGCCATGCAGATAGGCATACCCGTCGCCCCCCTCCAGCACGTCGTCACCCTCTTCGCCGAACATGACGTCGTCACCGTCTTCACCATTGAGACGATCCGCCCCCGCCCCCCCGATCAGGCGATCCGCGTCCGCGCCACCGTACAGTATGTCATTGCCGTCACCCCCATAGAGGTGATCGTTGCCGACTTCGCCATAGAGGCGGTCATTCCCCGTATCCCCCAGCAGGATATCACCACCGATCCCCCCCATCAGCAGATCGTTACCCCCGCGTCCGACAATGTAATCGTCGCCATCGCCGCCTTCCAGACGCTCACTATCGTCACTGCCGACCATAATATCCGCGGCGCTGGTGCCCTTGAGGAGGGGGAGGGTTACGATATTGCCCAGCACGACTTCGCCGTCGCTGAACTGCGCCCGTTCGATACCCACAAGGATGTCAGACCCGTCTCCTCCGTAGCGCTTGTCCGTAACGACAAAGCCGTCACGCGACGCCACAATCGTGTAATCCTCTGCTCGCCCTGTGAAGACGGCCGTATCGTCGCCGTCGCCGCCGAACAGCGTATCATTGCCGCCACCGCCCCTGAGGCTGTTGTTACCGGCATTACCGCGCAGGATATTGGCCTTGACATTGCCGATTCCTGACAGATCGGCCGTGCCGGTCAGGGTCAGGTTTTCGACACTCTCACCCAGCGTGTAGTTGATGGACGCCAGAACCAGATCGTTGGCCCCCTGCAGGTCGGCCTCTATCACCACGTCACCGACATTATCGACAACATAGGTATCGTTACCGGCCCCGCCGATCAGGGTGTCGGCCCCGGTGCCACCATCTATATATTCATCGCCGCTATAAGCGGTCAGGCGGTCATCGCCGCCAAAACCGTATATGGCACCGAAGGCATGGACAATTGTGTCGGCAAAATCACTGCCCCAGACCGCTTCGATGTTAGACATCCGGTCGCCTAGGGCTTCACCGGCATTGGTATTGAGCAGGTCGGGCACATTGGTGTTGATAATAATGCCCTTGGTAGCATTCCGGTAGGAGGCGATGTCGTAGCCCGCCCCGCCGTCTATACCGTCACTACCGGCCCCACCCTCCAAAATATCGTCGCCATCGCCGCCGTAAAGAGAGTCACCCTCTTCATAACCGTAAAGATAGTCGTTGCCATCGCCGCCATAGATCGAATTGCTTTGGTGGTCGCCACCCAGAATATCATTAAACGCTGAGCCTCTCAGACGCTCGATCCCAGTATAGGTGTCGCCCGCCGCATCGTTGCGGTTCCCTGCCACATTGTTCAGGAAGGCTGCAACCTGGGTGGTGGCATCGCTGTAATCGGCTGTATCATTGCCAGCGCCGCCGATCAGTTGATCCGCACCCGCGCCACCGAGCAGTGTATCTGCACCGTCTCCGCCTTCCAGACGGTCATCACCTGCCCCACCGGCCAACAGATCGTCTCCGCCAAGACCGATCAGCGTATTGTTGCCGCTATTGCCGATCAGCCAGTTGGCGGAGCCATTGCCTGTACCGTTTATATTGGCCGTTCCGCTTAACCTCAGGCGTTCGATGGTGGTATGCAGCGTGAAATCGACCGACGCATAGACGGTGTCAGTGCCACCATAATCAATGCCTTCCGGAGACAGCTCGGCCACGACATCTCCGACATTATCGACAAAATAGGTGTCGTGGCCGGAGCGGCCATTCAATGTGTCGGCTCCGGCTCCGCCATCGATGCGGTCGTCGCCGCCATCGCCGCTCAGCGTGTCATTGCCTGCGGTACCATTGAGCACCAGGCGTGGAGGCGAGCCGTCAAACTGGATATAGGCTATAGGGTTGATAATGCCGTCCACAATGCGGATGCGGTGTTGCGCCTGAGACGCCGTCGGTTCAGGGTAGCCAAACTCACGCACGGCAATATAGAGATCGTTACCCACGACTTCGTAGATGATGTCGGCTTCGGTGGCTCCGCCGGTAATCAGAATCGTGTTCAGACCCTCAGAATCGATGACGGTGTCTTTATTGAACGCCCCGAAACGGGGCTCACCGCTAAATGCCTTGACGGTGTCGAACACATAAACATCGTCGCCCGCACCGCCGATAAGCGTATCGTTTTCGCGCCCGCCGATCAGGCGGTCGTTTCCACTCCCCCCTTCCAGCCTGTCATTACCTCCCAGACCGTAAAGGGTATCGTTGCCATTGCCGCCAATCAGCGTATCATTGCCCCCCAGAACGGCTTCTTGCCGCGGATCGACAACGATGACATCTGCCGCGCCGTTTTTATCGCCGGGAATGTGCGTCCCCGGCACCGACGTGGATGAGTTGGGAACGGTAGCAAGCGCCAGACGCGAACCATCATCTGAGCCACTGAAGCCCAAGCTTAGATTGTCAAGGAGATCAGGCAGTCGGTAATTATACGCAACCGTCCGGGTCTCAAGCGTCTCGATATCCGTTACCAGAAGATCGAGCATGGTGCTGTTTTCGACGCCCGCGATGCTGGCCCCCTGACCGACATAGGCAATCAGGTGGGTATTGCCCACAAAGTGAACGGGGGTTTCGGCGGCCCAAGGGTCTATCTGCGAGGCAATGGTCGTGATGGCGCCACTGGCCACATCCATAACGAAAATGCCTGTTCCGTTGGCATTGGCTGCAATATCCGGAACCTTGCTTATGAAGACGATTTTTTTGCCATCCGCCGAAATTTCAGCATAGGACGTCCAGTAAGGCGTGCCGTTGAGGCGAAAGCCGGAGGCTATGGTGCGGGTCTCGCCGGTGACCAGATTGCGCAGATAAAAGTCGGTCTGATCGTTCACATCGTCCGCACTTAGGCGCGAAGCGCTGCTAAAGACCAACCATCGGCCATCGTCCGAAACGCTGAACGGCAAGCCGGAACCGGATACACTGCCGCTGTTGTTTGAGGCGAGATTGAAGCCGGATAAGAGCTTGATCTGACCCGTAATAATATCACGGGAGTAGATGTTGTTGGTATAGGCTGCGCCAGGGTGTTCCGCATTATTGTTTGAGCCATAATAGAGCGTGCGTCCATCGGCCGAAATCTGCAATCCCCCCAGTTCGACCCCTACCGTCTGATTTGCCGCCGCACCCGGTACCTTTGTCAGTGTGTTGGTGATCAGGTCGCGGACATAGATATAATCGACGTAGCTGTTTGTCGGTGTCTTCTCCGTCGCAACAAAATACACCTTGGTATTGTCGGGAGAGAATACATAATCCGCCGCGGTGCTCCGATACCCTCCGTCGTCAACATTCACCCGGTTACCCGTGCCATCGACATTGACCCGAAGGGTTTCGCCCGTTTCCAGATTGCGCATGAACAGGTCTTCGGTGCCTGCCGTATCCCCCGCGACCAGATTCGAAGCCTGACTGGTAAACAGGACGAATTTACCATCACCCGACATGACGGGGCGGTAGGAGGCTGCGTCGCCAACCGTGCCTGCGGGGGTCACACTGACCGGGGTGGCATTGGCCTGATAGACATCACCGCCGGTCAGGACATCGTCTCCGTCCGTGCCCGTGGTGACCTGTGCCGTCTCGGCGCGATTGGATGCAGACGCCATAATCGCGTCACGTGAAGTATATAAAACCATACCACCCCCCTGTTCATATGGCCTTGGGCACACAGCTTGCGAAACTGCCATGCTTCAGGTTGTAAAACAAGAGTGCGCCTCACCTGGGGAGGCCCACCCTCAACACCCTCGGCCAGTCGTTTTTAAAGTGCAGCGCTCTCAGGTGACGAAAGCGGGTGTGGTCTTTCAATACCGTAAGCGACTTAGCCGTGCCGCTTACAGTGCTGTCGGGTGCGGATCGACTCGTTTCAGTCGATCCACTCGATAAAGGCCTTCACCGTTGTCACTGCGGCGGCGATGTCGGCGGGCATTTCGGTCAGGGTTTCCGTCAGACCATAGAGATCGGTGATGGCGTCAGGGGCCTTGGGCTCAAAGCCCAGCGCCTCGGTCACAAAGGCTGGGAACTTAGCCGCGTGTGCCGTGGACAGAACGATCTGTCCGCCCGTGGCCTCGCCGGTTTCGCGGCGGGTCAGGGCTGCCGAAAGCGCCACGGCGGTGTGCGGGCAGATGACCTGACCCCAGCGCTCATAGGCCTGCTTGATGGTGGCTCTGGTCTGTTCTTCGGAAATGGTCGAGGCTGAAACTTCAGATTTCAGGGCCTCTTGCAGATTGCCGGACAATGCCACTTCACCCGATTGCCCAAAGGCATCGAACAGATTGCGCGTTGCGTCCGCGTCACGGCCGGAGGCTTCGAAGACCAGCCGCTCAAAGTTTGACGGCGCCTGCACGTCCATCGAGACGGAGGCGGTTTCAACCGCCTGACGGCGCACATAGCGACCATTATTGATGGCCTGATTGAGGGCGTCGTTGCGGTTCACGGCGGCGTGCAGATGGCCGACATTACCGCCGATCTGGCGCGCCACCCAGCCGGCAAAGGCGTCGCCGAAATTACCGGTCGGCACCACAAATTCCGGCTTGGCCAGGCCCGAATGGGCCGCAGCGGCCAGATAGTAGGGGACCTGCCCCAACAGGCGGCCCCAGTTGATCGAATTGACCGAAGAGATCAGGCCCTGTGCCTTCAAAGACGGCTCAGACAGCAGCGCCTTGACGATCTTCTGGCAGTCGTCGAAATCACCCTTCACGCCAACATTCAGCACGTTATCGGCCTGAACCGTTGTCATCTGAAGGCGCTGCACCGGTGAGACGCGGCCCAGCGGATGGAATACGATCAGTTTGACGTGCTCAGACCCCGCAAAGGCACGCACGGCGGCGGCACCCGTATCACCTGAGGTGGCGGTCACCAGGGTGAGCTTTTCGCCACGTTGCGACAGGGCCGCATCGGTCAGCGGGGCCATCATCTGCATGGCCATGTCTTTGAAAGCGTGGGTCGGGCCGTGGTACAGTTCGAGCAGATAAAGATCGTCTTCCAGTCGCGTGAGCGGCACGGCCCCATCGCGCAGAAAGGCGGCTTCAGTGCGGTGGGCCGCCGCCATGACCGCCTCCGGACCAAGTACACCAACACCGAAGGTTAGTAAAAGTTGGGCAGTTAGATCGCCGTACCCCCCCATCGCTGCGGCATGCAGATCAAAGCCTGTTTCATCGTGGGGCCAAGTTTCCGGTACATAGAGTCCGCCATCGGGTGCCAGACCGTCGAGCAGGGCGCCCGCAAAGCTGCGTTGATCTTTGAAACCGCGCGTGCCGATATAGTTCATTTTGTTACCATTTCTTAAAAGCATTCAAACCCTTCTTGCTTCGCGAAGGGATTGTCCGCTAATAGGCGCAAGGGTATCGCCCGCGATAAAACACTCGCGGCGGGCCTATCATTTTCAGACGCCTGAGAAAAGACTTTCCATGACGGTCGCGGCCATAAAATCGGACTTTCCGGCGCATATTGCGCAGGCGAAGCGCGTGACGCTGAAGGTCGGCTCGGCCCTGATCGTCAATCCGCAAACAGGGGCCGCTAATACGCTGTGGATGCGCGGTCTGGCCGAAGACGTGGCGCGGCTGCGTAAGGCCGGTGTGGAGGTAATGATCGTCTCTTCCGGGGCAGGCGCCTTGGGGCGGCGTTATCTGGGGCTCACCACGCGCCAATTACCGCTCGATCGTAAGCAGGCGGCGGCGGCCGCCGGGCAGCCGATCCTGATGCGCGCCTGGGACGAGGTCTTTTCGGAACACGGCATCAAGGTCGCACAGGTCCTGCTGACGCGCGAGGACACTGAACGCCGCCGGCGGTGGCTCAATGCCCGCGAAACGGCGGACACCCTGCTCAAGCTGGGCGTCGTGCCGATCGTCAATGAGAACGACACCGTGGCGACCGAAGAAATACGCTATGGCGACAATGACCGGCTGGCGGCGCGGGCGGCCATGCTGGTGCGGTCTGAAGCGCTGGTGCTGTTGTCGGATATTGACGGGCTTTACACCGCCGATCCGCGCAATAATCCCTCAGCGGAACATATTGCTGTAGTCGAAACCATCACGCCGGACATCGAAGCCATGGCCGGGGGAGCCAATGCCGCTGCCGGTGTTGGCACGGGCGGCATGGCGACCAAGATCGCCGCCGCGCGCATCGCCGGGGCGGCGGGCTGTTCGACCACCATCATGAATGGTCAGGCCCTGCGGCCGCTGTCGGCGCTGAGTCAGGGCGCACGCTACACCCTGTTTGCCGCGCAAGGCTCATCGGTGGCGGCTTATAAGGCGTGGATCGCCGGGACCGTGGTGCCGGCAGGTCAAATCCATATCGACGCCGGAGCCGCCAAAGCGCTATCGTCCGGCAAATCGCTACTGCCGTCGGGCATCAGTTCGGTCGCAGGCCTGTTTGACAAGGGCGATAGCGTGTCCGTCCTGCACGATGGGCGCGAACTGGCGCGCGGTATCGCGGCCTATAGCTCGGACGACATTGCTGCCATCAAGGGCCGGGTGAGCCGCGACATCGAAGGCGTTTTAGGCTATACGTCGGGGGATGAGGTCATACATCGTGACGATCTGGTGATGGTGTGATGGGGGTGGGGATGTCAGAAGTTCATGTCCTAGGATTGATAGTCGTTATTCTTTTGCTGTCTCTGCAAAGCCTTTTCTGGTGGCGAAAGTCTTCCACGCGTCCACATCCAATCTCGGTTACGGTGACAGCCGATGGCTTTGAGACGTCCATGCTGGGTGAAAAGGAAGACGGCGTATTGGGGCTGGCTTTCAAATGGGCGGACGTTGAAAAGGTAACACTTGAAGCAAGCGTTAAGGCTAAGGGCCCTTGGAAGGATAAGCGGTTCTATCATGTGTATTGCAGGCAGGGGGCACTGATTAAACGCTCCGGGCTGCATCCTGTGAACGCTCCGCAAAAGATAACCCTGCCATCGGGTGCAAGGGGAGTGACCTACTGGCTTGATGCTTTAATGCAACTGCCCGCTTTTGATGCGCAGTCACATGAACGAATTTTGACGGCGGCGGATGATGCGACCGCGGTAATCTACAGCGTGACCCAGTAAGTTCACACAGGATAAAGCAATGGACACTTCCGCCAATGTCGCCCTCTCGCAACTGATGACCGATCTGGCCGCCAAGGCCAAGGCGGGGGCTGAGGCGCTGCGTCTGGCGGGGCCGCAGGCGCGCACGCAACTGATCCTCAGCGCAGCCAAGCACATACGCGCGCAGCGGGACGCCATTCTGAGCGCCAATGCGGCCGATGTCGAAGCGGCCTCACAGAAGGGTCTGTCCAGCGCCATGGTCGAGCGTCTGGTGCTCAACCCGGATCGCGTCGAAGCCATGGCCAAAGGCCTTGAGGAAGTAGCGGCCCTGCCCGACCCCGTGGGTAAGGAACTGGCGCGCTGGGAGCGCCCGAACGGGCTCGATATTGCCCGCGTCTCCACCCCCATCGGCGTTATCGGCATCATCTATGAATCGCGTCCGAACGTGACTGCCGATGCGGCGGCCCTGTGTATTCGCTCATCCAACGGGGCCATTTTGCGCACCGGGTCCGAAGCGCTGAACTCGGCCAAAGCTATCTTCGTCGCCTTTGAACAGGCATTCGCCGAGGCCGATCTGCCCGCCGCTGTGCAACTGGTGCCAACCGCTGACCGGGACGCTGTGGGCCTGTTGCTGGGCGGTCTGAATGAGGCGGTCAATCTGATCATCCCGCGCGGTGGTAAGTCACTGGTGGCGCGCGTGCAGGCCGAAGCGCGCGTACCGGTTCTGGCCCACCTCGAAGGGCTGAACCACACCTATGTCCACTCTGCTGCAGATGCGGACAAGGCTGTCTCTATCGTGCTGAATGCCAAGATGCGCCGCGTTTCGGTGTGCGGCGCGACCGAAACCCTGCTGATCGACAAGGCGGTGGCCGAAACCCTGTTGCCGCGTATCGCTCTGGCTCTGATCGAAAAAGGCTGCGAACTGCGCGGTGACGAAGCGGCGCGCGCTGTTCAGCCGATGACGGCGGCGACCGAGGACGACTGGCGCACCGAATATCTCGACAAGATACTGGCCGTGCGCGTGGTCAATGGTCTTGGTGAAGCGGTCGCGCATATCCGCACCTATGGCACCGAGCACACCGAGGCCATCATCACCGAAGACCCGGAAGCCGCCGAAGCTTTCCTCAACGAAGTCGATTCCGCCATCGTCATCTGGAACGCTTCGACGCAGTTTGCCGATGGGGGGGAATTCGGACTGGGGGCGGAAATCGGCATCGCTACCGGCCGGATGCACGCGCGCGGACCCGTCGGGGCCGAGCAACTGACCACCTTCAAATACGTGGTGCGCGGCAGCGGCCAGACCCGGCCCTAAAAAACCATCCGGCTTTTTAACCAGCCTGTCACGCCTCTGTCTTCAAATCAGCTTAGGTCCTGCCCATAAAAACCGGGGTGGAGACCTTTGATGGATAACAGGTTGTTAACGCACGCCGGGGTCTTATGGTCGCCACAATATCAGGAGCCGACATATATGGCGGCGCAACCCCGCAAGCGCATCTTTCTACCTCTGGTTCTGGGCCTTCTGGTCCTGATCGCGCTTGCCCTGATGGCGCCGGGCGCGCAGTGGCTGGTGTGGGTGGCGGTGGGCATCCTGGCCGTCAGCCTGCTGGTCACCTATAGCGAGTTACAACGCCACAAAAACACCGTCGTGCCCGATGTGGTGCCGGTTCCGGAGCGCGTGCGCGTGCAACCGGAAGGGCCGAGCTTTCAGGAGGTGCTGCGCGCCATTCCCGATCCGGTGATGATCGTGTCGGGCATTGAGCCCAATGACATTGCTGGCCGCTGGATCGTCTTTGCCAATACGGCGGCCGTCGAAGCCTTCGGTATCGCCAAGGAGGGTGGTCTGCTCGTCTCCTCGCTGCGTTATCCCGAAGTGCTGGAGGCCGTCGATGAGGCTCTGTTCGGCAATATCGAGCGCGACACGGTTTTTGAGACCTCCGGCGCTCAGGACAAGTTCTGGCGTGCCTGGACCTCGCCCCTGCCGGTGACCGAAGGCGGGCTGCGCCGTCTGGCCCTCCTGGTTATCCGCGACGAGACCGATATCCGCCGCATCGAGCGGATGCGCGCCGATTTCCTCGCCAATGCTTCGCACGAACTGCGCACGCCTCTGGCGTCGCTGACCGGATTTATCGAAACCCTGCGCGGTCACGCCAAGGATGATCTGAAGGCGCGGGACAAGTTCCTGAATATCATGGCGTCGCAGGCCGACCGCATGGGGCGTCTGATACAGGACCTTCTGTCTCTTAGCCGCATCGAGATGAACGAACACGTACCGCCGTCCGGGGAAGCGGACATTTCGTTGTGCGCTCGTGACGTGATGGATAGCCTCAGCATTCTGGCGCAGGAAAAGGGCGTCTCTCTTTCCCTCAGCGGGCCGCCACCGGGCCAGTACTTCCTGACCGCCGACCGCGATCAGGTGTTGCAGGTCGTGCAAAACCTTTCGGATAATGCGTTGAAATACGCTCCGGCCGGTTCGACCATAGACATCGAAATTTTCAATGACTGCACCCTCGAAGAGGCCTTTGGCGCGCGTGATCCGGCGGCGGCCAAGCTGGTGCTGCTCAGACCCGATCAGCGCGGGGCCTGGTACACGGTGGTGCGCGTCACCGACCGCGGGCCGGGGATTCGTCGCGAGTTTTTGCCGCGACTGGCTGAGCGCTTCTATCGCGTTGAGGGCCAGAAGTCGGGCGACCGTCTGGGCACAGGGCTGGGTCTGGCCATCGTCAAGCACATTATCAATCGCCACCGCGGGGCCCTTGGGGTCGAATCCGTCGCCAAACCCTCGGCTCTGGCGGACAAAGACCTTCTGCCCTATGGCGGGCTGGATGTCGCCCCGACAGGACCGGTTGAGACCTATACCAGCTTCACCGCCTGCTTCCCTCAGCCCGGTCGCTATAAGGAAAGCCCGACGGTTGGGTTTGTGAACGCGCGCTAAGCGAAAAATGACAGTTTTGCCGCTGTGGGCGGCATGGTGTAATAAGCTTGTCACAAATTCAACATATGGGCTTTCGGTAAGGAACCTTGCGTCATGAACAATCACATCGTCAGAACCTACGGCGAAGAACTCGACCAGCTCAGCGCGGAAGTGATGCTGATGGGCGGGCTTGCCGAAGCGCAGGTCGCCGACGCGGTCGAAGCCGTGGCGCGCCGTGATGTGGCCTTGGCGCAAAGCGTTATTGAACGGGACCGTAAGCTCGATGAGCTGGAGCGTGACGTCGAACGCAAGTGCATCCGTCTGATCGCCCTGCGTCAGCCGATGGCGGCAGACCTGCGCAAGACGGTGGCGGCGATGAAGATTGCCACCTCGCTGGAGCGCACGGGTGATCTGGCCAAAAACATCGCCAAGCGCTCGCTGGTGATTGCCGAGGCCGAACCGATGTCGCCGCTGACGCGCTCGATTGAACGTATGGGCAAGCTGGTGTCGTCGCGCCTGCGCGATGTGCTGGATGCCTATAAGTCCGGCAAGCTCGACATGGCCATGGCTGTGTGGTCGTCGGACACTGAGGTGGATGAGCACTATAACGCGCTGTTCCGCGAGCTTCTGACCTACATGATGGGTGATCCGCGCACCATTTCGGCCTGCACCCACATCCTGTTTATGGCCAAGAATCTGGAGCGGATCGGCGATCACGCGACCAATATGGCCGAACACATCCATTACGAAATCACGGGCGAAGACTATGTCGATGATCGCCCGAAAATGTCCACCCTATAGGGGCCATCAGGAACTGTCATGAGCGTAAAACCCTACATCATTATCGCCGAAGACGAAGACGCCCTGTCCACGCTTCTGCAATATAACCTCGAAAAAGAGGGCTATGAGGTAGGGGTTGCCATTGATGGTGACGAAGCCCTCATGATGATCAATGAGCGTCAGCCGGACCTTCTGGTCTGCGACTGGATGATGCCGAAGGTGTCGGGCATCGAAGTGACGCGCCGCCTGCGCGCCCAGACCGAGACGCGCAACCTGCCCATCGTCATGCTCACAGCGCGTTCGGAAGAAACCGACCGCATCCGGGGCCTCGATACGGGCGCCGACGACTATGTGATCAAGCCGTTTTCGATGGTCGAACTGGTGGCACGCATCCGCGCTGTCCTGCGTCGTATCCGTCCGGGTCTGTCGGAAGACCGCGTCATCTTCGGCGAAATCGTCATCGACCGCCTGTCGCACCGCGTGCAGCGTTCGGGCCGCGACGTGCATCTGGGGCCGACGGAATATAAGCTGCTCGACTACCTGATGCAGCACCCCAAGCGCGTCTTCAGCCGTGAACAACTGCTTGATGCCGTGTGGGGCAATGACGTCTATGTCGAAGCCCGCACGGTCGATGTGCATATCGGTCGTCTGCGCAAGGCGCTCAATGCCGATACCGACTATGATCCGATCCGCACCGTGCGTTCCGCCGGTTATTCGCTGGATATGCAGGGCTGATTAACCGCCTTTGGTCGCGGTTGCTTCACCGATCCGTGTTATGAAAAGGCATGGATGCACAAAGCCTTGATGATGTGGATGAGGTGATCCGCTTCGGTGGACCCATGCCGGTCTTTATCCGCTGGATACTGACAGGCGTTGGCCTGTTTGCCTGTGTGATGGTGGTGCTTGAGCTGGGGCGGGGTCTTTGGCCTCTGTCGGTGCTCAGTCTGTTCTTCGGTTTCATTATAGCTGGTGGTCTTTCGGTCGGGCTGGCCTTTGTGGTGTTTGGCGCCCTGTCTCCGGATGAACTATGGGAGATCCGTCCGGGGTGTTTCACCCTGACCGTGACGCGCGGGCGGCACCGCTTGCAGCGGCACTTTACCCCCGATGACTTTGAGGACCTGACGGTGGTGCGTGACGACAGCGGGGATGGTCCCGATACCTGGCATCTGCTGGCGCGTGTACGACTCGACAGCCCGAACCTGATCCTGCCTCAGCAGGAGCCTGTCTTTGCCGGGTTACGCTGGCTTGAGCTTTTTTCGGCACCCCTGAAAGGGCCGCACGCCCGGCCTGTCTTTCACGACCGCCTGCGCTCTCCTGCTCTGACCACAGAGGCCGCGGCGCAGAAGGCGCTGGCGTGCTTCCTGAGTGAATCAAAACGATTGCAGTAGCGCGATCGCTATGACTGCCGGTATGGTGTGTGAAACGCACATCTGAGGGCCGTATGGATACGCCGCAAACCTTTACGCCGGCCGAGCGCCGGGTCACGGTCATCGCGCTGATGATCGTCTTTCTGCTGTCGGCGCTGGATCAGACCATCGTCTCCACGGCCATGCCGCGCATTGTGGCGCATCTGTCCGGGCTTGATCTCTACGCCTGGGTGACGACGGCCTATCTTCTGGCCTCGACCGTCATGGTGCCAATCTATGGCAAGCTGTCGGACATCTACGGTCGCAAACCGATCCTGGTCATCGGCGTCGTGATCTTCATTGTCGGCTCAGGCCTGTGCGGTATGGCCGGAGAATTTGGCGACCTGCCCGTACTGGGCGGCGGCATGGTGCAACTGATCGTGTTTCGGGCCATTCAGGGGCTGGGGGGTGCCGCGCTGATGACCTCGGCCTTTGCGGTGATCGCTGACCTCTACCCGCCGCGTGAACGCGCCAAGCTGGGCGGGTTGTTCGGCGCGACCTTCGGTATCGCCAGCGTGGTAGGCCCGCTGATCGGGGGATTCTTTACCGATATGGGCACGGTCCACCTGTTCGGCCTGCCCATAGCGGGCTGGCGCTGGGTCTTCTATATCAACCTGCCGCTGGCCGGGTTGGCCCTGTTCATGATTCTGGTCAAGACGCCCAAGTTGCTGCATCGCACGGGGGGCAAGATCGACTTTGCCGGTGCCATTCTGTTGCTGGCGACCTTCCTGCCCTTCCTGTTGGGCCTAAGTCTGGGCGGTACAGACGGCTGGACCTCGCCGCTGGTGCTGGGCCTGTTTATCGGTGCGGCCATTGCCCTGATCGCCTTTCTGGCCGTTGAGGCCAGGGTTGAAAACCCGATCCTGTCCCTGTCCTTGTTCCGTAACCGCACCTTCGCCAGCGCCAATCTGGCTTCGGTTCTGATCTTCATGGCCTTTATGGGTCTGGTTTCCTTCCTGCCGCTGCTGATGCAACTGGCGCTGGGGCTGTCGGCCACGACTTCGGGACTGGCGCTTATGCCGCTGACCGTAGGCCTGATTGCCTCGGCCACCCTGTCCGGTCTTCTGGTGCACCGGTTCGGCAAGTACCGTCTGATCATGCTGGGTGGGGCGGCCCTGACGGCCCTTGGGGCCCTGTGCCTGGCGACGCTTCCCAACACCGCCGGGGTGTGGGACGTGGTGTGGCGTGTCGCCCTGATCGGGATTGGTCTGGGGCCGGCGCAAAGCCTGTTCAATCTGGCGGTTCAGAACGCCGTCGAACAGCGCGAGCTGGGTGTAGCGACCAGCGCCGGTCAGTTCTTTCGTCAGATCGGCTCGACCATTGGGGTGGCGGTCTTCGGTGCGGTCCTGACGCACAATCTGATGGTCATGGCCCCTAAGGCCAGCGCGGCGCATGAGCAGGTCCTGTCGCTGGCCGAACTTGAACGCATGGCGCTGGCCAGTCAGACAGAAACGTCTGTTCAAGGGGCGGGCGCACGGGCACCGCTGGATCCGGTGGTGCGTGATACGATCTCGGATGCCATCAAAGGCGTGATGTTTGCAGGGTTTCTGGTGTCGATTCTGGGGCTTTTGGCCACCGCCCTGATCCCCGAACTGCCGCTCAAATCCTTCCGTGACCCGGAGCCTTTGGGGGAAGCCCCCGGTGAGCCACCCAGAGACGCTTCAAGAGAACCGTCACCGGAATAATTCGGGTGCGATGCCTTGCGCCGATTGCCTTCGCTTCCCATCCTGAGTAGGAAGACGATACAGAAAAAAGGTTGAGCAGATCATGGCCTTAAGCCCCCACATTATCGATGGTTCCGACGCCACCTTTGTGACCGAGGTGCTCGAAGCCTCGCAGACCGTGCCGGTCATCGTCGATTTCTGGGCGACATGGTGCGGGCCGTGCCGGCAACTGGGCCCGGCACTGGAAAAGGTCGTCACTGAGGCCAATGGCAAGGTGAAGCTGGTCAAGATCGACGTGGACAAGAACCCGGTCATTGCCGGTCAGTTGCGCGTGCAGTCCATTCCCACCGTCTATGCCTTTGTGGGCGGGCGACCCGTTGATGGCTTTATGGGCGCCAAACCGGAATCGGAGCTGAAGGCCTTCATCGAAAAGTTGGGCGTCGGTGGTGACGATGGTGCGCCGTCGATCGACGACGCGCTGGCGCTGGCGGCGCAATCGCTGGAGCAGGGGGATCTGGGCGGCGCGATGGAGGCCTATTCCTTCGTACTGGATCAGGACCCGCAAAACCTGAAAGCCATCGCCGGTGTGGCGAAGATGTACATGAAGGTCGGACAACCGGAACAGGCTAGGGCTGTGCTCGATCAGGCCCCGGCGGATGCCAAGGATGCCGATATTCAGGGGCTGCGGGCCGCGCTCGAACTGGCGGACGGTGCGCCAACGGAACTGGAGGGGCTGCGCGCGCGTCTGGCCGCCGACCCCGCCGATCACGCGGCGCGCTACGATCTGGCGCGCGGTCTGGCGGGGCAGGGCGAACTGCCTGCGGCAATTGATGAACTTCTGGCCATCATCAAGGCCGAACCCGACTGGGAAAACCAGAAGGCGCGCGAGTACCTGTTCAAGATTTTCGCGGCTGCGGGGCAGATGTCTGACATCACCAAGGCCGGGCGTCGCAAACTGTCGTCGCTGCTGTTCAGCTAGAACCATTCGTCAGCTCAGTTGAGCTGGCGAATGGCTCTAAGTTTTTGTTTGATCGCGCAATTTTTCCGAAAAGTGGTGCCCACTTTATCGGATTGCGCTCTAGAAGGGAAGCGCATGTCTGAGATCGAAATCGAAACCCCGACCAGCGACTCGCCTGTGCCCGATACATCCGAAATCGACCCGCGTCTGCTCGAAGCGCTGGTCTGTCCGGTCACGCGCCGTCCGCTGACCTACGACAAGGCCGCGCAGGAACTGCTGTCGCCAACCGCCGGTCTGGCTTTCCCGATCCGTTCCGGCGTGCCGATTATGCTGGTCGATCAGGCACGGCGTTTCGAGCCCCAAAAGGCTTAAGTTTCTGTTTTTTGACATGAAGGCCTTGTGAGGCAGACGTGTCTGTCTCTGTCAACGGGCGCGCCAGACGCGGTTCCGTAGGCGGTTCGGCATAGTCCAGCAGGGACTGCGATTGCTCCTCGAAGCGGTCTGACATCGACGCCTCCTTTCAATCTCAGACCGACCCTGACAGCGGTGAGCTAAGTTTTCACTATGCCATCAGGTTTATTGCATAAAGCCGATGTCGGAAATTTGCGATTTAAATAAAAATTGCTTATATGGCCGTCATGTTACCGACCCTGCGCCAGCTCCAGTACCTCAGGCTGCTCAATGAGCACAAAAGTTTCGTCGCCGCCGCCGAAGCCGCCTTTGTGTCGCAACCGGCCCTGTCTTCCGGCATTGCCGAGCTTGAAAAAGCGCTGGGGGTGCGCCTGATCGACCGCTCGCGCGGACAGGTCATTATGACCGCCATCGGTGAGGACGTCCTGCGCCGCGCCGAGGACATACTGGCGCGCACCGAAGATCTGGTCGAGGCCGCCAAGGGGGCCAATCGGCCGCTGGCCGGGCGGTTCCGTCTGGGCGTCATTCCGACCATCGCGCCGTTTCTGTTGCCGCAGGCCCTTTTGAAGCTGCGTCAGGAGTTTCCGCAGTTGCGGCTGTTCCTGCGCGAAGATCAGACCTCTCGTCTGATCGCCTCGCTGAAAAGCGGCAGTCTCGATGCGGCGGTCATCGCCCTGCCGTATGATTTGAGCGGGCTCGACCACGCCTTTATCTGCAAAGATGAGATACTGGCGGTCATGCCGAAGGACCATCCCCTGTCGCAGCAAACCGAGGTCGAGCCCGAGGCATTGAAATCGGCCGAGCTGATCCTGCTCGAAGACGGGCACTGTCTGCGCGATCATGCGCTTGCGGCCTGCCAATGGAATGCGCCGGGCGCGAGTGATGTCAATCAGGCGCTCAATGGCGGTTTTGCGGCCACCTCGCTCAATACGCTGGTGCAGATGGTCGATGCGGGGCTCGGCGTCTCGCTCCTGCCCGAAATGGCGGTGGAGTCCGGCCTGGTCGAACGCTCGTCTGTGGCCATCCGCCACCTGCGTTCGGATCACGCCTATCGCGATATTGTGGTGATCTGGCGCGCCGGGTCCTCGCGTTCAGCCGAGGCACGTCTTCTGGCTGGTGTAATCGGTAAAACCTAAACCGGTTCGCCGCGCAACAGCTTCGGCAGGTCGCCGGTCGCGCCGCCGGCATCTTCCATGAAGAAGCGTCGCGCCGGGGCGATATTGTTGACAATGCCCATGCCCAGATCGCGCAGCGTCCGCACCAGCGGATTGTTGTTCGAGAACAGGTGCACGAAGGCGTCCATGATCATCGAGGTCGAGACGTTTTCAAAGCGCCGCCATTGGGCGTAGCGTTCCAGCACCAACTCCGAACCGAGGTCTTCGCCCAGCCGTGCGGCTTCGATGACCACCTCGGCAAAGGCCGCGGCGTCCTTCAGGCCCAGATTGAGCCCCTGACCGGCAATGGGGTGGATGCCATGCGCCGCGTCCCCCAGAAGGGCGATACGCCCGCGATACATGTGCTCAGCCAGCGCCATCGACAGCGGATAGATGAATTTCGGCCCGTTCAGTTCGACCTCACCCAGAAAATCACCGAAGCGCTGCATCAGGTGGGCGTGGAACAGCTCGGGGCGTACCTCCAATAGCGCCTTGGCCTTGGCATGGCTTTCCGACCAGACGAGGCAGGCGCGATTATCGGTCAGCGGCAGTATGGCGAAGGGGCCTGACGACAGGAAATACTCATACGCCACGTGGTTATGCGGGTATTGCATCTTCACCGTCGCCACAACGGCGCTTTGGCCATAGTCGCGGCGGATGGTGCGGATGCCCGCATGTTCGCGCAGGCCTGATTTACGCCCTTCGGCCGCCACCGCGACGGGGGCGGACAGGGTCTCACCCGTGCTGAGGGTCAGGTGGATGCGGGTGGCGGTTTCCTCGATCCCCGTGACACTGGCCGGGCAGATGACGCGGATACCGGCCTTTTGCACGGCTTCATACAAGACCGCGCGGATATGGCGGTTTTCCAGCATATAGCCCAGAGGTTCGTTGCCCGAACGGTCGGAGATTTCGCCTGCGTTGAAATGCAGGAAGAAGGGAGACGGTCGCTGCGTCGAAGCCCCCGGCAGGTGGGCGTCGGTGACCATGATCTCATCCATGCGACAGGCGAGGGGCTCCAGCGATGCACCCACACCCAGGGCCTGCCATTGGCGGAAGCAGGAATAGGCGATGGCCGAGGCCCTACCGTCAAAGCTCGGTTCTACCTGCTCAGACAGGGGTTGCCGCTCGACCAGTACCGGTTTCAGCCCGCCCTTGGCCAGAGCCAGAGCCGCGGTCATACCAGCCATACCGGCCCCAACGATGATAAGATCAGCCTGCGTGTTCATGGTCTCAGTCTAGCCTTTGTCAAAGAGGGCTGCATTACAATTATTTCAGTAGCGACCCCATGCCGCAATTCTTTATGGTTGATACGCACAGGGGAGAATTTCCGATGATGACACGCCGGCAGATGCAATCGCTGATGAGCGCTTTTGGCCTGATGGTGGGAACGCGCGCACTGGCGGCCGACAGCCCGTTCCATGGACGCTGGACAGGCGTGCTGGCGGCAGGGGCGGTACGCCTGACCTTGCGGCTGGAGATCGACGCCAAGGGAGCGACCCTGTTCAGTGTCGATCAGGGCAATGCGCGCATTCCGGCCTCCCGCGTCGCCATTGAGGACGAGCGGATCAAGCTGGCCTTTGCCGCGATCAAGGCGACCTTCGAAGGGGTGCTTACGGACGATCACCATATCGACGGCACCTTTACGCAGGGCGCCCCCCTGCCGCTGCGCTTCACCCGCGGCGAGGTGGCCGAAGCGACACCAGAGCCCGTCTATCCGCCGCTGACGCGCGAACTGCTGAACGACAAGCGACTGGCGGCCTATACGCCCGGTATGGCGGCCGCATGGTCACGTGGCACGCAAACTGAAATCTTCGCCGCCGGAGCCCGCTCCAGCGAAGACGAGATCGCCGTGCAGATGGAAGACCAATGGCATTGGGGCTCGATCACCAAGTCGATGACGGCGACCTTGTGCGCGCGTCTGGTCGATGCCGCTGCGATCAAATGGACCACCAAAGTAGGCGAAGTGCTGGACGAGCGCGGCAGTCCCGTTCCGGCGGCCTATCGCGACGCCACCCTGCTGCATCTGCTGAGCCATCGTGCGGGGCTTCAGCCCAATCTCGACGGCATCAACGCGGTCTTCTACAGCCGTGACCCCCTGCCTGACCCGCGGGCGGAGCGGCGCAAATGGGCGCTGGCGGCATTGAAACAGAAGCCGGTTGGCCCGGTTGGCGCGCAAAACGTCTATGCCAATAATGGCTATATCATCGCGGGGGCCATGCTGGAGCAACTGAGCGGCAAAAGCTGGGAAACCCTCATCCAGACAGAGCTGTTCACGCCGCTTGGCATCACCAGTGCGGGCTTTGGCGCTCCGGGGCGTCCGGGTCAGATGGATCAGCCTCTGGGCCACGCCGTCAATGGCCATAAGCGCAAACCCATGCCGGTCGGGCCGGGCCTGCCCACTGACAATCCCGTGGCTCTGGGCCCGGCGGGACGGGTGCATATGTCGATGGCGGACATGCTGCTCTATCTGCGCGCCCACCGGGATCGTCCGGCCAGCTTGCTTAAGCCTGAGAGCTGGGACGCGCTGCACACACCGCACTTCGGCGATGAGTATGCGCTGGGCTGGGTGGTGCGTCCGGATGGCGCCCTGTGGCACAACGGATCAAACACGATGTGGTACGGCGAGGTGCTGGTCGATGCGAAGGCGGGCACGGTGGCTGCGGCCTGCGCCAATGACGCCGCGCCGGACACCATGACCGCCGTAGGCTCGGTCCTGATGTCGGCGCGCGCGGCGGCTGGATCATTATGAAGATAATGATCCAGCTTTTGTTTAGCCCCTCGCCGGGCGGTGGCTGCGCCACCTTGGCCGCCGCCTCAATGGCGGCTTGAGCGGAATGATCCCGAAGAGATCATTCCGCTATAGTGTTTACGGTTGAATGCCGATCAGTTGAATCTTGAAGACCAGCACGCTGTTGGGCGGGATGGGTCCGGCCCCGGTCTCGCCGTAGGCGAGTTGGGCCGGGACATAGAGTTCCCAGGTTTCGCCCGTCTTCATCTGAGGCACGGCGATCTTCCACGCTTCGACCAGACCATCGAGCGGCATGGCCGCGGGGACACCCCGGTCATAGCTGGAATCAAATACGGTGCCGTCGATTAGGCGGCCTTCGTAATGGATTTTCACCGTGTCGCGCACGGTGGGCTTGGGCGCATTGGGATCGGTCGCCGGGGTGATGACCTTATACAGCAGCCCCTTGGGCAGCTTCTGCACGCCAGGTTCCTTGGCCTTTTCCGCCAGGAAGGTTTCGCCCGCCTTGATATTGGCCTCTGCCGCCGCTTCGGCGGCCGGGTCGGTGCGGTTACAGGCCGTAAGCGAGACGGCCGACGCCAGCACCAAAGAAAGACAGACCGGTCTTATCCAATTCGAAACCATTGCGTATCCTCTATTCCATTCTCAGCGCATAGCCCGTGGCGCGCAGGCCATCGGCGATTTCATGGGCGTGGCGGGCGTCCTGCGTTTCCACCAGTATGTCGAACTCAGCCCCCTTGGCGGGCACGTCGAGCACCAGACGATTGTGCGCCACATCGACGATGTTACCGCCCTTGCGCGAAATAACATCGGCCATCAGCGACAACATGCCCGGCCGATCGTCGCCCAGAATACGATAGGTGACCAGCCGCTTTTCGCGCACCAGCTCGCGTTGCAGCACCGAGGCCAGCAGGCGCATGTCGATATTGCCGCCACACAGGATCAGGCCGACCTTTTGCCCTTCGAACTTTTCCGGATAGCGCATGACGGCGGCCAGACCCGCGGCACCGGCCCCTTCGGCCACGGTCTTTTCGACATTGACGAAGGCGGCGATGGCGCGCTCAAAATCGGCCTCATCAATGACCAGCACATCATCGATCAGTGGATTGGCGACGGCAAAGCTCAGTTCGCCCACATCGCGCACAGCAATGCCTTCGGCGATGGTCGAACCGCCCGTCGGCATGTTCAGGCCGCGCCGCTTGGCCGCGAATGAGGGGTACATGGCCGCTTCGACGCCGATGATCTTGATCCAGGGTTTCAGCGCCTTGGCCGCCGTCGCCATACCGGCGATCAGCCCGCCGCCGCCGATCGGCACCAGTAGCACGTCGAGGTCCGGCACAGCCTCCAGCATTTCGATGGCCAGCGTCCCCTGTCCGGCCATCACGTCGTAATCGTTGAACGGGTGCACATAGACGGCGCTGGCGTCCCGGCACAGGGTCTGCGCATGGGCCGAAGCATCGTCATAGGTCGCGCCTTCGATGACCACGCGCGCCCCATAGGCTTGAGTCTTCTGTACTTTCACAAAGGGGGTGCCGTGCGGCATGACGATGGTGGCGGGGATGCCGAGCCGCTGGGCATGGTAGGCGATGCCCTGAGCGTGATTGCCGGCCGAGGCCGCATAGACGCCGCGCGCGCGTTCCTCAGCGCTGAGCGTCGCCAGCTTATTGAGCGCGCCGCGTTCCTTGAAGGCCGAGGTATATTGCTGGTTCTCGTACTTGATCCACAACTGGCTGCGCGTCAGCGCGCTCAGCTTCTGCGAAAAGGCGCAGGGGGTTTCGACGATATGACCCTTTAACCGACCGGCGGCGGCTTGGATCGTTTCTAGATTGAGGCTCATGACGGACACACACGATGACAGGTGTGTTCCCATATCAGACCCATCCCCCGGAACCCAAGTCAAAAAGGGGGTTATGGCTGGGTAAATGCCGTTATAAGTTTCAAATGAGACTATTATTTCAAATCTGAAGATCGTCAGTGTCGCATATTATCAAATTTACGCGCATTTGCTGAAATGAGGTGTGTTGGTTTTTCCAAAAAGCGCCTATATCGGCTCATAGCGTTCATCGCGTGAGGCAAAAATGGCAAATTCCGGCAAAAACTTTTATTCGCCCGCTTCGCATGGTTTTGTGCGGATCGCCTGTGCGACGCCCGATGTGCACATTGCCGACCCCAGGGCGAACCTGTCCGAGCACGTGCAACTGGCGCACAAGGCTGATGCAGCCGGGGCGGATGTCGTCCTGTTTCCCGAATTAAGCCTGACCGGCTACACGCTTGAGGACCTCTTCCTGCAACAGACGCTTCAGGACGCGGCGAAGGCGGCTCTGGAGGCCCTGATTGCCGCCTCGCAAGACTGGCGCGCCATTGTCGTCTGTGGGGTGCCGTTGTGGATCGAAGGCGCGCTGTATAATTGCGCGGCGGTGATTCAGGGAGGCGCGCTGCTGGGGCTGGTGCCCAAGACCTTTCTGCCCAACTATCGTGAGTTTTATGAGAAGCGCTGGTTCGCCAGCGGTCACGCGCTGAATACCCGACTCGAAATCGGCGGTGTGACGGTGCCGGTGACCAGCCATCAGGTGTTTCAGGCGCGCGGTGATGCGGGTTTCACACTGGGCGTCGAAATCTGCGAGGACATGTGGTCACCGGACACGCCTTCGACGCGGTTGGCGTTGGCCGGGGCGACGGTGATCGTCAACCTGTCGGCTTCGCCTGTGACGGTGGGTAAGTCGCGGGTACGCAAGCGTATCTGCGAGGCAACCTCTGAGCGCCTGATGTGCGCCTATGCCTTCAGCGCATCCGGGCCTGGGGAATCGACCACTGACCTCGCCTGGGATGGGCAATCACTGGTTTATGAGTTGGGGACGCTGTTGGCCGAAGGGGAACGCTTCGCCAGCGATACCCTGACTTTCGCCGATGTCGATGTGGAGCGCATTGCACAGGAGCGCCTGCGCACGGCGACCTTCGGTGATGCGCAGCGGATCAGTGCGACGGGATCGGTACAAACCTGTCTGTTCGATCATAAGCCGCATACCCTGACTGACTTTTATCGCACGGTGGATCGCTTTCCTTACGTGCCTAATGACCGCGACCGTCTGGACGAAGACTGTTTCGAGGCCTTCAATATACAGGTGCACGGTCTGATGCGTCGCATTGAGAGCACGCAATCGGAAAGCGTCGTCATCGGCGTGTCGGGCGGGCTCGACTCCACCCATGCCCTGATCGTGGCATGCAAGGCCTTTGACCGTCTGGGGCGGCCGCGCTCGCGAATTCGGGGCTACACTATGCCGGGCTTCGGTACGACGTCGGGCTCGAAATCCGACGCACATAAGCTGATGCGCGCCCTTGGCGTCACGGCCGAAGAAATCGACATTCGACCCGCCTCAAAACGTATGCTGATGGATATTGGTCACCCCTATGGTCAGGGTGAGCTTGTCTATGATGTGGTGTTTGAAAACGTACAGGCCGGCTTGCGTACCGACTTCCTGTTCCGGCTGGCCGGTCAGCATCGCGGGTTTGTTGTGGGCACAGGGGACTTATCCGAGTTGGCGCTCGGCTGGTGCACCTATGGTGTGGGTGACCATATGAGCCACTACAATGTCAATTGTGGTGCGCCTAAGACCCTGATTCAGCACCTGATCCGCTGGGCCGCGCGCACCGAGTTTGATGCAAAGGCCGCGCGTGTGCTGCGCTCGGTCTTGGAGCGTGAGATTTCGCCGGAACTGGTGCCGGTCCAGAATGGTCAGGCTCAGCGCACCGAAGACAAGGTCGGCCCCTATCCGCTACAGGACTTCACCCTCTACTATCTGACGCGCTATGGCCTGAAGCCCTCCAAGATCGCCTTCCTCCAGTATCAGGCGTGGAAGGATGGGGCCGCCGGCGACTGGCCACCCGACTATCCGCAAGCCGACCGCCGCGCCTATGGCATCGCGGAGATACGCACGTGGATGGAGGTCTTCCTGTTCCGCTTTTTCACGATTTCGCAATTCAAGCGCTCGGCCGTGCCCAATGGTCCGAAACTGATCTCCGGCGGGGCTCTGAGCCCGCGGGGTGACTGGCGCGCCCCATCGGATTCCACCGCTACCCTGTGGCTGGAGGAGTTGAGGGCGAACGTGCCCTCCGAATAGTTTGCATCGAACGCACTCTGTATATATAATGCGTATATCCAAGAGGCTGTTATGACCCAGACCACGCTGTTCCAGTCCAACCGCACACAGGCCGTCCGTTTGCCGAAGGATGTCGCCTTTCCGGAGGGCGTTCGCGAAGTCACCATCCTGCGTGAAGGCCAGCGTCGGATTATCGTACCCGCCAATGCCGTCTGGGACGATTTCTTTGCGGCGAAAGGCATAGAGTTGTCGGAACGCGAGCAGCCATCGCTTCAAACGCGCGAAAGCTTTTGATGCTGCGTTATATGCTCGATACCAATCTGTGTATCCGCGTGCTGCGTGATCGACCCGCGGCCTTGCGCGAGCGTTTCAATGCCGAAGCCGCGGGCATGTGTCTCTCGACCATCGTTCTGAACGAGCTTTTGTATGGGGCGGCGAAATCTGCCCGTCCGCTGGACCATCGTCAGGCGGTGGAAAATTTCGCCAGCCGCCTCGACGTTCTGCCGTTTGATGCCGTTGCCGCTGATCATGCCGCAGATATCCGTGCGGTTCTGGAACGGCAGGGGCGCATGATCGGCGGGTATGATGTGCTGATCGCCGGTCACGCCCGCAGTCGCGGCCTGATCGTGGTCACGGGCAATCTGGGTGAGTTTCGCCGGGTTGACGGACTGCGCTGTGAAGACTGGCTCGCGGATTAGATTCCGAACAGGCGCTCGCGTTCGGCCAGATTGCGCACCGAGATATTCATATCGGTGACCAGACCATTGGCGATGGAATAGACCCAGCCGTGGATGGACAGGGGCTGGCCTTCGCGCCAAGCATGGAGGATGATCGGGTTGGTGGCGACATTGCGCACCTGAGCGATCACGTTCAGCTCGCACAGACGATCGACGCGCGATTCCTGATTATCGCAGGCCTCCAGCTCATGCCGGTGCTCGTGAGCGACGTCGCGGATCGGGGACAGCCAGTGGTCGATCAGGCCGTGATCGGTGGATTCAATCGCCGCCCGCACCCCTCCGCAGCCATAATGGCCGACGACCAGTACGTGTTTGATTTTCAGGACATTGACCGCGTATTGCAGGACGCTGAGATAGTTGGCGTCCTGTTGCGGGGCCAGATTGGCGACATTGCGGTGCACGAACAGTTCGCCCGGATCGAGATCGACGATTTCATTGGCCGGCACACGCGAGTCGGAACAGCCGATCCACAGATATTCGGGATGCTGCTGACGCACCAGACGCGAGAAGAAGTCCGGATCGACGCGGGTTTTTTCGCGCGACCAGCGGCGGTTATTCTCGATCAGGTTCTCAACCATGCCAGCCTCTTTCATATGATTTTGGGCGGCTTAAACGGCAGTTGTGCCGTTGGGTCAATACTTTTTATTTTTTCAGCCCTGGCCGACAAATGGGGCAACGAACAGCCAGATGGCTTTCAGCCCGGCATCAAGCTTCTGACCCGCCCCGGCAAAGGAACCGGTGTAGAAATAAAGGATCAGGACCAGAGCCCCCATCAGGCCCAGAACGGTTTCCAGCGCGGCAATCAGCCATTTCAGCGGCTCGATACGTGTCGTTGCCTTATAGGTGTCCTGCATGTCACGCCTCCCCGCCCGAATGGTTAATACCATTAATCAGGGAAAGGAAACTGACAAGTCTTTTTGTGTTGGCTATGGTCGTGCCAATGGAGAGGCAGACATGACGAAAAGCGCATCTTTACGACTGGCTGTGGGGCGGTTTCATCCGCTATCGGATGACCATGTACGGGCGCTTGAAGACTGGCGCGGTGAGGGCAATCTGATCGTCGTTGTCGTTGGTGCCCATATGCCGCGTTCCAGCCGCTATCCGTTTACGGCGGAAGAACAGGTTGTCATGTTGCAATCAGTGGGGTTTGAAGCCGTGGCCATCGAAGACGCGCTGTTGCCGGCAGAGCGGGTGGTGCAATTGACGGCTATCGGCGAAAACGCACCTCTCCTGTCTTTCGATGCGGGTTATGGCGATGAATTGCAGGGTCTTTGGGTGAGTGAGTTAACTCTTGCCGATCCTGAAATATCACAGAAGACAGCGGTCCAGCGTGCCGCATGGCTGAACGGAGACACCTTCATCGATGTCGGTGAGCAGGTTCGTCGGGTGATGGACAGGGTGCTGGATGCCGACACCTACCGCGCCCTGGCGGAGGAACACGCCTATATCGAAGCCTATCACCAAAGCTGGTCCGTCGCCCCCTATCCGCCGGTGCATGTGACGGTCGATGCGCTGATCCGCAAAGATGATCGTGTCCTTCTGATAAAGCGCGGCGGACTGCCGGGGCGCGGACAGTGGGCCTTACCCGGCGGCTTTCTCGACCCACATGAAACCGTGTTTGCCGCGGCCTTGCGCGAGTTACAAGAGGAGACGGGTCTGTCTTTGTCAGAGAGGCAAGCTCTTCAGCGCCTTAAAGGCCAGCGCGTCTTTGATCAACCGGAACGTAGCGCGCGCGGCCGCACCATCAGCCATGTGTTTTATTTTGATCTCAGCGGCATGGATTTGCCCGCACTCGAAGCCGGAGACGATGCGGCAGCACTGAAATGGACCGGCGTAGACTGCGCTTTGAAAATGCGCGCCCACATGTTCGAGGACCATTATCTGATGTTGCATCATTTCCTCTCCACAGACGCCTGAGGTGAAGCGCTGATTTGCGGTGAAGCTTAGACAGCGCGTGTGTACACTATTATTGATTCGTAAGGTGTCAGGAGGCGGTTGAGATGTATGGCCGGTTGACGGTGATTTGCGGCCCGATGTTTGCCGGCAAGACGACCGAGCTTTTGAAGCGCATCCTGTGGGCGCGTAACGGCGAAGGCAAGGATGTGCTGGTCGTCAAGACGGCGTTCGATGTGCGCTATTCGCGCACCGAGGTGATTACACATGATGGTCTGGCGGCTGAAGCTGTGGTCCTTCACGCCTTTTCCGATATCGAGCCACGCTTTCGTGAAGCCCATCTGGTGTGCTTCGATGAAGTGCAGTTCTTTCAGGATATGGACCGTGATGTTGTTGAAGTCGTGAAATGCCTGTTGGAATCGGGCACAGATGTGGTGGCGGCCGGGCTCGATACCAACTGGAAGGGTGAGGCTTTTGCGGTTACCGGGTTGCTGATGGCCATGGCCGATGAGGTCGTGAAACTGCGCTCGCATTGCGCCGTCTGTGGGCAACCGGCTCATAAAACCTTCAAAAAGGTTGAAGACGAGGCAGAGATACAACTGGGGCATAATGATATTTATGAGCCCAGGTGCAATCGGCACTGGTTCTCTGAGTTGCAACAGATAGCCAGACGTGAGGCGCTGATAACGCCGAACAAAGCGGAGGTTTGAGCCCATGAACGATATCCGGCCTGAAGACATTGCTGCGGCTCAGGCGCGGATTACAGGGCAGGTGCACCGAACGCCCCTGATTCAGTCGGATACCTTAAACAAAGCCTTGGGACACCGTGTTGTCTTCAAAGCAGAAAACCTGCAAAAAATTGGGGCTTTCAAGCTACGGGGCGCGACTAACACGCTGTGGACTTTGAAAGAACAGAACGCCCTGTCCGATCAGGTGTGTGCCTTTTCCTCCGGAAACCACGCACAGGCCGTGGCCTATGCCGCCCGCGCCTTGGGGGTCAAGGCCACCATATTTATTCCTAAACAGGCATCGGGTCTCAAAATTGCCGCCACCCGTGCCTGCGGGGCGGAGGTGGTGGTGACCGAAACGCGTCAGGCCGCCGAAGCCGCTGTTGCCGACTATATCGAGCGCGGTGCCACCTTCGTCCATCCCTATGACAATCCGCACGTCATTGCGGGGCAGGGCACGGCCTGTCTGGAAGCCCTCCAGGACGGCGTTGAGGCCGATGCCGTCTTTGCGCCGTGTGGAGGCGGTGGGTTGATGTCGGGGACATGGCTGGCCACCCGACTGGCGCGGCCGCAGGCGAAGGTTTTTGCCTGTGAGCCCTCGATGGCCAATGACGCCCACAGGTCGGTGCAAAGCGGAGAGATTGTACGTTTGACCGAGACGCCCATGACTATAGCGGACGGTGTGCGGACACTGGCCGTGTCGGAGCGTACCCTGTTTTATCTGCGTCAGATTGATGGGTTTTTCGAAGTCGATGAGTCCGACATCATCCGCTGGACACAGTGGTTGACGCACCTGCTAAAGCTGACCATCGAGCCTACCTCAGCCATGTGTATGGCCGGGGTGGCACAGTGGTTAAAAACCCAACCGGCTCCGCGCACGGTTTTGGTCATACTGTCGGGTGGCAATATCGGCGCGGATACACACAGACAAACATGGGCTGAGGATCGGCTTTTGACTCTCCCCTGGTAAGTCTCTACGAAGGACATCACATCCTTATATCCTGATGCCGGTTTTAGCCACATTTGGCCGTAACAGAGTGCCCATCGAAGGAGATGTCATGGCCGCGAATATAGACCCTGTTACCCGACTTGTTGTCATGACGTTTGGGGCGCCGGGCGTCGCCCTTCTGTTCGCCGCAGCCATCCTGCTCTTTGCCATAGGTTTGATCGTCTATTCCGGTTTCAAGGCCTACAGGCCCCTGTTGAATGAAATCCGCGACCGCTGGAATCTGCTGACAGGTCTGGCGGGACCCGGTGCGCGTCAGGCCTTTCTCGATCAGTTTGCCAAAATAGATACACGCTTTTCCGGTACGGCCCGTGATGGGCACGCTTCGGCCGCGCTGGTCTTGGGCTGGGCCAATTATCGCAGCCTGCTGGTCGATAGCGAAGGCGAAGGCTTTGTGACCTCCATTCGAGCGGCGGAAGCCTTTGACCGCCTTGATGAGCCCGCGCGCGCGCTTGAATGGTGGGCGAATATTCTGGTGGCTGTGGGCCTGGTAGTGACCTTTCTCGGCATCGTCGCGGCCCTGTCTGAGGCGACCTCGGCCATGCGTACAGGCAATGGCGGCGGCGCCATGCAATCCGCTCTTATGGGGCTTCTGGCTATTGCTGCGACCAAATTCTGGACCTCGATTGCGGGGGTACTGGCCTCGATCATACTGCGTGTTGTCGCGCGCTTCCGCCGACAGGCGATCGAGACCGCTGAGGCCGGTTTGTTTGTGGCACTGGACGGCTGTGTTGGCTTTATGCCCCCCGAAAAGGTCTCACCGGAACAGCTCAAGAGCCTGAAACGGCTTGAAGCCGCACTTGTGCGTCCGGGGGTCTGAACATGCGGTTTCGGCATCGGCGCGCCCGCGAACTGGAGGAAGGCGAAAGCTATTACGTCTCCATGACCGATCTGATGGTCGGGGTGTTGTTCATCTTCATCATCATGCTGGCCTATTTCGCCCTGCATTTTAGGGATACGACCGAAGAACTGATCAGCGCCAAGGACGCTCAGACGACGGCGCTGATGCAAGTCGCCACCGATCTGCGCGCGCGTCAGGCCGAGATAGAGGTAGATAACAGAAACAGAATTGTCTGTCTGAAAGACACGGACCTACTGGAAGCGGGTGCGACAGGGGATCGACGCTGCTTTGCCTATTCCGCCGTAACGCCTGGCCGCAATACGGATGAGACTACGCAAAGAATCGCCGCCGCTCAGGCTCTGTTCGCCTCATCGCTCAATGGCGATATTGGCTCGGCGGTGCCATCGGCCAGTGTCAATCTGTCGGATGGTTCGACAAGTTTCGACGCGGATCGCCTCTTCACTACGGGCACAGCTACCCTGACCGATGAGGGCCGGACGGCGGTTGCGGAACTGGCGCGCGGTCTGGCCGCCCGGCTCCCGTGCATGGCCTATGGGGTGAGTGTCTCAAATTGTCCGGAAACCCCGAAAATGAACCTTGTGACGATTGTAGCCTACGCCAACATCAATGCCGCGATCACAGAAGGCCGGGCCGCGCAGGCCCTGTCTCTGGAACGGTCAGTCGTGTTTCATCAGGCATTGCTAACAGCGCAGCCTGTCCTGGGTCAGTTAAAAAACCAACCGCAGGGCGGCGAACCTTTGTTGCGTTTGGTGTCGGTGAGCCAGTCTTCGAGCAGCGCACCGTCAGGTGGCTCAGGCAAGACCCTGGCGATCCGTTTCGAAATGGCGGCCCCCGCCCAAAAATAAAAGGAATTGCGCTTGAGCCAGACCCACGGCTTCCGTTATCTGTGTCAGGCCTATTTTGATTATTTTTTTTAAGGATAGAATATGAGCGATACGGCGAAGGCGCTAACCGAAGCGAAGGCGCGGCTGAAAGACTGGCTGTTTAACGCGGCCCTGCCGATCTGGCGCGATACGGGCGTCGATAAGGCCAAGGGCGGTGTCTTTGAAACCCTCGCGCTTGATGGGACTCCGGCCGATGTCAACCGCCGCACGCGCGTGGCCGCCCGTCAGGTCTATTCCTATGCGCTGGCCAGACAGATGAGCTACGCGGGTGACGTCGATACGGTCATTGACGCGGGGCTGAACTGGCTGAGCGGTCCGGCGGCCGCACCCGGTGGTTTGGTCTATGCCGTTCTGACGCCGCAGGGCGAGGTCGTGAAGGCCGAGTTCGACTTCTACGACCACGCCTTTGCGCTGCTGGCCTATGCTTCGGCCTTTAGGGTGCGCCCGCACGACAAGAGCCTTGAACAAAAGGCCATCGCCATCCGCGATACGCTGATGACCACCTACAAGCACCCGGTGCGGGGCTTTGAAGAAGCCAATCCGCGCACCCTGCCGCTGAAAACCAATCCGCATATGCACATGTTCGAGGCCTCACTGGCCTGGATCGAAGCCGGTGGTGACGGCGTTTGGAAAGAGATTGCGGGCGAAATCGCGCAGCTTTGCCTCGACAAGTTCCTGCACCCGGAAAATGGCTCGCTTCGCGAATATTTCGACGGCGACTGGAACCCGCTGGAAGGCGAGATGGGCCGCATCATCGAGCCGGGCCATCAGTTTGAATGGGCGTGGTTGCTGGTGCGCTGGGCGGCTATCAGTGGCGATGATAAGTTTATTGCGCCCGCCAAGCGACTGGTCGAAATCGCGGAAGACTTCGGCACGGATCATGAGCGCAACGCGACGGTGTTCGAGCTGTGGGACGATTTTTCAGTCAAGGACAACAAGGCGCGCTTGTGGGCCCAGACTGAGCGTATGAAGGCCTATGTCGCCTTGCAGTCCATCGCGGCCACACCGGAAGAAAAGGCGGGCTATGTCGAAAAGCTGATCAAGGGCACCGAAGGTCTTGAACTCTATTTCGATGCACCGGTGCGCGGGCTTTATCGCGACAAGATGAACCCGGATGGCAGCTTCGTACAGGAGCCCGCTCCGGCCTCAACCCTTTATCACATCATCTGCGCCATCGACGAAACCTTCCGCGTTGAAATGTGAGACTTAAGAGACGGCTTACGGGCTTGAGTGTGCGCTCACGCCGCTCTAAAAGCTCGTAAGCTTGTCTGGAGTTGTTGCATGTCCGAAACCCCGCTTATCCTGCTCACCTTGATTGCGCTGAAGGCCGGGGCGAAGATTATGGATATCTATAAGGCGGGCTTTTCTGTCGATACCAAGTCGGATGCCTCGCCCGTAACGGAGGCCGATGGAGCGGCCGAAGCGATCATTCTGGCTGAACTGGCAAAGCTTGCGCCGGAGATTCCTGTCGTTGCCGAAGAGGCCGTGTCCAAAGGTGAAGTTCCTGAGACAGACAAGGTCTTCTATCTGGTCGATCCGCTGGATGGCACGCGCGAATTTATCTCCCGCAATGGCGAATTCACGGTCAATATCGCCCTGATCGAAGAAGGCGCGCCGGTGGCCGGCGTCGTCTATGCCCCGGCTCTGGGGGAAATCTTCTGGGGCGCGCAGGGTAAGGGCGCCTTCCGGGCCACTGTCCAGGCTGGCGTCATTGGCACGCAGCAGGCCATTCGTGTGCGCCAGGCCCCAACCGCTGTGACTGCCATCGGCAGCCGTTCGCATGGCAGCGAAGAGACCAGTGCGTGGCTGAGGCAATATGTGGTCAATGATTTTGTGGCGGCGGGATCGTCTCTGAAATTCTGTCGCGTGGCCGAAGGCACGGCCGATCTTTATCCCCGTCATGGTCGCACCATGGAATGGGATACGGCAGCCGGCGATGCCGTCTTGCGCGCGGCCGGTGGTCTGGTCACCACGTTGGATGGGCAGCCACTCACCTACGGCAAACGCGCGCGTGCGGATGCAACCGATTTTGCTAATCCCTACTTCATTGCCTATGGGGATACGGGACTTAAAAAGATTAGTTAGGCTGAATCGTGCCGCCACGCTTTTACGTTTGTCCGCGTAAGTCTTCCTTCGTAAAAGCCGGACAAGAGAACGGACCGCGTGGTCCGCGAAAAGAGTGTGGCAAGGCATGTCGATTACCCCTGACCGGTTGACTCACCTGCGGCGACTGGAAGCCGAGTCGATCCATATCATGCGCGAAGTGGCAGCGGAGTTTAAAAACCCCGTCATGCTCTATTCGATCGGCAAGGATTCGTCGGTCATGCTGCATCTGGCGCTGAAGGCCTTTTATCCCTCAAAGCCACCATTCCCCCTGATGCACATCGACACGACGTGGAAGTTCCGGGAGATGATCAAATTCCGTGACGATACGGCGGCGCGGCTCGGTTTGACCCTGCTCAAGCACACCAATGCCGACGGCGTGCGCGATAACGTCAATCCGTTTGACTACGGCAGCTCGGTCTACACCGGTATCATGAAGACCGATGCGCTCAAGCAGGCCCTGACGGCGCATGGTTTCGATGCGGCCTTCGGCGGCGCGCGGCGCGATGAAGAAAAGTCGCGGGCCAAGGAACGTATCTTCTCCTTCCGCACGCAGAACCACGGCTGGGATCCCAAGAACCAGCGGCCGGAACTGTGGAACCTCTACAATGCCCGCATCAAGCCGGGTGAGTCGATCCGAGTCTTCCCGCTGTCCAACTGGACCGAACTCGACATCTGGCAATATATCCTTGTCGAGAATATCCCGATCGTGCCGTTGTATTTCTCGGCCCCGCGTCCGGTGGTGCGCCGTGGCGGCCAGTGGATCATGGTTGATGATGAGCGCCTGCCGCTCGAACCCGGTGAAACCCCTGAAATCCGCAATGTCCGCTTCCGCACGCTGGGTTGCTATCCGCTGACAGCGGCTATCGAATCCGAAGCCACAACGCTGGAAGAGATCGTGGCGGAAATGTTGGTGGCTCGGACCTCTGAGCGATCGGGGCGCCTGATCGACCACGATGAAGCCGGCTCGATGGAAAAGAAGAAGCGTGAGGGCTATTTCTGATGAACGCTCTGGACAAGATCGACACCGCGGCCTTCACCGACTATCTGGCGGCGCATGAGAAAAAGAGCCTGCTGCGCTTTCTGACCTGCGGCAGCGTTGATGACGGCAAATCGACCCTGATCGGTCGTCTGCTCTACGACACCAAGCTGATCTTTGAGGACCAGTTGGCGGGTCTGGAAAAAGACTCCAAACGCTTCGGCACGGTGGGTGAGGAGATTGATCTGGCGCTGCTGGTCGATGGGCTTCAGGCCGAGCGCGAACAAGGCATCACCATCGACGTGGCCTATCGCTTCTTCACCACCGAAAAGCGCAAGTTCATCGTCGCCGATACGCCGGGTCATGAGCAATATACGCGCAACATGGCCACAGGGGCGTCCAATTCCGACCTCGCCGTGATCCTGATTGATGCGCGCAAGGGTATATTGACCCAGACGCGCCGGCATTCGTTCATCGTCTCGCTTCTGGGCATCAAGCACGTCGTGCTGGCGGTCAACAAGATCGACCTGATGGATTATTCTCAAGCGGTCTATGAGCAGATCACAGCGGACTATCGCGCCTTTGCCGCTGATTTCGGCTTTGAGACGCTGGTGTCGATTCCTCTGTCGGCGCGCTTTGGCGACAATGTGCTGGATCGCAGCGAAAACCTCGGCTGGTATGAGGGCCCGACGCTCGTGGAGCATCTTGAAACCGTTGAGATCAACCGCGACGAGACGCAGAAACCCTTCCGGCTGCCGGTGCAGTGGGTCAACCGCCCAGACCTGAACTTCCGAGGGTTTTCCGGCACCATCGCGTCGGGCATGGTGCGTCCGGGCGATCAGGTCGTGGTGGCCAGTTCCGGCAAGACCTCGCGCGTCAAGGCCATCGTGACCTATGACGGCGAATTGCCAGAGGCCGGGGCCGATGAAGCCGTCACCCTGACGCTCGAAGACGAGATCGACATTTCGCGCGGTGATATCCTGGCCGCCCCGCAAGCCCGCCCGGAGGTGTGCGAGCAGTTTCAGGCCAGCCTGATCTGGATGAACGAAGACGAGCTACTGCCGGGACGCCCCTATTTGCTCAAGATCGGCGCGCGCACGGTCACGGCAACCGTCACCGACATCCGCCACAAGACCGACGTCAATTCGTTTGAAAAGCTGGCGGCGAAGACGCTGAAGCTCAATGAAGTTGCGACCGTCAACATCGCGGCGCAGTCGCCCATCGCCTTCGATCCGTATGCGGACAATCGGGCGACGGGGGCCTTTATCCTGATTGACCGTATCTCGAATCTGACCCTCGGGGCAGGGTTGATCGACCACGCCCTGCGTCGCGCCAGCAATGTGCACTGGCAGGCGCTGGAGGTTTCCAAAGAGGCGCGGGCGGGCATCAAGCGGCAGAAGCCAGCGGTTCTGTGGTTCACCGGCCTGTCGGGCGCGGGCAAATCGACCATCGCCAATCTGGTCGAAAAGAAGCTGCTCAGTCTTGGCTATCACACGACCCTGCTGGATGGCGACAATGTGCGCCACGGGCTGAACAAGGATCTGGGCTTCTCGGACGCCGACCGCGTGGAAAACATCCGCCGCGTGGCCGAGGTTTCCAAACTGATGACCGAGGCCGGTCTGATTACGCTCGTCTCCTTCATCTCGCCTTTCCGCGCTGAGCGTCAGATGGCGCGTGAACTGCTGCAAGAGGGCGAGTTCGTCGAAATCCACGTCGCCACACCGCTGGAGATTGCCGAAGCTCGCGACGTCAAGGGTCTGTATAAAAAGGCACGCGCTGGACAGATCCCTAACTTCACCGGTATCGATAGCCCCTATGAGGCCCCGGAAAATCCGGAAATCGTGGTGGCGAAAAACGGTGAGGCGCCCGAGGTCGAGGCCGAACGCATCTTCCAGTGGCTGTTTGAAAACGGCTATCTGCCGTTGGAGCCGACCTACGTCATCTGATGGCGGCGGCGACTTGTAATCGGCGGCCAATAGCCCCATGTCTGTGCGCCTAAGCGGCGGGTTGAATTGCTGCGCGTTATGCACTAGACCGCAACTGTCTCTGGAGTACAGCCATGTCCGAATTGCGAGCCAATCCCGTCGTCGAACTTGCCTCTGCCAAGTTCGGCAATCACCTGCCGATCTCGGTCATTGCCGGGCCCTGCCAATTGGAAAGCCGCGAGCACGCGCTGGAAGTGGCGTCGGCGCTAAAAGAAATCTCCGAGCGTCTCGGCTTTGGCATCATCTTCAAGACCTCGTTTGATAAGGCCAACCGTACCTCGGCTAAGGCGGCGCGCGGTATCGGCCTTAAGGACGCTCTGCCCATCTTTGCGGAAATCCGTGAGAGCCTTGGTCTTGCCGTCCTCACCGACGTGCACGAGTCGCAACAATGCGCCCCGGTGGCCGAAGCCGTCGATGTGCTGCAAATCCCGGCCTTCCTCTGCCGTCAGACGGACCTGCTGCTGGCGGCCGCTGCCACGGGCCGCGCCATCAATGTCAAGAAGGGGCAGTTCCTCGCCCCCTGGGACATGAAGAATGTGCTCGACAAGATCGTACTGGGTGGCAATCCGAACGTGCTCCTGTGTGATCGCGGCACCAGCTTTGGCTACAACACGCTGGTGTCGGACTTCCGCGGCCTCCCGATCATGGCCTCGACCGGGGCGCCCGTGATCTTTGATGCCACCCACTCGGTGCAGCAGCCCGGCGGTCTGGGCGGCTCCTCTGGCGGTCAGCGCGAATTCGTGCCGGTGCTGGCGCGCGCGGCGGTCGCCGTCGGTGTCGCCGGCCTGTTTATCGAAACCCATCCGGACCCGGATAATGCGCCCTCCGACGGCCCGAATATGGTGCCGTTGGCGTCGTTCGAAGGCCTGATGCGCGACCTGATGGCCATTGATCAGGTGGCTAAGGCCATCACGGCGCGGGACTCCGCCCACTAAGATGAAGCCGGTCATCCTCATCCCGGCGCGCATGGCCTCGACCCGACTGCCGAACAAGCCGTTGGCAGACCTCAATGGCGAACCGATGATCGTGGCCGTGTGGCGACGCGCCATCGAGGCTGATCTGGCCCCCGTCTGGGTCGCCACGGACACGCCGGACATCGCCGAGGCCATCCGCGCCGTTGGCGGCAACGCCGTGATGACGAAGCCTGAGCACCCGTCGGGCTCGGATCGTATCTATGAGGCTATCACCCGCATCGACCCTGATCGTCAGTACGACATCCTGCTCAATGTGCAGGGCGACCTGCCGACCGTGGTCCCGGAGACCATCCGCGCGGTGTTTGAGCCGCTGAAAGACGCTGAAGTGGATATCGCCACGCCCGTAGCCGAAATCCACACGGATCAAGAGCGCAATGCCTCATCCGTGGTCAAGATGGTAGGGACGCCGATTGCGCCGGGACGCTTCCGCGCCCTCTACTTTACCCGTGCCACTGCACCATGGGGCGAGGGGCCCCTCTATCATCATATCGGCCTTTATGGCTGGCGGCGTTCGGCTTTGGAGCGTTTCGTGACATTGGCCCCGTCGCCGCTGGAACAGCGCGAAAAGCTGGAGCAGTTGCGCGCGCTTGAACACGGTATGCGCATAGACGCTGTCGAGGTGGCCGAGGTACCGCTGGGGGTGGATACCCTAGCCGATCTGGAAGAGGCGCGCCGTCGCCTTAGAGAGCAATAAACATGGTTCTTGAAACCGCCCTTGAGGCCACCTCTGCCCTTCAGGCCGCACAGCAGACCGTCGAGATAGAAACCGCCGGCCTGAGCGCTTTGCGTGAGGCGCTGGATGGTGAACTGGGGCAGCGTTTCGAGGCCGCCATCGACACCATACTGAAGGCGCAGGCGCAAGGTGGGCGGATCATCGTCACCGGTATGGGTAAGTCCGGTCATATCGGGCGCAAGATCGCCGCCTCGCTGGCTTCGACAGGGGCCCTGTCGCACTTTGTGCATCCGGCGGAGGCCAGCCACGGCGACCTCGGCATGGTCGGCAATAATGACGTGGTGCTGGCCCTGTCGTGGTCGGGCGAAGCGCCGGAACTGGCCGACATCATCGCCTATACGCGCCGCTTTGAGGTGCCGCTGATCGCGATTACGTCGGGTGCCAAAAGCGCGCTGGGCTCTGCGGCCGATATCGCGCTGGTCTTGCCGAAGATGGCCGAGGCCTGCCCCAATGGTCTCGCGCCGACCACCTCTACCACCATGCAACTGGCTATGGGCGACTGCATTACCGTGGCGCTTCTCTCGATGCGTAAGTTCACAGCGCAGGATTTCCGACAGTATCATCCGGGTGGCAAGCTGGGGTCACGCCTGCTCAAGGTGCGCGACCTGATGCACAGCGGCGAGGCCATGCCACTGGTGGGCGAGGAGACCCCTCTGTCTCAGGCCATTGTCGAGATGTCCTCAAAGCGCTACGGCATGACCGGCGTGGTGGATGCGGAGGGCCACCTGACCGGTATTGTCACCGACGGTGACCTGCGCCGCGCCTTCAGTGAAGGCTTCACTGATCGGGCCGTTTCAGAGATGATGACAAAAGCCCCGCGCGTAACCACGCCGGACACGCTGGCCTCACAGCTTCTGGCGGAAATGAACGCACGCAACATTACCGGAATGTTTGCGGTTGAAAACGACCGCCCTGTCGGCGTCATCCACCTTCACGAAATCCTGCGGGCCGGGGTGGCTTAACAAATGGTACTCAAATTTCTATTTTAAAATAACTTTCCAAGACTATGTAAGCAGCATAAAACCGCGCGCATATCTCTGTTATGTGGGCGGCCAAGAAATACAGTAGCGCGACGACCCGAGCCGCCGACCTCCACAGATAGCACATCGGGTGTGTGAACCGGCGTGCAAAAAGGGCTCTGACGCAATTTTGGTGCAAACGGGTTCAATAAACATCCACCAACCGCGCCTGAAGAAGATCGATCTTGGCGCGGCCGTACATCTGGCGCTTCACGAGCTTCAGTTTAGTGATCTGTCCCTCTGTCTGGCCGTTGGACCATGATGAGGAGATCGCCGCGCTAACTGCCGCCCGGTCCCTGGCTACGCCGTTAGCGAACGAGGTGATCAGGCTGGCTTTTGCTTGCTCGACCCAGGGGTCGAGTTCAGCCATGGCCTTTTTGCGGATCATGGTGTGGAATTTCGCAACAAGGTCGCGTGCTTCGACAAGTGACGGAACGCCGCCTTCGATAGCCGCGACGAGCAAGGTTTCCGCTTTCGACAAGGTATCTCGGCCCACTGTCATTAGCCTGGCAATGGTCCTCGCCGACGGAACACGCTGTAAGCTTTCAGCGTCGGCCTTTTCCGAACGTCGCCGCCTTGTCGCCCACTCGGTAACGACCCGCATTGAACCTTGGAAGCCTAAGGCTTTGAGACGTCGCCAAAGCTCGGCACCATTTCGATGGCCGGCCACCCATTGTTCATCCAGCCATGGCAAGTGTAGTTCAAGGGAGCTTTCACGAACGCGAAAAATGTCCGAACGTTGGCCCCGCAAGATTTTCCTGACCATACCGCGGCTATGACCGGTAACCCGGGAAATCTCTCGGATCGAAGCTCCGCTTTCCGACTGTTTAAGGATCGTGGCGTTGGTATCTTCACGTCGAAGGTAGCCTTCGTATTGGAGCCGTTCTGCGGAGGTGAGCAAGTCCGCATTGATTACAGTTGCGCCTATTGCCGCCCGGACCTGGCGCATAGATTTCCGCACGGCATCCCTGAATGCCTGGCTGGCATTCTCCATCAGATGCCAGCGATCCGCCACTTGTGTCGCTTGGGGTAGCGCCTTGGCCCCGGCCCCGCCGTAACCGCCGCCGCGATCCCTATTGCACTGACTCAAACGGATGGTACAGGTCGGCGCTCGATTTTGGCGAGTATTTCCTTGGCGGGCTTGGTCCAGACGAAGGGCTTTGGGTCTTGGTTATGTTCGGCGAGATATCGGTTGATGGCGGCCTGAAGGTCGATGACAGACTTGAAGACGCCGCGCCGAATGCGACGCCTTGTGAGAACGGAGAAGAAGTTCTCGACAGCATTGAGCCACGAGCCGGAGGTCGGAGTGAAGTGGAATACCCAGCGAGGATGGCGCGCGAGCCAATCCCTGACCTTGGGATGCTTGTGGGTGGCATAGTTGTCGAGGACGGCGTGTATGTTTTTACCGGCGGGGACCTCGCGCTCGACGGTGTTCAGGAAGCGGATGAACTCCTGGTGTGTATGCTTCTGCATGCAGCGGCCGATGACGACCCCGTCCAGCACGTTGAAAGCGGCGAACAGGGTTGTGGTCCCGTGGCGCTTGTAGTCGTGGGTCATGGTCCCGCACTTGCCGGGCTTGAGCGGTAGGCCAGGCTGGGTGCGGTCGAGCGCTTGGATCTGGGACTTCTCGTCGATGGACAGGACCAGAGCGTGGGCGGGGGGATGCATGTAGAGGCCGACGATATCTTCGACCTTCTCGGCGAAGGCAGGGTCCTTGGAACGCTTGAAAGTACGCAGTCGGTGGGGCTGAAGGTCGTGCGCTTCCCAGATGCGCTGAATGGTTCGAAGCGACAGGCCCGAAGCCTTGGCCATGGCTCGGCCGGTCCAGTGGGTGACTTCACCGGGCGGCTCCGAGCAAGTCATCGCCACGATCTTGGCCACGGTCACTAAGGGGACGGCTTGCCGGCCTGGCTTGCGGCTACCTTCGCGCAACAGCCGCTCCACGCCACCTTCGGCGTAATGTCGCTGCCAACGCCACACTGCGGGCCGACTGACTTCTGCCCGCCGCGAGACCTCCAGCGCCGTCAGCCGATCGGCCGAGTAAAGGACGATCTTGGCCCGCAGGATGTGCTTGAGCGGCCGGCTTCTGTCGGCGATAATCGCGGCCAGCCGCGCCTGGTCTTCAGCGGAAACGATAACGGATACGGTTTGGGACATGCAGCCAAACTCGCACACCCGAGCCGTCTTGTGAATCCTATGAATGTGTCAGTACACTAGCGACTATGGTAATTTGCGGTTGGCCACCTAGCCACGCCTAAGCCGTTGCCGGCTCTCTGTCGGGAAGAAGTCGGATTGGTCGCCGTCGTTCCAGGTCACAAATAATCGTCCCGTAGCGCTGATTGCGATGCCAAGCCCAGTCGTCAATGCCGATTACGCTTGGAGGTACAAATGCCTTTAGGCTTCGCCGTCGAACGACGCGCAGCAATGTATCATTGCTCACCGGAACCATCAAGCGCGAGGTAAAACTGGCGGCCGGTCGGCCTCCCAATGCCAAGCCGAGTTGGTGAACGACATAGTCGAGCCGAGCTGTCCGGCGTGCCCATGGGACCAGGACCGCACTATCGTACCGCTCGGTAAAGATGCGTCGCTTGCATGAGACGAAGTCGCACTGAAAGCGACGCGCCGAAACAAAAAGGCGCACCAGCCGCCCAGCCAGTGGTAAATCACCGACACGGCGACAATACCGGCTGCGGACACGTTCGGATAATGAACCGCAGCATGGACAAGCGCTGCCCCTGTTCGTCGCGCACCGTGACAATGGTGGCAGCACCTTCGGTCACCGCGTTAACGACCTCGAAGCCGGCGGGGACGAGGTTGGAAGGTTTGAGGGCGTTTTGCATGACGTTGATTCTCAGGTGAAACCAAAGCCAGCCGACGCCCTAACTGCATCAAATTTGAGTTAGAGCCCTTTTTGCACGCCGATCTACAAGCCTGAAAGCCGTCACCCTGACCGAGGCGCGCCCCGAATTGGGTTGATTTGTGCACCTTACCGGTGCCTGAATAGCGGTAAGGTAGCCAAAAACCGAGGCCTTTGGAAACCCAGACTCTCGACGCAAAGGCGTCAATCGGGCATTCTTATGGATGTTCATTCGGGCGCTCCCTGTAGAGGTTTGAAGTGTGGTAACAGTCATCAACCCTCGCAACCCCATGTGATAATGGGAAAAAGGGCTCAATGCGGCGCATCTGTGCCTCGCTCAACAGAAACAAATCACTCATCGCCACACACCTCCATGCGGCAAGTGAATCAGTCCGCCTCATTTTTTAATAGGTCCTGATACCAACCTGGGCAGACGATGACTCAAACGTGAGTTTGAAAATCCGCAAACAGTGATTCCCTTGTGCCCGGAGGTATCGGGCATGTTGAAGCTTCGAACAGATTATGATGGCGCGTCATTGCGTGCCTTGGCGCGGGGAAGCGGGGATGCGAAGCAAATTCGACGCTTGCTGGCGTTGGCGTCCATATACGACGGTAGCCGGCGCATGGACGCGGCGAAGATGGCTGATGTCACCGTACAGATCATTCGGGATTGGGTTGAGCGGTTCAATGAGCATGGCCCTGACGGGCTTTTGAACCGGAAAGCGAAAGGAGCGAGCCCCAAGCTGAATGCCGAGCAGCGAGAGGCATTGGTTCGGATGGTTGAAAGTGGTCCCATTCCCGCCATCCATGGCGTTGTTCGGTGGCGTCTCATCGATCTGGCCGGTTGGGTTTATGACGAATATGGTATCGCTGTCTGTGAGACAACGCTTGGCCGTCTTTTGAAGGGCCTGGGCTACCGCAAGCTGTCCGCGCGCCCCAAACATCACGGGCAGAATGAATACGCTCTCGAAGATTTTAAAAAAACTCCCGACGCAAATCGCGGAAATCCGATCACACCTACCGAAAGGCACACAAATCGAGTTGTGGTTTCAGGATGAGGCCCGCATCGGGCAGAAGAACAAGATCACTCGAAGGTGGGCCAAGCGGGGCACGCGACCATCGGCTCCAAAAGACCAACGCACGAAATGGGCCTATATCTTCGGTGCGATTTGTCCGCGTAAAGGAAAGGCCGCTGGTATCGTTATGCCCTTCTGCGACAGCTTTGCCATGAAGCAGCATCTCGACGAAATCAGCGCCTGCGTGGACAAGGGATGTCATGCTGTCCTCATCCTTGATCGAGCCGGCTGGCATACCTCTCAGAAGCTCGAAATTCCATCGAACATCACGCTGTTACCATTACCTGCCAAAGCGCCAGAGCTTAACCCACAGGAAAACGTCTGGCAGTTCATGCGCGACAACTGGCTGTCCAACCGCATCTTCACTTCCTATGACGACATCGTCGACCACTGCTGTGCGGCATGGAACAAGCTTGTCGAACAACCTTGGCGCATCATGTCATGTCCCTCGGATTGCGGGAATGGACACAAGAGTACTAATCAATGCAGGTTGGTATGAGCCTGGGAACCATTCAGTTAATGATGACATCCATTTTGTATGGTGTATGAATTGGATATTGTGAAATGCAGAGAAGTAAAAAATGATATTGCCACCCACGTACCTATCTGTACGGAACGGATTGATAACTCCCCTTACACGGCTATCAGATCAGCGCCGTGCGGAACTAAACCTTCAACCTAACGCAGAATGGGAAGGAGGGGTGTACGATGACACAGGGCGTTTTGTAGGCCTGTCGTCGTTAATGCGCGGCGTCACTTTTCCCATCACCTTTGGAGCTGATTACGAAGGAGCGGCTGAAAAGGTGCCTGGAACTGTCTTTTATGCTGGGTTTTTATATCACGATCATTTCGGCCATTTTTTAACCGAGTCGCTATCGCGGTTTTGGTATTTGTTTTATTCTGGCGAAAAAATTAGACCGGTATTTAATACTATTCCAGGAATTCGCGAGTTGTCCGATATGAATAAGTTCTTTCTAAATAAATTAGGTGTAAATTCAGAGGATGTCTTACTTATTGATCGCCCTTTACGTTTTGAAAACGTGATTGTTCCTAGGGCCGGTTTTGAACTTGGGAATCCAAACTATGTTTTAGAACAGTTGAACGTTTTTAAACATATTTCGTCTGCACAATTAAATGCATTTGACGGATTAGATAAAAGTGCACCTGTTTATGTTTCAAGAACAAAATTTAATAACAGAAAAATCCATGGTGAGCAATATTTAGAAGGTGTTTTAAAATATAACGGATGGAATATTGTTCATCCAGAAATGCATTCATTATCAGATCAAATATCTATATTTAACTCATCGAATATATACTGCGGGGTATTGGGGAGTGCTATGCACAATTTACTTTTTTCTAATGAGGGAAAGCGGCCGATATATATAGAGCGTACGCGAGGAACGCCGCACACACTTATGGCCTTTAAATGTGCTGATGAAATGCTGGGGCACAATTCACTTTACATAGACGCAAGTAATAATCTTCTGCCAACGTATGGCCAGCGCGGACCTTTTCTAATTGATCCAGAAAAGGTTTTGCGAGAATTGCGAAATATTGGATTAATTAATTCTTCCTACCCTCCCTTCAATTACAATGAAGTCGAACGTCAATATAGAGAAGATTGGGAAACCTACACCTGAGATATTATTTTTTTGATTTATGGATAGTTGTACAGATGGTTGGCGATTTGGGCTTCAAACCTTATCAGTGTATTGATTTATCTTTCGAGCACTGATTCTGGACACTCGCAAAAACCATTGGCGTTTGGCGGGATAGGATGACTCACTGGGTTTCTAGTGTACTGACACATTCATAGGATTCACAAGACGGCTCGGGTGTGCGAGTTTGGCTGCATGTCCCAAACCGTATCCGTTATCGTTTCCGCTGAAGACCAGGCGCGGCTGGCCGCGATTATCGCCGACAGAAGCCGGCCGCTCAAGCACATCCTGCGGGCCAAGATCGTCCTTTACTCGGCCGATCGGCTGACGGCGCTGGAGGTCTCGCGGCGGGCAGAAGTCAGTCGGCCCGCAGTGTGGCGTTGGCAGCGACATTACGCCGAAGGTGGCGTGGAGCGGCTGTTGCGCGAAGGTAGCCGCAAGCCAGGCCGGCAAGCCGTCCCCTTAGTGACCGTGGCCAAGATCGTGGCGATGACTTGCTCGGAGCCGCCCGGTGAAGTCACCCACTGGACCGGCCGAGCCATGGCCAAGGCTTCGGGCCTGTCGCTTCGAACCATTCAGCGCATCTGGGAAGCGCACGACCTTCAGCCCCACCGACTGCATACTTTCAAGCGTTCCAAGGACCCTGCCTTCGCCGAGAAGGTCGAATGTAGACCGGCGTGCAAAAAGGGCTCTGACGCAATTTTGGTGCAAACGGGTTCAATAAACATCCACCAACCGCGCCTGAAGAAGATCGATCTTGGCGCGGCCGTACATCTGGCGCTTCACGAGCTTCAGTTTAGTGATCTGTCCCTCTGTCTGGCCGTTGGACCATGATGAGGAGATCGCCGCGCTAACTGCCGCCCGGTCCCTGGCTACGCCGTTAGCGAACGAGGTGATCAGGCTGGCTTTTGCTTGCTCGACCCAGGGGTCGAGTTCAGCCATGGCCTTTTTGCGGATCATGGTGTGGAATTTCGCAACAAGGTCGCGTGCTTCGACAAGTGACGGAACGCCGCCTTCGATAGCCGCGACGAGCAAGGTTTCCGCTTTCGACAAGGTATCTCGGCCCACTGTCATTAGCCTGGCAATGGTCCTCGCCGACGGAACACGCTGTAAGCTTTCAGCGTCGGCCTTTTCCGAACGTCGCCGCCTTGTCGCCCACTCGGTAACGACCCGCATTGAACCTTGGAAGCCTAAGGCTTTGAGACGTCGCCAAAGCTCGGCACCATTTCGATGGCCGGCCACCCATTGTTCATCCAGCCATGGCAAGTGTAGTTCAAGGGAGCTTTCACGAACGCGAAAAATGTCCGAACGTTGGCCCCGCAAGATTTTCCTGACCATACCGCGGCTATGACCGGTAACCCGGGAAATCTCCCGGATCGAAGCTCCGCTTTCCGACTGTTTAAGGATCGTGGCGTTGGTATCTTCACGTCGAAGGTAGCCTTCGTATTGGAGCCGTTCAGCCGAGGTGAGCAAGTCCGCATTGATTACAGTTGCGCCTATTGCCGCCCGGACCTGGCGCATAGATTTCCGCACGGCATCCCTGAATGCCTGGCTGGCATTCTCCATCAGATGCCAGCGATCCGCCACTTGTGTCGCTTGGGGTAGCGCCTTGGCCACGGCCCCGCCGTAACCGCCGCCGCGATCCCGGGCGACAATGGTAATTTGCGGTTGGCCACCGAGCCACGCCTCAGCCGTTGCCGGCTCTCTGTCGGGAAGAAGTCGGATTGGTCGCCGTCGTTCCAGGTCACAAATAATCGTCCCGTAGCGCTGATTGCGACGCCAAGCCCAGTCGTCAATGCCGATTACGCTTGGAGGTGCAAATGCCTTTCCGCTTCGCCGTCGAACGACGCGCAGCAATGTATCGTTGCTCACCGGAACCATCAGGCGCGAGGCAAAACTGGCGGCCGGGCGGCCTCCCAATGCCAAGCCGAGTTGGTGAACGACATAGTCGAGCCGAGCTGTCCGGCGTGCCCATGGGACCAGGATCGCACTATCGTACCGCTCGGTAAAGATGCGTCGCTTGCATGAGACGAAGTCGCACTGAAAGCGACGCGCCGAAACAAGAAGGCGCACCGGCCGCCCAGCCAGTGGCAAATCACCGACACGGCGACAATACCGGCTGCGGACACGTTCGGATAATGAACCGCAGCATGGACAAGCGCTGCCCCTGTTCGTCGCGCGCACCGTGACAACGGTGGCAGCACCGTCGGTCACCGCGTTAACGACCTCGAAGCCGGCGGGGACGAGGTTGGAAGGTTTGAGGGCGTTTTGCATGACGTTGATTCTCAGGTGAAACCAAAGCCAGCCGACGCCCTAACTGCATCAAAATTGAGTCAGAGCCCCTTTTCCACGCCGGTTGACACCGCCGAAACACCGCCGCATCCGAACAGCGTGTTATGCCGCCATCAATTCATGAGGTTTTTGCGGGTGTCCAGCTTGCTCTGCAATCAGCGCGTCTTTTTCTTTATCCGAAAGAGGACGAAGCGGAGGACGAATCATGACCCCATGGATTCAGAACCCGATTCATCGCGCAACCCAAAATCCGCCAACCACGTGAGCAATTACAAAAATAGAGGAGATTACATGGAAAAAGTATATGCCATTATTCCAGTAAAGGAAAAATCAAATCGTATAAAAAGGAAAAATTTTATCGATTTTTATAAAGGGCTGTCGTTGTTGGAGATAAAAATTCAACAATGTATTTCTTCGGGTGTATTTTCGGATGTTTTTGTTTCAAGTGATGCCGAAGAAGCTGAATTAATTTCAAAAAAGTACAATATAAAATTTATAAAGCGCGATCCCTACTTTTGCGACCCACTCACACCCTGGGGTGAGGTCATAAAAGGTGTTGCCCTCAGCGTTCCTGCGGAAGATGACGCGTTTCTGATGTGGCTGCATGTCACCAATCCACTTTTCAAAAACTTTAACGGATTGATTGAAGCGTTAAAGAATAATCCGGGTTACGACTCTTGCAGTACAGTAACAGAACACCACCACTTCATGCTTAATTCGGACTATTTACCCATAAACCACAAATGGGGGCCGTGGCACACGTACACACAAGGTACCAAGCCTGTCTACCAGTTGAACCTTGCCGCCAGCCTCATACGCAAACGCACCATGGCCGAAAATCGTTATATCCTCGGGGATATGCCATATTTCCACTCGATATCCTTTACCGAAGGACTGGATATAGATACGCACGAAGAGTTTCTAATCGCTCAACTTCTTTACAACCAATTGATGAACCCAAGATCAACCCTAACGAGTTAGCTGTTGATCGTTACGAGGGAGGTCACGGGCTTTTCGTCCAACACATCGCCTCCTCGCTTGCGCAGGTCGATGAGAATGTCCTCGACCGTTGGCACGCGCGGCGGGAAGGCAAACGACATATCTTCCGAGGTCAGGGAAAGGTTCGGACTGAAGGCCGGGCACCGGCGCATCGACTGGCCGTAGCGGGTCTTGATCGTCTGGATTTCACGCTGCTCACGCGCCTTCTTTTCAGGTGAATCCTCCGCACCGCGCGAGGCCGATTCGTGGTGGTACATCTCGGCATAAGGCGTGTAGATATTGCGGTAACCGGCATCCCGGACCCTGAGACAGAAATCCACGTCATTGAAGGCCACGGCAAGCCCCTCATCAAGGCCGCCTACGGCGTTGTAGGTCTCCTTACGAATAAGCAGAACCGCCGCGGTCACCGCGCTCAGGGACTGATGCAGAGACGCGCGATTCGCATAGCCCGTTTCTCCGCGCTTGATATGTTTGTGCATATGGCCAGCGACGTCGAAGAAGCCAATCAACACCCCACCATGCTGCAAGGTGTCGTCGGGATACCATAGGCGCGCCCCCACACAGCCGACATCCGGCTGCTGGGCGAAGGACACCATTTCTTCCAGCCAGTCTGGCGTCAGGATTTCGATATCGTTGTTCATCAGGCAGACATAGCTGCCCTTAGCCTGGGCTACGCCCTTGTTGTTCAACTGTGAGAAATTGAACGGACGCTCATCACGAATGACCCGGACCCTTTTGTCGGCCTTGACCTCTTCAAAATAGGCAAAGGTTTCGGGCTCAACCGATCCGTTATCAATGATGATAACTTCGTAATTGGTGTAGCTTGTCTTTTCCAGCAAAGAGCCCAGACAAAACCGCAGCAATTCGGCCTTGTCGCGTGTGGGTATCAGTATGCTCACCTTGGGCAGACGCTTAGGCAGGGCATAGCGCACGCGATTATAGCCTTCAAGCTCCGGCGCCTTCATAACCTCCGCCGATTTGCGTAAGCGCTTCAGATGCCGGTTGACCGTAGCGACCTGCGCCTCTCGATAGACTGCGCGCCCTCGCACATGGTTGAGAACACGCGGTATATGAACAAAGGCGTCCCCTCCCCTTTGCTCATAAACTCTCAGGGCCAGGTCATAAAGCGCATCGTCGCCCGCCTCCGGATCAATGCCACCCACGGCTTCGATCAGATCGCGGCGATAAACGGTAAACCCACCCAGCATATTATGGGTCAAAAACAGCTCGTAATTGAAGTCCGGCTTGAAATAGGGATCTTTGCGCATGTCTTCTGTGTCCATGCGATCTTCATCCGCATAGAAGACCTGAGCCTGCGGTCTTTCATGCAGACCATAAGCCACCCACACCAAGGCGGCCGGATCGAGTATGTCGCAAGACCGCATGAAGGCGACATGGTCGGTTTTCGCCGCCTCCAGCAATTTGCTGTAACTTTCGGCCTCTGTGCCAGAGGTGTTGATCAGTGTGAAGCGCTTATCGCCTTTCAATTCCCCTTCGACGATGGATCGTGCGGCGGGGGTCACGGCCAGAATGGCTTCAAACGTCTCGTATATCTGGTCTTTGATGGCCTTAACCACACGTCGGATCAATTCCGGCGAGTCGCTGTCACTGATGGCCGCCACAACACTAAACTTTTGACTGAGCCCAAGCGTCAGGCGTAAGCCGTGCAGATTTTGCACCTTGCGGTCATTCAGCGTGTCGAACTGCCAGACCCAATCGCCATAGTTCCGATTGATCGGACGCTCCACACCGCCATGAATGTATAAAAACCTAGCCGCGCGGTTTTCATGGATGCCGAAACGGCAATAGTGGGTCCAGGCATCCATGCGCAACAAACCAGAGTCTTTGTGGTTGCGATAATACCAGTGTGAATCAAAAAAACGCGCTTTACGGCCTTCATCAATGCCATGCAGGAAAAAATGCTGTTCGAATGACCCGTCGTAACCGGCCACATCTGCGTTGTTTTCCAGATACCAAGCTTCATCAAAGACACGCCCGGAAATGTGAATATGTCGGCGACGCGCGTCAAAACCACTAGACAAGTAATCCTGCGCACGCACAAACATATGCTGCACAGCAAACAAAATCCGGCTCCAGAGTGAGCGGGGCACATCCTGTTTGGCAGGTTCGTCTGTGACCGCAACGTCCATAAGAATCTCCGCGCGCGAACGTATTCAGAAAATTGAAAATGGGCGCAAGGCCCAAATAATTTAAATATAATGCAGCTTTTTCAATAAGACAAAAACTACTCTAGGCGAAAACGGCTGACAATTTTAACATTTCTTCTTTTACAGCAGCCACATACTTCTGAATAGACAGCTCCTGTTCGTCATTTCGATTATGACCATGAAAAGCTTCATCATGATACCAGTTGTACTTAAGATCATGCTCGTTTTCACCACAACCTGCCTGCCCGCGGGCTTTTTTGATCTGATATTCTTCGAGTGTTTTGGTGTAGTAGTGATTGACCTGCGCCACAGTGGTATCAATATCTTTGGAAACGCCCCACTGCTCCATTTCCAGCGCCCGTCCCGATGAATAGACCTTGTCGCCGATAACGTCACACAGGTGCATATGCACAACCCCCCGTTGGCGCGCCGTCTTGATAAAGCTCTTCAGGTGCGCATTGACGCCAAAATCTTCGGGCGCAGCCCAGGTAAACCGCTCAATGACCGGACGGCCATCCGAACGCGGCATATGGGAGTCGCCAAAGATGCGCCAGTTGAAACAAATGGCGTCGATATTCCCATTGACCTCAAAAGAGGCCAAGAAGGCGTTCACATTAGGGTGCTGGTGAAGAACCAGAAACTCATCGGCATCGATGAACAGCATCCATTCGGCTTCAGAACGCTTCAGTGCATCCATATAGGCCGCAATCTGCGGGGAGCCATGCGCTCCATGCGGCCAAAAGCGATAGGTAATGATACCCGCCGCAGCCAGCTTTTCGAGCACTTCTGCAGACTGATCCGTAGAATTGTTATTATAAACAATAATCTGATCAAATCCCAACACCCGATGATAAGCGATCCATTCGAGAAGATAGGGGCCTTCATTCTTAGCGATCAGACATACTGCACTTTTGGCCGACAAGGTTGACCTCTTAAACAAACGCATCAGGGCTTCCCGTCAGACCGAGACTGTCCACATTCAGGGTGTATATAGATAGTATGAGTGCGTCTCTCAACCTAGCTTTCGCCCTTCTGCCCGTCCCGCGGTTATATAGTGAAAGAACGGGTTGACCCCCGCATGCCGAACATCCGGATAGGCATCCAGATAAGCCTTGGTATTAAACCATGTGCAGGGATTGCGCCCTTCATCGGCACCATGACGCACATAATGTTCAGCGGGGTCTATGCCGGCGTGGGCAACGTCAGGATAGGCTGATAAATAATAGTCCGCGTCGATTTCACGCCGTACGGTTTCAACGATCGGACCCACAACAATCTCTTGTTCCACGCTAACCGGCTCATCCGGGGATGGCAGGCGCCAGTTGAGTTTCTGACACAGCGCCGCCGCACTCATTGCTTCCGAAGGCCGACGACCTTCACGCGCGCCAATACTGAGAAAATGCCAGGCCATATCCACATAGGCATGGGCCACATCCGGATTTTGATACGCATAATAGACCGGATCAAAATCGCCGTCGTTTTTTAGTCTCTTTAGCGTGTAGCGAATGAAGTGCAATAGGGGATTAGCATCGACCCCCAGACCCTGCTCAGCCTTGTAGGCTGAGGTCGAAAAGCTCTCTGAGGGATCAAAGCCGCGCAAAGCCCCTTTGACGAGGTAATGACCGACCGGATCGAACCTCCCCAGTGTTTCGTCCTTCGCCTTGAGCTGCGCCTTGTAGAAATCGACATCGAACTGGCCGCTGGTCGCAATAAGTGTATGGTTTTGTTCGGTAAGAAGGCCGTGGCCCAACACCTTGCGCTTGATCCTGGAAAGCGCGAGTCTCATATTAGACGACAAGAGATACTCCTTGAGGCGGACAGCGCAGCACGGGCGCACGATCTAAAGACAACTTAAAATTCATTTCGCATTTTGTAAAAAGGTTTCAATATCATCACTGAGCATAAGCGGCAAATTGCGATTTATTTTCTCAACCGGCCAATTCCACCATTTCAGTTTCAACAGGCGCGCTCACGTTTTTTCGTCAAAGCGATAACGGATTAAAGGCGCCGTATTTCCACCGACGATCGCGTAAGGCGGCACATCCTTGGTTACGACACTGCCGGCCGCAATAACAGCCCCATCACCCACTATGACCCCGTAAGCGATAAACACCCCTGAGGCAATCCACACATCCGATCCGATCACCACATCCCCATTGGTCGCGTGATCCGGTTCTTCAGACGCACCGGGCCAGTCCTGCATCCAGTCATTCAGAGTCCAAAAGGGGCGAAGGTGATTCCCTAAGGCAATGGTTACACACGAGGCGCTATAGAGCAAAGCCCCCCTATCTTTAAAGTAAGCGTAAACACGCCCCCGTATTGCGGATCTAATGTTTTCGTGGATCAGTCACCGGTTTGATCTGGCTTAAAATTCCAAGGCATGAGTTCGTCGAGACGAGTGACAGTCCAGCCGTCTGCTATGCGCTGAAGGGTCTGTGTCAGCCAGGCCTGCGGATTGACCCCGTTCATCCTGGCCGTCTGGATAAGCGACGCGATGATAGCCCACGTCCGGCCACCGCCGTCTGAGCCCGCGAACAGGCTGTTCTTCCGCGTTATGGTCTGAGGCCTGATGGCGCGTTCGACGATATTGGAGTCCAGCTCGATACGCCCGTCATAAAGGAACCGCTCCAGCACCTTGCGACGAGGCAGGGCATAGTCGATAGCCTTTGCCAGGGATGATTTCTGAGAGATCTGCGACGAGGTCTTTTCCCAGAGCTGGAAGAGCTCCTCGACTATGGCCTTGGCATGCTTCAGGCGGTAGGCAGTCCGCGCTTCCGGCGACTGGCCACGCACTTTGTCTTCATGGTGCCAGAGTGCAGACATGATCTCAACCGTCTGGGTGGCTACGGCCGAGCTGTTGTTGGCATGCAGGTCATAAAACTTCCTGCGGACATGCGCCCAGCACCCGGCGAGCTGGATGCCCGCATTGGCATCCGGGGCCTTTTCAAGCTGGACACCCGCAAAAACCTCATAATTGGTAATTGCTCCCGTGGTTGGCGGATTTTGGGTTGCGCGATGAATCGGGTTCTGAATCCATGGGGTCATGATTCGTCCTCCGCTTCGTCCTCTTTCGGATAAAGAAAAAGACGCGCTGATTGCAGAGCAAGCTGATCTGCTGCGCCAGCAAGGGGCTATGATCGAGGAATTGGTCCGGCGGCTGAATGACCTTGAGCGGCGCGGCGGCAAGACGCGGAAGGCTTCGAAGAACTCGCATCAGCCGCCTTCAAGCGACGGCCCTGGTAAGCCGAACCGGCCGGGTGGCGGGGCTAAGAAGCCACGCCCATCGCGTCCGGGCGTTTCGCGCCGGCTGGCCGACGATCCTGATCGGATAGAGCGCGTGTATGCTTCTGAGTGTCGCCACTGCCATGCCGATGTGTCACGGCTTTCCCAGCACATTCGGTGTCGCTACGACCATATCGAGCTGCCGCCGATACGCCCCGTAGTTACGCGGGTCGAACTCATGGGCGGGCGTTGCGGATGCGGTCGGCGTTTCCGCGCTGCCCCGCCCGCCTCGATGCCCACCGGCTCACCGTTTGGTCCTGGAATCCGTTCGCTGGTCACCTATTTGCACCATTCTCACCATGTCAGTTTTGAGCGGCTGTCGCGCGTCATGGGAGAACTGTTCGGCCTGAAGATATCCGAAGGCGGTTTGACCAACATCTTCAAGGGCCTTGAAGGCAAGATGGCAACGGCTTGCGAGGCTATTGCCGCTCAACTGCGAACCGCCCGCGTCGTCGCGTCCGACGAAACCACGACGCGCGTCAGCGGTGTCACCCAATGGCAATGGAGCTTCACCTCGGACAAGGCGGTCCTTCATAAGATCGCGCCGAGCCGAGCCAAGTCCGTTCCGCAAGAAGTGATGGCGGGCCATTATCCGGACGTTTGGATCAGCGACCGCTATGCCGGTCAGCAGGAACTCGCCAAAAATCACCAGGTCTGTCTGGCCCACGTTCTTCGCGACGTACAATATGCCATCGACCGCGGCGACATGGTCTTTGCCCCGAAAATACGCGACCATCTGCGATGGTGTATCCGCGTTGGACATCGAAGCGGGGACCTGAAAGATGGAACCCTTCGCGCCTATGCAGCCAAGGCAGACGACAAACTCGATACAATCCTCGCCATTCCAACGGCCCATCCGGCCGGGGCCTCTCTGAAAAAGCAAATTAAGGCGTGGCGGACCAAGTTCTTTGTCTTCATGACCGATCCCAGGGTGCCACCCACCAACAATGTCTCCGAGCGAGAGATCAGACCGTCGGTCATCTTCCGAAAAGTGACAAACGGCTTCCGCTCACAATGGGGCGCCGACATACACGCGGGATATCGCTCAATCACAGGCACTGCACGCCTACGCGGCCTGATGCCTTACGCCGCGATCCGCGTCCTCGTCGACGGAAACTTCACCGTCGCGTAGCCTCGCACGCCAACCACGTGAGCAATTACCGCTCCACGCCACCTTCGGCGTAATGTCGCTGCCAACGCCACACTGCGGGCCGACTGACTTCTGCCCGCCGCGAGACCTCCAGCGCCGTCAGCCGATCGGCCGAGTAAAGGACGATCTTGGCCCGCAGGATGTGCTTGAGCGGCCGGCTTCTGTCGGCGATAATCGCGGCCAGCCGCGCCTGGTCTTCAGCGGAAACGATAACGGATACGGTTTGGGACATGCAGCCAAACTCGCACACCCGAGCCGTCTTGTGAATCCTATGAATGTGTCAGTACACTAGCGACCGCTGAGTTCAATACCATCCGCTTGCGCCTTCTGAAGATCGGGGCACGGATCAAAGAGACCGCACATCGCGTAAGGATTGCCTTCGCCGCGGCTTGCCCGGAGGCTTCGCTCTTGCGCCATATAATGGCGTCCCTCAAACCCGCCCGCATGAACGACGGGGCTATACCCCCGAAACCGCCGCCATCACCATCAACCCCATCGGAGAAAAATCAAACCCAGCGCGTGGCGGAAAACACGACGCGAACAAACGCGTCTGTGAAAAGGCCGACCTGAACGGAAGGGCGAACGCCGTTACGATGAATGATCCGGGTTAGGGCTTGCACGCCACACAGTAGTTTAATATTCTCATAAGACGGGATGGCTGTGTTTTGTCAAACGGGCTAATTATTTTTTACGGAAGCATGATGAAAAAGAATTTGAGTCGAAAGGGCAGGGGGCAATTAGTCCCTAATCTATCTGTCGGAAATGCCCAGTCCGTAACGGATAAAGAGCCCAGAATTGGTCCCGCCAGTGATGAGGCAAAACCCCAGACGGCTGCGCCGTTGGCGAACGCGCCGTCCGTAAATGGGCCTCAAGGTGCGCCAAAAGCGCTCAAGGTTGAGGCTTCTGCCAAGGTCCCCGCGATTGCTAAGCCGCCCCTTTCGGCCAAGGGCCATATAGAGAGGTCCCAAGTGCGCGGTAAAACAGAAGGTGTCCCAATCACATCCAAAACAACTACTGTGCCAGGTCGTGAAAAGCGTGATGGCAGAGTGGAAAATATAGAAAAAGGTGTTGTGAATTTAACAGAATCGACGTTAGTAAAGACAAGTGGTCTGGCTGTGAACTCGGTCGCCACTACGAACGCAAAGCGATCGGCGATCGTTAAGAGCAAGGCAGTGGCCGATGCGCCTGCGGTGGAGGTCAAGGCTGAGGCGTCGCCTAAGCCTGATGTTGCTAAACGCGAACAGCGCTTACCGATTGAGCGGCCTGGCAAGCCTGCAACGAACGGGCCTATTGCAGGCGTGCCTGAAACTGCGGATGTAACGCTCCCGCCTGTGGGCCATGATGCGAGTGTCTCCATTCGTACCATCTGCTATGTTTCAAATACCGGTCAGGTCGAACCATGGAACGATGGATCGACGCGATATCGGTGTTTTTACCCTGTCGAGTATCTTCGCCGTAACGGCTTTTATTCAGGTCTTATTGCACTCAGGGATGTCATAGGGAAAGAAGACATCCCTGAGGCTGACGCATATGTCTTTCATCGCCCTCACTATAGCGAAGGTTTTGTTAAGTTGATCCGAGGATTAAAGGCAAAAGGCGTCAAATTAATAGCGGATTATGATGATTTAATTTTTGGTGTTGATAACATTTTTTACTCCTCGCAATACGAGCAACGCTGGGACTCGGTCAGCTTGACGGGTCTTTTTAATGAAAACACCCGAGCTTTGAGGTTATTTGATGCGTTTACCGTCTCAACGCCTTTTTTGGCGGAGATGGTAAAAAAGTATCATCCTTCTGCCAAAGTTGTCGTTATCCGCAACGGATTTCCGAAAAAAGTCATTGATTTTACATGGCAATTGTTCAAAGCTAAAAACCCTACAGGGCACTCCATGGGGTATTTTCCAGGGACGCCCACCCATGACGCTGATTTCCTAACTTGGCATAGCAATTTTGCTGCTGCTCTTGAGCAGACGGATGTTCCCCTTAAAATTATAGGCCCATTGTCACATGATGTCGGTGCGGATTTGCCAAACGTCATTCGCCGACCTGGTGGTAGCTTCATGACGATGTTTGAAAAAATGACCGATGTTACGATTGCGACCGCGCCACTTAAGATAAATCCATTCAACGCCTCAAAAAGTAATATAAAATCTATAGAAGCTTTTTTGCTGGGATGTTACTCTTTGTCAACAAGCGCGAATGACGCTCAAATACTTGTGGATCAGGGGTTTGATATAAAGTTAACCCATCCTAATGACGACAACTTCGTCACAAAACTTAGAGAAATTTCAGAAAAGCCATATCTTTCGATACACAACGCAACTTTGGTTCGTGATCTGTACAGCCTTGAAAAGGTATGTGCGCCGTTGTTAGAAGTCTTCAAGTCATAAGGGTTTTGCTACGTGAAAAGAGTTGCGCTTGTAATTGATCCGTATTCCACACGCGGTGTCGCTTCGTTTCTGAGCTTGGTGGGATTGTTTTATGTTGATCTCGCAAAGGCCCTCGAAAGGGAAAAATGTGAGGTTTTTATTATAGGCACCTATCCAGCCTTGAACGATCTAAGGGCGCGACGCAGCGATTTCAACAGATACCTATCTGGAAGCCCATCAACATGGGAAACCTTCATTGACACCTTATCGGATTGGGATAACGAGGCCATCGAACGCTGGCGACGCGTTACTTCTGGTGCTGCGGATTGGACACAGACTTATAAGAACTGGTTTACCGACATAAAACTTTTCGAATATGATTTCGACTGCGCCATCTATTGGGGTAACAATGCCTCACTAATCAACGCGCTGACGGAATGTGGTGTGCAAACCCTGGCGCTGGAGTTGGGGCCGATGCGGTCACCTTTCCCCGAGGTTGTGGTTTATAGTCTTAATGCGTCGCCCGCGACCAGCGGGGCCTTTGCGCGTTCGGCCGATGACCTTCGCAACGATTTGTCTTCACCAGCATCAGACACTTATACGCTGCAACAGTCCCTTGAACAGTCGATGCGGAAAGATCTTTTCTTCGAGAATGTGGAGGGGATGTGGAACCAGAAAATTGCTGATCTTTTGGCCAGTCAAAACTGTTCGCGGCGCATTCTCTATGTAGCACAGCTCTGGGACGATACTAATGCGGCACAATGGGCAAGCAAAGAGTCGGAAATCCTTACACGACTTGTTGAACTTACTCGCCTTGCCGGGGCACAGCTGATTGTGAAGCCGCATCCTTCGACATCGGCAGTTTATGCGAACGAAGTTCACTGGGAAGAAACGCGCGCTATCTGGAACGATGCTGCTCACGTTATTGAACTTGATATCGATTTTCCTTGTGAGTTAAACCCGTATCTTCTGGCTTCGGTCCAAGGAGTCGTCGGGGGCAATTCCAGTGTCTTGTTTGAAGCCTTGTTGTTCGATAAGCCGGTCCATAATTTTGGAGGCGTTTACTACGCCCCAAGCGACGGGTTTCTCAGTTTGGAAGAGGTGGTAACCGGTAAGTTTGACGAGGCCGCATATACTCAAAAGGTTCAGGTAGCCCGTGAATGGTGCCTCTGGAACGCGACCGTGCCCAAGTCAGCCGTTGTTTCGGGTGAACTGGCTCGACAGATGCTTAGGCTCAACGACACTATCTCCATAGGTGGTTCGGCGAAGCCATGGTTCCATGCAACGAACAGCGACGCGCCTACATCCCGTATACCAACCTATAAATCCGGTGTGTTTTCAGGCCAAGAAGTTACTGAGCAGGGCACGATTTATTTGAGACTTTCTGATGGCCGATCTTTTAAAATCGTGAGTGACCACATTGTCGGTGTCCTTGATCGCTCGGACCAAGATGATAATGGCATCGTTATCGGCGGTTGGGCCTATCAAAAACGCAATCATTGCCCATCGCCATTTTTCATCGTGAACCTTTCGGCCGGGCGTTATTTTGTCGCGGAAAGCCTTGTTCAACGGCTTGATATAGCAAAAGCGTTTCATTCTGAAAGACTGAGATATTGCGGATTTCAGTTCAGACTGAGTTCTAAAGATATCGACTACACGCTTATCGGCCATAATGTATTCGCATATGTGGGTAACGGCCAGATTCAGCGCTTGTATAACGAGGTGATTTATTAGACCGAATACACCGAGGCCGAGGCCCTGCGCCTCATCGACGCGCTGTTTGCCGGGGTCGAGATGACCGGCTCGCCGCTGCCGACAATCAACAAGCTGGACACCCGCAAAAACCATTGGCGTTTGGCGGGATAGGATGATTCATTGGGTTTCTAGCGTCACTGGAGGAACGTCATGGACCCGAAGTCTCTGTTCAGCCTGAACGATCACCTTGAAGCCCTGAGCAAGGATGGCGACCCGCTTGAGGTTTTGCAGAAGGCGGTGGACTTCGAGTATTTCCGCGGGTGGCTGGTCGAAGGTCTTGGCTACGGTGATGGCAGCAAGGGCGGACGTCCGTCGTTCGATGCCGTTATGATGTTCAAGGCCCTGATCCTTCAGGCCCAACATAACCTCTCGGACGCGCGGATGGAGTTCATGATCCGGGACCGTCTCAGTTGGATGCGGTTCCTCGGCCTGTCGCTGGGTGATCGCACCCCAGATGAGAACACGATCCGGCATTTCCGTAATCGCATGACCGAGACGGGCACACTTCAGCGGGTGATGAAAGCCTTCGATTGGCAACTGCATAAGAAGGGCTACATCCCGATGTCGGGCCAGATTGTCGATGCCTCACTGGTGCCGGCACCGAAGCAGCGCAACAGCGAAAGTGAGCGGGACGCGATCAAATCTGGAAAGAGCGCGCAGGAGATCTGGCCGGATGAGCCAAACAAGGCCGCGCAAAAGGTCGAGCCATTGAGGCGCCACTGGTCTGAGCCCAGTGGCGAGGAGACGCGCGCTGGACGCTCACGGTGGGTGGTAGGTCCGCTACCGGGAGGACGGCACGCCCCTGCCGATGATTGCGGTGCCCGTCTTCGGCTATAAGTCCCGTATCAGCATCGACCGGCGTTTTGGCTTTATCCGGTCAATGGCCGTGACGTCGGCCACAGAGGCGGACGGACGTCTGCTGAAACGTGTGGTCACGACCGACAATACCAGTGGCGACGTCTGGGCCGACAGCGCGTACCGGTCACGCAGCAACGAGAAGTGGCTGTCGGACAAAATGCTGACGAGCCGTATCCACCGGCGCAAACCTAAAGGCAAAGTCATGCCAAAGGCGATAGCACGGGCCAATGCAGCCAAGTCCTCGGTCCGCGCCCACGTCGAGCATGTCTTTACGCATCAGAAGAACCGGTTGGGTCTGTTTATCCGCACCATCGGCCTCAAGCGCGCTGAGGCCAAACTCACCTTGGCCAATCTGGCCTATAACTTCAACCGGCTGATCTTCCATGAACGTAGGCGAGCCATGGGATGAGTCTGCCCGGTTTACGCAACAAATGGCCAAAACACGGCCCGAAACACCAATAAAAGTGCCAGACACGCGCATCCTGACCCGCCGAAACATCGCCGCATCCGAACAGCGTGTTATGCAGCCATCAATTCATGAGGTTTTTGCGGGTGTCCATCTGGGGTGCGATCACCCAGCGACAGGCCGAGGAACCGCATCCAACTGAGACGGTCCCGGATCATGAACTCCATCCGCGCGTCCGAGAGGTTATGTTGGGCCTGAAGGATCAGGGCCTTGAACATCATAACGGCATCGAACGACGGACGTCCGCCCTTGCTGCCATCACCGTAGCCAAGACCTTCGACCAGCCACCCGCGGAAATACTCGAAGTCCACCGCCTTCTGCAAAACCTCAAGCGGGTCGCCATCCTTGCTCAGGGCTTCAAGGTGATCGTTCAGGCTGAACAGAGACTTCGGGTCCATGACGTTCCTCCAGTGACGCTAGAAACCCAATGAATCATCCTATCCCGCCAAACGCCAATGGTTTTTGCGGGTGTCCAGCTGATCTGCTGCGCCAGCAAGGGGCTATGATCGAGGAATTGGTCCGGCGGCTGAATGACCTTGAGCGGCGCGGCGGCAAGACGCGGAAGGCTTCGAAGAACTCGCATCAGCCGCCTTCAAGCGACGGCCCTGGTAAGCCGAACCGGCCGGGTGGCGGGGCTAAGAAGCCACGCCCATCGCGTCCGGGCGTTTCGCGCCGGCTGGCCGACGATCCTGATCGGATAGAGCGCGTGTATGCTTCTGAGTGTCGCCACTGCCATGCCGATGTGTCACGGCTTTCCCAGCACATTCGGTGTCGCTACGACCATATCGAGCTGCCGCCGATACGCCCCGTAGTTACGCGGGTCGAACTCATGGGCGGGCGTTGCGGATGCGGTCGGCGTTTCCGCGCTGCCCCGCCCGCCTCGATGCCCACCGGCTCACCGTTTGGTCCTGGAATCCGTTCGCTGGTCACCTATTTGCACCATTCTCACCATGTCAGTTTTGAGCGGCTGTCGCGCGTCATGGGAGAACTGTTCGGCCTGAAGATATCCGAAGGCGGTTTGACCAACATCTTCAAGGGCCTTGAAGGCAAGATGGCAACGGCTTGCGAGGCTATTGCCGCTCAACTGCGAACCGCCCGCGTCGTCGCGTCCGACGAAACCACGACGCGCGTCAGCGGTGTCACCCAATGGCAATGGAGCTTCACCTCGGACAAGGCGGTCCTTCATAAGATCGCGCCGAGCCGAGCCAAGTCCGTTCCGCAAGAAGTGATGGCGGGCCATTATCCGGACGTTTGGATCAGCGACCGCTATGCCGGTCAGCAGGAACTCGCCAAAAATCACCAGGTCTGTCTGGCCCACGTTCTTCGCGACGTACAATATGCCATCGACCGCGGCGACATGGTCTTTGCCCCGAAAATACGCGACCATCTGCGATGGTGTATCCGCGTTGGACATCGAAGCGGGGACCTGAAAGATGGAACCCTTCGCGCCTATGCAGCCAAGGCAGACGACAAACTCGATACAATCCTCGCCATTCCAACGGCCCATCCGGCCGGGGCCTCTCTGAAAAAGCAAATTAAGGCGTGGCGGACCAAGTTCTTTGTCTTCATGACCGATCCCAGGGTGCCACCCACCAACAATGTCTCCGAGCGAGAGATCAGACCGTCGGTCATCTTCCGAAAAGTGACAAACGGCTTCCGCTCACAATGGGGCGCCGACATACACGCGGGATATCGCTCAATCACAGGCACTGCACGCCTACGCGGCCTGATGCCTTACGCCGCGATCCGCGTCCTCGTCGACGGAAACTTCACCGTCGCGTAGCCTCGCACGCCAACCACGTGAGCAATTACATCAAAAAAGCCCTGCGACGACGGGCCGTGGTCGAACCCGTCATCGGCCATCTCAAAGCCGGCCATCGCATGGGCCGAAACAACTACCTCGCACACCGCAGAGGCGACGCCATCAACGCCGTCCTCGCCGCTGCCGGATACAACTTCACCCTGCTCATCAAGTGGATCAGGCTTTTGTTCGCCTTCGTACTCCCAACCCTCATCTCATCGTTAAGGCGCAAACCAACCCTCCACGCCGCCTAAATCCGGTTCTTCACGGACGACTGCCTACCGCCTGAAGCATGCCAAGGCCATAGTCGAGGAGCTCTTCCAGCTCTGGGAAAAGACCTCGTCGCAGATCTCTCAGAAATCATCCCTGGCAAAGGCTATCGACTATGCCCTGCCTCGTCGCAAGGTGCTGGAGCGGTTCCTTTATGACGGGCGTATCGAGCTGGACTCCAATATCGTCGAACGCGCCATCAGGCCTCAGACCATAACGCGGAAGAACAGCCTGTTCGCGGGCTCAGACGGCGGTGGCCGGACGTGGGCTATCATCGCGTCGCTTATCCAGACGGCCAGGATGAACGGGGTCAATCCGCAGGCCTGGCTGACACAGACCCTTCAGCGCATAGCAGACGGCTGGACTGTCACTCGTCTCGACGAACTCATGCCTTGGAATTTTAAGCCAGATCAAACCGGTGACTGATCCACGAAAACATTAGATCCGCAATACGGGGGCGTGTTTACGCTTACGTTCAATCAGGCTTCAATGAGGTTCGCTCCATGACGCGCTATCGTCTGCGTCGCAAACCTCACAGAACCCTCCAGATTCAGTTAAATTTTATACCGCTCTAAATCCCACTGACGCTTCGCCTTTTAGCGCTTGTTCAAAACCTGTTTTCTTGGCATAGAACCAAAAGTTATGATGTTTGCCTTAACCTTTTCAACAGGTGTATTTTGATTTTTGAAACTTTCGACGTGCCGGGCGTAGCCCTTATCCGTCCCAAAAAAATTGGCGACTCCCGCGGCTTTTTTATGGAAGCTTTCAAGGATGCATGGTTCCGTGAGAACATCGAAGACGTGACATTTGTTCAGGACAATCAGTCCATGTCGGCTCAGGTTGGCACCATTCGTGGTCTTCACTATCAAAAGGACCCGGTACCGCAAGGCAAGCTGGTTCGCTGCCTCAAAGGATCCATCTTCGATGTGGCGGTGGACATTCGCAAGGGGTCGGCGACCTTTGGGAAGTGGGTGGGTGCCACCCTGACGGCTGAGGCCGACGAACAGCTATGGGTGCCAGAAGGCTTCGCGCACGGTTTCTGCACCCTCGAGCCAAACACCGAAGTTTTTTACAAGGTGACTAACCCGTACAGTGCTGCGCATGACGCCGGTGTGGCCTTTGACGATCCGGAAATTGGTATTGTTTGGCCGATTGATCTGTCTAAGGCTGTTTTGTCGGATAAGGACAAGGTTCAGCCCAAGTTGGCGACTCTCGCCTGATTAAATTGTTTTAATTGAGGATTTTAAAAATGCGTATTTTGGTGACCGGCGGTGCTGGTTTTATTGGTTCGGCTCTGGTTCGTTATCTGGTCTCTGAGGTTGGGGCGACGGTTCTCAATCTCGACAAGCTGACCTATGCGGGCAATCTGGCCTCTCTGGCGCCGATTGAAGGTGCCAATAACTATAGCTTCGTGCAGGCTGATATCTGTGATTACGCCAAGGTCGCGCAGACGATTGCCGATTTCAAGCCTGATCACATCATGCATCTGGCCGCCGAAAGCCACGTTGATCGTTCGATCACTGGCTCTAAAGACTTCGTCGAAACCAACGTGATGGGCACCTTCTCTATGTTGGAAGGCGCGCGTCATTACTGGAATTCGCTGACGGGCGAGGCGAAGGCCGCTTTCCGCTTCCTGCATGTTTCGACCGACGAGGTTTACGGTTCGCTGGGCGAAACCGGCCTGTTTGAAGAAACCACCCCTTATGACCCGTCCTCGCCTTATTCGGCGTCGAAGGCGGCTTCGGATCATCTGGCCAAGGCCTGGCACCGCACCTACGGCCTGCCGGTCGTGGTGTCGAACTGCTCGAACAACTATGGCCCGTACCACTTCCCGGAAAAGCTGATCCCGTTGAACATCATCAACGCGATGCAGGGCAAGGCGCTGACGGTGTACGGCGACGGTTCCAATATCCGTGACTGGCTCTATGTCGAAGACCATGCGCGCGCGTTGCACCTGATCTGCTCGACGGGCCGCCTCGGCGAAACCTACAATGTCGGTGGCCGCAACGAACGTAAAAATATCGACGTCGTCAATCGCATCTGCGCGATTCTCGACGAACTGCGCCCGCAAAACGCTCCGCACTCGAAGCTGATCACCTATGTCACCGACCGTCCGGGTCACGACCATCGCTACGCCATTGACGCGACGAAGCTGGAAACCGAACTGGGCTGGAAGGCGCGTGAAAACTTCGATACGGGTATCCGTAAAACGGTTGAATGGTATCTGGAAAATGAACACTGGTGGGGCCCGCTGCGCGGTGAATACACCGGTGAGCGTCTTGGCGTTTTGAAGGAATAGCCACGATGCGCCTTCTGGTAACTGGCAAAGAGGGACAGGTCGTCACGGCGATCAAGCAACAGGCGGCCGACAAGGGTATCGAGATCGTGACTTTGGGGCGGCCTGAGGCTGATCTTGCTGATCCTGAAAGCCTGTACGCGCCTGTTATCGAAGCAAAGCCTGACGTAATCGTTTCGGCGGCGGCCTATACCGCCGTCGATAAGGCTGAGTCCGAAGCTGAAATCGCAGAGGCCGTTAATGGGAAAGCGCCGGGCGTTCTGGCGAGGGCGGCGAAGGCGTTGAACGTGCCCATCCTGCACATTTCGACGGATTACGTTTTCGCGGGTGACAAGACGGACTTCTATGTCGAAAGCGATGAGACGGGTCCGACAAGTGTTTACGGCTTGACCAAACTCCATGGTGAACAGGCCGTGGCGGCGGAAACCGATAATCATGTCGTGCTGCGCACCGCATGGGTTTATTCGCCGTTTGGCAACAACTTTGTCAAAACGATGCTACGCCTGTCCGAAACCCGCGACGAATTGAACGTTGTTGCTGACCAGCAGGGGTGTCCGACCTCGGCTCTCGAAATTGCACGCGCCGTGCTGGAAATTGCCGAGCGTGTCTCCAGCGATGCGGATCCGAAGCTGCGGGGTATTTTCCACCTGACGGCTCAGGGAGAGGCTAACTGGGCTCAGTTCGCACAAGCGATTTTCAAGGGTCAGCAGGAACGTGGTGGTAAGGCCATGACGGTCAACCCTATCCCGTCGAGCCAGTATCCCACCCCCGCCAAGCGTCCGGCCAATTCACGTCTGAGCGGTGACAAGCTCGCCGTCGCCTACGGTATCAAACTCGATCCTTGGGAAAAATCCCTTGACGAGTGCCTTACCGCATTGTTTTCTAATAAATAATTTAATTCAAGGTTGAAATTATGAAGGGTATTATTCTCGCAGGCGGTAGCGGCACGCGGTTGCATCCAATGACGATTGGCGTCTCAAAACAAATGATGCCGGTTTATGACAAGCCGATGATCTATTATCCGCTGTCCACGCTGATGATGGCGGGTATCCGTGACATTCTGATCATTTCCACACCGCATGATCTGCCTCTTTTCCAGCGGCTTCTGGGTGACGGAACCCAATGGGGCATTAATCTGGAATATAAGGAGCAGCCCTCTCCGGACGGTCTGGCGCAGGCCTATATTATCGGTGCTGATTTTGTGGGCTCTGAGCCGTCGTGCTTGATTCTGGGCGACAATATCTACTATGGTCCGTCCCTGCCCATGTTCCTTGAGGACGCGGCCAAGATTAAGTCCGGCGCCAGTGTTTTTGCCTATCAGGTATCTGACCCCGAGCGTTATGGCGTCGTCGAATTTGATGAGAACTTCAAGGCTATCTCTGTTGAAGAGAAGCCGATTCGTCCGCGTTCCAACTGGGCGATTACGGGCCTATATTTTTACGACCATCAGGTCGTGGATATTGCGGCCAATATCAAGCCTTCGGCGCGCGGCGAATACGAAATCACTGACGTCAACCGCGTCTATCTTGAGCGTGGCGAGCTGAGCGTTCAGGCCATCGGGCGCGGTTATGCTTGGCTCGATACCGGCACGCCGGACAGCCTGCTCGACGCGGCTGAATTCGTGCGCGTTCTTGAAAAGCGTCAGGGTTTCAAAATTGCCTGTCCGGAAGAAATCGCCTGGCGCAAAGGGTTCATTGATAACCAGCAACTGGAAGCGCTTGCGATAAGCCTTGGCAAGGGCGACTACGGCAAGTACCTTAAGCGCTGCCTCGCTAACGATTAATTTTTGTTTCGGGCGCGCTCATAATCCGTGTTCATTAACCCGCACACAGATGTCGGTAACGGCTGGCTGTGTGCGGGCCATGTCGTTATATTCCTCTTCGGTGACTACGAAGGTAAGATTTATGAATAAGGCCCTCCGGGATCTGATAGCCGGCTTCAACATGCATTCGATTTGGCTGCATCAGGCCTACCACACACTGAGCGCCAAGTATAAACGCACCATTCTCGGGTCCTTATGGATCGCCGGCAATTTCGTCTTTACGTCGCTGGCCGTCAGCCTCGTATTTGGCATACTGTTCCAGCAGGACCTCAAGGAACTGCTCCCCTATGCGATGCTTGGCAATCTGGCCGGAAGCACCTGTCTGTGGGTGATTACCGAGGCGCCCGAACTCTTTGTCGCCCATTCCAGCATGATCAAAAACCACGCTTATCCCTTTACGTACTTTGTATTTGAAGGATTGGCGCGATTGTTCCTTTTGTTTGGGCACAATCTGGTCGTCTTTTATATCTTCATGGCTGCAAATCGGACCCTTGCCATACCGCACTGGACAATCGTGCCAGGCTTGCTTCTGGTTTTGCTGGTTCTGTTTTGCTGGGGGCTGGTCATCGGTCAGTTATCGGCGCGTTTTCGTGATCTGCGCTTCCTTTTGCCCAATCTCTCGACAATGTTATTCTTCCTGACGCCTATTTACTGGCATGTCGACATGCTGCGCGACAAACAGTGGATCGCCGAATTCAACCCCTTATATAATCTGGTGTCGTTGATCCGTGAACCGCTTTTGGGCCATGCGCCAAGTATGGGCAACTGGCTGCATGTCGGTGTCGCCGCAGTTGTGGGACTGATTGTTACCTCCATTGTTTTCGGCCTGTATCGCCGGCGCATTCCTTTCTGGGTTTAATTGAGAAAGTACCGTCTATGTCGCTCGTCAATTTAGCCGGCGTGGAACTCACCTATCCGATTTATTCCGTCCGGGCCCAGTCCCTGCGTAACGCCATCGCCAATCTGGCCGTTGGTGGCAAGCTGCTCAAGGATGGGCACGACGTTGTTAACGTCCGGGCCTTAAGTCATATCACCTTTTCTCTGGAAGATGGTGATCGTCTCGGTATCATCGGCCACAATGGAGCGGGCAAGACCACGCTTCTAAAGGTTCTCGCGGGTGTTTATGAGCCGGACCACGGTCTTGTGGATGTCAAAGGCAAGGTATCGTCGATGATCGACGTCAACCTGGGCCTTGATGCCGAACTGACGGGCCGTGAGAATGTCATCAATATGGGGCGCATCCGCGGGTTTTCGACGCGGCAGCTTCTGCAGAAACTGCCTGAGATCGTCGAGTTCACCGAGCTGGGGGCCTTTATAGACCTGCCGCTGAAGACCTATTCCGCCGGGATGATGACGCGTCTGATCTTTGGCGTGGCCACCAGCCTTGACCCGGAAATCCTTCTGATGGATGAATGGATCGGCGCAGGTGACAAGGGCTTTTTCGATAAGGCTACACAACGCCTGAACGATATAGTCACACGGGCAAAAGTGATTATTCTGGCTAGCCACAACTGGGCTTTGATATCCGGGTTATGCAACAAGTTATTGGTGCTAGATGGCGGCGCCCAAGTTTATTTTGGCCCACTCGAAGGTTGGGACGAGCAAAATAATAGAGCAAGATAGTTTGATTTTTTTTGGGGTAGATAAATGTTTGAATCTAAAAACGAAATAATAAATGTTATCGCGGCAAGTGGACTTTTTGACACTGAATATTATCTCACTCAGAATCTTGATGTGGCGGCTGCGGGAATGGAGCCGGTTTACCATTATGTAGAACATGGCGCATTTGAGGGGCGCAATCCAAGTCAGTATTTTGACACTATGTGGTACTTGTCGAACAATAGTGATGTTTTTGAGACCCAAATAAATCCTCTATTTCACTACATTGTAGCTGGAGAAATGGAGGGGCGAAATCCTAGCCCGTATATTAATATCAGTGCTTACTCTAAGCATATTGGACTCGAATCAAATTCGGGCGCTTTACTTCGCTATATGTCAAAGCCAGAGTTAAATTCTGCCGTCGAGCCTATTGAGGAGTGTTCGATATTAACAGAATTTGACGTTACTTCTAACGAAATTGACAAAAGTCGTTCAGTTGACCCTAAGGTCATCGCCTTTTATCTGCCGCAATACCACCGGGTTAAGGAAAATGATGAGTGGTGGGGTGAAGGATTTACTGAATGGACGAATGTTAAGAAGGCTAGCCCTAATTTTGCAGGACATTATCAACCTCATGTTCCTGGAGAAATGGGTTACTATGACCTCGATAACCCTGAAGTTCAGCGGAAGCAAACTAAACTTGCGAAAGAATATGGTATAACCGCTTTCTGTTACTACATGTATTGGTTTGACGGTAGACGTGTACTGGAGCGTCCACTTGACAATATGTTGAATGACAAAACCATTGATCATGAATTCTGCGTATGCTGGGCTAATGAAAATTGGACGAGAACATGGGACGGTAAGGCAGATGACATATTACTTGGTCAGGTCCACACGCCCGACTCTGACCGCAGGTTTATTCGAGATGCAATTAAATATTTAGAAGACCCTCGCTATTTGCGGGTGAATGGTAAGCCTATGCTTTTGGTTTATCGTGTGGATCTACTCCCGAACTGCAGAGCTACGGCAGAGATCTGGAGAGAAGAGGCACGCAAGGCCGGTATTGGAGAACTACATCTCTGCGCTGTTCAATTTTACGGAGTGGACAGTCCTGTGCCATGGGGATTTGATGCTGCGGTTGAATTTCCTCCTCACGGCTGGCTCGTGCAGGAAAATCTTCCAAACACTATGCCTGAGATAACTAACCCGGATTTTGTCGGCACAATACTAGACTACTCAAAAGCCATTGATTGGGCTTTGGCAAAACCAATTCCCGATTTTACGTGGTATCGTGGTTGCTTTCCGGGATGGGATAATACCGCTCGTAGACAAAATACGCCCCATTTATTCTGTGATAATGATCCTTTCATGTTTCAGAGATGGTTCCAATCAATACTCGAACAAACTGTATTAATGGCTCCCCCAGAACATCAAATAGTATTTGTTAATGCTTGGAACGAATGGGGGGAAGGTGCGCATTTGGAACCTTGCGAACGTTTTGGTCGTTTGAATCTGTCAGCCGTACATTCTGCTTTGAGTTACGTGAAATCAAATTCCTATGTACTAACAGCATTACAAAAATTACGTACTGTTGGTAGTTATGCGGATAGACATCTGGATGAACAGACTGTTTTGCATCATATCAGGGCTAATGAGCGCTCATTGCGTGCGCTGTCTGCACATCTTCGCTCTCTGGGTGTAAACCCGATGGCGGTGAAATGATGTCACTTCCTCTCGTATCTATAATTATCCCAATTTACAATCACGAGAAGTTTTTAGAAAAGGCTCTACTCTCGATAATAAATCAGTCGTACAAAAAAATTGAAATTATTGCTATTGATGATGGATCGACTGATAAGAGTGCAGAATTAGCAAAATCTTTGCTCTCGAATAGTGATGTACCTCATGTTTTTCTCACAAGAGAAAATCGAGGAGCGCATAATACTATAAATGAGGGTGTAAAGTTATCCCGCGGAAATTATGTGACTGTATTGAATTCTGACGATTTTTATCATTTAGAGAGGATCTCTGAATGCGTCAGTACTGCTCTGATGCATAAATCTGATTTTGTTATAACTGATGTTGAATATGTAGATGAGTTTGGCCTTAATGTGGAAGGCGATCCCTATATTGAAGGAATAAAAAAGTCAGTTCAGTCTTACGTAAATTACCCGTCTAAAAGCTTTGCCCTTCTTAAAACAAACATTGGAATATCTACCGGAAATTACTTTTTCTCACGCTATATTTATGAGAACGTTGGCGGTTTTGAGAGCTACAAGTATGTACATGACTGGGACTTTATACTGAAGTGTATGTATTATGTTGAGCCTGTATTGATTTCAAAGAAGCTTTATTTTTACAGGGTGCACGGAACAAACTCCTTTAAGTCGCTCGCAGATGTCGAGGCGTATGAGACTACAGAGGTTATGCGGAATTGTATGCACCGACTGGTAAAAAGAACTCCTGAGAACAAGTTGGCCCCATCTCCGCATAACTGGCCCATTTATTTTGATTACTTTATAGATGCGTGGAACTACCACGTATATATGCCACAGAGTTAGGAAATTTAAAATGAAACGTGCACTTGTAATGGCGCACTACGATAAGCATAGTATTGTTGATGCGCATGTGCTTCACACTCTTCGAACATATAGGCAATATTTTTCAAAAATCATATTTGTCAGCGTTTCAAATCTAGCAAGTGCTGAGCTTGCTAAATTAGAATTCCTAACTGATGAAGTAATAAATAGAAATAATATTGGGTATGACTTTTATAGCTGGAAGTTAGGGATTTCCAGATTGAACGTGCGTGAATATGATGAAATCGTCATATCTAATGATAGTTCGTACGGCCCCCTTACTGATATTGGTTCGTTTTTCTACAAATCCTTAAGCATAGATGCTGATATTTGGGGGGCCAGTATAAACAAACAATTTGCTCCTCATGTTCAATCCTATTTTCTCTCGTTTAGGCGAGGTTACATAGCAAGTGGGGCGTTTTCTGAATTCTGGAATTCCGTGGTTCCAATTTCCGACAAAATGGAAATGATATTAAAGTACGAAGTCGGTTTATCTTCAGGTGCGGTACAAAGAGGATTTAAAATTGGTGCCATCGTCGAATTTGGTGAAATTTCCGAAGATACAATAAGGCAAGTGGCTGTAGATAATGACATTATAGATGTCTACACAAAAAGATCTATATATAGCAATCATCCATTATTCGATCCTATCCCAAATCCAGTCCAATTATATTGGAGTCAAGCCTTTAGAATGGGACTACCTTTCCTGAAGGTAGAAGTAATGAGAGATAATCCAATAGGCAATAAGCATGATTTCATTTTTGATAGAATAAAACGCGAAAAGTTGTATGACGTTGAGCTTATACGACGTCATCAGTCTAGAATAAATTCTGATTTTATTTAAGATCGAATATTAAAACTAGTTATACATGAATAAAGATGGAGATTAAACACAAGTTTCAAAGTAATTGCTCACGTGGTTGGCGGATTTTGGGTTGCGCGATGAATCGGGTTCTGAATCCATGGGGTTATGATTCGTCCTCCGCTTCGTCCTCTTTCGGAGAAAGAAAAAGACGCGCTGATTGCAGAGCAAGCTGATCTGCTGCGCCAGCAAGGGGCTATGATTGAGGAATTGGTCCGGCGGCTGAATGACCGTAATTGCTCACGTGGTTGGCGTGCGAGGCTACGCGACGGTGAAGTTTCCGTCGACGAGGACGCGGATCGCGGCGTAAGGCATCAGGCCGCGTAGGCGTGCAGTGCCTGTGATTGAGCGATATCCCGCGTGTATGTCGGCGCCCCATTGTGAGCGGAAGCCGTTTGTCACTTTTCGGAAGATGACCGACGGTCTGATCTCTCGCTCGGAGACATTGTTGGTGGGTGGCACCCTGGGATCGGTCATGAAGACAAAGAACTTGGTCCGCCACGCCTTAATTTGCTTTTTCAGAGAGGCCCCGGCCGGATGGGCCGTTGGAATGGCGAGGATTGTATCGAGTTTGTCGTCTGCCTTGGCTGCATAGGCGCGAAGGGTTCCATCTTTCAGGTCCCCGCTTCGATGTCCAACGCGGATACACCATCGCAGATGGTCGCGTATTTTCGGGGCAAAGACCATGTCGCCGCGGTCGATGGCATATTGTACGTCGCGAAGAACGTGGGCCAGACAGACCTGGTGATTTTTGGCGAGTTCCTGCTGACCGGCATAGCGGTCGCTGATCCAAACGTCCGGATAATGGCCCGCCATCACTTCTTGCGGAACGGACTTGGCTCGGCTCGGCGCGATCTTATGAAGGACCGCCTTGTCCGAGGTGAAGCTCCATTGCCATTGGGTGACACCGCTGACGCGCGTCGTGGTTTCGTCGGACGCGACGACGCGGGCGGTTCGCAGTTGAGCGGCAATAGCCTCGCAAGCCGTTGCCATCTTGCCTTCAAGGCCCTTGAAGATGTTGGTCAAACCGCCTTCGGATATCTTCAGGCCGAACAGTTCTCCCATGACGCGCGACAGCCGCTCAAAACTGACATGGTGAGAATGGTGCAAATAGGTGACCAGCGAACGGATTCCAGGACCAAACGGTGAGCCGGTGGGCATCGAGGCGGGCGGGGCAGCGCGGAAACGCCGACCGCATCCGCAACGCCCGCCCATGAGTTCGACCCGCGTAACTACGGGGCGTATCGGCGGCAGCTCGATATGGTCGTAGCGACACCGAATGTGCTGGGAAAGCCGTGACACATCGGCATGGCAGTGGCGACACTCAGAAGCATACACGCGCTCTATCCGATCAGGATCGTCGGCCAGCCGGCGCGAAACGCCCGGACGCGATGGGCGTGGCTTCTTAGCCCCGCCACCCGGCCGGTTCGGCTTACCAGGGCCGTCGCTTGAAGGCGGCTGATGCGAGTTCTTCGAAGCCTTCCGCGTCTTGCCGCCGCGCCGCTCAAGGTCATTCAGCCGCCGGACCAATTCCTCGATCATAGCCCCTTGCTGGCGCAGCAGATCAGCTGGACACCCGCAAAAACCATTGGCGTTTGGCGGGATAGGATGATTCATTGGGTTTCTAGCGTCACTGGAGGAACGTCATGGACCCGAAGTCTCTGTTCAGCCTGAACGATCACCTTGAAGCCCTGAGCAAGGATGGCGACCCGCTTGAGGTTTTGCAGAAGGCGGTGGACTTCGAGTATTTCCGCGGGTGGCTGGTCGAAGGTCTTGGCTACGGTGATGGCAGCAAGGGCGGACGTCCGTCGTTCGATGCCGTTATGATGTTCAAGGCCCTGATCCTTCAGGCCCAACATAACCTCTCGGACGCGCGGATGGAGTTCATGATCCGGGACCGTCTCAGTTGGATGCGGTTCCTCGGCCTGTCGCTGGGTGATCGCACCCCAGATGAGAACACGATCCGGCATTTCCGTAATCGCATGACCGAGACGGGCACACTTCAGCGGGTGATGAAAGCCTTCGATTGGCAACTGCATAAGAAGGGCTACATCCCGATGTCGGGCCAGATTGTCGATGCCTCACTGGTGCCGGCACCGAAGCAGCGCAACAGCGAAAGTGAGCGGGACGCGATCAAATCTGGAAAGAGCGCGCAGGAGATCTGGCCGGATGAGCCAAACAAGGCCGCGCAAAAGGTCGAGCCATTGAGGCGCCACTGGTCTGAGCCCAGTGGCGAGGAGACGCGCGCTGGACGCTCACGGTGGGTGGTAGGTCCGCTACCGGGAGGACGGCACGCCCCTGCCGATGATTGCGGTGCCCGTCTTCGGCTATAAGTCCCGTATCAGCATCGACCGGCGTTTTGGCTTTATCCGGTCAATGGCCGTGACGTCGGCCACAGAGGCGGACGGACGTCTGCTGAAACGTGTGGTCACGACCGACAATACCAGTGGCGACGTCTGGGCCGACAGCGCGTACCGGTCACGCAGCAACGAGAAGTGGCTGTCGGACAAAATGCTGACGAGCCGTATCCACCGGCGCAAACCTAAAGGCAAAGTCATGCCAAAGGCGATAGCACGGGCCAATGCAGCCAAGTCCTCGGTCCGCGCCCACGTCGAGCATGTCTTTACGCATCAGAAGAACCGGTTGGGTCTGTTTATCCGCACCATCGGCCTCAAGCGCGCTGAGGCCAAACTCACCTTGGCCAATCTGGCCTATAACTTCAACCGGCTGATCTTCCATGAACGTAGGCGAGCCATGGGATGAGTCTGCCCGGTTTACGCAACAAATGGCCAAAACACGGCCCGAAACACCAATAAAAGTGCCAGACACGCGCATCCTGACCCGCCGAAACATCGCCGCATCCGAACAGCGTGTTATGCAGCCATCAATTCATGAGGTTTTTGCGGGTGTCCAGCTACGCGCTACGCCGCTCTCAAACCAAAAAGGTGGGTCCCTTTTCGGCTCTGACTCAATTTTGATGCAGTTAGGGCGTCGGCTGGCTTTGGTTTCACCTGAGAATCAACGTCATGCAAAACGCCCTCAAACCTTCCAACCTCGTCCCCGTCGGCTTCGAGGTCGTTAACGCGGTGACCGACGGTGCTGCTACCGTTGTCACGGTGCGCGCGACGAACAGGGGCAGCGCTTGTCCATGCTGCGGTTCATTATCCGAACGTGTCCGCAGCCGGTATTGTCGCCGTGTCGGTGATTTGCCACTGGCTGGGCGGCCGGTGCGCCTTCGTCTCATGCAAGCAACGCATCTTTACCGAGCGGTACGATAGTGCGGTCTTGGTCCCATGGGCACGCCGGACAGGTCGGCTCGACTATGTCGTTCACCAACTCGGCTTGGCATTGGGAGGCCGCCCGGCCGCCAGTTTTGCCTCGCGCCTGATGGTTCCGGTGAGCAACGATACATTGCTGCGCGTCGTTCGACGGCGAAGCGGAAAGGCATTTGTACCTCCAAGCGTAATCGGCATTTACGACTGGGCTTGGCGTCGCAATCAGCGCTACGGGACGATTGTCTGTGACCTGGAACGACGGCGACCAATCCGACTTCTTCCCGACAGAGAGCCGGCAACGGCTGAGGCGTGGCTTAGTGGCCAACCGCAAATTACCATTGTCGCCCGGGATCGCGGCGGCGGTTACGGCGGGGCCGGGGCCAAGGCGCTACCCCAAGCGACACAAGTGGCGGATCGCTGGCATCTGATGGAGAATGCCAGCCAGGCATTCAGGGATGCCGTGCGGAAATCTATGCGCCAGGTCCGGGCGGCAATAGGCGCAACTGTAATCAATGCGGACTTGCTCACCTCCGCAGAACGGCTCCAATACGAAGGCTACCTTCGACGTGAAGATACCAACGCCACGATCCTTAAACAGTCGGAAAGCGGAGCTTCGATCCGAGAGATTTCCCGGGTTACCGGTCATAGCCGCGGTATGGTCAGGAAAATCTTGCGGGGCCAACGTTCGGACATTTTTCGCGTTCGTGAAAGCTCCCTTGAACTACACTTGCCATGGCTGGATGAACAATGGGTGGCCGGCCATCGAAATGGTGCCGAGCTTTGGCGACGTCTCAAAGCCTTAGGCTTCCAAGGTTCAATGCGGGTCGTTACCGAGTGGGCGACAAGGCGGCGACGTTCGGAAAAGGCCGACGCTGAAAGCTTACAGCGTGTTCCGTCGGCGAGGACCATTGCCAGGCTAATGACAGTGGGCCGAGATACCTTGTCAAAAGCGGAAACTTTGCTCGTCGCGGCTATCGAAGGCGGCGTTCCGTCACTTGTCGAAGCACGCGACCTTGTTGCGAAATTCCACACCATGATCCGCAAAAAGGCCATGGCTGAACTCGACCCCTGGGTCGAGCAAGCAAAAGCCAGCCTGATCACCTCGTTCGCTAACGGCGTGGCCAGGGACCGGGCGGCAGTCAGCGCGGCGATCTCCTCATCATGGTCCAACGGCCAGACAGAGGGACAGATCACTAAACTGAAGCTCGTGAAGCGCCAGATGTACGGCCGCGCCAAGATCGATCTTCTTCGGGCGCGGTTGGTGGATGTTTATTGAACGCGTTTGCACCAAAATTGCGTCAGAGCCCCTTTTCCACGCCGGTTGACACCGAAGGCGGTTTGACCAACATCTTCAAGGGCCTTGAAGGCAAGATGGCAACGGCTTGCGAGGCTATTGCCGCTCAACTGCGAACCGCCCGCGTCGTCGCGTCCGACGAAACCACGACACGCGTCAGCGGTATCACCCAATGGCAATGGAGCTTCACCTCGGACAAGGCGGTCCTTCATAAGATCGCGCCGAGCCGAGCCAAGTCCGTTCCGCAAGAAGTGATGGCGGGCCATTATCCGGACGTTTGGATCAGCGACCGCTATGCCGGTCAGCAGGAACTCGCCAAAAATCACCAGGTCTGTCTGGCCCACGTTCTTCGCGACGTACAATATGCCATCGACCGCGGCGACATGGTCTTTGCCCCGAAAATACGCGACCATCTGCGATGGTGTATCCGCGTTGGACATCGAAGCGGGGACCTGAAAGATGGAACCCTTCGCGCCTATGCAGCCAAGGCAGACGACAAACTCGATACAATCCTCGCCATTCCAACGGCCCATCCGGCCGGGGCCTCTCTGAAAAAGCAAATTAAGGCGTGGCGGACCAAGTTCTTTGTCTTCATGACCGATCCCAGGGTGCCACCCACCAACAATGTCTCCGAGCGAGAGATCAGACCGTCGGTCATCTTCCGAAAAGTGACAAACGGCTTCCGCTCACAATGGGGCGCCGACATACACGCGGGATATCGCTCAATCACAGGCACTGCACGCCTACGCGGCCTGATGCCTTACGCCGCGATCCGCGTCCTCGTCGACGGAAACTTCACCGTCGCGTAGCCTCGCACGCCAACCACGTGAGCAATTACCTATTTTTCTATGATCGCAAATCAACCAAATTTTATGCAGTGTTTTATTTTCATATGGGAATTGTCCTTTCGAAGTGAAATTTTCGTCGTTAATGTAACAACGGTTACCCAGATTTAGATTTATTATATACGTTTACTCTTATTGAACGCCCACTGTAAATAATCGCTGGCACGACCGGCGCGATAGCTCTCTACAAGCTGTGACTGGGTAGCGAGCGCGTCGGAGAGGCGCGTCCGATGTGCCACGGCTTCCGCAAGTTGGTTCTCTAGGTTAGAAAACTGAATTTGACGTTGATTGCTCTCATCCGCATGAGAGGTCCTTAAATTTTCCAATGAAACTCTGAGGTCGGTAATCTGAGACTCATATTGAATGGATTGACGCTGAAGTGCTTTTTCATGGTTCAGTTTAAGGGCGTCCTGGCTGCGTTTCAGAGACGTTATTTGTTTATTCAGGTCGGTTCTTTCCGCTGCATAGCTGGCTTTAAGATCGTCCAGCAGCGTCTGAAGGTCATGATGGTGCTTTGAAGCCACGTTTTGTGCGGTTTGAAGGCGTTGGGTTGCAGCGGCCTCTACGGCTTTGAGTTCATTGGTCTTCGCGTCGATTTGCTTTGTGAGGATGGCGCGTTCATTTTCGAAAGCCTCCTTGAGGTTTTGCACAGCGGTTTCATGTGCCTTCGCGGCGTCGTCGGCACGTTGTTGCTGGGACTTGAGGGTTTTCGCGTGTTGTGTCTCCAGCGCAGTGGCTTCAGCTTTCAACTGGGTGACCAAACGGTTGAGGGTGTCGGTTTGCGCTTTATGTTCCGCTTTTAAATCTGAGAGGTGTCGAGTTGCAGCGGCCTCTGCGGCTTTGAGTTCATTGGTCTTCGCGTCGATTTGATTTGTGAGGATGGCGCGTTCATTTTCGAAAGCCTCCTTGAGGTTTTGCACAGCGGTTTCATGTGCCTTCGCGGCGTCGTCGGCACGTTGTTGCTGGGACTTGAGGGTTTTCGCGTGTTGTGTCTCCAGCGCAGTGGCTTCAGCTTTCAACTGGGTGACCAAACGGTTGAGGGTGTCGGTTTGCGCCTTATGTTCCGCTTTTAAATCTGAGAGGTGTCGAGTTGCAGCGGCCTCTGCGGCTTTGAGTTCATTGGTCTTCGCGTCGATTTGATTTGTGAGGATGGCGCGTTCATTTTCGAAAGCCTCCTTGAGGTTTTGCACAGCGGTTTCATGTGCCTTCGCGGCGTCGTCGGCACGTTGTTGCTGGGACTTGAGGGTTTTCGCGTGTTGTGTCTCCAGCGCAGTGGCTTCAGCTTTCAACTGGGTGACCAAACGGTTGAGGGTGTCGGTTTGCGCCTTATGTTCCGCTTTTAAATCTGAGAGGTGTCGAGTTGCAGCGGCCTCTGCGGCTTTGAGTTCATTGGTCTTCGCGTCGATTTGATTTGTGAGGATGGCGCGTTCATTTTCGAAAGCCTCCTTGAGGTTTTGCACAGCGGTTTCATGTGCCTTCGCGGCGTCGTCGGCACGTTGTTGCTGGGACTTAAGGGTTTTCGCGTGTTGTGTCTCCAGCGCAGTGGCTTCAGCTTTCAACTGGGTGACCAAACGGTTGAGGGTATCGGTTTGCGCCTTATGTTCCGCTTTCAGATCAGCAATCTGACTTTTAAATGAGATCTCGGTTTTTTGTCGCTCATCCTTGAGGCGTTCGGCATGACGCACGGTTTCTGTCCGCAGTTCGGTCCCAAGCGTTTCGATGCGCGCCTGAAGGGATTTCTGTTCTGCGATATGGGTCTTTTGGGCATCCGCAAGCATTAACTTGTGTGCTTTTGTTGTCGATTCAGCATCGATCCGCAACGCCTCCAAGTCGGACAGATGTCGAATATTCTCTTGCTCAAGCGCCTGCTTTTCACTTTCTAGCGCTCCGGATGTTTTTACAAGGGTGTCGTATTTCTGACGCAGATGATCCATATCAGATGCGGTTCTTAGAAGCGCATCGACTTGCTTTTGATTTTCTTCGTGCAATTTAGATGCAATCTGATCGTATTTAGCGACTTCACATTCCAGACGTGAAATCTCAGTACGTAGCGTTTCCACAAGAAGCGTCTGCTCTTTCAGGCTATCTGCCTGATCGACCAATTGCTTTTTCAGGTATTCAGGATCGTCGTTAGATGCACCGCCAGAGGCAATCGCCGTAAAAGCATCGAAGCGATCCCGACGTTCCGTCATTTTTAAAGACGTATCAATGGCAAGAGTTCTAAAGCGTGCCAAAAAACTTGCGAGGTCTGCTACTTTGAGGCGGGTGGGCACTTCGCTGTTGAGCCCTATAACATCGCCCAAGTACATGCGCGTTACGAGTGCCTTGCCCGCGGCTAATCGCTCAGACAGACTTTCTCGCGCGAGGGCCTGCTTAAGGGAGGGCAGAAGGTCTTCACGGGACAGGGCTTCATAAGCGATCCTGCGGCCCATAAGGATACTATTTCCCATTACGAGAAATGGTTTGTCGTACAGCAGACCGTAAATTTGTGCCGTTGACCCTAGGGTAACGACCAAATCTGCCATTTCGACAAGCTGCTGAACGTTCTCGGTACGAAAATAATCGATCTGTCCACCAAGGCTTCCTTCGGGGAGTCGAAAATCCGTAGAAGGGTGCGGCTTTATCCATAGCTGGCACTCCATATCCAACTGCTCAATAGCTGCGGCCAGTTCTGCGGCGGCATTATAAGAGGTGGAAGCCCAGGTTGATGCGCGTTCAGATTGATTGACCCCTTTTAGCGAATTGCCTCCGCCGGCATCGTTCGATCCAAGATATAAAATTTTGAGTCCAGACTGCTCACGAAGGCGAATTACCGTCTCATCTGCAATTGACTGATTATGGCTTGGATAGTGCTGGTGCCGGGTGTGGGTGTAATAGCTATGGATTTGGGCCCAATGTTCTTTTTGACCTTCTTCAGGGACATCGTCATACAGACGGCTGATATCTGTACAGATATTCGCCATGTGCCCCTGTCCAAGTACGGTGAGACCTAAGGTGTCCTGCAACCAGCCACGCTCCATAACATAAAGCGGAAGCTGATTGAGTTGCCCCAAGCGCATCATTAATCGGGAAAACGGCGCTGTTGTCCCCCATGAAATTACGGCGCAAGGGCGCAGTATTTCCACGGCCTTTTGCCAGTAGGTAAAAGCCCTTTGAATATAGACTTCGGCCGCGAACGGCGTGTCGTCCCCCACCCATTCCCGGTCAAGGGTCATCAGCTCCTGAAGCATGGCACCGGAAAGAGCGGGACCAGATGCGGAGACCGCATGCTGAAAGAGCTGACCGTTTTCTCTCAGGGAGAACGGAATGCGGTATAAGGTGAAGCCATCATAGGCGCTGAAATCGCCCCGGCATGAAAAGAGGACCAATTCCACGCCATACTGACGCAGATAGTGCCCCAGGGTCGAGAAGGCGTCGTACACCGGATCTGGCGCACCAAGAAAGCAGGTGGTGAAGACACAGGTACGACTTTGGTTGTCCATGGCGCATCCCTAATTTAAACAAGAATTTATATAACAGGCTCCCGCCCGTGCGCCACGTTTTTTCAGACTAAAAAAAGGCCCTCGTGACCACTAAACGGGCACGAGGGCTTTTGCTGTATCGCTTGATATGTCTTTTAAAAATGCGATCCCCGCACAAAGTCGCTGACGGACAGGCTGGTCACATTCTCCAGATATGCAATGACCTGGGCCGCATTGGCCCCCGTGCCGTCGGAATCGTAATAGAGCAGGTTGGTCGTGCTATCAAAATAGAGCGTCGCCACCGCGCTGGTCGGTGCGGCGCCGGCGCCGCTGAAGAAGTTGGTCCCAAGCGTCAGCGTACTGGGAAGGGCCGTGGTAAGGATAGAGCTAAGTGAAATCTTGTCGCCCTCGGCCGCATTGAAGTCTTTGATGCTGACTCGATACCGCCCGATCATGAAGGTATCGGCTCCGGCACCACCATAATAGGTGTCTCCTTCCTGCACCCCAGCCGTGGAGTCGGCGCTGGGTGACTGGTCGCCGCCATATAGCGTGTCGTTGCCATCGCCGCCGTAAAGGGTGTCAACACCCAGGCCGCCATAAAGGGCATCATTGCCGGCGTCGCCATACAGGGTGTCATTGTCACGTTGACCATAGAGGACGTCGTTGTCGGCACCGCCACGCAGAACATCATTCTGATTGCCGCCGTAGAGATAGTCGATGCCCGCACCCCCTTCGAGGATGTCGAGACCGTCCTCTCCGTAAAGGAAGTCGTTGCCGTCGTCGCCATAGAGCGTGTCTTCGTGGTTGCCACCGTAAATGCTGTCGTTGCCGGCATCACCGTGGACGATATCGTTACTGTCCTGAGCGATGATCGTATCGTTACCGATACCACCAAAGATCTCGTCATTGCCCTGACCACCGATCAGGGTGTCATTGCCATCCTCGCCATAGATCAGGTCGTCGTCGCCGTCACCATAGATGGTATCGTCGCCAATGCCGCCATACAGCTTGTCCTTGCCGGAGCCCCCGGACAAAAGGTCATTACCCTCGTGACCGTAGAGGGTGTCTTCGTCGCTATCGCCATACAGGCTATCGTTACCGGCATTGCCTTCCAGATAGTCCTTGCCGCTGCCGCCACTCAGGACGTCATCATCAGTCCCGCCATAGATGGAATCGGCACCTTCCTGACCGTAAAGGGTATCATTACCCTGATCACCATAGATGGTGTCATTATCGTCCTGACCGAAGGCGATATCGTTGCCAGTGCCGCCGTAGATCTTGTCCATGCCAGCGCCGCCAGAGAACAGGTCGTCGCCGTCGTCGCCCCACATCTGGTCGTCGCCAATGTCGCCATAGAGCTGGTCATTGTCGCCCATGCCGCGCAGCTCATCATTGCCAGCGGCCCCGATCACAAAGTCGGCGTTTTTGCCGCCGAACACCTTATCGTTGCCATCGCCGCCGTGCAGATAGGAATAACCATCCTCGCCATAGATGATGTCATCGCCTGCATCGCCCAAAATGAAATCATCCCCGGCGCCGCCGTAAAGGGTATCGTTGCCGTCGCCGCCGATCAGGCGGTCCGCACCAAGACCGCCATAGACCTTATCGTCGCCATCACCGGCATAAATCTGGTCATTGCCGTCACTGGCGTCCAGCAGATCATTACCGGCTTCGCCGACCAAGAAGTCGGAACCACTACCGCCGGAAAGCGAGTCGTTACCGTCGCCACCTACGAGGTAGTCATTGCCGCTACCCCCATTGATCATATCGTCACCGCCCAGTGCGATGATAACATCGGCACCGGAACCGCCGTTGATGAAGTCAACCAAGCCTGAGCCAACCAGATAGTCGGCTATGCCATAATTGACCGCAAAGTTCAGGCTGCCCACAGCCGAATAGCGTTGGCCGTCATAGGCCCGCAGGGTGATATGGACATCGCCATCACTACTGCCGCTGTGGACGAAGACAACCTTTCCGGCCTGAAGTTGTGCGAGCGTAAAGGTTGTCGCTTCGACGCCATCGACCAGCAGATAGCCTTGGCCCTTGTAGCCGTTGCCCCCTTCATCCACATCGGTGGCACGCATCCACTCAAAGGTCGTGGTCGTGTCATCCGGATCGAAGAAGTTCAGGCTGGCCGTCGTCAGCACCGTCGTCTGGCCTTCATCGACTCGCGCCGTCAGGCTGCCGCTCAGTGAAGGCGCGCGGTTGACGACCGTGGCCGCCGTGTAGGACTTCCCATCCGCAAAGGTAAAAGTCTCGACATTATAGACGTGGATCGTGCGTGTGGCATCGCTGAATGAAAAATGGCCGTTGCCATGATCCACCTGATCAAAGGCCTTACGATCAATATTCAGGACCAGCGTGTCATTGCCCGTCCCGCCATCGACCACGGAGCTAACACGGGTCTGCACGTTGTTGATCGGGCTCATATCAACGATAAACTGATCGTCGCCGCCAAAGCCATACAGCGTGTCGTCGCCGCCCAAACCTTCGATACGGTTAGCGACGTCATTGCCGTAGATCGTATCCGCGCCGAGGTGGCCACGGGCGTTTTCAATGACCGTGCCCGCGGCAATCGACAAGCCGCCGGCAAAGCTGGGGCTGTAGCTTATCGCCCCTCCGCTGGTGGGCCCGGAATAAAACATGCTGGCTTCGCGCAGATCCAGCGTCAAAGCGGTGAACGCAAAAAAGCGTTCGCCGCTCAGGGTATCTGTGCCGCTGGTGTCCCAGATGCTGCGGAACGTGCTGGTGGTAGAGGACATGGCGTCAAAATAATAGACGGTGTCTCCGGCATTTGCTGTCGCGTTGGCACCGTATTTTGCCTGAAGCACAGCGATGTCTATGGCCATAGGCGTGGCCGCGTACCCCGAATAATAGGTGGTCGAAGCGGGCACGGGGCCACCGGGCCAGCCGTCATTATAGCTCATGACGGTATAGACCCCCTGGTTTTGCCAGCCATAACCCAGGTAGTCGGTCGTGCTGAGGACGCCGGTCATGATAACCGAGGTGCCGCCATTATCGTGCGGGTGCGCCAGACCCAGACCATGACCCAGTTCGTGCACCAGAGTCAGATACCCCATCCCACCCGGATTTAACCCGGAGACGGTGCTGTTTTCGCGGCTCCAGCCTGCACCATTCAGGGCAAAGACACCCACCCCGGCATCATCCGTGCCGGGTGGATTGAAATAGCCCAGGAAGTCGTTCGAGTAGGTCGTCACCAGCTTGAAGTCGGCTTCGGCGGCGTTGGTGGTGCGCTCGAAGCGCAGATTGATGTAGGACGAATAGCTCGACGCCGCCGACAGGGCCTGCGCGATCTCGTAATCCGTCCAGCCGTACGACATCTCGCCGCCGAACACTTCGCCGGCCGCCGCGAAGTAAATCTTCACGACGCCATTGGCGACATTCAGCTTGCTACCCCAGTCGATGGCATCGGTAAGAAGGGGACGGGCAGAGGGCGTAACGCTAAGCGAATAACTTCCGTGCAGGGCATTATTTACCGAAGCCGCCGACACATAATAGCGGCCTGAGGTCACCGGCTCAAAAGTCAGCTGCGAGAAGGTCCCGTTGCCATTGTCGTCCTGCGCGATGCGAACGCCTTTGCTGTCATAGACATAGAGGACGGTGTCGTGCAAATCGGTTGAACCGGTGAGGTCGAAGCGGTAACCCTGCCCCTCGACCAGATCGACAGCGATCCAGTCCTCATCACCTGCTTTTTCCAGTTCACCCTTGAACGTACCGCCCACGGCGAGCGTGGCTGTTGTGTTGACGCCGGCGGCGATGGTGTCGGTGCCGGCGGTGAAGCCTTTGCCCATGCTTAGCGTATAGGTGCCGGTATAGGTGCCGTCTTCATCGGACCAGGCCTGAGCTGAAATATAGTAGGTGCCGGATGTCGTTGCCGTGTAGGAGATGAAGGCGTTGCGGCCGGGGCCGGAATCGTCGTCCTGAAGCAGGCGTGTGCCCGATCCGTTGTAGAGAACCAGCATTGGATCGACCAGCGCACCGGCACCACCTGTACCAAACAGGCTAAAGTCGTAAGTCTGACCCGCGACCAGCGTCACGGCGTACCAGTCCTTGTCAGAAATGAAATCCACCGTGCCCGTGGCGGACGCGCCTTCGGCCAGAGTGCCGTTAGGGATATCGCCGGGGTTGGGCGAGAGATACTGGTTTTGCTGATCCTTGTTCTCGTTCGCCGTAACGACGTAGCTGCCGGAGCGTTCCCAGGTATAGGATGACGTGCTGCCGCGCACGCTCAGATAATAGGTGCCGCTCGTCGTGGCCGTATAGACGATGACCGAATTAATGTTACCGTTGGTCAGATCCGCATCGTCATTACTGGTTACGCTGTTATAGCTAACCGTGCCCGTCGGGCTGGTGGTTTGGGAATAAAGGGTCAGGGAGGGGTCGCCAAGGGCGGCATCGCCGCCGACCCCCTGAGCCGTAAAGACATAGCGCTGCCCGGCGACCAGATCGACCTTGTAAAAGTCCTGATCTACGCTGCCTTCCAGAATGCCGCCGACCTTACCGTTCATGGGGACAGCGGTCGATGCCACCGCCGCTTCGTTGGCCACGGTGTCAAAATAGTTCAGTTGATAGGTACCTGTGCCCGTCCCCCCCGAGGCGGCGATATAGTAGACACCCGCCGTGGTCGGTGTGAACTCAGCGGCAACACCGTTTGCACCGAAGGCCGAAGAACTGGTCAATACCGTACCATTGGCGGTCACGATATTGAAGCTGGGCGTAGCCAGCGGATTGGTGCCGGTGCCGGTCATTTGAATCTTGATCGGCACGCCGGCGGCAAGGGTAATCTTGATCCAATCGACATCGCCAGTGGTCTGCACATAGGCCGTCAGCGGATTGGCTGGATCCAGATAGTCAATGGTGGTGGCATTCGCCGGAATATTGTCGGTAGTCGAGGTCTCAAAGGCGGTCTCTGATCCGCCGGGCACGCCAGATGACGCTTTAGAAAAGCTGGTAACCGTAAGGTCTGAATCGATCTGCAGCGGGCTTGCCCACTCAGAGGTCGCCTCCAGAGACAGGTTCACGCCCCCGGTCGGTAACAGGGTGCCTGATGGGGCGAACACACTGAAAGCCATGGGCTCGGGCGTCAATTGATCGAACGTCTGTTTGTTGGATGTGCGCATGGCTTACCCCCCTTTGCGAATACCACCCGAAGGCGCTATAAATCTCGTAGGTGTATTTACACCCATTCCAGGCCGGAAAAAAGCCTGTTTATCGTGGTTGACAAGATGCACAACCTTAAGGGCTCCTCCGATTCTACGGCAGACAAGGTGCGGTACATGATGAAGTCAACGGTAAAATTTGCGCTACTGCTGATGGGTGTGACCACAGCCGGGACTGCCGCGGCCGCTGTTGGCGACGGGGTGAACCCCGCCTCGTCGCGCGAATCGTCCTCTCAATGTCCGCCGCATGCCGGCACAAAGGCTACCATGACCGCTCCTGTTAAAGGCTTGCCCTATGCGGGCGACAAAGGTTTCTGTTCGCTGGATGAGTATCTGGCGTTTCGCCAAAAGTTGGGGGCTACGGACCGCCCCTGGTACAAGCTCGTTGCCCCCGGGGTTTATCAGCTGGTTAAGCCGCGCGTGGCGGATCCGGAACCGCAGCACTTTTCACGCGGGCAACTGGCTGAACAGTTTGGCTTCCCCAGGGAGTCGTGAACCACACTCTCTGTCCCGATCCTATTCCTCGCGGAAGGCTCGGTTGAACTGATCGCTGAGGGGCTTAAGGATATAGCTTAGCACGCTGCGACGGCTGGTTTCGATCATCACCTCTACCGGCATCCCGGCAATCAGCCGTTCGTGCACCTCGGCTGGCAGATCGGTCGCCTTCAAACGAAGCCGCGCCCGGTAAAATCCGGCCCCCGTTTTCTCATCGATTTCCACGTCGCCGGAGACCGTATCCACGGCACCGCGGGCTTCGGGCGTTGTATGGCTGTTGAAGGCTGTGAAGCGGATAAAAGCACGCCCGCCCACCTGTACCTGATCGATGCTTTGTGGCGGAACACGGGCTTCCACGATCAGGTCGTCGGCCTCAGGCACAATCACCATCAGCGGCTCGGCGGGCCGCACGACACCGCCAATCGTATGAATGGCGATCTGCTGCACTTCCCCGTCCACGGGCGCGCGAATGTCAACGCGGCTGAGAACGTCCTGTGTGGAGACCCGCCGCTCACGCAGTTCCGCCAGCTTAGCATCGGTCTCCTTCAGGTCGGTCATCACCTCGGCGAGATGCGTTGAATCGAGTTGCATCAGTTGCAGGCGCAGTTCCGAATTCTGGTTATTAACGCGAGCGATTGAGGCCTCGGCCTGACCCCGGTCGCCACTCAGACGCTCGACCATGATCAGCAACTCATTGAGCCGTGACAAAGGTGCATAGCCTTTGCTGTGCAGCTCTCTCACCCCGACCAGTTGCTGCTGCACCAGACGGATCTGTTCAGTTTGGGAGGCAATCTGCGCCCTCAGCCCAACGATTTGGTTTTCGTTCTGAGCAATCTGCTCCCGCAGTTGCGCGCCTTTTTGTACCTTGCTGGCCAGACGCTCCCTCATCAGGCGGCGTTCGGTCGTCAGAATAGCGGCAAACTCGGTATTGTCAGGTACACTGGCCGGCGGGGACAGATCGCTGCGGTTGTCTCGTTCAGCCTCAAGCCGCGCCTTACGCGCCATGAGCTGCCACAACTGGCTGCGAACCGCATTGTCGCTGGCCCCGGCCTGTGTCGCGTCCAGACGTAGCAAAACCTGTCCGGCCTTCACCTTCTGGCCCTCGCGCACAAGGATTTCACTCACAATCCCGCCGTCGCGGTGCTGGATGCGCTTGGTACTCGATTCCACCGATATGCGGCCCGGCGCCAGTACGGCACCGGAAATCTGGGCCACAGAGCCCCAGACGAAAACGGTCAAAAAGAGAATGGTGACAAGGGCGTATCCGAGACGGACCTGTCTTTTCAAGCTGAAATAGCCGGAGGCGTGCGGGGGCAGGGGCTTATCACCCTGATGTATCGAGGGGCTCGGCATATCACTCACCCTGGGCTCCCTTCACGACGCTGAGAGGCTTGGCACCGGCGGGTTGTGGCCGGGCTGGCGCGCTTTCGGGCATGACCTGACGCAATATCTCTTCGCGGGGTCCAAAGGCCTTCTGTTGGCCGTTGGCCAGTACCACAACCTTGTTGACCACCTGAAGCATCTTGGGGCGGTGTGCGATCATGATCACGATCGCGCCGCGGCGGCGGGCATTGGCAACCGCCGTGAGCAGGGCTTTTTCGCCTTCGGCATCCAGTGCCGAATTGGGTTCATCGAGCAGGATCAGAAACGGGTCGCCGTAAAGCGCACGGGCGAGACCGACACGCTGACGCTGACCGATCGACAGACGCGAGCCACGCGGGCCCAAATCTGTGTCGAACCCCTGTTCGAAGCCTTTGATGAAGGTCTCGATATCGGCCATCTGCGCGGCCTTCAGTATTTTTTCCGAAGTGGCGTCGGGCTGAAAACGACTGATGTTTTCCGCAAAGGTACCCGCAAACAGGTCCACCTCCTGCGGCAGGTAGCCGAAGAAGCGCCCGACCGTGGCCTCATGCCACTGTTTGAGTTCAGCACCATCCAGTCGCACCGTGCCCTGCGCGATGGGCCACACGCCCATTAAAGCCCGCGCCAGTGTCGATTTGCCCGATCCGCTGGGGCCAATAATGCCCAGCGCATCCCCCGCCGACAGTTCGAATTTGATGCCGTTCAGTATCAGCCGACGATCCGCGCCGGGGGCGGCGACATACAGGTTTTCGACCCGCAATTCACGCGACGGGGGCGGCAGTTCGGTGGTGGGTGTCAGGGGTATGGTGGACAGTTTTTCCGATAGACGGCCATAGGCCTGCCGCGCATTGACGAAGGCACGCCAGTGACCAATCGCCAGTTCAACTGGAGCCAGAGCCCGACCCAGCAGGATGGATGAAGCGATCATGACGCCCCCCGAAGCGTCACCGTGGATGACCAGCCACGCCCCAAGGCCGAGGGTCAGGGATTGTAGAGACATGCGGACAAAACGCGACATACCGCCATAGTGGGTCGCGCTGTCCGCAGACAGGATCACGGCGTCACCCGCCGCGTGGTGTTTCTGGCTCCATCGTGCCTTCAGGGGGTCGGCCATGCCGAGCGGAAACAGTGTCTCGGCGGCCTGACGTGCCGCCTCTATCTGCTGACTTGATTCCTGCATCCGCTCGGCGGCGTTTTTTTGCAGGGGTTTGGTTGCCCGCTCGGTCAGCCAGGTAATACCAGCCAGCAGTATGATGCCGAGAACGCCCAGCAACCCGATCAGCGGGTGCAACAGGAACATCAGGATCAGGAAGATGGGCGCAACGGGCAGGTCGAACAGCACCGATACGGCCGGGCTGGCGAGAAAGCTGCGCAACTGATCGAGATCGCGATAGGCCGGGATTTCACCGCTGCGCGCCACCGCAGGCAGCCCTGAACGGGCATGGATCAGGAACACAGCCTCCTTCAGGCCATCGTCAAACTGCCGGCCAATACGGGCGAACAGGCGCGAGCGGATACCTTCGAGCAAAGACTGAAAGCCGTAGAGGATCAGAACGATGAAGGTAACGGCCAGAAGCGTGGGTACACTGTGGCTGGGGATGACGCGGTCATAGACCTCCAGCATGTAGAGCGAGCCAGTCAGCATAAGCAGGGTGATGAACAGGCTGAACACTCCGGCGGCGATGAAAGCCGGACGCGCCACTTCCAAGGCGTCACGGATCAGGCTGTAATTGTGCCCCGCACCTTCGTCCTTGCCGTCGAACAAGCGCGTTGCCCGATGCCACTGCTGATTTAGCCACCGTAACACGCCTTTGAACCCCCGGTCCTCTCAACCCTGACCTTTTACCCACATACGGACGCTTAAGGCATAATGCAAATGCCAAACATATGCGATGACGAAGTGAATGATAGTCTTTAAACCGGGCTCGCCCTGTCGTTGTCGCGGCGCAGATCGGGCGGGTAAAATATGGATTGTCGCGCAAAGTCCGGATAAAGCTCTACGAAGGCTCTCAGTTCTGCATCGCGGCGCTCATACTCTTCCGGCCGGTGGTCCGCCCGGCGTGACTGACCTTCCTTGTGCAGCAGAGTTGCCTCCGGCGCATAGATCGCCTTGAGCCCGACCCGGCGCACCTTGAGGCACAGATCGATATCATTGAGACTGACCGGAAAACGCGCTTCGTCAAAGCCGCCGACCTGATCAAAGAGATCTCGGCGGATCATCAGGCAGGCCCCTGTCACCGCATCGACCTCACCGGCAACGGACAGATAGGGATGCGTGCGCCACAGACTTTCCGGCACACCGCGCCAGGGATGACCGGGGCCGGGTATCAAATGTGTCGCCACCCCGGCGTGTTGCAGGTCCCTCGATTCATAAAGCAGGCGCGCACCGACGACACCGACATCTTCGCGCTCGGCAAATCCCGCCATGGCGTAAAGCCAGCTGCCATCCAGCGCTTCCACATCGTCATTAAGGAAGACGAGCAGCGGGTAGCGCGCGGCAGCGGCCCCCCGATTGCACAGGGTGGAAAAATTGAACGGAATATCCTGGCGAATGACGCGGATATGCGGCTTCATCGCGGCATCCTGCAACAGGGCAAGCATGGCCGGATCGGTTGCGCCATTGTCGATGATAATGACTTCGAAGGTAACGCCGTCGATCAGGCGCAGCGAGTCCAGACAGGCCCTCAGCAGGTCATGGCGCGTTTTGGTCGGGATGATAATCGAGACCTCTGGACGGCGCTTTGGTCTGAGCGACTGTTCGGCCAGACGCGGGCTCAGAGACAGCGGCGGTGTCTCTGCGCTACGGGCAAGACTGATACCGATGGCGCTGCCCATCCGGTGGGTTAACAGGTGGCGGGCCACGGTCAGCCATCGTCCGGGGCGCCCCGCAAGCCGCAGGCCCTTGGCGGCATAGAGCCCCAACCTTTTGAAGACGCCCATCCGCTGCATGGATAGGGTGACCTCATCGGGTGTCAGTGACCCGATCAGCCGGTAGTAAAGCTTGTATTCGCCGCGTGGCAAAAACAGAAAGGTACCACTGTCACCGCCCGGATAGATGACCACCCGGCGCAAGGTGTCGATATCCGTAAACTCCAGCTCAAGACCTTTGGAAGCCTGCACGCTGTAAAGGCCACTGAGCCAAAACAGGTTGCGCCCTGGTGAAGGGACGCTCAGATCGCCTTCGGCCCCGAAAACGGCGCTTTGAAAATCCAGAGTCAGGTCCGGTGCGGTGTGGATATACATGCGGTTTAAATAGCGTGGCCCCTGATCCAAGTCGAGGTAAAAGCCCTGAATTGCAATCGGGAAGGAAGTTGCATCTGCGCTTCAGGCGGACAGGCTCTCGAACGTCACGGGCGCGCCCCAGAAGGCTTCGACGATGCGCGATTGCGGGCCGGGCTCGCCCGTCGTCAGGAAGCGGCGCAGGCCGGACGTGCCGATCTGATAGTCCGGGTGGCGGGCCACATAGCGTTCGAGCGCATCGGCGACCGAAGACGGCTGATGGATCAGCGGCGTGCCTTCGGGCAGGGCGGCCTTAAACAGGTCCCCGATGATCTCATAATGCGTGCAGCCCAGTATGGCGCGGTCGGGATAGCGTCCGATGCGAGTTTTGAGCGCCTGCACACGGCTTTCGACCACGGCCTTCAACTTGTCTTCGCTTTCGCCGGCCTCGATCATGCCGGCCAGCCCGATACAGGGTTCGCTGAACACCGCCAGGTCCTGACGGCGTTTGTCGATCTCAATCTCATAGACGCGCGAGCGTGCCGTTGCCGTGGTGCAGAAGATGCCCAGCACATCGACATTCTCGACCTTGGGGCCGCGGCGTTCGGCCTCGTGCTCCCACGGCAGGCCGGTGGCTGCTTCGATGGTCGGAACGATGATCCCCAGCACATTGACGGCTCTGCCCGCGGTCTGGCGATAACCGGCTAACCAGCTCGATTGCAGGCGGCGCAGCGCCACGGCCGATGCGGTATTGCAGGCCAGAACGACCAGAGAGGCCCCGGCCTCGAACAGGGTTTCGCAGCCCTGACGCGTCAGTTCAACGATCTCTTCACCGGAGCGTTCGCCATAGGGGGCGTGCCTCTGATCGCCGAGATAGATGAAATCGGCCCGCGGCATCCGGTCCACCAGCGCCCGGTGAATGCTCAACCCGCCGACGCCTGAATCGAAAACCCCAATAGCCATGTTTGTTTTCCCTTACGCAACCACTCGGCAACGCCGAAAATGAGTGTCCTCTCGTCTATAGACCCGCGCCCTTGTCGCCAGCAAGGGTACATGCTTAGATGATTGCGAATGGAACGGATTTGGCGGCGCTGGGCGTTTATGCCGGAGTCCATAATCGTATTCAGGAGCAGCAGATGGAAATGGATCGTCGCATGGTGATCGGGTTAATGACTTCGGCCGGGCTGATGCCGGGCGTCGCTCTGGCGGCTACGGGCGCGTCGGCGCTGACGGTGGAATGGACCGGCCCCTATGGCGGCATCCCTCCCTTCGATAAGGTCAAGATCGCAGATTTCGAAGCGGCGTTTGACGCGGCCATGACCGCGCAGCGTCAGGAAATTGCGGCGATTACGCAAAACAAGGCCGCGCCCACCTTTGAAAATACGGTCGTCGCGCTTGAGCGGTCGGGACAGGAGATGGAGCGCGTGTCCACGCTCTATGGTGTGTGGAGCGGGGGCCTGTCCACCCCGGAGCTTCAGGCCATTGCCAAGCGCCTGTCGCCCAAGCTGGCGGCCTTTGGCGATGAGATCAATCAGAACGAAGCGCTGTTTCAGAAGATCAAGAGCGTTTATGACCGCCGCGCCACCTTCAAGCTGACGCCGGAGCAGGACCGCCTTCTGTGGGTCACCTATAACGGCTTTGTGCGCTCAGGCGCCGCCCTGACGCCGCAGGCCAAGGCGCGCGTCGCCGAAATCAACAAGGAACTGTCGGTGCTGTTCAACCAGTTTTCCGACAACCTGCTGCACGACGAAGAACAGGTGCTCTATCTCAGCAAGGATGAGCTGCCGGGCGTCCCTGACGGCTTTATGGCTTCGGCGGCCGCGTCGGCCAAGGCGGCGGGTAAGGATGGCCTCTATGCCATCCCGAACACCCGTTCGGCGATGGAACCGGTCACCACCTTCTGCACCAACCGCGCGACGCGCGAAAAGGTGTGGCGTCTGTTCGTCAATCGCGGCGACAATGGCGATCAGTGGGACAACAACGCCCTGATCAAGAAGATCCTCAAGCTGCGCGTCGAGCGCGCCAAGCTGCGGGGGTATAAGACGCACGCCCACTGGCGCGTTGAAAACGCCATGGCCAAGACGCCCGAAAACGCCATGCAATTGATGGAGTCGGTATGGCCGGCGGCGGTCAAGCGCGTGCACGAAGAGGTGGCCGATATGCAGAAGGTCGCCGATGCGGAGAAAGCCGGTATTACCATCGAGCCGTGGGACTACCGCTTCTATGCGGAGAAGGTGCGCAAGGCGCGCTACGACCTCGATGAGAACGAAATCAAGCCCTACCTGCAACTGGATAAGCTGGTCGAAGGTATGTTCTGGGCCGCCAGTCAGTCCTACGGGTTTACCTTCAAAAAGGTGGCCGGTCTGCCCGTCTTCCATGAGGATGTGACGACCTACGAAGTGCTGCGCGACGGCAAGGTGTCGGGCCTGTTCTACTTTGATCCCTACGCACGCAAGGGCAAGCGCTCGGGCGCGTGGATGAACG